>NZ_JACYVM010000005.1:0-385420 GCF_014842355.1 Sphingomonas sp. CFBP 13706
GCGACGGCGTCATCCGCTACCTGGACAACCGCACCAGCCTGCAGGTCGACTGGACGCCGAGCGATGCGGTCACCGTCAGCAACCAGGCCTATCGCCTCACCTCCAAACGCTCCTGGCTCAATCTCGAAACCTATTGCTGGGTCGCCGCAGACGGGGTCTGCGCCAACGGCAGTGGCAACACCGGCACACCCGGTGGCATCCTGCGTACCGACATGACCGGCATCGTCCATGATCAGACGCAGTGGGGAGACCAGGGCAGCGTGACGTTCAGGACGGGCATCGCCGATGGCGTCGGCAACGACTTGGTCATGGGCTTCGATGTCAACCTTATCAAACTGACATATTCCCACAATTTCGGGGCTGACCCGCAGGTTTCGGAGGTCGATCCCTTCGCGTTCGATCCCGGTCTGATCATCGACACGCAAGGCATCGCACCGCGCTATCGCACGCGCACGACCGAATATGCGGTCTTTGCCGAGGATCGGCTGAAGCTCGGCACGCACGTCTCGATCGTCGGTGGCGTGCGCTACGAACGCGACACGATCCGCCGCTGGTCGATCGACTATCCGGGCGGCGCCACCACCGAGACCTTCGCGCTCGACAAGCGGCTGCACAATGTGACCTGGCGGGTCGGGAGCGTCTATCAGCCGATCCCGACGGTGTCGCTCTATGGGCAATATGCCACCGGCGTGGACCCGCTGGGGACGCTGACGACCTATTCGACCGGGCAGGTGCAGTTCAGCAACGCGGTTGGCGACCAGGTCGAGGTTGGCGCCAAGGCGGTGTTCCTCGACGGTCGCGGCACCGCCACCCTCGCCGCCTACCGCATCGTCAAGAAGCGCCTGCTGGCGCAGCTGACCCCGACGAGCCCGGTCGAGCAGGTAGGCCAGCGATCGGCCAGGGGTATCGAGGCCGCGGTATCGCTCGATCTGCCTTACGGTGTCGGGATCGATGCGAATGGCAGCGTGCTCGACGCGACGTTCGACGACTTCGTCTCCGGCGACACGCGCTTTGACGGCAATACCCCGCCGGACGTGCCCGAGACGCTCGCCAATCTCTGGCTGCGCTGGAACGCAACGCGTGCGCTCCAGGCGCGCGCCGGGCTGCGCTACGTCGGGCGCCGCTATTCGGACAACGCCAACAGCTTTCGCGTCCCCAGCTACACCATGGTCGATGCAACGCTCTCCTATGCAGTGACGCCACGGCTCGCGGTCGACATCCACGGCTACAATTTATTCGACCGAAACTATGCGATCAGCACGTACAACAACCAGCAATGGGTGCTCGGCCGTCCCCGCGCGGTCGACGTCTCGCTTCGCGTCGGCTTCTAGCGCGCCCCGCGGCCGGCAGCCCTTGGGACGGGCCGCCGGCGATGTCGCCCCCCGGGAAAACCCCGGATAGCCGGTCGCGCGCGCGCCCGCCTAAGCCGCATGGCCACCCCATGAGGAGACATTGCGCATGCCGTTTTACCGGGCTTCCGAGCTGTTTACCCTGCGTCCCGTGCCGCCCACGCTCGGCAAGCCGGCATGGATGAACCTGCGCGCCGTGCCGCGGGCACCCTGGGCGGGGGAGCCGGAGGCACTGCGCGGGCCCGGCATCTACGGCATGTTCCATGACGACCGGCTCGTCTATGTCGGCCTATATGCCGGCAAGGCCGAGCGGCCCTTTGGCGGATCGGTCCTCGAGCGCTGGGAGAAGCACGTCACCTATCAGACGCTGCGCTCGCCCTATGTCACCTTCGCCCGTCGGCATCTCAAGCAACTGCATGCGCTCGCCGCCGCAGAGCCCAACGGACCGATCGAGACGATCGTCGCGATGCTGGCACTGAACGGCGATGAAAGCCCGCTTCTCCAGCGCAAGGGCGGCAGCTGCACCTTCGCCAAGGCGCAGCTCGCGGCTGCACACTGGGATGTGTTCGGGCCGGGGAACGAGGCCACGATGCTCGATCACCTCGGCTTCACCTATCTCCAATTGCCGCGCGACCTGGCCGCGACCGTTCTCCCCGAGCCCGGGCAGCGGCCGAGCGTATGGGTGAAGAAGCACTGGCTGGCGCCGATCGAGCGGGACCTCATTGCCGCGTTCATGCCGCCCTGCAACGACGGCACCGAACTTGGCGACGCGCCAGCGGTCGATCCGGTCGCGTTCGAGGAGCGGCTCGCCCGGCTGCTCGCCGACCGCCCCGCACCCGCCGTCGAAGATCTGGCCGGAGAGAGCGAGGCCGACGATGAAACCGACGGTGACGAGGAGGCGCTGCGCACCGAACCGACCGCCGCACCGAACGAGCGCGAGGCGCTGCTCGACGATCTCGCCCGGCTCTGCCCCGGCGCGCTGGAGATCTATTATACCGACGTTCCCGATCTGCGCATCCGGCCGCGCTCGCACGCACGCCGGGTACTTCTGAACGTCTTTGCACATGGCGGCGGGCTTGCCTGCAGGACCAAGGCAAGCGTGGCGGCCTGCCGCGCGCTCGGCTTCGATGCGAACGACGCGCCGGCGGGCGTGTCGATGAGCGCGGCGTTTCCGATCGACCTGTCCCGCCACTCCGCGGCGGATCTGTTCGCAGTCGCCGGTGCCGCCCTCCCCGGCGACTGACCAGCCGGTCGGGGGGCCGGCCATTGCATGATGTGCCCTGGCGAGCCACAAGCCCGTCAGGGCGCCCGCCCTGCTGCGCAGACCTTCCGATTCCGCGTCTAAGCGCGGTTGTCTACGGATCGCTCCAGCGCCTGGCCCCCCACAGGATCAGATCGCGGCCGACGAGCACGACGCACACGTCGCCAATGGCAAACGCCAGACCCAGCCATGTCCATCCATGAGATAGCAGCAATGCGGGCCACGCGACGGCGAGCACGATCAGCAGCACGCCGATCGGCCGCGTCAGGCGGTTCCACCACCGCCGCGGCACGACCTGATGGCTGTAGACGATGACGCTGCCATCCTTCTGGTACCAGAGCTCGCGCACCGCGTGAATCGGATCAGGTCCTTCCGTCATCGTACGGCTGCGCCCGTTACGCGGTGACGATTCCGCGATCGCGAGACACTATGGGCTGGCATCGATACATTCCCGGGGCTGGCTCGCGATCATCATGGCCATCGCCGCCGCGCCGAAAACCCGGGAATTTCCCCGATGGCCTATCGGCGCCGGATGCGGCTAGGCAGCCCTCAATGCCGCTGCCTCCCTCTCCGCCCCGCCTCTCGATCGGTGCCGTAGCCGGCAAAACAGTGCCACGATTGGCCGACCTTCCCTGGCTCATCGGCTATGCAGCAGCGTTTGCGGCCGCGCACCAGGCCGCGGCAGGATGGGGCGGTCAGGGCTTCTACTCGCTGCTCTATCCCGCCGCTGGCGTCAGGCTGGCGCTGCTGTGGAGCCGTGGCCCGCGGCTGACGCTAGCGGTGATGGCGACGGAACTGATCGTGCAGACGATCGCCGGCATCATCGTTCCGGGCCAGGCCGGCTGGCTGACCGCGGCAAACGGCGTCGCCCGGCCCGCGCTGACCTATGGCATCGTCGTCTGGCTGGTCCGCCACGTCGCGGCGCGGTCGCAATCGAGCCTCGGCGTCGCGCCGATGCCGCTCGGCCTCGCCGCAGTCACCGCGCCGGTCGCGGCGACCATGGCGGCGCTGCCCTGGACCTTGTTCAGTCCCGAATTAACGGGCGTCTCGGGCCTTCGTCAGACGGTGGCATCGCTGACGGGCTTTGTCGTCGGCGACCTGCTCGGCGTGTTGCTGATCGCCCCGCCCTTGCTCTGGGTGGTCCATGCGGGGCAGGACCGGCCCCGGGCACTGCACCGCCCGACGCTCCGCCAGCTTGCCGGACTGGCCGAAGCCGCCCTCGTCCTCGGCGCAGCGATCGCCGCGAGCACGCTGCTGGCGGAGATCGGGCTGGGCGTCCCCGCCGCCCCGGCGCTGCTCGCGGTCGCCTGGATCGGCTTGCGCTTCGGCCGCACCGCGGGCTGGTGTGCGATCGTGATCGTGGCGGCGATCGTCCTGCCCTTTACCGCGACCGACCTGCCCGTCGCCGAACGCCTCGCCTTGCATATGAGCCTCGCATCGATCGTCGTCGTCGGCTACCTCGCCGGCAGCTTCGCCGATGCGCAGGCGCGGGCCCAGAGCGACCTGTCGCGCCGCGACCGCATGCTGTTCCAAGCGGAACGGTTGAAGACGCTGCGCGCCATGTCGGTGGCGGTGATCCACGAGATCAGCCAGCCGCTTTCGACGCTGGCGATCGAGGCCAAGCACCTGCACGAGATCACCGTCGCCGCGGATCCGGACATCGCCCAGACCGCCGCGCTGATCGACCGCAAGGCGGCGGCGCTGTCCACGCTGGTCCGCCGGCTGCGCCGTTTCGGCGGTCGATCGGTCGACGAACCAAGCGCCCTGCCCCTGTCCGCGCTGGTCGAGACCGTCACGGCATTGACCCGTGCCGAGGCCAGGGCGGCGCGGGTCGTGGTGGAGGTGTCGCCCATCGATCCCGACCTGGTCGTCTTCGGCCAGGAGATCGAGCTCGCGCAGGCGGTGGTCAATCTGGTCCGCAATGCGGTGCAGGCGTGCGACGGTCGTGTCGCGCTCTCTGCCCATCAGAACGAGGACCGGGTCGTGGTCATGGTCGCGAACCGCTGCCCCGATCGGCGGGAAGCACGCCCCGGCATGGGCGTCGGGGCGCTCGTGGCGCGGGCGATCGTCGAAGCCCATGGCGGCACGGTGGAGCGTGTCACGCACGCCGACGGCACCATCTGCGCGACGCTATCCCTCCCGCGCCCCGGAGCCGAGCCATGACACGCCCCGCCAATCAGCCGGATCGTGCCGCCGTCTATGTCGTCGATGACGACCATGACCTCGGCGCGGCTGTCGCACGCCTCCTCTGCCGTCACGGTCATGCCGCCGAACCCTTTCTCGACCCGGTCATGCTGCTGTCGGTCTATGCCGAAGCACCGGCGCTGTGCATCGTCACCGACATCATGATGGGCGACCTCGACGGCTTCGGCTTTGCCGACCGCGTGCGGATGATCGACCCCGCGGTTGCGATCGTCTTCATGACCGCGTGGCCGACGACCGCGAATGCCGTGGATTCGGTGCGGCGCTATGGCGGCCTCGATTATCTGGAAAAGCCGCTCGACGAGACACGCCTCCTCAGCGCCGTTGACGAGGGGGTCGCATGGTCCCGGCGCCAACGCAGCATCCGCGCACGAACCGCAGCCCTGTCGGCGCGCGAACGTCAGGTGTTCGACCTACTCGTGCAGGGACATAGCAACAAGGCCGTTGCCGACATCCTCGGGCTCAGCCCCAAGACGGTCGAAGATCACCGCGCGGCCATCGTCGCCAAGACCGGTACCAACGGTCTTGCCCAGTTGATCGCGCTCGCGCGGTGACCGCATCCTTTGACGGAGGTTTCATGCCGACCACCACGGCGATCGACGAGACGATGATCGAACGGGCCATTCTCGACCTGCTCAAGACCCGCCGCGAGATCTATCCGTCGCATATCGTCGGCGAATTGCGGCGCAGCCATGCCGGACTGCCGTTGGACCGCACGCGCGACGTGCTCGAGCGCCTTTTCATCGAACGACGCGTCGCACGATTATGGCATCGCTACATGCTCCCGGCGGACGTCGAGCCGGTCCGCGCCAAGTGGCTCGGCCTGATCGAACGCCAGGCCGAACGGATCGACGCGGTCGCGGTCGATCCCGCAACGTCGCGCGACGCGCGGGATCTCGTGATGCGCTGGGACGGATGGTCGATGGAGGGGTGTGATTTTGCCGCCTGACACGCTCTCGCCATCGCGCCTCGCCGCGTTCGAGCGTTGCCCGCGGCAATTGTGGCTGATGACGTTTCGGCCCGACAGCGCAGGCTCGGCGGACGATGCCGCCGATCGTCGGGCGACCGCGCATGCGATTGCTGCCGAGGCGCGGCGGCAGATCCCTGACATGGTCATGATCGACCCCGCCTCCAGTCGATCGGCAGAGTCAGCAGCGACCGGCGCAGCGATTGCGACGCGCCAGACCATCGCGGGCGCGCAGTTCCTGCACGACGGCGTGCAGGCGATCGTCGATATCCTCGAACCGGATGGCGACGGCTGGCGCATCATTGCCGTTCGCGGTTCGACCAAGGCAAAGCCGGATCATCTCGCCGCGCTCGCGACTCAGGCCTGGGTCGCGGCCGCCAACGGCCTCCGCATCACATCGGTTCACGTCCGCCACCTCGATCGGGACTTCACACTGGACCGCTCGGGGGACCGCGGCGGGCTGTTCGTCGATACCGACGTGACCGCGCTGGTTGCGCCGATCGTGGCGACACAAGGCGCGCGCATCGGTGCGGCCAAGGCCTTGCTTACACAAAGCGAACCTGCAGCGATCATCGGCGATCACTGCCACGCGCCGTACACCTGTGTCTTCACCGACTATTGCCACGCAGGTTTGCCGCCGGGTCCGTCCTGGCCCGTGACGATCCTGCCGCGCGGCGCAGGCAAAGCGTTCCTGCGCCGCGGCATCGACGACCTGACGCTCGTCACAGTAGAGGATCTGCGCTCCGACACCGACCGCCGCGTCCACCGCGCCACGATGACCGGTCAGGTCGAGCATGATCCCGCGGGCGCTGCGCAGGCGATGGCCGGCTGGTCGTATCCGCGCATCTGGCTGGACTTCGAAACCGTCAGCAACGCGTTGCCGGTCTGGCCCGGCTGCTCGCCCTACGAGCAGGTGCCGTTTCAATTCGTCGCGGATGTCGAAGCCGCTGACCACGGCATCGTACGACACGAGTTCCTCGACCTGAGCGGCGACGATCCGCGTCGCGCCTGTGCCGAGGCGCTTGCCGCACTGCCACGGACCGGCGCGGTCATTGCCTGGCACGCCCGTTTCGAACGCGACGTCGTGCTGCGCCTCGCGCGTGCCTATCCCGATCTCGCCGCCGTGCTCGACGATCTCGCCGCGCGCATCGTCGATCTGCTCCCCGTCACCCGCGACCATTGGTACCACCGGGACCAGCGCGGAAGCTGGTCGATCAAGGCGGTCCTGCCGACGATCGCACCTCATCTCGATTATGCCACGCTGGCCGTACGGGACGGCGGCGACGCGGTCGCGGCGTATCGCGAAGCGGTCGACGTCGCATCTACGCCGGCGCGCCGCGCCGAACTCGATGCCGCCCTGCGCCTCTATTGCGGCCGGGATGTCGAGGCGATGCGGGTCGTTGCAGAACGGCTGATTGAACCGGG
The DNA here is from genome assembly GCF_014842355.1 of Sphingomonas sp. CFBP 13706. Lineage (NCBI taxonomy): Bacteria > Pseudomonadati > Pseudomonadota > Alphaproteobacteria > Sphingomonadales > Sphingomonadaceae > Sphingomonas > Sphingomonas sp. CFBP 13706. Next base: position 7,205 of record NZ_JACYVM010000005.1, read on the forward strand.
CCCGCCTTCCCCCGTTGCATAGACACGTCCAGGGCCCGCTTGCCACCGAACCGTTGCGTCTTCGGCCATCCAGTTTGCGTATCAAACCAGAGGCTTCGGGATTGACCTGTTACGGAGAAACCGCCAGCGTTAGCGCTATCATAAAAGAGAGGATGTGCTGTGGAAATTACGCGACGCACCGGGCTGGCGATGCTGACGGGTCTTGCCGTATCGGCCGGCGCCCGTGGAACGGCCGCACCTGCACCGACCGGCCTGCACGGCATCGCCGCAACCAAGGGAATGCGGATGGGGTCGAGTTTCGCATGGGGTGCCCCGGGTGCCAATCGCGGCTCGTTCGCGAACCCAGCCTATGCTGACCTGCTCAAACGCGACTGCGGCCTGCTCGTGGCCGAAAACGAGATGAAGTGGCAGGCGTTGCGACCGAGCGCGACCGCCTTCGACTTCACCCGCTTCGATGCGATGATGGCATGGGCGGACGCGAACGCGCTGCCGGTGCGCGGGCATAATCTGCTGTGGCATCAGCCCAAATGGATGCCGCGCTGGGAAGAAACGCATGATTTCGGCGCGACCCCCGCGCGCGCCGCCGAACATCTGCTGGTCGATCATATCACCACGGTATGCCGCCGCTATGGCACGCGGATCCGCAGCTATGACGTCGTCAACGAGGCGGTCGATCCCAAGGATGCGAGCCTGTACCAGACCGCTTTGTCGCGCGCGCTGGGCAGCCCCGAGGCAACGCTGGACCTCGCCTTCCACACCGCGCGCCGCGTCGCGCCGCACGCGCAGCTGGTCTATAACGACTATATGAGCTGGGAACACGGCAACGCCACGCACCGCGCCGGCGTGCTCAAGCTGCTCGAAGGGTTCAAGGCGCGCGGCGTGCCGGTCGATGCGCTGGGGGTGCAGTCTCACCTCGTCACGCAGGGGATCGACGCGCGCGCGACGATCGCAGGGCTGGAAGGCGAGTGGCGCCGCTTCCTCGATGCGGTCACCGCGATGGGCTACGGGCTGGTGATCACCGAGCTCGACGTCCGCGACAATTCGCTTCCTGCCGACTTCACGGTCCGCGACCAGGCGGTGGCCGATTTCACGCGCGGCTATCTCGACGTGATGCTCGCCTATCCGCAGCTTCGCGACGTGCTGCTGTGGGGGATGACCGACCGCTATAGCTGGATCGAGGGGTTCGAGCCGCGCAAGGACAAGGCCCGCCGCCGCCCCTGCCCCTATGACGCCGCGTTCAAGCCCAAACCGATGTACACCGCGATCGCCGCCGCGCTTGCTGCCGCCCCGCCCCGCACCTGACGCCCGGACAAAAAAAGGGCGCCGCGATTGTCGTGCGGCGCCCAGGGGGGAGAACGGGAAATGGATCGAAAGGGTCGGCCGCACCGGCCGACCCTTTCGCGCTTATCTGAACGACGCGCGGATCGAGAAGGTGAAGCGGCGATCCGCGATGAACCAGTTGCGCGGCCGCGTCAGCAGATCATCGTTGATGACATATGACGTCCGCGTGATCGAATTGGTCAGGTTGACGCCCTGGAACCCCATCTTGATCGCTGGCGTCACCGCGTAGAAGATCGAGGCGTCGAGCTGCCCGTATTTCTCCGCGTAGACCGGCGAGTTCGGCACGATCACGTCGCGGATCGTCAGCAGGTTCTTGGACCGCCAGTTATACGCGGCGCGTACCTCCAGCCCGTTACGCTGATAGAAGGGCGCGAAGTTGAACTGGTATTTCGACAGCCCCTGCAAAGGCAGCCCGCTGGTGTCGACGTTGGAGATGATCCCGGCGGTGACGTTGGGATCGTCGGAGTCGAGATTCTGCTGCGACACGCCCGACGACTTCACGTAGGTGAAGTTGGCCGCGAGACCGAACCCGCTCAGGAACCCCGGCAGGAAATCATAGGTCTGCTGATAGCCAACCTCGAACCCCTTTACGCGACCCGTCTCGGTCGAGTTCAGCGGGGTCGTGATGATCCCGTCGAATGTCGCGCCGTTGTTGGTGAAGCTCTGACGCTGCAGGCTGTTGGTCTGCACGCCGTACAGGTCCTTCTTGAACAGCGACAGCGTGAGCTGGCCGACATTCGAGAAATACCATTCCGCGGTCACATCGTAATTGTCCGCACGGACCGGCTTCAGAAACGGGTTGCCGACCTGGAAGGTCGCGACCGGCGCACCATTAAACAGGATCGTCTGGTCGCTCGTGTTCAGATTGATGTTGTAATAGGACCGGGTCAGCCCGAAATCCGGCGGAGCGACGCTCTTGGTGAACGCCGCGCGGAATTGAAGACCGCCGCCCATCGCCAGCTTCACGTTGAAGCTCGGCAGGAAATAGTCGTAGCTCAGCTTGGCGTCGTTGGGCGTCGTGCTGCCGTTCTGGAACGCCGCCGCGGCGTCGCGTACGGCTTGCGGCAACGCGCAGAACCGCGAGACCGGCTGCCCGTTGGTCGGCGCGACGCAGCTGAACGACTGTTGCGGGAAGGCGAAGAAGCCCGACGAGACGCGATCCGTCTTCGTGTACCGCACACCGATATTGCCGCTCAGGTTCCAACCGTTCGACAGGTCGTTGCCAAATCGCGCCATCGCATAGACCGCGTTGTTGCGCTCGCTGACCGGGTTGATCTCACCGGGCAGGAACGGCGTCCCGGCGACGACACCGGCACGGCTTGCCAGCGGCACCCAGCCATTGGCACCCGACAGGTTGCTCGTGAAGTTGCGCCATTCCTGCGCGATCTGGCTGATCGCCTGCGTTGCCGCACCATAATCCTGGAGGAACGACCCCGGCACGAACACGCGCCCGCCGTTCGACGAGTCGTTCGCCTTGCCGCGGAAGAAGTTGTCGTAGAGGAATGCCTGCTGCGGGCCGAGATTGCCCGTGTTGCGCGTGACGGGATTGCCGTCGATCGGCCGATCGAACCAGACCGGGCCACCCGGGCCAGTCGGCGCCGCTGCATTGTCCTGATTGTTGCCGCCGCCCCAGATCTCGCTGAGCACGCCCCAGTTATAGCCGGTCGAACGCGCTTCATTCTGGCGATCGGCGAAGCGATAGCCGACACGGACCGAGGTCAGCCAGCTATCCTCCGGGAAGGAATAATCGAGGTCGATGCGCGCAGCATCCTCGTTGCCCTCGCTGTCCTCGATATGGTCCATCGCCGAGCGGTAGAAGTTGTTATACGCGTCGAGATAGCTCGGATGCGCGGCGTTCTGGTAATTGTTCGGCGTGTTCGTCACCGGGATGAAGTTCACGTAGGCCGGGTTGGTCCCGTCGAGCCGGATGTCGGCATTCTGGAAGGTCGTGCCCCAGACCGTCAGGTCGGTGACCTTCACCTGCGACCAGACATGCTGGTAGTCGAGGTTGATGCCGAGCCGGTTCGTCGCCTGCCACTTCAGGTTGAAGCTGGCGTCGTTGGTGCGGAAGCGCGACTGGTTGCCGCGCGAGATGTTGTTGCTCTGCAGGCCGTTGCTCGGCGTGCGCTGATCGCCGCCGTTCGCCGGATCCTGATCGGCGCGATAGCCGTTCGGGCCGGTGATGATCCCGCTGGTGAAGACGTTATCGTCGTCATAGGCAAAGCTGGTGCCGGGGAAGGGCTGCGTGTCGCCTGCGGCCAGCACGTTGTCGGTCGCGACCTCGATCGAATTCTCGGTCCACGCCTCGCGCGAGTCGGTCCGCAGGAACTGCGCGGTCGCGGTCATCGACTTGTCGGGGCTGCGCCACTGGCCGGCGGCCGAATAGCCGTAGCGCGTGCGGTTGAACTCCTGGCTGCGGATCGCCGCGCCACGGGGCACGTAGACGGTGCGGCCGGTGTTGACCACGCCGGTGGTCGCGTCGACCGGCTGCAACAGCGACCCATCGGCGCCGATCACGCGCTCGCCCCAGTTCGAGATCTGCACGCTGTCGGCGCGGCTGCGGACCTGCGAGCGCACGAAGCTGGCGAGGATGCCGAAGTCGCCGATGCCGGTTTCCCAGCGATTGCTGCCGAGCACCGAGACCGTCGGTGCCGACTTCTTGACGAAATCGCCGTAATTGTTCTCGAGCGTCCCGCCCAGTACCAGTCCGGTGGAATCGAACGGCAGGCGCGTGCGCAGATTGACCGAGCCGCCGATGCCGCCTTCGATCATGTCGGCGGACGGGCTCTTGAACACGTCGACGCCGCCGAGCAGTTCGGCGGGCACGTCGGCGAAGGACAGGCCGCGGCCGTTGTTCGCGCTGAACGAATCGCGGCCGTTGATCTCGGAGCGCGTGTAGCTGAGGCCGCGGACGGTGACGCCCGACCCTTCGGTGGCGAAGTGATCGGGATCGGCACCGGCCGAGAAGCGGCTGATCGACACGCCAGGCACGCGCTGCAGCGCTTCGGTGACCGAACGGTCGGGCAGCGCGCCGATGTCTTCGGACGAGATCGAATCGCCCACGACTTCGGAGTTGCGCTTGATCGCCTGCGCACTCTTCAGGCTCTGGCGGATGCCGGTGACGACGATGTCCTGATCGGCGGCTTCGTCCTGCGGCGTCGCGGTCGACTGCTCGGCCTGCGTCACCTCGGCACCGCCCGAGGGCACCTGCCCGTTGGCGGACGGCTGTGCCGCACCCGCCTGCGGCGCCCCGGCCACGGTTGCCGCAGCGCGATCAGAAGATGCGGTACGCCCTGCCGCGTTCTACGTCAGCGTGGTCTGGCCGGCGGCGGCATCGGCTTGCTGGGCCAGAGCGCCATTTGGCGCGGCGGCCAGGCACAGCGTAAGCAGGGAGGCACCACCTTTGAGGAGGTTCCCGCGACGTGCGGCGCGTGTGATCTCGAACTTGGCCATGACTCCCGGCATCCCCTCATTGTGTTAGCGCTATCATTTGTAAGCGCTTTTTTCTTACAATGTTTGGTAGCGAGAGGGATGAGTTCGGCCTAGACTGAATCGGACGGTTTTTTAGTGAATTGCTAGGCTTGTTGCATGATTGCAACATAGCCGGGGGGTGGAATTGGACGAACGTGCTCAGCTACGCATCGTTATTGTTGGTGGCGGTACCGCAGGCTGGATGACCGCGGCGACGCTCAGCCTCACGACCGGTACGCCGTCCGCGGCACGGCTGGCCGACATCACGCTGGTCGAGTCCGAGGAGATCGGCACCGTCGGTGTCGGTGAGGCCACGGTGCCGCACATCCGTTTCTTCAATCAAAGACTGGGTATCGACGAAGCCGATTTTGTCCGGCGTACCAAGGCGACGTTCAAGCTGGGCATCGAGTTCTGCGATTGGGGTCGGATCGGCGACAGCTACATCCATCCGTTCGGCGATTTCGGGCATGATATCGACGGACTGCCGTTCCATCAGCATTGGCTTCACGCGACCCGGGGCAGGCCGGATGAGACGCCCGCGCTCGCCGCGTGCTCGCTCCCGATCGTCGCGGCGCGTGCCGGGCGGTTCACGCCGCCGCTCGACGATCCGCGATCGGTCGGGTCGACCTATTCCTATGCGTATCAGTTCGATGCCGGGCTTTATGCCGCCTATCTGCGCGACTATGCCGAAGCCCGCGGCGTGACGCGGATCGAAGGCCGCGTCGAGGATGTCGAACGGGGCCCAGCCGGTATCGCGGCGCTTCGCCTGGCGGACGGACAGCGTATCGAAGGCGATCTGTTCGTCGACTGTTCGGGGTTCCGCGCCTTGCTGATCGAAGGCGCCCTGAACGCGGGACACGAGGATTGGGCACACTGGCTGCCCTGCGACGCGGCCTGGGCGGTCCCGACGGCGAACACCGGCCCCCTCGTCCCCTATACCCGCGCCACCGCGCGCGACGCCGGCTGGCAATGGCAGATCCCGCTGCAGCATCGCACCGGGAATGGTCATGTCTTCTCGACCCGCTTCACTGATCCGGAACGCGCGCGCGCGGTGCTGCTCGACAATCTCGAGGGCGAGCCGCTGGCCGAGCCGCGGATGCTGCGATTCCGCACCGGGCGTCGGCACCGCCAGTGGATCGACAATTGCGTGGCGATCGGCCTTTCCGCCGGGTTCCTCGAGCCGCTTGAATCGACCAGCATCCACCTGATCCAGCTGGCCATCGGCAAGCTGATCGAGCTGTTCCCGAACGACGCCGTGCTCGACCCTGCGGATGCCGCGGAATTCAACCGCGCGATGGCGCTGGAATATGACCGCGTCCGCGACTTTCTGGTTCTGCATTATTGCGCGACCGAGCGTGACGACACGCCGTTCTGGCGCCACATGCGGACGATGGACCTGCCCCCCTCGCTGGCCGGGAAGATCGCCGCCTTTCGCGATCGCGGCATCGTCGAACAATATCGCGAGGGCATGTTCCTGCCGGCGAGCTGGCTCGCGGTCTATTATGGCCAGCGAATCATGCCCGAACGCATCCACCCCCTCGTCGCCGCACTGCCCGTCGCGGACGCTCGCGCGCGCGTCGCGGCGGTCGCCGACGCCTGTCGCCGCACCGCCGAGGGGATGCCGACGCATGCGGACTATCTTGCACGGATCGGAGCTGCCGCGTGACAGCCACGGTCGCTGTGCTGGGCGCGAACCTGTGTGGCTGGATCGCCGCGGCGGCGCTGGCGCGGCGCTTGCCACGCGAATCCTACCGCGTGGTGGTGATCGACGACGGCACCGGCGGCGATGGCCTGGGCGATTTCGCACCGGTGATCGCGGTGCCGCCAGCGCTCGCGGGCTTCCATGCCGATCTCGGTCTCGATGCGGCGACACTCGTTCGGATGACGGGCGGCGGCCATGCGCTGGGCGTCGCGTTCGGCGGCTGGCGGGCCGACGGCGCGGCGACGTTCCTGTCTTATGGCGAGACCGGTGCGCCGCTCGAGGGCATCGCGTTCCACCAGCTCGCCGGACGGCTGCGCGCGGCGGGGCACCCGGTCCGGCTGGCCGATCATGCGCTGTCCGCGGTCGCCGCGCAGGCGGGCCGGTTCGCGCCCGGGGCGCCGATCGCGCATGCGCTGCATCTGCCCGTCGCGCCCTATGAAGCGTTGCTGCGCGCGGCGGCGCTGCGAGCGGGGGCCGAACGCGCCTCCGCGGACTTCGTCGATGCCGAGATCGCAGCGAACGGCATTGTCGAGAGGCTGACACTCGCGGACGGTACCGCAGTCCAACCCTGGCTCGTCCTCGACTGTTCGGGAACCGACGCGCGCATCGCCAGCCGTACCAGCCCCGCGTCCGAGGACTGGTCCGGCTGGTTGCCGTGCGACCGGACGCATGCCGAGACGGTGCCCGCGCAGGGCGCGCCCCCGCCCTATACGCAGGTCGATGCGCAGGACACGGGCTGGACGGCAACCTGGCCGCTCGACGGCGCCGATGTCCGACTGACGTGCAGCATCGGGGGCACCGGCAAGCCGTTCCACGCGGCGCGGCGGGTCGAGGCATGGCGCGGCAATTGCGTCGCGCTGGGCGCCGCGGCGGGCCTGCTCGAACCACTGCACCCGACCACACTGACGCTGTTGCTGCGCTCGCTCGCGCAGTTGATCCAGCTCTGGCCCGCCGGACCGCAGGCACCCGTCGAAGCCACCGCCTTCAACCGCACTGCGGCCGGGGCGTTACAGGGCGCGCGCGACTTCCTGATGGCGCATTATGCCGTGGCCGGTCGCGCCGGCGCGCTGTGGGACGACCGCCGCGCAGCATCGCTACCCGGACCACTGGCCGCCAAATACGATCTGTTCGCGGCGCGCGGGCGGTTGCCGATGTATGACGACGAACCGTTCGAGGACGAGGATTGGGCAATAATGTTCGACGCGATGGGCCTCATGCCACGCTGCTATGATGCGCGTGCGGATATAGTGTCGCTGGCGACGATCGAGCGGCATCTGGCCGAGCAGCGTGCGCGGGTCATCGCGCAGGTCCGCGCGCTTCCCCCTTATGCGCAGGCGATGGCCGCGTTGCGGACGCGCGCATGACGATCGGCGCGCCCGTCCGCCGCATCGTCATCGTCGGCGGCGGCACGGCCGGCTGGATGGCGGCGGCCGCGCTTGCCCGGCTGATCCCGACCGGGGCGAGCATCACCCTAATCGAGTCCGACGCGATCGGCACGGTCGGCGTCGGCGAAGCGACGATCCCGCCGATCCGCGGCTTCAACGCGATGCTGGGAATCGACGAAGCCGAATTCCTCGCCGCGACCGCGGGGAGCTTCAAGCTCGGGATCGAGTTCGTCGACTGGGGTGCGCCTGGCGAGCGCTATCTGCATCCCTTTGGCGGCTTCGGTTTCGATATCGAGGGTGTGCGCTTCCACCAATATTGGCGTCGCCGTCGCGCCGCCGGGATCGTCGAGAATATCGAGGCCTATTCGCTGTGCGCGGTCGCCGCGCGCACGGGACGGTTCATGCCCCCCTCGCCCGACCCGGCGTCGGTCCTGTCGCAGATGGCGCACGCCTATCATTTCGATGCGGGGCTTTATGCACGCTTCTTGCGCCGCCGCGCCGAGCGCGACGGTGTCGTGCGCGTCGAAGGCGATGTCGTCGATGTGGCGCTCGACGGCGAGACTGGCCATGTCCGCCACGTCACGCTGGCCGGCGACCGCGTCATCGAAGGCGACCTGTTCCTCGACTGTTCGGGGTTCCGCGGCCTGCTGATCGAGCAGACGCTGGGCGCGGGCTATGAGGACTGGACGCACTGGCTTCCCTGCGATCGGGCCGTCGCGATGCCGACCGCGAACGCCGGCCCGGCGATCACCCCCTATACCCGCTCGACCGCGCGCGCGGCCGGCTGGCAATGGCGCATCCCGCTGCAGCACCACACCGGCAACGGCTATGTCTACAGCAGCGCGCATTGTTCGGACGACAAGGCCGCGGCGACGCTGCACGCCGGGGTCGACGGCACCCCGCTCGCCGAACCACGCCTGCTGCGGTTCACCGCGGGACGGCGGCGGAAGCAGTGGATTGGCAACGTCGTCGCGTTGGGCCTTGCCTCCGGTTTTACCGAACCGCTCGAATCGACCAGCATCCACATGGTCCAGACGGGCATCTCGAAGCTGCTCGCCTTGTTTCCCGACCAGGGCTTCTCGCCGGTCGAGATCGACACCTATAATCGGCTGGCAGCGACCCAGTTCGACCAGGTCCGCGACTTCCTCATCCTCCATTACCATGCGACGCGCCGCGATGACTCGCCGTTCTGGCGCGAGACGCGTGCGCGGGCGATCCCCGACAGCCTGAGCGAGAAACTCGCCTTGTGGCGTCGCCGCGGACGGCTGTTCCGCTGGGAGGACGATCTGTTCGCAGAGGCGAGCTGGGTCGCGGTGCTGCTGGGCCAGGGCATCGTTCCCGACGGCTGGGACCGGCTTGCCGATGCGGTCGACGCGCGCGAGGTCGATGCACGGTTCGACCGGCTGCGCGCGATGTTCGCCGATGCCGCATCGCGGATGCCCCGGCACGAGGAGTATATCGCCCGCATTTGCCCGACGCGGGTGCGCGCATGACCGGCACGCTCGGATCGGTCGTGATCGTCGGCGGTGGTACCGCGGGCTGGATGGCCGCGGTCGCGTTCGGCCGATTGCTGGGCCCGGCTAAGACGCGCGTGACGCTCGTGGAATCGGACGACATCGCCACGATCGGCGTCGGCGAGGCGACGATCCCGCCGATCCGCACCTTTCACGCGATGCTCGGGATCGACGAGGACGCATTCCTCCGCGCGACCGGCGGCAGCTACAAGCTCGGCATCCGCTTCGAGGGCTGGACGCGCCCGGGCGAATCCTACGTCCATCCGTTCGGCCAGATCGGGACCGACATCGCCGGCGTGCCATTCGCCGCGCAGTGGCTGCGCGCCCGCCAGGCGGGGGCCGCCGACGCGCTCGGCGCCTATTCGCTCGAAGCCCGCGCCGCCGAAGCCGGCCGCTTCTCGCGCCCGATCGCGAACGGTGATTCACCGCTGTCGCGGATCGGCTATGCCTATCATTTCGACGCAGGCCGCTACGCCGTGTTCCTGCGCGCGCAGGCCGAAGCGCACGGCGTCATCCGCCGCGAGGGTCGGGTCGACCGGGTCGAGCGTGGCTCCGCCGGAATTGCCGCGGTCCATCTCGCCGATGGCAGCCGTGTCGAGGGCGACCTGTTCCTCGACTGCACGGGGTTTCGCGCGCTGCTGATAGAAGGCGCGCTGCAGGCGGGCTGGACCGACTGGTCACAATGGCTGCCGTGCGATCGTGCGGTTGCGGTCCCGTCGGCCGCCGACGCCGCGCCGCTCGCGCTCACGCGGGCGATCGCGGAACCCGCCGGCTGGCGCTGGCGTATCCCGCTGCAGCATCGCACCGGCAACGGGCATGTCTTTTCCAGCCGCCACTGCAGCGAGGACGAAGCGACCGCGACGCTGCTCGCAGGGCTGGAGGGTGAGACACTGGCCGACCCGCGCGTGATCCGCTTCGCCACCGGGCACCGCACCCGGTTCTGGAGCGGCAACTGCATCGCGCTCGGCCTCGCGGCGGGGTTCATGGAGCCACTGGAATCAACCAGCATTCATCTGGTGCAGAGCGGGCTTCAGCATCTGTTGCGAATGCTTCCGGCGGGCGGTCCCCCTGCCCCGGCGATCGTCGACCGATATAATCGCACGATGACCGGCGAGTTCGTCCGGATCCGCGATTTCCTCGTCGCGCATTACCACCTCAATGCCCGTACCGAACCCTTCTGGCGCGAGCGCGCGGCGGCGCCGATCCCGGATGGCCTCGCCGAAAAGCTCGCGCTGTTCCGCGCCGGCGGACGCATCTTCCGCGAAACGGACGAGCTGTTCAACGAGGTCAGCTGGCTTGCTCTGCTGACCGGACAGGACGCACCCGTGACCGGCCATGACCCAATCTGCGACGCGCTGCCGATCGCCATCGCGGCAAAGCGGCTCGCTCAGATAGAACGCGTCGTCGCCACCTCGCTGACGCACATGCCCCCCCATGCCGACGCGCTGGCACGGTTGGGCCAGGACAGGACAATCTGATGCCCATCGCCCTCTTCCTTGCCGCGGCCGTCATCAACCTCAACCAGCTCGGCTTCCGTCCCGAAGACCCCAAGCTTGCGATCGTCGCCGATCACGCGACTCGGCCGCTCGACTGGGTCGTGGTCGACGACGCCGGCAAGACCGTGCTGACGGGACGCACCAGCGTCGGCGGTGACGACGCGGCGTCGGGCGATGATGTCCATGTCGCGCGCTTCACCGCGCTCACCCGCCCGGGCAACTACCGGCTGCGCGTCGACGGGACCGAAAGCGGCCGCTTCCGCGTCGGCCGCGACGTCTACGCCCCGCTCGCGCTGAACGCGCTCAACTTCTTCTACCAGCAGCGCGCCGGCACGCCGATCGAGGCGCGCTGGGCAGGCAAGCGCTGGGCGCGCGCGGCCGGACACCCGCGCGAGGTCGCCGCCTGTTTTTCGGGCGCGGACGAGAAGGGCAATGTCTGGTCCGGCTGTCCCTATACACTCGACGTCACCGGCGGCTGGTACGACGCGGGCGACCACGGCAAATATGTCGTCAACGGCGGCATCGCGGTATGGACGCTGCAGAATCTCTACGAGACCGGGCTTGCGCGTCGTGTGTTCGCCGATGGTCAGGCGCGACTGCCGGAAGCCGGCAACCGCCGCGACGACCTGCTCGACGAAGCGCGGTGGGAGGTCGAGTGGATGCTGCGGATGCAGGTCCCCACAGGCACCCGCGTCGCACTCCCCGTCGGGCCGCATGATCGCTCGGGCCGGCTTGCACTTACGCCGGTCGACGCGGGCGGCATGGCGCATCACAAGGTTGCCGACGCGCGCTGGACGACATTGCCGACCGCGCCCGCCGACGACAAAGAACCGCGGCTCCTCTACCCGCCCTCGACCGCGGCAACGCTGAATCTTGCCGCGGTTGCAGCGCAGGCCGCGCGGCTGTGGCAGCCGATCGATCCCGCCTTTGCCGCGCGGTGCCTTGCCGCCGCGCGCGCCGCCTGGACCGCCGCGCAGCGCAACCCCACGATCTTCGCGGCGCAGGGCTTCACCGGCAGCGGCGGCTATGGCGACGAGACGCTCGACGACGAACGCGCCTGGGCTGCAGCCGAGCTGTTCGCGACGACCGGCGATACCGCCTACCGCGCAGCGCTGCCGACCGGCGCGACCGGCGAACCCGGCTGGGCCAGCGTCGCACCACTCGGCATGATCACGCTCGCGACCGCAAGCGGCGTTCCCGCGATGATCCGCGATGGCGCACGTGCGGCGATCGTCGCGACCGCCGACGGCTTCCTCGCCGAAACCGCGCGCGCCGGCTACCGCATCCCCTACGCGTCGCAGACCTATAGCTGGGGGTCGAATTCCAGCATTCTCAACCGCGCGATGCTGCTTGGCCTCGCACAGCGTTTCACCGGCGATGCCCGCTACCGCGCCGGCGTCGTCGATGCGGCCGATTATATCCTCGGCCGCAATCCGCTGGGCCAATCCTATGTCTCGGGGACCGGCTGGAAGCCGCTGACCAACCCGCATCACCGGTTCTGGGCGCATCAGCTGTCGGCATCTTCGCCACCGCCGCCGCCGGGGGTGGTGTCGGGCGGCCCCAATAACAGCGCGATGGTCGATCCGGTCGCCGTGAAACTGAAGGGCCGGTGCGCGCCGCAACGCTGCTGGGCGGACGACATCAACGCCTATGCGCTGAACGAGGTGGCGATCAACTGGAACGCGCCGCTCGTCTGGGTCGCCGCCTATCTCGACAGCGACTGACGCTCAGCGGCGCTGGAGCGATTTCAGCAGATAGCCGCGGATCCGCTCGGTCCGGTCCTGGCTGGCCGGCCCGAGCACGCCGCGCGCGGGCGCGGGCAGATGATCGCCCGCCGCCGCCGCCTCGTCGGCGAAGACATAATGCTCGAACCACGCGCGCCAGCCCGCCTTCTCCGCCGCGGGCAGGTCGCGCACCGCCATCATCGCGTGCACCACCGCATGGAACGGGGACACGCTCGAATCATAGGCGCGCCAATAGTTGCACAGCACGTTGAGCGTCCCGAACGCCTGGACGTGATGCCACCAGATCGCCGGGATGAAGATCGCATCGCCCGGCCCCAGATCGGCCACCACCGCGTGACCGAGCGCCTCGGCATAGCGCGGATACCGCTCCAGATCGGGCGCGAGCGGATCGACCATGCTCGAAGGCGGCCCCGCCAGCGTCCGGTCGAGCGGCCCCAGATAGAGATTGCCGACCTGATCGGGGGGAAACAGCGTGAACCGCCGCTCGCCCGCGACCACGCAGGCGAGATTGGTCGACCCGTCATAATGCGTCGCGGTCTGCGATCCGTTGCCGATCCACAGCCGCGGCGTCGCCCCGCCCATTGGCAGGTCGAGCGGGTTCGCCGCCGCCCATCCCGGCAGATGCTCGGGCGCGGTCGCCGCGTTCGCATAAAGGATATGCCGCTCGGCTTCGGGGACGTCCGACAGGCGCAGCAATTCGCTCAGCAACACGCCGAGCGGCGCCTTCTCGCGGTGGAAATTGAACCCTTCCAGATTATCGCCGCGATAGAAGAATTTGCCGCCGAACGCCGGGCCGCCGATCAGCACCTCCATCGGCTTGCCGCCATCGCCCAGCCCGGTCAGATACGCCGCCGTCGCGCGATCGCCACCCGCCGCAGCCCGGACGCTGGCCCAGTGCGCGACCTGGCCGCGCAACACGATCGGCGCGTCGCGCAGGGCGATCTCGGCGGCAAAGGTGGCGGCGTCGACTGCGGCACGTTCCTCGACACGGGCATCGGTGGGGGCAGGATGCGATATCGTCATCCCGCTGCGATAGCAGGATAATGCGCCGCGCCCTATTGCGTTCGCTGGCCCGACGAACCGGCCGTCCGTCGATCAGGATCGCCGCGCCCATCCTGCGACGCGCGCGTCGATCACCGCCGCGATTCGGTCGGCAATCACGGTTTGATCCGCGAGCGAGGGGTGCGAGTGGCACCCGGTGAAGGAAAGGCCGTTGACCGGGACATAGGTGAGCCACGGCGCGCCGGATCTGCGCAAGGTCGCGGCAACCTTGGCCACCTCCGCCTGGATCTCGCCATTGGCCATGTCCGTGGCCCACAGCACGATCTGTGCGCGTGGATCGCGCGCGTGGAGCGCCTGCACGAAGCGCACATAGCGTCGTTCGTAATCGTCGTGGAGCGCATCGCGGTTCGCCCATGTCTCGCCGGCGTGAAGCGGTGTGGTGAAATCGTTGGTGCCGAGCGAGACGATAATCACCTGCGGATGCCAGCCGGGCGCGTTGGCACGGGATCGATGATCGAACAGGGAGAAGGGATAGGCTTCGGGCAGCGTGTCTGCCGCGAACCCGCCATAGTTGCGCACAACCCCGCGCCCGGAGATCGCATTGACTTGGTAATCCGCGCCGTAGCGGCGTGCGAGCAGCGCGCCAAAGCCGCGCGACGTATCCGTCGTCGCCCAGACCTCGTCCTGGGTACATTCGCGTTTGGACGACGTCACACCATAGCCGACGGTGTGCGAATCGCCGACGAATTCGATCTGCCGCGTGCGCTGCTTCAACCTCGCTCCGACCGTCCCCCGCTCGGCGAAGAACGGCCCGAAGCCGGTCGGACCTGACTGGCTTTCCGAAGCGACCTCGATGCGTAACACGTGGCGGCCGGCGGGCATCCCGGCGACGCGGTACAGGCCGGGGACGGGCTTGACGAGCGTCGTGATCTTGCGTCCATCGACGAGCACGTGGAGTGCCACTTCGCCCGGCCCCACGTCGAACGATACCGCCGAGCCCCGAAACGCCGTCTCGGCATAACTGCCCGGCCATTGGCGAACAAAGCCGGCGCCTTTCCGCTCGAAACGGCCGTGCATTGTGGCCGGCAACAGCGTCAGCGCGACAGGCCTCTGTGTCATTCGCTCGACGCGAGGCTGTGCGGCAGCCTCGACCGTCGCCGCGAGGATCATCAACCCAGCCGCCATCCCTGCCATCCGACCATGCTTCGCCATTCAAGAACCTCCTACCGCTCCTGCACCTCCTATCCCTTTCGCGACGACCCGGCGACCGGCGTGGTGGACGCGACCGTCGACCTGCGGCCGCTGTTTGCCTGAGCCGGGGCGACCAGTCCCGAACCCGCCGCCAGAGGCATCGCATGGGACAAAAAGAGCCTTTGGTCGTTCGTGAGGGGGACTGTGGCGGATCTTGGTTGAGGTCCGATTTCGACGGAGTGTTGACATGGGTAGAATGATCGACGGTGCGTGGCACGCGGGCAAGGTGACGGAAGACAGCAAGGGCGGCGCGTTCGAACGGCAGGATGCGGGCTTTCGCGACTGGCTGACCCCGGTGGGGAGCCCCGGCCAGGATGGACAGCCCGGCCATCCGGCGACGCCCGGTCGCTATCACCTCTATGTCAGTTATGCCTGCCCCTGGGCGCACCGGACGCTGATCGTACGCGCGCTGTACGGGCTGGACGACGCGATCGGTGTCTCGGTGGTCGACCCTGTCATGCTGGACAATGGCTGGACCTTCGGCACGAGCCGCGGCGGCAGTGGCGATCCGCTGCACGACGCCGAGTTCCTGTGGCAGTTGTACGCCCGCGCCAGGCCGGACTATTCCGGCAAGGTCACCGTACCCGTCCTGTGGGATCGCGAGACCGACACGATCGTGTCGAACGAATCGGCGGACATCATCCGGATGCTCGCCGCGTTCGGCGGACCCGGACCGGACCTCTATCCTCAAGCCCAGCGCCAGCAGATCGATAAGGTCAACGACCGTGTCTACGACACGGTGAACAACGGCGTGTACAAGGCCGGCTTCGCCACGACGCAGGACGCGTACGAGGCGGCGGTGCGCCCGCTGTTCGAATCGCTCGACTGGCTGGAGGAAAGGCTGTCAGCCAGCGACTGGCTGGTAGGTGAGGCGATGACGGAGGCCGATATCCGCCTCTTCACCACGCTGGTCCGCTTCGATGCGGTCTATCACTTCCATTTCAAGTGCAACGTGCGCCGCATTTCTGACTATCCGGCGTTGGATGCTTACGTCGCGCGGATGCTGGCAGATCCGCGCATCGCCGCGACGGTGCATCTCGATCACATCAAGACGCATTATTACGCAAGCCACCGCGACCTCAACCCCTGCGGAATCGTGCCCGTCGGTCCTGCCCTCCCTTGGGCTCACCTCACCGCGGGAGGCGATCAGACGCTCGCCTGATCAGCCGATTGGCAGCAGGGACATGTTGGCGATGGAATGCTCGAAGCCCGCGGCGACGAAGATGGCGACCGGGCCGATCATCACGGCGACCTTGCCCGTCAGCGTTCTAGCGAACATCGCCATCCACACGGCCAGACAGACGAGCATGTTCGCCAGGACACCCGATGTCAGCGTCGCGAGCGCAGGCTTGTCCAGCATCGAATCCATTGTTGCGGCTGCAGCGTCGCCGATCGTTCATGCCGCGTCGGATCCACACCTATTCCGATGCGATGGGCTGGACAGCATTCGCTGCCTGATCTCGTGTTACGATCGCGTGTCCTCGGAAGGGGGAACCTGGGCAGGCACCGGCATCCCGTTCGGGCGGGCTTTCAGTCGCCGCATGATCAGCGCTCTTTGCGCTAGCGTCCGAGAGGGAATACCGTCAAACCGCTTCGGCCCGCATCACCGATCATGTGCTGCGCGAAGACGATGCCCGCCAAGAACGACCGCTTTTCCATGGGCCAGGGCCAGTTCGATATGAACATTCTTGCTGCGGTCATCGATTGCTTCGCTCGCGCGCCTTCGTTCTTGCTCAGCCCGGTCGCGATGATAGGCAACTCTTCCAGTCTCAGTCATCGACCCCTCGTCCCAATCCCACAATATATTCGTTAACCAACATACGTGAGAGGCATGCCGAGGTTCCCTGTCATCGGATCTTTCCGTGATCACAGCGGTCGCGATGCAGGATTTTCAAATCATGGAGCCATCGTCGAGGAACGGGAAAGAGCATAAGTCGCTGCGGGTGCCACAACCGGTCGGTTTCGACAGTTTAAGAACGACCAACGTTGAGCTTGGCGGTGACGATGCTACAGCACAGTGATCCGCTAAACCTTTGGAGTCCGATGACCGAGCTGCCCGCGCACGAGAAGCAGAGACTGGCTGCCCTCGCAGAATATGACCTGCTGGACACTCCGCGCGAGGCGGCGTTCGACGAGATCGCCGAACTGGTGGCGGCGATCTGCGACGCGCCAATCGCGATCGTGAATCTGATCGGGGACGGCCGCCAGTTCTTCAAGGCGGAAGTCGGGCTTGGCGTTCGTGAGACGCCGTTGGAGACGTCTTTCTGCGGGCGTGCGATCCTCGAGGATGAATTCCTGCTCGTCCCCGATGCGACAGACGACCCACGGTTCGACTGCAATCCCCTGGTCACGGGTGAGCCGCACCTGCGCTTCTATGCTGGCGCCCTGTTGAAGTCGTCTGATGGCTTTCCGATCGGCACGCTCTGCGTTCTGGACTATCGCCCCCGCGACCTGACCGAGGTTCAGAAGCAGACGATCCGCGTCATGGCGCGACAGGTCATGGTGCAGTTCGAGCAGCGTGTTGCAACGGGACGGCTGATTGCAGCCGAAGCGCGCCAGCGGGCGATCGTTGATAGCGCACAGGACTTCGCCATCGTAGCCTGCGATCTCGAAGGCCGTATCATCGAGTGGAGCTATGGCGCGGAACGGGTGCTGGGCTGGTCGGAAGACGAGGTGATCGGTCAAAGCGTCTTCCTGTTCTTCACGGATGAAGACCGCGCGGCCGGGGTTCCGGTGCAGGAGATGGCCTGCGCCCGTGAGACGGGGCGGGCCACTGATGAGCGTTGGCACGTGCGCAAGGGGGACAAGCCTTTTTGGGCCAGCGGTGAGTTATCCCTGCTCCGGGATTCGGCCGGCCGCCATACCGGTTACGTCAAGGTTCTGCGTGATCGTACCGAAGAGCATCTTGCCGGCGAAGCGCTCCGGAAAGCGCAGCAGCGCTTCCAGACAATCTTCGACACGGTCGATGCGGCTTTCGCCATCGTCGAGGTCAAGTTCGACGAGGATGACAAAGCCGTCGATTACCGGTTTGTCGAAGCCAACCCCGCCTTTGAACGCCAGTCCGGCGTCAACTTGCGCGGCAAGTGGGTCACGGAATTCGCACCTGACCTGGAGCAGTTCTGGTTCGAGACCTACGGGCATGTTGCCAAGACCGGTGAAGCGACCAATTTCGAGAATTATGCCGAGGCATTCCAGCGCTGGTTCGACGTACGCGCAGTACGGGTTGGCGATCCCGCAGATCGACAGATCGCAATTATTTTCAACGACGTGACCGCCCGCCGAGAAGCGGAGGAACGCCTGCGTGTCAGTGAAGCCGTCGCGCGTCAGAACGTCGAGCGGGTGAAACTCGCGCTGGAAGCCGGCGCCATCATCGGCACCTGGCACTGGGACCTGCCGAGCGATCAGTTCACCGTAGACGAGGCATTCGCGCGTGCCTTCGGCCTTGATCCGGCGCTCGGCCGATCCGGCATCCCGCTCGCGCAGATTACAGCAACGGTACATCCCGACGATCAGGCAGGGCTGACGGAGGCGATCAACACGGTAATCGCCCGCAGTGGGTCCTATGCGCATCAATACCGGGTCCGCCGGGCTGACGGTCGATATTATTGGATCGAGGCGAACGGTCGGGTTGACCATGCACCCGACGGAACGCCGCTGAGCTTTCCCGGGGTCCTGATCGACGTCGAGGAACGGCGGAGCATCGCAGCGGAGCGCGACCGTGCTGTCGCCGATCTGCGCGCGCTCGCCGAAACGCTGGAGCAGCGCGTCGCCGAGCGAACCGCCGACCTCGGCCAGGCCGAGGATGCGTTGCGCCAATCGCAGAAGGTGGAGGCGATCGGGCAACTCACCGGTGGGGTGGCGCACGACTTCAACAATCTGCTGACGGTCATCCGGGGTTCTATCGACCTATTGCGCCGGCCCGGTCTCTCCGACGAACGCCGGCAGCGCTATATCGACGCGATCTCCGACACCGCCGAACGCGCGACCAAACTGACCAACCAGCTGCTCGCATTCGCGCGCCGCCAGTCGCTCAAGCCCGAAGTCTTCGATGTCTCGGAAAGCGTGCGGACGGTCAGCGACATGGTGCGGACGCTGACGGGCGCACGCATCAAGGTATCGCATCGGCTGCCGACGGAGCCTTGCTACATCGACGCGGACCGCAGCCAGTTCGATACCGCGATCGTCAACATGGCGGTCAATGCGCGCGATGCCATGAACGGCGCGGGCGAGCTGTCCATCGTGGTGGCAGCAGCCTCCGGCATGCCCGCCATACGGTCCCATCCGGCCACGCCGGGCGAGTTCGTGACGGTCTCCTTGACCGACAGCGGTCCCGGTATTCCAACCGACAACATTGAACGGATCTTCGAACCGTTCTTCACCACCAAGGGGGTAGGCGAAGGTACCGGCCTTGGCCTCAGCCAGGTCTTCGGTTTCACGAAGCAGTCCGGCGGGGGCGTCGTCGTCACAAGCGAGGAAGGCGAAGGCGCAACATTCACCATGTTCCTGCCCCGGGTCGACGGGCTGGACGGCGGAGCGGCCGAAGAAGGCGACAACTCCCTGCCGCTCGGCGAAGGCGCCTGTGTGCTGGTCGTCGAGGACAATGCCGAGGTTGGCATGTTCGCGACCGAGGCGTTGGGAGAGCTGGGCTATCATACGGTCTTGGCGATGGACGCCTCCAAGGCACTCGCCGAACTGGCGACAGATGCAGGCAGGTTCGACATCGTCTTCTCCGACGTGATGATGCCGGGCATGTCCGGTATCGAGCTGGGTCAGGAGATCGGCCGGCTGTATCCTAAGCTTCCGGTCGTGTTGACCAGCGGGTACAGCGAGGTTCTGGCGCAGAGCGGTACGCACGGGTTCGAACTGGTGCATAAGCCCTATTCGATCGACACATTGTCGCGAGCCCTCAAAAAGGTGTCACGCCGTCGATGAAGCGTAAGCGGTCGCGCAACCGGACGGTTGTGACATTGCGCTTGCTGCAAAGAGAGCAATCGCAGGAACCGCAGTTGATCATCGTTGGATGCCAGCCATTTTTCAACGGTGTCGCCAAGCATGAACGAACGTCCGCAACCGGTCGCGGCCAGGCATGGTCGATCAGTCTACGCTGCCCGGCATTCACCCGCGGCACGCTCAGTGCCGGCTCAACAAGGTTTGCAACGTGCGTCCAACGTCTTCGGCCGAGAACGGCTTGTTGAGGACGGGATGGCCGGCGAACCGCTCCGGCAGGACGGTGGCGCTGTCGTAGCCGGTGGTGAAGACGAACGGGATCTTGCGATCTTGCAGGATGGCAGCAGCATCCCACGACATTTCACCATCGAGATTGACGTCGATCAGAGCGGCATCGATCGCCGCCTCGCGCGAAAGCTTCAAAGCTTCCGGAAGCCGCATCGCGGGACCGACGATGTCCCAGCCCAGATCGATGACCACATCCTCGATGAGCATCAGCACCATGGCTGAATCTTCAACGATCAGGATGCGCGGCGGGTTGTCGGTAGGAATGTCGGTGACTTTCGCAGGAGCATCATGGGCGATAGAGGCGTGGGAGGCGGTGCCGCCAGACTGCGCCACCGACGCGGGCATGACGATCGCGCACGCCACCCCGCCCGGGTCGAACGTCAGGGTCGAAGATCCGCCAGTTTCGAGCGACAAGGCCCGCTCGATCAGGATCGATCCGAAACCGCGCCGTGTGGGCTTGCTGACCGGAGGACCGCCGCTTTCCTGCCATCGCAGCTCCAGTCCAGCGTGCGGGTCAAACTGCCAGCGAATGTCGACATGACCGCCGGCGGCCGACAAGGCCCCGTATTTGCCGGCGTTGGTGGCAAGCTCATGGATCGCCAACGACAGTGCCAGTGCTGCTTTGGGGAGAAGCATCACATCTGGACCGCTGATCGTGACGTTCGCATGCTCCGCCCGATACGCGTCCAATTCTTGCTGGATCAGCACGTCGAGCGACACGCCTTCCCACCGGCTTTGCGTCAGCAGACTGTGCGCGCGCGACATCGACCGGATCCGCCGGTCGAGCCCGTGCGTGAAAGCAGCAAGCGAGGACGCACTCCGGCTCGTCTGCGCCACCATCGCCTGAATGCTGGCCAAGGTGTTCTTCACCCGGTGGTCGAGTTCGGCCATCAGCAATTGTTCCTGCTGCCAGGCGCGCAACCGTTCGCGTGCGGCAGCATCGATCCGCCGCAGGACGACCTCCAGCAGCGACACCCGCAGGTCGAACGCGGCATCGTTGTCGGACGGCGACCAGGGGGTCGACCGGCCGCGCACGGTCTCGGTCCATGCCTCGAAGGATTTCCGCGGCGTCAGCCGGATGCCGTTCGGACCGACCTCCATGGGCTTGTTCGGATCGCCGCCCCATTGCACGGTCTCGACGACCTCGGGCCTGAACCACAGCACGAAGTCGCGCGGTTCGCGCGAGACGGACACGGCAAGCAACCCGGAGGCGATCTCCGCATAGGCCTTGGCCGGCGGATAGTCTTCGCCCAGCCGATCCGTGGCATACACCCCTTCGAACGTGCCCATGCGCAGGGTCAGCCAGTCCGTCAGGGCGCCAATCTGGTCGTCATCGGGCGTATTGCCCAACGCGGTAATGCCGCTGTTGACCCGGATGGCGACACCGCCACGGGTCTGCCCCACCCGCAGCGCAAGACCACCCGCTTCTATGTAGTCGAGCAGCTGCTGCTGCTGCGCGACCAGCCCGGCACCGTAATCGTCCTCGCTCGCCAGCGCGTGCATGATGCCGGACAGCGCCTTGCGGGACAGCAACCGGGCCTCGAGCTGCTCGGCGCGCAGCCGCACTTCGAGTTGCAGCGAGAACATCGATCCGAACAGTTCGCAGACGCCGCGGAGATGACGCGGCAGGCGGCGCGGCGTATGATGGTGACAGGCGATCAGCCCCCAAAGCCTGCCTTCGAAGATGATCGAGATCGACATCGAGGCGTCGACGCCCATGTTGCGCAGATATTCCCGGTGGATCGGCGAAACGTCACGCAGGGTCGCGTGGCTCATGTCGAGCGGCAGGCCGCTGCGCGGATTGATCGACGGCAGCAGCGGCGCGGGCGTGTAATCGACTTCGGTGATCAGACGCAGCCAGCTGGTCAAGTACAGCGTGCGGGCCTGTTTCGGGATATCCGACGCGGGGTAGTGCAGATCGAGGAATGGCGTGATGTCGTCGTGCCGGGCTTCGGCGAACACCCAGCCTGAATCGTCGGGCATGAAGCGATAGACCATCACCCGGTCGTAGCCCGCGACCGCCCGCACCCGCTCGGCAGCCAGTTGGCAATAGGCCTGGAGATCGGGAGCGTCGCCAAGTCCGTCGAACATTTCCTGGACACAGGCGAGCGGATCGACGGCATGACGGTCGCTCAGGTCGGCATCCTCGACCTCGATCACCAGCGCGCCATCGCTCAGATGGACGCTGGCATCGATCGCGCGGTCGGGGACGACCCGCAGCAACGGATCCAGCAGGTGACGCGGGCGCGCGAGGCTGGAGCTTTGCAGCAGCTCGCGAAGCCGCTGAAGCTGCTCGGCATTCAACAAGTCCGCCAGGCCCTGCCCGGTCAGCGACGCCGCATCCCTGCCGAACAGGCCGAGGGTGTCGCCTGCGACCTGCTCAACCAGCATCGTTGCAGGATCGACCACGAGCATCGCACCATGGGGGAGGATCGAGCCGGGAATATGGATCGGCTCGCGATCGCAGTTGGTCAGATCGACGGCACCGTCCAACTGCTTCGTCATGCCGACATCCATTTCTCATACGCCGCAAACATCGAGACCGCCGCTGCAGCAAGGCGGTCCTGCACGGCAGCGTCGGGTAGGTTGGTGTCCGGCCCGACGACACAACCGCTCCATTCACCGGCACTCAGTCCTGGTTCGGGCAGGTTCCTGACAAGGCAGCCGGTCAGTCCACCGCCAACACTGGGCATAGGTTCGTCGACGGAATGAAAACCGTATGTGTGGCCGAGAATCTGACGATATTCGTCCCGGTCGGTCGTGCTTGCCGCCCGACGCGAAAGCGCGGGATGAGGATGCCGGCGTTCGTGAATGTCGCACGTGGCGGTTCGCAACGCGGAGCGGCCCCTCGGTGTCGGCGCGCTGCTTTGGCGAGCAGGCATCGGGGCGCTCGGATGCTTGCCGCGCAGGGCGGTTCCGACCGCAGCGGACGCCTGTAACACTGACGCGCGCATTGGATTCCTCGATCAAGACGTACGGTCGATGATTGCCGTGGCATTCCTCGACGTCGCCGTATCCACACCATATTTTCGAAATCTTGCCTAGCGAATGTTGCTTATCGGTTTGCCGCCGCAACCATCATCGCAATTATTCCCGTAGCGCCGTGCTCATGCCGTCGAACGCATATGTCATGATTTTTGACGTGTTTACGTACAAAGTTCTCAGCCAATTCAAAGCATTGACGGCCAGATACGTCGATGCCGCAAATGAATGCTAGTAAGTTCCCACAAGGCAGCAAGGGATAAAACTATGGACCCAACACGCATCCCCGGCAACGGACCCGACCCTGCAATATGTCTTCGGTGCCAGGCTTCAAGACGCGACCAATAACCCGGCGGCGCATACGCTGCCTGACGATGATGCCGGTAACGTTGATGGCGTCGAGCTCACACGTGACGCTTGGTCGGCGACTAAGAAAAATTGGCTTTCGGGAGGCTCGGCGCTGATGCCGTTCCCTAAAGGACCGGATTTCGAGAAGCGACACGGTTTCCCGAAACGCACTTCGCATCGAGAAATACGATACCCTCGTGCTAGACCCGACCGGTTCGCAAAGGTCTGGACCAGTCGGTACGGGCATTCGCCTCGGCATCACGGGCCGCTTGTTCCCAATCATAATCGACGGACAGAAACTCTACTACCCAGCCATCACCTTCGTTCGACAAGACGGCATAGCGCGCATGCGGCGATCCGCTTTCGACTAGGTGAGCGTGGGGTCGGTCATCGTCATATGCCGGAAGGCCGACGCTTCCCGGATTTATGACGATGCGCCCGTCGTCGAGTGTCATCACCCGCTGGAGATGCGTATGGCCGCAGAGGATCACGGCCGCATCGACAGTTCCCGCACGGTGTCGAACTTCCTCGCGAGTGGCCTGACGAAGCCCCGCCTCCGTCACCGTCTCTAGAAAATACCTCAGGTCGCTGTCCGGCGTGCCATGAACAAGCAGCACATCTTTGGACAGGCGCATGGTCGTGGGCAATGCTGTCAGCCACGCACGCTGTTCAGCGCTCAGCTGGTCGAAGGCGTGGCGATCGGACAGTCCCATGCGCTCGCGAGGCTGCTCCGAGATCTGACGTTCGTGATTGCCGCGTATCGTCGGCAATCCCAGAGGCATCAGTCGATCGGCTGTTTCCCGCGGGAACAGGCCCCCTGAGCAGATGTCCCCGAGGTTCACGATCTGATCCGCGTGCCGGGTGGCGATGTCGCCGAGAACTGCGTCGAGGGCAGCGACATTCCCGTGAATGTCCGAAATTACAGCGATCTTCATTACGGGCCTATAACGATCTCGCCGTACGATCGTAACCCCCGCGCTTCGGCAACGACAAACCTGAGGCCGGCTTCGGAACCGTCAGCAAATTGGCGCCCCCCGGCGGCACGGATTACTGGTTCCAATAGATCTTCCCGAAATCGCCGACCGGAGCTGGAGAATCGGGAATGATCGTACTGAACGGACGGCCGCTCTCGACGATGCGAATTGCTTGTCAGAACGTCCGGTCTTTTGAGATTGGCGGCCCGGCCGTTTGCAGCCGGGCAGAGCGGGGCGATGCGGGTTTACGCTAATCGCCCAACCACGCGGCGGTGATCTCGCCGCTATGCCCCTCCGGCGCCAGCACCGCGCGCAGCGCTTCGAGCATAGGCGACAGCGCCTGCGTGAAGGCGTAGGGCGGGTTGACGATATACAGGCCCGCGCCGTTGTAGATGCCAGACTGATCGGCATCGTACAGCCAATGCTCCACCCCCAGCACTTTGGGGATACCAAGCCTGCGCAACTGCCCCGTCCACCGCGTATGCGTGGCGCGGTCCTTCAGGGGATACCAGATCACCGTCACGCCATGCGCCCATTTGCGGTGCGCGGCGGCGAGGGTCGCGGTGATACGGTCGCGGTCATCGGGCTGCTCGTACGGCGGGTCGACCACCACCACGCCACGCGCGGTCCGGGGCGGCAGCATCGCCAGCCAAAGCTCATAGGCGTCGCGCTCGTGCACCGCAGCGGGCGTGCCGCGCATCACCCCGCGCAGGGTATAGGCATCCTCGGGGTGCTTCTCGTTCAGGATCAGCAAATCCTGCGGGCGCAGAAGCTGCGCGAGGATCCGCGGCGAGCCGGGGTAGAATTGCGGCTCGGTCCCGGAATTCACAGCCTGCACGGCGGCGCGGTAGTCGTCCAGCAACGGGTTCGGGTCGGCAAAGGCCCGCAGCACACCCTGCAGGGACTCGCCGGTGCGTTGCGCGTCCTCGCCGTCGAGGTCGTACAGCCCGCAGCCGGCATGCGTGTCGATCAGCGTCAGCGCGCCCGGTTTCTGCTGCAGGGCCCGCACGAGCGCGATCAGCAAGCTGTGCTTCACGACATCGGCACTGTTGCCCGCATGGAAGGAATGGCGATAATTCATTGTGACGTAAGACCCTGACGCTCTGCCTGCATGCGGGCTGCCGGGCACAATTGCCGGGCGCGAGGTGACCGAAGTAACCGGTCCGGTGCCATTATAAAGTCGCGCGGAAACCTTCAACGCCGTTCTGATCATGGCACGGGCCACACGTCCCGGCCTTGTGTCGGACGATGATGATCCCGTCGCGATAATCGGTTATCGACCGTCGACGATGATGGATGGCATTGCAGATATGGCGCTCCGGCATGGCGATCGCCGCGCCCGGGCTTATGAACGGAATGAACCGGTGATCCGGTGCATCCAGGATGCGATCACCGCCTATCGCCGCGACGGCGGCGATCGTGACGGTCGCCCGACGATTGGCGCGCTGATCGCCGCGTGCAGTGCTTCTGGTCTCACGGCGGCCCGTGGCGGTCCGGTGACGCGCTATACGATCTATCAGGCGCTGAAACTGACAGGCCTGTCCTGATGCGGGTCAACACGGGCGAAATGCACGAAGCGGCCGCGCAACGTACCGGCCGCCTCGTCTGTTCTCGCCATTATGCCAATCGATCCTGACCAGACCGCCACGATCATCACCAGCCGGGCCATTCGTGCCGGCCATGAGCAGGATTTCGAACGCTGGGTGGAGGAACTGAACCGGCACGCCCGTGCGGCGCCGGGGTATCGGGCTGCGATCCGGCTCGGTCAGACCGCCGGTTTTCAGCACCTGCTCTTTCGCTTCGACGATCGCGCCGCAGCCGATACATGGCATGACGACCCCAGGATGCGCGCGCACGTCGCTGTCGCGGACCGCTTCTCCACGGCGCTCCGCCAGCTCGAAACTGGCGACGGCGTCACCTTCGAGCTGCCGAGCGATGCGAGTGCCAGCAAGTGGAAGCGGTTCGTGACGACATGGCTGACGGTGTTCCCGGTCCTCCTCCTCATCAGCATGATGGTTCGTACGGTGTTGAAGGACGCACCACTGCCGCTGCAACTCTTGCCCTCGTCCCTGCTGCTCACCGCGACCCTGCAGTGGATCATTCTCCCGCGCCTGCAACGATATACCCGTTTCTGGCTGTTGCAGGACAGCTCGGGCCGGCTGCAGAGGTGAGGATAAGGTATGACGACGCATTGCCGGACATCACGCGCGCCCTCACCCCACGCCCCAGCTTCGTACATTCATTCATCGTTGGGCTGACCGCTTTCGGCCTCTAGTCCTTCGTCATACGCGTCGCGATCCGGGAACGAATAAGGCCGTCAGGCAGGTTGAGGGCTGATCATTTGTCCTTCTTCCAGCCAAATGCCGACAGCATGATGTCGAAGAGCCGCGTGTTGGGCATGAAACCCCGGACCTTGTCCGCACCGGGGCCGCTCGCCGCGACGACGACCTCTTCGCCGGTATGGCCGGGTTCGACGCTGATCACCGACTTCGCATCGGGATCATATTGCGTCGCGAGCGGCGTCGTGCGCTTGCCGCCGGTCATCCGCAGGCCGAAGCTGTGGTCCGCGGTGAACAGGATCAGCGTGTCCTTGCCGGCAACCGCGCTGATCCGGCGGATCATGTCGTCCATCTCGACGACATGCCGCAGGCCCGCCTTGGGATCGTCGGTGTGCATGTCCCATTCGACCATTAGGAAATAGCCCTTCGGGTTGCGGGCGAGCTGTGCGACGGTCGCCTCCACGGCGGGAAGCGGCGCGAAGTCGGCATCGCGCAGCACCGCGGTCCGGGGTGCTTGGCCGACCAGCGCGGGATCCTCGCCGAAGCGGTAGCCGGCGGTCCTGAACGCCTGTTCGGCGCTCGTGCCCGGGCCGGCGAATGTCGCGACGGCGTCGGCACGGCCCTTGCCGATCAGGATATCGACGCCGTCGCCGAAGCGGGGCTTGAGCATCTGGCGGAATATCTCGCCCTTGTCCGCGCGCGCGGCGACATGCGCAAAGGTCGCGGCCGGGGTCGCGTCCCAGATGTTCATGTTGGTGACGACACCCGTCGACAGCCCGCGCTGCTCGGCATATTCGAGAAGGGTCTTGACCGGCATCGCGCGGCCGCCCGGTCCGAAAGGCGTCGTCGACACCATCGCGTTGTTCGTCTTGTTCCCCGTCATGATCGCGGTCATCCCGGCCGCGGAATCGGTCACCCATCGATCGAGCGCGGACGTATCCGACAGCGCGACGTTGGGCATCGACTGGATGAACAGCGATTGCGGCCGGTCGTGCGCCAGGATGCCAGCGGCGCCGAGCGTCGACAGGCCACCCGCATCGCCGAGGAAGAGGATGACGTTGCGCGCCTCCTGCGCCGCAGCGGGCGTGCTGCAGACCGCGAGCATCGCGCCAGCAAACGCCGTGCCGCCCAGGAAATTGTAGAACGCGATTTTCATTACAGAGGTCCTTGCATCGGGGCCGGTGCCGAAGGCGTTGCCGGGTCGTATTGCGGATTGATCGGGTCGTGCGGGTTGGGGATCGCCCGCGCCCGGTCTTGCGCTCTCGATCCACGCCGGAACGAGCAGGTCACGTTGCAGCGATGCACCCGCCGTGCTGCGGCGATAGACGAAGTTCCGTCCCTCACGGCTGGTCGGGTCTGCGAACACGCCGCGCTTTTCGAGGCCGACGAACCAACGATCTATCGGGCGGACTTGGGGCGCGGTCACGACGAAAAACTCTGAACCAGACTAAAGACGCCCATCCTCTAAGCGCAGTAAATGTAAGTTTGGCGACACCTTGATCATATCAGTTGCCGCGAGGTCTGTCGGCCTGACGATGATGACGACCCGGATCATCGCGAATGTACGCGCCGTCAGACGACACGCTCACGACCCTCTGTGATCGAGTGCGATGATAGCTGTCGTCCGTATAATCGATTGGACAAATGTACCCGTGATCCGGCATTTTACCAGCACGATGGTAAAACTCATTAGGAGAGGACGCCAAGATGGCCGATTACGAACAGCCTAAGGCAAGCGGTTGCCCAATGGCCCCCCAGGGTGGCGGCGAGGTTAAGGCCCGCTCGCTCCTCGGTCGCACGAACAAGGACTGGTGGCCCGACGCGCTGCCGATCGACATGCTGCATCAGCACGGCGTCTCTCCCGACCCGATGGGCGACGAGTTTGACTATGCCGCGTCGTTCAAGCAGCTCGACTATGCAGCGCTCAAGGCGGACCTGACGGCGCTGATGACCGACAGCAAGGCCTGGTGGCCTGCCGACTATGGTCATTATGGCCCGTTCATGATCCGCATGGCATGGCATGCCGCCGGCACCTACCGGGTGACCGACGGCCGTGGCGGGTCGTCGTCGGGTCAGCAGCGCTTCGAGCCGCTCAACTCGTGGCCCGATAACGGCAACCTCGACAAGGCCCGTCGCCTGTTGTGGCCGCTCAAGCAGAAATACGGCAAGAACATCAGCTGGGCCGACCTGTTCATCCTCGCCGGCAACGTCGCGATCGAGAGCATGGGCGGACCGGTGTTCGGCTTTGCCGGCGGCCGTAAAGACGTCTTCGCCTCCGAGGGCGATACCTTCTGGGGCGCCGAGGAGATCTGGGTCAACGAGGGTGCGCAGACGCGTATCAGCGAGGACATGCCCGAGCTCGAAGGGCCTCTCGCCGCGATCCAGATGGGGCTGATCTACGTCAATCCGGAGGGTCCGGGCGGTGAGCCCGACGCGCTCATGTCCGCACGCGACATGAAAGCGACGTTCCAGCGGATGGCGATGAATTCCGAGGAAACCGTGGCGCTGACCGCCGGCGGTCATGCCTTCGGCAAGGCGCACGGCGCCAAGGCCGCACCGCATTTCAAGGCCCCGTCTTCGGAATCGGTCCACATGCAGGGCCTCGGCTGGCTGACCGACAGCGAGGAGATCGGCCAGGGCCATATCACGACCTCGGGCATCGAGGGCGCGTGGTCGAACAACCCGACCAAGTGGACCGGCGACTATCTCCGCCTGCTGTTCAAATATGATTATGAGCTGACCGAAAGCCCGGCCGGTGCGAAGCAGTGGCAGCCGGTCAACCCGGAACCGGAGGACATGGCCCCCGACGCGCGCGACCCAAACAAGCGTGTGCCGACGATGATGACCACCGCGGACATGGCGTTGAAGGTGGACCCCGAGTTCCGCGAGATCGCGCTGCGCTTCCGGGACGACCAGGCGGCGCTCGACGACGCGTTCGCACGCGCGTGGTTCAAGCTGACGCACCGCGACATGGGGCCACGGGTCCGGTACCTTGGGCCCGAGGTTCCCGAAGAGACGCTGATCTGGCAGGATCCGGTCCCCGAAGGCACCGTACCGTCGGACGCTGACGTCGCGGCATTCAAGGACGCCGTGCTGTCGAGCGGGCTGACGATCGGCCAGCTGGTCAAGACCGCCTGGGCATCGGCGTCGAGCTATCGCCGGTCGGACCACCGCGGTGGGGCGAACGGCGCGCGCATCGCGCTCGCGCCGCAGAAGGACTGGCCGGT
The DNA here is from genome assembly GCF_014842355.1 of Sphingomonas sp. CFBP 13706. NCBI lineage: Bacteria > Pseudomonadati > Pseudomonadota > Alphaproteobacteria > Sphingomonadales > Sphingomonadaceae > Sphingomonas > Sphingomonas sp. CFBP 13706. The sequence continues at coordinate 37,157 of NZ_JACYVM010000005.1, forward strand.
CAACGAGCCCGAGCAGCTCAGCCAGGTCCTGGCAAAGCTGAACGACCTGCGGGGCAGCATGTCGTTGGCCGACGCGATCGTGCTGGCAGGCTCGGCAGCGGTCGAGAAGGCGGCACGCGACGCCGGGCACGACGTGGCAGTACCGTTCCTTGGCGGCCGCGGCGATGCGACGCAGGAGTGGACGGATGTCGAAAGCTTCGTCTGGATGGAGCCGCAGGCCGACGGGTTCCGCAACTACCTGAAGACGCGTCACCCGGTGAAGACCGAGGAGCTGCTGCTCGACAAGGCTTCGCTGCTCGGTCTGTCCGCGCCCGAAATGACCGTCTTGGTCGGCGGCCTGCGCGTGCTCGGCGCGAACTTCGGCGATGCGCCCGACGGCGTGTTGACCAAGCGTCCGGGGCAGCTGACGAACGACTTCTTCGTCAATCTGCTCGACAATGACACGTTCTGGGATCTGGTCGACACGTCGAGCGACGAAAAGTTCATCGGCTATGATCGCGGTGGTCGTGAGAAGAAGTGGCAGGCGACCCGCACCGACCTGGTCTTCGGCTCGAACTCGCAGTTGCGCGCGACGGCCGAAGTCTATGCCGAGAACGGCCACGAGGAAAAGTTCGTGCGCGACTTTATCCGTGCCTGGGTCAAGGTCATGAACGCCGACCGCTTCGACGTCACCGCCAAGCCGGTATCGTCGAACCAGGCGACGTAAGCTCCGTCGGTGGGTGGATAGGCCGTGTCGATCGGGGGAAGTTTCCGAACGTACACGGCTTATCCGCCACTGGCCTGAGTTATAAAATATAGACTCTGATCATTCCGTGCCCTTTAGCCATGGGCTTCCAGGTCGCACTGCAGCCGCCGTTATCGCAGTTATAAGGGTGGCTGCTTGTGCCCTAGGCCCCAACGGCAGAGCGACCCGCGCTGAATAGCGTATGAGGCAATCCCGGTCGAAATCGTACGACCTGTGTACTAGTCCCGACGGCTGGGTGCATGGACCCGGGCCCGCACATTCGCGACGCGTTCGCCTCCCTCAGCTCCTACCATTCGATAGGGGCACCGACTTTCAATCCCGACCTTTGCGACGATCGCTTCCGAGCACCGTCTTAACGATCCTTGTCGGCATACCGACCGGTTGGTATGCCGACACTATGACGAGTCGAGGATCTTCCAATAGCGCTCGCGACAAGCTGCTGGACGCAGCCGTGACGCTCATCCGCCGCAACGGCTTTGCGGCCACCAGCGTCGACCAGCTTTGTGGGGCTGCCGGGGTCACCAAGGGCGCCTTCTTCCACCATTTCGTATCCAAGGAAGCGCTGGGGGTGGCCGCCGCCGGCCACTGGCTGGCAATCACGACGCCGCTATTCGCCGATGCGGACTATCATCGCGCACCCGCGGCACTGGCGCGCGTGTTGGGCTATCTTGACCTGCGCGAGGCGCTGATCGACGGTGGCACTGACGCCTTCACCTGTCTGGCTGGCACGCTCGCGCAGGAGGTGCATCAATCACACCCCGCGATTGCGCGCGCTGCTGAGGCGGCAATCGTCGGCCATGCGCGCACGCTCGAAGGCGACGTTGCCGAAGCGCTGGCTGACCATGGCGTTGCCGACGTCGATGCAGCGAGCCTCGCGCTCCACTTTCAAGTGGTGCTCCAAGGCGGTTTCGTCGTCGCCAAGGCAACTGGCGATCCGCAAGCGGCGCGCGAGAGCGTGCGGCACCTGAAGCGCTACGTAACCCTATTGTGCCGAGGAGAGAAACGATGAGCAATATTCGTGAACTCAGCGTCGAGCGCCGCATCGCCGCCCCCGTGGAGGATGTCTGGCGGACAATGGTCGACCGCTTCGAGGAGTGGTTCTGTCCGCGACCGTGGCGCGCCGAAGCACGCGAGATCGAATGGCGCCCCGGAGGCCGTAGCCTGGTCGTCATGCATGGCCCCGACGGTGAGGAGATCCTTAATGAGGGCGTAGTCCTCGACTATGAGCCTAATCGCCGCTTCGTATTCACCGATGCTTTTACAGCGGGTTGGCAGCCCAGTGGGCCGTTCATGGTCGGCCTGTTCGAGATCGCGCAAGACGGGGACGGCACGCGTTTTACCGCCGCGGCACGCCATTGGACCGATGAAGCGTGGGAGCGCCACCGGTCGATGGGCTTCGAAGCCGGCTGGGGCGCGATGGCCGATCAGCTCCAGACGCTGGCCGAGGGAGGTGCGCTGTAACCGCCATTTCTGTGATCATGCTTTCGCAGGTCTTAGAGGACCGCCTGGCAAGCGTGGGGCGGGCGGTTCTCCCTTGATTGCTAAGTCTGCGCTAGCGGGTGAACAAAAAGCCCACCGCGATGAGAAATGTCGCGCCTTCCAGCAGCCCGACAAGGACGTTCCAGGTCGCGCGCACCAGGCTGATCCCCAACACCTGCGCGAACCACCGCGTTTCGACGATCCAGAAGTTCACGATGCTCGATCCGACGAGCCAATGTCCAACCATGCGCGTCGCTTGATGGTGGTCCATCCCGAAACTGCTGCCGACGCTCAGACCCAGCGCAAAGACGGCCGCCGGATAACATTGCGCGTAAAATGGCTGCTGCAGGGAATTGCGATCGAGCTTGATCCTGCGTTGGCGCACCATGCGGGCTGCCAGGAAGAGTGGGAAACCCGCGAAAACGACGACGCGGAGGACCAGGGCGCTGGCATTGTCGTTGACCAGGTCGGCCAGACCATGATGATTGGCGATGATTTCGTCGGTCTGGCCCAACGCCGTAGCGACACTGTGCCCCAGCAACAGCGTGAGAGCCAGAAACAGGGGCGGACTGAGTATCGACGCGTAGCGTTCATCGTCGGGCAGCGCGGCTTCGCGCTCGATCTCCTCCATTGTACGGATCGGTCGAAAGAGCGCCTGCCAAAGCGTAAGGGGGAAGAAGACCACCCAGCTCATCACTTCGTACAGAAGTTCGTCGAGCGAATTGAGCCACTTCATGAAATCCATGCTTCATCATGTTCGATCTGGACGTCGATCGCAACGGCTTGCCTTGTGCTAGAGTCAGCCCCCTAGTGCTTGCCGAAGACGCACTATCGCGGGTCCTGCCGTATGTGATGAAGACCAGCACCGACCAAGCGGCTCTTTGGTCCAAGCGAGCATTCTCGCTCCGCAATTCGCATCGGCAGTAGGGGGCCGAACGCCGTTGACAGCGATGGACGCCGTCGCCTCCTTTTTATACAATCGTTCAACTGATGATGAGGTGATTTCGAACGAGCGGGAGAATCGCGATGCGTTGTCCGTCTGGCCTGTCCACGACTATGACCGCCCTTGTCATGGGCTTGGCATTTCCCACGATTGCCCACGCGCAATCCACGGGTCTCGAGGACATGGTAGGCGCCCGTGCAGGTCAGGCCGAGATGGAATTGCAACGACGCGGCTACGTCAACATCCGGGGCGAGCAAGGCGACGATCGCGTCTATACCTATTGGTGGAACGCCGATCGTCGCCAGTGCGTGAGCATTGCGACGATGGAAGGCCGCTACAATTCCATCCAGCCGACCACCTCCCCCGATTGCAGGAAGCCCGCGAACCTCCGCCCCGACCCCGGCTATGGTGGTCAGGCTGCGCCACGACCGCGTCCCGACTATGACCCCGATCTGGCCTATGGACGCTCGCCAGCTGGGTCCGGCGGCGGTCAGGATCGCTATCCTTCGGGAGGACCTGTTGTTGACGGCAGAAACGTGGAACTCGGGCTCGTGTGTTTTGGGGACGGATCGAAAACCGGCTTTGCGAGCGGGACGACCTGGAACTGGAACCGTGATCGTGACCGCTATGAGTCCGGCACGTACACCGAAACCAGGAAGGAGGTCTTCGATGCCTCGCTCATGGTACAGACCTGGGCAGGTGGTGGACGTATCCGGCTACCCAAGTCGCTGATCCCGCCGATCAATTCCCGTGGCAATCAGGGATGGTGGGATTTGTCCGACGTGTCGGTCAGCCCAGATGCGGTCCGCGCGAGTTACCGCCTGAACGGCTTGAACAAGCCACGGCTCGTGATCGATCGGCGCAGCGGCCGCATCACGGTCACGGGCATGAGTGATTATGGCTTTCGGGGCACGTGCGACCTGATCGGACACGAACCACGCCGCTTCTAGACTGTGCCGCGGGCGCTGCGCTCCCGAATCGAACGGTCAGGCAGACCACGAATACGAACCATCGCGCACATCAGCCGCCATTGGCTCGGTTGGAAACCCCATGCTATCCGGCTCGCGCAATACGGGTCTACGCGTACCCGCAACGTTGTTGGGGTACAGCGATGAAATTCAGGGCATTTCTGGCGCAGATGGTGAAGGTCGCGGCAATCGCACTCGCGGTCAGCGCCACGGCGCAAGCCCGGATCGGCCATACCCCGTCGGCTGCTGCGGCCCCGCTTCGGTCGCCGGTCATATCGTCGGAATTCATATATACGGATGCGCCCTATCCGCAGGCGCATGCCTCGACGATCGTCGAACTGCCTGACCGGACGCTGGCCGCAGCCTGGTTCGGCGGTTCCGGCGAAAGCCAGCCTGACGTCCGTATCTGGTTCGCACGACGCGGCGCGACGCGCTGGGAGACCCCGGTTGCAGTCGCTGATGGAGTGTCGGCGGACGGTCAGCGATTTCCGACCTGGAACCCGGTGCTGTTTCAGCCTGCAAACGGTGCCCTGCATCTCTTCTACAAGGTCGGGCCGAATCCGCGGGCGTGGTGGGGCATGGTCATCCGCTCGACTGATGGCGGACGACATTGGAGTCGGCCGCAGCGCCTGCCGGATGGCGTGTTGGGACCGATCAAGAACAAGCCCGTCGTTGCGCCGGACGGCAGCTGGGTGTCGCCGTCGAGCCGCGAGGAAGGCAGCGCAGAGGCCAATATCTGGTCGATCCGGATCGAGCGGAGCACCGATCGCGGGAGAAGCTGGCAGGTCGGCGACGCGGTGGCCTCACCGATGCACATCGAGGCGATCCAGCCGAGCATCCTGTTTCACCGCGACGGCCGACTGGAGCTGGTGGCGCGGACGCGGCAGGGTGCGCTTGCGATGAGCTGGTCACGCGACGCTGGGCGCAACTGGTCGCCAATCGCGGCAATCGACCTGCCCAATCCCAATGCGGGTACCGATGCGGTGACGTTGCGCGATGGACGGCAGTTGATCGTCTACAATCACAGCGCGCATCTACCCGAGCGGCCGGGCGATGGCGCACGCTGGCCGCTCAACATCGGTTTGTCCGACGACGGCGTGCGGTGGCGCAACGCTCTGACGCTCGAGAGCAAGCCGCGACCCGACGGCTATGCCTATCCGGCGGTAATCCAGACGCGCGATGGGCTGGTCCACGTCACCTACACGTATAACCGTACCAAAATCCGTCACGTCGTGATCGATCCGACACAGCTGCGCTAAGTAGGAGGTCACGCTCCGGCGCCCCGTCACGAGGTAAGATCTTCCCGGCGCCAGTCGCTGAATGTGGTCGAGGCGGGGCTTGTTTTACTTCGCACAGATGATCTGCGGACAGTTCGAGCGGAGCCGCCGGATCACCGCGCTGTTGTCGTCGTGGCTATTCGGCTACCAGCCAGCTGAAGGAGCGCTAAATGACGCAATGGACATGGATTTTGAGCCGGATCGTCCGGCAGGTCTGGTTCCGGGCAGCGATCATCAGCCTGCTCAGCGTCGCGCTGGCGATCCTCGCCGCTTTTGTCACGCCGTATCTGCCGTACACGTTCGATGCCGATATCGGGCAGCAATCTGTCGGCACGATCCTTCAGATCATGGCCTCGAGCATGCTGGCGGTCACGACCTTTTCGTTGACCGCAATGGTCAGCGCCTACTCCTCCGCAACGCAGCTGGCGACGCCGCGTGCGACCCAGCTGATGGTCAGCGATCCGACGTCGCAGAACGCGTTGTCGACCTTCCTCGGCGCCTTCGTCTTCTCGATGGTCGGGATCGTTGGCCTGAACACCAGCGCCTATGGACATGACGGCCGGATCATCCTGTTCGCAGCGACCGTGCTGATCATCCTGCTGGTGGTCGGCACGCTGCTGCGCTGGATCGGGCATATCACGGCGTTTGGACGGATGGCCGATGTGATCGACCGCGTAGAGGAGGCCGCGACCCAGGCAATGCAGGATTTTGCTGCGCACCCTCATCTTGGCGGCCGTGCGGCTGTCGCCATCCCCGCCGACGCCGTCACAGTCACCGCGGTGCAGACCGGATATGTCACGCATATCGACATCACCGCACTTGGCACAATCGCAGACCGCAATGACCTGACGGTGTATGTCGATGTCCTGCCTGGCGCGATGATGCATCCCGCTCGTACGCTTCTGCAGGTCTCGGGAAAGATCGACGATGGCATCCGGAGCGAACTGATCAAGACGTTCACCATCGAACGGCATCGCTCGTTCGACCAGGATCCTCGGCTGGGGCTGATCGCGCTGTCCGAAATTGCCAGCCGGGCCCTCGCACCGGCGACCAATGATCCAGGCACGGGGATCGAGGTTCTCAATGCCTTACTTCGCGTGTTCCTGACGCTGAGCCCCGGTGCGGCGCGTATCGATAAGGAGCCGGACTCCCCACGGGTTCACATCGGCCAGCCGACCATGGAGGATATGCTCAGCGATGCCTTTGGCCCGATCCTGCGCGAAGGGATTGCAGAGGTCGAGGTGTCGTTGCGACTAACGGCTACGCTTGCGGCGATGTACGCAAGCCTGCCGGCTGCGCGTCGGGAAATCGAGCACTGGGCCAACCGCCACGCCAAGCGGGTAGCGACGACCATGGAAGATCCCGACGACCTGACGGCATTCAACGACGCCTATCGCAGGCACTGGCCCGCCTGAGCCACGATCAGGCGGCATGCTGCCATCTGGTTCGACGACATCGCGGCCTCTGCCGACAGCCTGACGTCATTCAAGGACATGAGCACGCACCACGTCCCTGTGGGCACATGGCAGCCCCATCAACCCGGATCGTCGCGCAACCCTGTCGAAATACGGCGTCACCAGCAGATGCGGCATCGCCAGCGCCGCGACGCCGGCAAAGAGTGACCGCACGCCCGAGGGATCCCACCGCAGCAGCACTCCGCCCATGATTCCGACCAGCAACACAGCCAGGACGAGGATCGGGCCCGTGGCGCGGAGATACGCAATTGTCGTCACGCACCGTAACCGATCTCGACGCTCTTTCGTCTGCGGCACGGCGTGCAGCACCAGAAACCCGACCGAGAACCCGACGAGCGGGGGCAGAATGAGAAGCGCGGTCGTTCCGACCAGAAGACGTCGATCATGGCGCGCCGCGCCGATGATCACCAGGCAGGCGGCTGCTGCGCCACCCGCAACTGCCAAAATGCTGACAATCGCTGGCGCACCGGACTGTCGAGCTCCGGCAAGATCTAAAATGCGGGCGAGGCTTGCCGCGTGCAGCGTCGCAGGCGTTGCGACCAAGCTTATGCCGCGGGCAATCCTTTCGAACGGCCTGCTCGCGGGAGCATCCTCAAGACCAAAATGGACTGCCGACGCCAGCAGGAATGCAGGGAGTGCGATCGCAGGATCGACGATCCACCACATAAGACAGACAAACAGTGCAGATACGTACAGCATCAGGAATGCCGGGCGCCGCCGATGCTCGACGATAGCGAGATCACTTGCACCGTGCGCCATGCCAACGACCCCGACAGCAAGGGCTGCGAACGCGAGCTGTACGGTGAGCACGCAAAACGAGGCGACCAAAGCCCCCGCCAGAAGGAAGCCCCAGCCAAGGGCCGGGGCGCGCCGTGTCATGCCCGGTGGCCGCGTTCGCCGTCATCCTGCGCCAACGCCTTGTCGAGGGTGGCTGCCGCGTAGAATGCGTAGACGACCTTGGCGATCACATCCATGATCAGGAACGCCCAGACCGATGCAGGATCGGTGATCAGTTTCAGACCTTCCGGTCCGATCAGGAAGACGATCGGATAGAGGAACCAGATGACGGTCAGGAAGGTGAGATTCGTGCCATAGGCCGTTCCCAAGGCGGCGCCGCGGCTGAGCGCCAGTGACCGCAATGGACCCCATAGAAGATACAGGACGCCCAGAAACGCGACGCAGGACCATCCGTACCAGATCCATTTCGCCATCGATGGTGCGGCAAGCGACGATATCAGCCCCGTGACGATCATCAAGACATCGAGCACGATGACCGAGGTCAGATACCCACCAACCTCACCCGTCTTTCCATGCTCGTGAAAAGCCAGCAGCACGAAACCCGACAACAGGATCGGCGTCGTCACGGACCAATCCACGTAGCGTGCCAGATATGTCAGCGAACCGTCGCTGTTGATAAGCGTGCCGATGCCAAAGGCCATTGCGAGATACGCGGTCGCCGCGATGAACGGCACGCTGGCGTGCAGGAGCGTATGATGGCCCGACGGCTGCGTCTTCTTACCTGTCGCATATATGGCCAGCGACGCGACCGACATCACGCTGAAGCCGATCAGGAAAGCGGTTTGATCCACCAGGGAGCCCCCTATCATGAGGACGACCCGGCGCCGACCTTGAGCCACCAACATCACTCAGATGTTTTGGGTCCTGGCTCGCGATAAGTTCATGAAGCTGTCATGTTTGACGGCGTCTCAACTGACGATTTCCTGTGTCCTCGGGAAGTGTACCGCCGCACGAAGACCCGGCGCGTTGTCGGTTAATGTCAGCGATGCGCCATGAACGCGGGCCGCGACCTGTGCGATGCTGAGACCAAGGCCAGAACCTTCGGAATGCCGGCTCGTGTCGAGCCGAACGAAGCGCGTCACGACATGCTCGCGCTGGTCAGCCGGTATACCCGGTCCCGTATCTGCCACGACGAGCGTGAACCCATTGATCTCATGCCCAAGAGTCACGCGGATCGACCCGCCGGGCGGCGTATATTTGATCGCATTGTCGAGCAGATTGGCGACGATCTGCCCCAACAGCGAACGAACGCCCCTTATGGTCACCGGCGTCGTTTCGATTGTCAGATCCAGTCCGCGATCATCTGCCACGGGCTCGAAAAGCTCCACGGCCTCGATGACGATTGCGGCCAGATCGACAGGACCGAACTCGCTGGCCATCGTCGTCTCCGCACGGGCCAGTCTTAGCGTATCGTCGATCGTGCGAAGCAGGGCGTCGAGATCGCTGCGCATATCCGATGTCGCGTCACTATGACCCCCGCCCAAAGCCGCAAGCTCGAGCCGAGACCGGATCCGCGTCAGCGGCGTCTTCAGGTCATGAGCAAGCGCATCCGTCGCGGTTCGTAGCGAATCCACCAGGCGTTCGATCTCCGCGAAGCCATGGTTCAGCGTCGCTGCAAGCCGGTCATATTCGTCGCCGCGCCCCGTCACGGGCAAGCGCTCGTCAAGATGTCCCGCCCGGAAACGATCGCCGGCAGTGCTGGCGGCATCGAGAAAGGCAAGCCCGCGCCGGCTGTACCAGAAGCCGAAAAGCAGGCCGATCACTCCGGTGGCGGTCAGTGACCAGGCCAGTGCCGACACATAGCGGTCGTGCAGCAGGCGGCGATCGTCCGAGAGGCTGCCGACCAGTAGTCGATAGTCGTTGCCGAGAAGCACCGTGCGCGCGGCGACCTGTCGTTCGAACACCCTGCTGCGTGTCGTCGCGACCTGGGTCTCGAAGGTACGATACCCGGTGCGGTCGATCTCGTCAGGCCATTTGGCGAGATTGCCCGCAACCGGCTGTCCCGAAGCGTCCGTCATCAGATAGATGAAGTCGGTGACGCGCGGGCGCCCGACCGCACGCGACACCGACTGCGCGACGGCAAATGGCCCCTCACTCTGATAGCGCTCGATAAGGCCTGCCGTCTCGTCGTCGACTGCCGCCTGGGCACGCGCGTCGAGCAGGCGTATCGTCTGGACATATTGAACGCTCAGGGCGATCCCCGTTGCGATGAGTGCGATCAGCGTGATCCAGAGCGCGCCGCGCAGGGCGGCCGTTGAGGGCAAGCGCATCGTCAGACAGCATCCAGTCGATAGCCGGAGCCGCGCACCGTTCTGATCATCGGGACATCCTCCGGACCGTCGATCTTGGCACGCAGACGACTGACATGGACATCGACGACATTCGTCCCCGGATCGAAGTTATAATCCCAGATCGCCTCGATCAGCATCGTACGCGTCACCACCTGCCCGGCATGGCGGGTCAGATAGTCGAGCAGCTGATACTCCTTGTTGAGCAGTTCGATACGTCTGCCGTTGCGCATGGCCGTGCGGCCGAGCAGGTCGAGCGTCAACGAGCCCGTCTGCCGGGTACCTTGCGTGGCGTGCGTATCGCTGCGCCGCCGCACGATCGCCTCCAGACGGGCAACGAGTTCGCCGAACGAAAAAGGCTTGGCGAGGTAATCGTCGCTGCCGGCCTGAAGCCCTGCGATCCTGTCGTCCACCTGCCCCAGCGCGGACAGAAGCAGCACCGGCGTCTGGTCACCCTTTGCGCGCAGCGACTTCAGCACCGAAAGTCCGTCGAGCCCGGGCAGGTTCCGGTCCAGAATGATCGCATCGTATTTGCCGACGATAGCGGCCGTGAGACCGTCGATGCCGGTGGCGGCATGATCCGACGCGTGTCCGAGTTCGACCAGCCCGCGGCGGACATACTCAGCGGTTTGTGCATCGTCTTCGATCAGGAGCAGCTTCAAGCGCGCGATAATCCTTTTCAGGTGTTCAGGGAGCGGACGCGTGTACCGCCCCCCGGTTCCACACGCTCAGGACTGGCCCGACGTTTCGCTGGCGATGCGCAGGTTCAGGGAGACCTGACGGCCGTCACGCACCACCTGCGTCGGGACGATCGAACCGATCCGAGCCTCTGCTACGGCCCGGGCAAGGTCGCGCCCGTTATCTACCGGCGTGGATCCGAAGCGTCGAACGACGTCGCCGCGCTGCAGGCCGGATCGGGCAGCGGCCCCGCCATCTTCGACTTCGGCGATAAGCGCGCCCTTGGTGACGTCCGAGCCCATCGCACGCGCGATGTCCGGTGACATGTCCTGCAAGGAAACGCCGATCCGCCCCCGCGACACGTGGCCGTTTTGCGCAATCTGAAGCGCGACCTTGCGCGCCATTGCGGCGGGTATCGCAAAGCCGATGCCCACGTTACCGCCCGTCGGCGAGAACATGGCGGTGTTCACGCCGACGACCCGGCCTGCCCCATCGAACAAGGGCCCGCCCGAGTTGCCGCTGTTGATCGCAGCGTCGACCTGGAGGAAATCGTCATACGGCCCGGCCCCGATCTCACGGCCGCGGGCAGACACGATGCCGGACGTCACGGTATTGCCGAGGCCGAACGGGCTGCCGACCGCAAACACGCTATCGCCTACCCGGATATGATCGCTGTCACCCCATTTGATCGGGGTGAACCTGCCCTTCCCGTCGATCTTCACCACGGCGACATCGATCTTGGGATCGCGGCCCAGGACGCGACCGGAAAACTCCCGTCCGTCCGACATCTGGACGGTGACGCGGTCGGCGCCGTTGACGACATGGTTGTTCGTGATGACGATCCCGGAGGCATCGACGATGAACCCCGAGCCGAGCGATCCGTGCTGCGGGCCTTGCCGCTGCTGCGGCGCTTCGAATTGCCCGTGACGATCCTGCATGCCAAAGCCGAACAGCTGCCCCAGACGATCGGCCAGTTCGCTATCATCTGAGCCGAACTGTGTCGGTTCGAATTGCAACTTGTGAAAAGCCGCGGGCTTGACCTGGATCTGAACGACGCTCGGTCCCACGGCCTCGACCATATCCGACAAAGAGGCGTGCACACCGGTCGACGCGACGGCGGCAGGGCCGGATGCAATGAACCGGTCGGCGATATTCACGCGACCGTCGTCCGCAGCGATCGCCCCGCCCGCAACGCCGACGAGTGCGGTTGTGCCAAGCGCGACGGCAGCGATCATTGGACGTACAGTCAGGCGACGCTTGAATACCACGATCCATGTCCTTGTTCAGTTAGAAGCAGATGCTCCTTTCTGGCCCCGGATGATGGGCGCAGCCTGTTTCGAACATTACATCCGTGCAATCTTGTCAGGATGTCACGCGCGATATGGCAGCCGCAGCGGCTATGCGCCGTGCTCGCCTGTTTCCGCCGGAGATGAGTTCGTGTCGACCGACCATATCAGGCGCAGGCGACCGCCCGCACGCCCGGGGGCTGCCCTGCCCCCTCGCGCGACGATACCCTGTGCTATCGCTGTGCGCTGACGCAGGGTCCCGCCCAGCACGTCGACCGCCCGCGCGAAACGGGCGGATACCCAGGCTGCGTCGCCGAGCGTCTGATCGTCGATGACGCCGGATTTGATACCGACGTCCGGCAAGGCCACGTCGTTCGGGGGATTGAGACTGACATGCCAATCGGCGACCACCGCGTCCGCACGACGTTCCAGATCACGATAGCCCGCGATGCCAAGCCCCGTCAGGGGCGCCGCCGTCGCGCGGATCGTTCGCTCCGTCGAATCCAGCTGCACCGATGAAACGGGAATGCCCGCGATCAGCGCAACGTCCGCGATCGCCCGATCGCGCTCGCGTGCGACGCGCAGCGCATCGCCGTTGCCCGCCCGCGCGATCTGCGCCGCCTCGACCGCGCCTGTCTCGGGCGAGATGCGGACCTGGTCGACATGGACATCGACCGGCCGCGACAATCGTTGGCGAAGGTCCGCCGCGAGCTTGCGATCCGCCCCCGGTTCGATCCGCGGCGTCAGCATGACCGCGCGAACGCGGACCGGGTTCGCGCCATGGTCGATCTCGACCTGGCTCAGCCGCGCGCCCGGGGGAAAATCCTCGCCCAGCGCATCGCGTACCTGCCGCTGGGCGACCGCCTCGAACGCAATGCGACGCAGACCGGCACCAAGGGGAATGGACAGGACTCCGATGGCGACCGCGAACAGCACGAGCTGCCACCCGGTGTGGTGCGGCGACAGGTGGCTGCCGAACCCGTAACAGCGCGCGACGAGTGCGGCGGTCAGCGCGATGGTGATGGCATTGGTGAGGAACAACAACAGCGCGCCAGAAAAGACCACCCAGTTCCACGTCGCGATGCCGAACCCGACCACCACCAGCGGCGGCATCAGGGCGATGGCGATCGCCACGCCGACGACCGTACCCCCGCGCCCCCGGATCAGCGCATAGCCGCCTGCGATGGCCGACAGCAGGGCGACGAGCAGGTCGAACAGCGTCGGCTGCGTCCGCCCGGCGATCTCGCTCGTGATCGTCTGGACGGGGGAGAGCAGGATCAGCACGACCGACAGCGCCACCGCGATGGCCGCCCCCAGCATCAACGCGGTCGCCGCGCGGCGTATCTCGTGGAAGTCGAGCGTCGCGATGCCGAAGCCCAGCCCGATGATCGGCATCATCAGCGGCGACAGCAGCATGGCGCCGATCAGCACCGCGACCGAGGGCATCAGCAGCCCGAGCAACGAGATCGCGGCCGAAATGACGATCAGGAAGGCGTAGCGTCCCGACCACCCCGCTTCCTCGGCAATCTGTCGCAGGATGCCGTCATGGTCGACGCTTTCGGTGGCCTTGGCCATCCACGCCCGGGGGAGCGTTGCGAATTTTGCAGGGTTCAGGTGGATCGGGTCGTCTCCGTCATGGCGAAGGTCTTCGATAGACCATGGTACAGCTTCTCGCGGCATACCCACTGGCTGGCCGCATCGGCGATGAACGCGGTCGCGAACATCGGCAGCATCAGGCCGCGGCTCGCGGTCGTCTCCGACAGGATGATGACCGCGGTGAGCGGCGCGCGGACGACGCCCGCGAAATAGGCGACCATGCCGAGGATCACGATCGCGCTGGCGGGCTCGCCGGGGAAGATCTCGCGCAGCAGATTGCCGACGCCAGCGCCGACGGCGAGCGACGGCGCGAAGATCCCACCCGGCAGGCCCGCGATCGCCGTCGCGGCGGTGGCGACCAGCTTGGCCGGCCCGAACCAGAGCGGCGCATCCACGCCGACGATCATCGCGCGCGCCGGGGCATAGCCGGTTCCCCATGTCAGCCCGGTCACGACGCCGAGTACCGCAACGACGCCCCCGCAGACACCGGCGAACGCGACGGGATGCGCGCGCGTCCATCCCGTCACGCGGTTGCGGCTGACCGCCATCGCCAGGAGAATCCGCGAGAACAGCCCGCCGGTCATGCCACCCGCGATCCCTGCGACCGGCGCGACGATCAGCGCGGACAGCAGCGGCATATGCGCACCGATCGCGCCGAAATAGATATAGTCGCCCTGCACCGACTGCGCGACCATCCCGGCGATCACGATCGCGGCAAGGACGAGCAGCGTCACCCTCTGCTCATAGGCGGACGCGAGTTCCTCGATCGCGAACAGCAGCCCGGCGAGCGGCGTGTTGAACGCCGCCGCAACGCCTGCGGCACCACCGGCGATGAGGACTCCGCCCCGCAACGGCACGCGGACGAGACGATGCGTAAATCCCATGACGGCTGCCGCCAGCTGGACGGTCGGGCCTTCGCGGCCGACCGATGCGCCACCCAGTACCGCGCCGATCGTCAGCACCGCCTTGGCTGCCACCGTCCGGATCGAGATCAACGTGCCGGTCGCATCATTCGGATTGGCCTGCGCCGCGATGACTTGGGGAATCCCGGAGCCCCGCGCGAACGGCGCATAGCGACGGGTCAGCCAGACCAGCCCCATGAACGTCAGCGGCGTCGTGACCAGCGGCAACCAATGCCATGTCTTTGCAAAGTTGCTGAAAACCTCGCCCGCCCAATCGGCCGCCTCGGCAAACAGCGTCGCGACGATCCCGATCAGGATCGCCCCCGCAAGGATCGCACCCCGCGTCCGGAACTGTGTCGATCGCGGCCCGCGCGCGCGCAGCAACGCCCGATACCGCGACGGCGTCCAGCGTTTGGACGGTAAGAGACGATTGAACAGGCCAGCCATCGGGCTCTTTTAGGTCGCGGCGCCAGTTAGACCACCCCTGACACCGGACGTCACGATGCGGCCCTTCCACAGTCGCCCGATAGCGGTCTTATCCGGTGCCTCCTTCCTCAAGCGGACATTCTCGATAGGAGCGAGATGACACAGATACGAAGCTGCGCAAGACCGGCCGTTACGCCGACAGTCGTGATCTGGCTGCCTGCCGCAATGACTAAACCTGACGCGCTTAAAGTGAATACTTGACGGAGATGGGGCATGCCTGCCCTTCAGACCACGAACGCGGCCTAACCCTGCCAAGAGTCGCGCTTGCAGCGGCCGGGATCAATGCGGCGGCGATTTGGCATCTCTGCCGTTTGCGAGGACGTGATGCCCCTAAATGGCACCACCGCTTGGCTATGATCCAGCACGGAACGCCGCCAGCCCCGCTAACCGCCATTCCGGTCATTCCCGATGCAAAAACCAAATGGCTTGCATCACGTTGAATTCCCATCATCGACAGCGCTTGAGTTATCGGCCGACATCTATGTGTGCCGGCCGTTCGACGGCAGCGCGTTATGGAACGTTAGTATTCTTATACCAGGCTAGCAGATGGTACACGGTTTTGCATGACGCTGCATAACAACAGAGCAGCGGTCGTGCGTTCCGCTACGAGCGGACGCACAGGTCTCACCCCGATAGCCCTACGATCACGACGAGCGTTGCATTGTCACTGCCATCACGTTGCAGTGCGTTTTCGAGAATGCGGTCCGCCATGTCCCCGATCGCCGCGGGCATCGTCGCGAAATCGCGCGGATCAAGCGATCGTGAAACGCCGTCCGAGCACAGCAGAAGTCGATCGTTCGGCTGGACGAGTGTGGTGACGCTATCCAGCGCTACGGCCGGCGCAACGCCGAGCGCGCGCGTGACGACATTGGCTTGCGGATGACGGTCCGCCGCGGCTTCCGTCAGGACACCCGCGTCAATCATCTCCTGCACGACGCTGTGATCGTGGGTCAGCTGCTCCGCCCCGCCGCCGCGCATCAGATAGGCCCGACTGTCCCCCGCCCAGAAGATCGTCGCCTCACTGCCCTCGATCAGCGCGATCACGATCGTCGCGCCGCTGGTCGCATGCACATCGTAGATCGCGCGATTGGCATGCGACACCGCGGCGCGCACCGCTGCCGCGTTGATCGGCGCCGGATCATCCGCCAGTGCCTGCAAGACATCGACCACCGTCGCAGCGGCGGCGGCCCCGCCGCTATGGCCGCCCATGCCGTCCACGACCGCCCAGAGCCCACGGTCTGCGCGATCGAGAAAACGATCCTCGTTGACGCGGCGCACCCGCCCGACATGGGATCGGTTTTGCGACACATAGACGGTTTCCCGAGCGAGCGACGGACCGCCTCGGGGTTTGCGTCGCAACAGGCTGGCGATCTTCATGCGGGATCGCGCGCCATGGCCGAGTCCGCGGCGTCATAGGCGAGGGCGAAAGCGCGATCGAGCGAGCCGGGTGCGGATGCCACGATCTGCCGTGTCAGGTCGGCATGACGGTCAGCGACTTCTGCCATCTGCAGGCTCGCACGACTTTTCAGCAGCGTCGCGCGGTCCGCGATCGCCGCATCGACAGATGCCGGCTCGAACGTGCCGATCGCCGCGCGCAGGCTCCCCTGCAGGCCTGCGAACGTGGCGACCAGATGCCGCTTCACGTCGCGAAACGACGCCTTCAGCGCCGCCGGGCCTGACAGGAACCCGGTCGAGCCCGCGAGCAGCAGGTCGATCGCCAGCCGCTGTGTCGGCGCCCATTTGAACGGATTATTGTCCGCGCCGCTGATGGTCGTGCGCGTCAATTGATAGCGTCCGCGCGCATGGTCGCGCTCGGCCATCAGGTCGCCGATCTCCAGCACCATCTGCCGATACACCGCACCCGCCCGCCGCATGATCTCGGTCGGCTCTTCTTCGGAGAGCAGCGAACAGTCCAGCCCGGCGCCCTCGCAAAATGCCTCCAGCAACGACCCATCGCCCAGCGGTCGCGCCTCACCGGCATCGGCCCAGTCGCTCGGCACCTCCACCGACGATCCCAGCGGCGGTGTCAGCACCATGGTCAGCGCGCCATCGACTTCCAGGTCGCCATGCGGGGCCTGCGTCGCGACCATCTTGAACCGGCCGAGCCTCAGCGCGCTCGGCACCGGCAGCACCACGTCGACCGCATCGGGAAACCGTTGCCCGGTATCGGCATCGAATACGCCATTCGCGCCGAGCGCCCGCAGTGTCAGCCCATCGCCGTCGACGCGCAGTTCACAATGCGCCCGCGACAGCGCGCAATCGGGGTCGGCGATCGGCCAGTCCGCCTCGGTATCGCGACCGATACGGAGCAGACCCTCGCGGATCAGCCGCGCATCGAGCGGCTGGACCATGTCGTCTCGGTCGAAAAGCTGGAGCATGTACATCGAACGGATCCTCAGGCGGCCAGACGAGCGGACGGCACGACGCGGGTAGCGCGCATCGCGATGTCGGCCTGCGCGCCGGTCCCCGCCAGATGCGGCTCGACTGCGGCGGCGGCGCGATTAAACGCGTCGAACGCGGCGCCGAATTCGTCGCGGCGGCGATGCGATATGCGCAGAGCGAAATCGGACTTCGCCGCCTCGTCCAGCGCCTTGCGCAGTCGGGCGAGCGGCCGGGCCACCATAGCGCCGCTCAGATAGCCGATCACCAGCACCACACCCATGATCACCAGCGACAGCACCGTCAGCAGCATCCGCGCATTGTCGATCGCGGCGTCCAGCGCGGTCCGGCGCAGCACCAGGTCGACCGTGCCGAACTCGGCCCCGGCATAGCGGATCGGCCGGACGAACCGCAGTCCTGCGCCCTTGCCCCGGTCGGGTGCCGCGGTCACGCCGGCGCCGCTGCCGATCGCCGCTTCGCCAACGGTGCGGCGATAGCGCGTGCCGAGCAGCTTCGCGTCCTCTGCCGCGCGGACGATCCCGCCGGTATCGGCGACCACCATGTCGCGAATCTCCTGATCGCGCGAGGCCGAGGCGACGAAGGCCTGCAACGCGGTCCAGTCCTGCTGCTCGGGCGCGAGCCCCGCATTGTCGGCAGCGAGCACCGCGGTGTTGCCGGTGACGAACGCCGCGATCGAGCGACCCGACACGATCGCCATATGCTCAAGCGTGCGTTGCTGCCGCTCCAGGATCGACGACACACTCGCGACCAGCGCGATCGCGGTTACTGTGACGAGCGCCAGCGGGAGCTTGATCTTCAGCGGCAGGCCACGGCGGCCAGGTGCTGCCTCGGCGGTCGCCGCGATCTCGCGGGTCAGCGCCTCGTACACCGCATGCCCGTCGGCGAACCGCTGCTCGGGCTTCTTCGCCAGCAGCTTGTCGATCACAAAACGCAGGCCCGGCGGGCAGTCCGCGGCGGAGCGCGTGATCGGCTCGACACGCTCCTGCGCGATCTGGATGGCCAGCGTCGCCAGCCCCATGCCGGGAAATGCGACCTTGCCGGTCACCATCTCGTACAGCACCACGCCCAGCGAGAAGAGGTCCGACCGCTGGTCGACGGGGATGCCGAGCGCCTGTTCCGGGCTCATATAGCGCGGCGTCCCGATCATCTGGCCGACCTGCGTGCGCGCAAGGCGTCCTTCGGTGCCGGACACGTCGATATCGCCGATCCGCGCGACGCCGAAATCGAGCAGCTTGGCGGTGCGGCCGTCCGCCGACAGCAGGATGTTCGATGGCTTCACATCGCGGTGCACGACGCCCGCCCTGTGTGCATAGTCGAGCGCCGAGGCGAGTTGCTGACCCAACGCCAGGACGCGTTCATACGGCAGCCGGCCTTGCGCCAGCAGCAGCGTGTCGAGCGGCTGCCCCTCGATCAGCTCCATCGCGATATAGGCGACACCGTCCGCCTCGCCCACATCGTAGACGGTGGCGATATTGGGATGGTTCAGCGCGCCCGCGGCGCGCGCCTCGCGCAGGAAGCGCTCGCCCAGTTCGGGGTCGCGACCATATTCCGGTTTGAGCACCTTGATCGCCACGGTGCGCCCAATTCCCGGATCGAACGCGCGGAACACGTCCGCCATCGCGCCCTCGCCCAGCCGACCGTCGATCCGGTAGCGTCCCAGCATCTCGGTCATCACTTGCGCGCCTTCACGGTGGCGGCAATGCGCTCGGCACGCGTCAGGTCGCGCGCGATGACCGGGTTGCCGGGATCAAGGGCAGCGGCCCGGCGCAACAGGCCGACCGCGCGCACGACATTCCCCGAATTGAGCGCCGCCAGCCCCGTCGCGCGCGCCTGACGCGCGGCGACCCGATTGGCCGTGGGTGCAGTCGGCTTCGTCACCGGCGCCGGCCTGGGCGCGGCTGGCTTCACGCGGGTAGGAGCGGCCGGCACGGGTCGCGGCTCGGATCGCCGGGGCGCCTCGATGCGCGGGGGCTCGCCTGGAATACGGAGCGTCCGGCCAGCCGCCAGATCGGCAGGCTTGGCGATGTCGTTATAGCGTGCGAGCTGATACGCCTTCAGACGATTGCCCAGGAACCGCTGCGCCAGTCCCGACATCGTGTCGCCGTCCCGCGCGGTATAGGTGAAATTCGTCGGCCCCAGCAGATCCTTCGGATCGCGGTCGATCGAGTCGCGCAGCACGTGGACCGAAGGATTCATCGGATCGCGCTTCAACGCGGCGTTGATGCGCTTCTTCGCTGCACCACTATCGCCCTGATCCAGCAATAGCAGGATTGCGTCGATCTCGCTCGCCGGCGTCGTCTGCGGCGCAGGCGCCGGTTGCGGTCCCGCCTTGGGCCCATGCGAACAGGCGGTAATCGCAAGCGCGAGCGCCAGCGCGCCGGTCCGCGCGACCTGTCGAGGAGAGAAACTCATGCGGTAAGCCTTTCGGTGATCCGGTCCCGCATCGCGTACGGGTCGATGGCCAGCAACTTCGCGAGCCCGGCGGAATCGCGTGCGAACGCGACGAACTCCGCGCCCTTCAGCGGTGGCGAGAAATAATAGCCCTGGAAATGCGTGCAGCCGTGACGCAACAGCCACTCATATTCTGCGCGTCGCTCGACCCCTTCGGCGAGTACGCGGATGCCGAGCCCACGCCCCAGCGCGACGATGCTCTGGCAGATCGCCTGGCTGTCGCGCAGCGTATCGACGTTCGTCACGAATTCCCGGTCGATCTTGATCTTGTCGAACGCCAGCGTGCGCAGCGTGCTGAAGCTGGAATAGCCGGTGCC
This sequence comes from Sphingomonas sp. CFBP 13706, assembly GCF_014842355.1. NCBI lineage: Bacteria > Pseudomonadati > Pseudomonadota > Alphaproteobacteria > Sphingomonadales > Sphingomonadaceae > Sphingomonas > Sphingomonas sp. CFBP 13706. Next base: position 57,246 of record NZ_JACYVM010000005.1, read on the forward strand.
GAAATCGTCGATCGCGATCCGCACGCCAGCCGCCCGCAACACGTCGAACAGCTGGGTGGCGCGCGTACCGTCGCTCATCGCGACACTCTCGGTCAATTCGATCTCCAGCGCAGCCGCCCCCAGCGAATGCCGCGCAAGCGTGCGTGCGACCAGTGCCGCCATGTCGTCGCGGTCGAGCTGATGCCCCGACACGTTCACCGCGACGCGCAGGGCGTCCAGGCCCTGTGCCTGCCATGACCGCGCCTCCCGCGCAGCGGCGTTAAGGGTCCACATACCGATTTCATGCGCCAGCCCCATCGCCTCCATCACCGGCACAAACCGCGACGGCGAGACCTGCCCGAGGGTGGGATGAAACCAGCGGATCAGCGATTCCGCGCCCGACACCCGACCTTCCCCGGCATCGATCAACGGCTGGTATCGCATTTCCAGTTCGCCGCGCGCGATCGCCTGGCGAAGGTCCTGTTCCAAGGCATACCGCTCGCTGGCCAGGGCTGCGAGATCGAGGACAGGGCTGGCGACCGCGACCACGGCACCGGGCTGTACTGTCAGTGACGCCAACGTGCGGGACAACATCGCCTGCGCGTTCACACCGTCGGCTGGCATCCTGGCCTGCCGCACGCGAATTTCCGGCAGAATTTCCCGGTCGCCATCGATCACCACGTCGCCCAGCGCGTATCTCAGCACATCCAGTTCGGTCTGCGCAGCATCCTCGACGACATCCGGGCCGAACCAGATCGCGACGCTGGCGCGATCGACATGCGCTATCAGTCGTTCTTCGGGCAACATCCGGGTCAGCCGGTCGACGATCGTCAGCAGCAGGCGTTCGCCCAGCGCCGGGTCAAACGCGCACAGCCGATCGAAGTCCATGAATCCGATGACACCGAGTACGCCGCGCCCGTCCGCCATCACTCGCTCGATCAACGGCTCGCGGGTCGGCAAGCCGGTAATCGCGTGGCGATGACTGGTGCGATGCTCGACAGCCTGCAGTCGATCCGCGATGGTCGCTACGCTCTGTGCCAGCCTTTCACCACGCGAGACCGTCGGAGACGTCCCGGCGAGAATTTGCAAATGCCGGATCAATCGCGATACCCGGCAATGCTGGGCAATCGAATACGCCATTGCTGCGAAAACGAGACAGACTGCAACGGACGCTATGGCGGCGGCACTGCGGTCGACGAGCTGCCACGTGACGATAGCCGCCGCTATTGGTAGTAGCCCGATGCACCAACGCTGCGCAGGCGGAATCGCCGTTGAAAACCCCATAACGACCTGAAAAGCGGCCATTATCATACGGATGTGTTAATATAGCCCCGCCTGTGCGTCAGACCTGATCCCCGGACGCCACGGCATTGGTACATCAGCTCGTCGGACGGAGCGGAGCGATGCGGCAAGGCCGATTCACCGAAGATCACATCATCGGGGCGCCGCGTGCGCATAAATCTGACATGAAAACGGCGGAGCTCGTGGCAGGCGTCGAGCTCTACCGCCGTTTTCGTGCCTGTTCCAAGCGACGGGTCGCGTTGGACGCTATCAAAGCTTCACAATCCGCTATCCGCATTCCGCGAGCACACGCCCAAACAGTCCCGGCTGGCGCCATCCGGCTGTCGGTGTTGGCGTCTTAAGTCGATTGATCGACCCAGTCCTGACGGAGCGGTGTCGATGCCAGCCACATCAGCAACGCGGCCACCAGATACAGGACGAGCCCCATAAGCATGGCATAGCGCAACGCTTCGTCGCCATAATGCGCGGCGAGACCGTCCGACAGTGCGCCAAGCGCAAAACTGCCGCCGCCAAGACCGATGAGGTTGTTGATCAGCAGGAACGTCGCCGATGCGGTGGCGCGCATATGCCCAGGTACCAGATGCTGGATCGCCGTGATGACGGGCGCGAGCCAGACATAGGCGAGCGCCTGGGGCACGAGGAAGAAGACGAACGCCGCCGTCACCGAGGACGACAGGATTCCTGCGGCAAACAGGGGCACCGCGATGATGAACGCGATCGCTGGGACGCGCGCGTACATCCGCCGATCGCGTGCCCCCAGCCGGTCGCCGAGCACGCCGCCGAGCAGAACGCCGGCAACGCCCCCCAGCAACAGCACGCCGCCGTAGAATTTTGCGGTCTCGATGAGGTCGAGCCCGAAGCTCCGCTGCATCAGCGACGGCAGCCAGAAGGCCAGGCCATAGCCCAGCATCGAACTCGCCGAGGCGCCGAACGCGAGCAGCCAGAAGCTCGGCTTGCGCACGAGAATGCCGAACACGCGGCGGACAGGTTCGCGGTCGCACGCATCGGACCCACGAACCGGCTCGCGCACGCACAGCCGAAACACCGGTGCGAGCACCAGCCCCGCGACACCGACCACGATGAACGCGGTCCGCCAGTCGATCGACGTCGCGATATAGCCGCCGAGCATCACGCCGGCTGCCGACCCTAGCGGTATGCCGAGCGAATAGACCGCCAGCGCGCGCGCACGGCGGTCGGGCGCGAACGTGTCCGCGATCACGGCATAGGACGGCGCGACGCCCCCCGCCTCGCCAACCCCCACGCCGATCCGGAACGCGAAGAGCTGCGCAAAATTGCTGGCCACACCGCACAGGGCAGTGAACGCGCTCCACACAGCGAGCGATAGCGTGATAACCCAGGTGCGGCTCGTTCTATCGGCCAGCCACGCCAGCGGGATCGCAAGCGTCGAATAGAGCAACGCAAACGCCAGCCCGCCAAGCAGGCCCAATTGCGTGTCGGTCAATGCTAGGTCCGCCTTGATCGTCGGCGCGATGATGCCAAGGATCTGCCGATCGACGAAGTTGAATGTGTAGACCAACAACAGCATGACGAGCGCAGTCACGCGGTAGCGGCGGCCCTCGCGCGGGGTCGCCGGGATATCACTCGCCATATATTGCTCCAGTAACCGGGGGGCTATCACCCGCCCCCCGGTTGCGCTCCATCAGAATTTCGCGGTGAGGGTCGCAAAGACCTGACGCGGGTTGCCGTAATAGGCCGTCAGCACGCCGTCGCTGCCGAGCGATGGCCGCAACGCGCCCGCCGCCGTCCGCAGATAGTCGCCGGTATCGGGGTTCTGCAGCAGGAAGTTGTAGCCCGACACGACATAGCGCTTGTTCGTCAGGTTCTTGCCGTGCACCCCGATCGAGAAGCGCGCGTCGATCGTATAGACGAGGTTCGCGTCGAGCAGCGCATAGGCCGGCTGGTCGAGCAGCGGGGTGCGCAGTTCGAACTGCTGCGAATCGCTGCGGTAGGACAAGGTCGTGCTCGCATCGATCGCACCCGCCGCACCGACCGGGACATGATAGGCGAGCGTCCCGCTCGCGGTCAGGTCGGGCGTGTTCTGGAACCTGCGATTGGCGGCGACATTGATCCCGCGGGAATCGATGAAGCGCGTATATTTGGCATCGAGATAGCCGATCGTCCCCGACAAATTGACGCGGTCGCCGGCGCCCGCAATGCCCTCCGCGACCGTCAGATTGGCCTCGCCTTCGACACCGTTGATCCGCGCGCGGCCCGCATTGGTCGTGATGCCGATAAAGGTCTGGATGCCGCCGACGGTGGCACCGACCGATCCGGGCACCTGGACATCGGTATATTTCGAATGGAACCCCGCCACCGCGAGCGTCAGCCGGCGGTCGAACAGCGACGCCTTGTATCCCGCCTCATAGCTTTCGACGCTCTCGGGCCCGAACGACAGGAAGTTGTAGATATCCTGCCGGTCGCCACCAGCGCCGGTGATGCCGTTGCCGTTGAGGTCGGGCGCCGCGGTGCCAACGCCGCGCGGGTCGAACCCGCCGCCCTTGAACCCCTTCGACCAGCTCGCATAGAGCGTGTTGTTCGCATCGGGCTTGAAGCTGACGGACGCGCGCGGCGTGAACTTGGCAAAACTTGCGGTCCCGCGGAAGTCGGTTTGTCGCGCGATCGGCGCGCTTGTGCCGCCGAAGAAGGGGGAAGCGCCCAGATATACGTTGCGCTGGATCTGCGACATGCGATCGTCCCAGGTATAGCGTCCGCCGACCGAAAGGCTGAGCATCGGCGTCACGTCGAGCGTGGCATCACCGAAGACCGCCACCGTATTGGTCCGCACATTCCCGAAGGTCAGCGCAGTGACTGTCCCCGGCAACCGTACGTCGAACACGGTGCGCGCCTTGGCATCGAGATAATAGAGCCCCGCCAGCATGTTGAACGGCCCGGCATCGACCAGCAGCTGCACCTCCTGGCTGAACTGCTCGTTATTGTAGAAGGCGGGGACGTCGACATCGACGGCGGGCAGCGCGTCGAAATCGATCGGCGTCGCGCTGTCGTCCTTGCGATAGCCGGTGATGCTGCGCAGCGTCAGATATGCGGCGGGCTTGAGTTCAGCGAAGAGCGACCCGCCATAGGCCTCGACCGACTGTTTCGGTGCGACCAGCCCGCCGCGGCTGTCGAACACGTCGGACAGCACCGGCGTCCTGGAAACCAGCCCCGGGATCAGCCGGTGCCCGCCGCGCGGGTTGCTGTCGTCCTTCGTATAGTCCCCCGACAGCCGGAAGAACGCGCTGTCGCCCGCCTCATATTGCAGCGTGCCGCGCGCACCCCAGAAATCCTTGTTGTAATTGTCCTGCCCCGTGGTGAGGTTGGTGCCGAACCCGCCGCGGCTCAGTCGCGCAACCGCACCGCCGATCCTGAACCCCGTATCGCCGATCGGCGTGCTCGCGCTGATGACACCGTCAGCCTGGTCATAGCTGCCATAGGTTGCGCGAATGCTCAGCGTCGGGTCGGGGCCGATCCGGCGGGTGACATATTTCACCGCGCCGCCGATCGTGTTGCGGCCATAGAGCGTGCCCTGCGGACCGCGCAGCACCTCGATCCGCTCGACGTCGTAAATGTCGAGCACCGCGGCCTGCGGGCGGTTGAGGTAGACGTCGTCGAGATAGATGCCGACGCCCGCCTCGAACCCGGCGACGGGGTCCTGCTGGCCGACGCCGCGGATGAAGGCGGTCAGCGTCGAATTGGTGCCGCGCGACGTTTCCAGCGTAACGTTCGGCGTGACAGCGGCGAGATCGGTGACGTCGAGCGCCCCCGACGCCTCGAGCTGCGCGCCGGTGAACGCGGTGATCGCGATCGGCACGTCAAGCAGCCGTTCCTCGCGGCGGCGTGCGGTGACGACGATATCGCCATCGATCCCGGCCTCCTCGATGACGGGCCCGGCCTGAGCCGCGTCTGCTGCCGGCGCGACGGGTTGCGTCTGCGCGGACGCGGATCCCGCCAGCAGCGCGCCGAGTGCAACACCGGCGTTCAACAAGATCATGACGGATTTCGGCTGTGCCACGGTGTCATCCCCTCCTGCGGCGCCCGCTTGATGCGCCCGGTATGATCCGGGTTGTGCGCCTTGGTTCCAGTCTATACTGAAACCTGAACCAGTATTCAACTTGTGTATCGAGGCAGACAGAATGGCGAAGGCGCAGGAGACGACGCCGTCAGACCCGGCGGTCATCGGCGACAGCAAGGTTCCGCGTACCGATCGTGGCCGCCGGACGATGCGTGCGATCCTGGACGCCGCCGCGATCGAGTTCGGTGACAACGGATTCCACCAGGCCTCGATCAGCGACATCACGCGGCGCGCCGGCGTCGCGCTTGGCAGCTTCTACACCTATTTCGACTCAAAGGACGCGGTGTTCCGCGCGCTCGTCCGCGACATGTCCGACCAGGTTCGCGATCATGTCGCCCCGGCGATCCTGTCCGCACCCGACCAGATCGCGGCCGAGCAGGCGGGGCTTCGCGAATTCATCAGCTTCGTCCGTGACCACAAGGAAATCTACCGGATCATCGACGAGTCCGAATTCGTCGATCCAGAGAGTTTTCGCCTCCATTATGCGACCACGGCGGACCGGATCACGCGTCGCCTGCGAAAGGCGGCGGACCGCGGCGAGGTCAAGGGCGACGTCAGCGAGGTCCATGGCTGGGCGATCATGGGAATGAACGTATTCCTGGGGCTTCGCTACGGCGTCTGGAACGAAGACGAGACGCCAGATGAGATCGCGAAGGTCGTCGCGAAAATGCTGAAAGATGGCATCTTACGCCGCCCTGATGACCGAGCCATATCCGAGGTCGAGACTTGATGGGCCGATTGGATACACGACCCAAACTCGGTCATTCGCGCGGACTTCCCCGCTCCCCAACGTCAGTCATTTGTTCATCTCCGCGCGGACCGCTTTCGTTGTCCGGTGTTCGACCATGAACGTCATGATGGGAAGAATTGCTGGCCGCCCGCTTTCGGGAAGGCCCGTGGCAATAACCGATATTGCGAGACTGCCGCTTTCTGCGAAGAGAATCGTCGATCAGGAATAAAATTGCCAGGCGATCCGCACGCCGATAACATCGTGCCAGCAACGATGGGGGGAGCTAATGCTGTGCCGACTATCCGCAGGCTACTATCAGTCGTTGCCGTCTTGGCCGCGTTGACGCCCATGACTGTCTCCGCAGAACCGATCGGCAGAATTACCGGTATAGGTGGCATCTTCTTTAAGAGCAAGGCGCCGAAAGCCCTCATGGCATGGTATCGCGATGTTCTCGGCCTCAAAGTTGAGGCGTGGGGCGGAGTCGTGCTGCCCTATGACGCGCCGGAGCACCCGCCAGTACTCACTCTGAATGTATTTCAGGAGGGATCCAACTACATGGAACCCTCAAAGCACGAGTTCATGCTGAATTTCGCGGTAGATGACCTGGACGCGTTCGTTGATCGTCTGAAAGCCAAGGGCGTCGCGATACTTAAAAGGGATGACACCGACGCAATCGGGAAATTTGCGTGGATCGTTGATCCGGACGAGACCAAGATAGAGTTGTGGGAGCCGAAGGCCGAGACTGCATCAAAGTAAGCCCTTCTCGCCAGAAATGGGAAGTTTCGGACGCTCGCCGAGAATTGCGGTGGCGGGCAACCCGGCTCCGCGAACGCCAAATCGCGTCCTGCCGTGCGATTCTACCGCAACTAACAGCCGCGGAACGTACGCTATGAGAGAAGAACGGCCATTTGGTCAGGCTCAGCGTCAGCAGCGCGGCGGTCAGGTTCGATCCACCGTCTCCAATGGAAGCCTGATAGGCTAAATAGCTACAAAATCGGGAAAATCGATGGTCAGGATCGCGCCTCGCTCCGGAGCTTCGCGCGATCTGATACTGATCTTTCCGCCGATTTCCATGACGATCTGCCGGGAGATATAAAGGCCAAGACCTGTCCCGCGATCCGTCTTTTTGGTGGTCATGAAGGCATCGAATGCCCGGTCCGGATGACTCAAAGACAGCCCGGCGCCATTGTCCACAATACTAATCCGAACGCCGCTCTCTGAGACAGTTACCTCCAGTTCGACGGCACCGGTCAGGCTAGCGTCCTCGGCTTCGCGTCGCGTTGCGATGGAGTCGACCGCGTTCTGAATGGCGTTGACGAGCACCTGCTCGAGGCCGACGCGCGGAGCAAGGAGCAGAACCGGCGGCCCGTCTGGCAACGTCATTTTCACGCCGACATCGTGCTGGATCAGCAACGGCCGCATGAAGGACAATGTTGTGCTGACGACGTCGCCCAGATCAAGCGGTTCGGGGCTGTCATTCTCGATCCGAGCGTAGCGCGAAATACGCGTGATGATATCGCGTGCACGGTTTACCTGTTCGCTGATCCGATCAAACTTGTCGCGAGCACGCGCCGCGCCATCGGGACTCGCCTGATCGAGCAACAATCGGCCATTCTCGGCAGAAAGCGAGATGGTGAAGAGAGGTTGTTTGAGTTCATGACTCAGGGCTGAGGCCATGCCCCCGAGCTCGACGAGACGCGCCTGCTGAAGCATCCGATTCTGCGCCAGCTTCGACTGCCGGAGGCGCACCAACCACCCCGAACGCCAATGGCCGGGAGCCAGGAGGTCGCGACCGACGAATAGATACCAATCACTCGATTCCTGGTCTGCAAGCCGAAACTCGACAAACGCCTCGGCATCATCGCAGATGTCCGCAAAAGCTAGACAATCATTGGTATGGATTGCTTCGGACCGCTCCTGTGCAACCCGTTCGATGTTCATGTCCAGAAAAGCGAGGGTGCCCTTGGCAGCGTCGAAGCGGATATCCGCCGCAAGACTCAGGTCCATTTCCTTTTTGAGTTCGATGAATGCCCGGGCAATTCGCAAGCGCTCTTGCACCAACTCGGCAAAGCTGTTGTTCGCGGTGACGATAGCTGCGATCGGGCGGTCGAACTCGTTGAATGTAAGCTTTTGAGGCAGCGAAAGGCCAGGCTGGCCGAACCCTTCCGCGACTTCCTTCCAGGCCTGCAGCGAACGACGCAGGGCGCGCGTGATGAGCAGCTGCAGCAAGATCGACACGACGAGAATGACACCCAGGCCGAGCATCTCTAGAAGCACCACGCGATAGGCACTCTCGGCAGCGGGTCGGGTTGAGTAGAGATAGAAATATTTGCGGTCAGGAAGAGTGTAACGGCCGAGCTGGCACGCGGTAACCCAGTAGGCGAACGTATTGCGGTCGTTCGGCCCCGTCACTTGCAGTCCATCATCGATCCGTGTGCAGCCGAAAAGCTGCATCGCTTGTGCGGAGCGCAGGCTGCTTTCGTCGTCCGAGATAAGTAGTCGTTGGGGGTGCCTTCCTGTATTGTGCGTTTCTGCCACGCCCAAGAACCCATTTCCGGTCACGAGCCCGCGACCGATCCGCACCTCAGCCAGAAGCGCGGTTTCGGCCATGAAGGATTTAAATTCTTCCGGAAAGCGCCGGACACTGCTGACAAACATGACGAGCGCGCACGCGAGCACGATGAGTGTAATGGATGCCGGCAAGAGCTGGGCGAGGCTGATCGTGCGGCGCAGCGAGACCCGACCGGCTGGAAGGTTCACGACGAAGAGTGACAGCGCTAGATCGACCAGCGCTGCCATCAACACATCGTTGAGAAGCTTGCGGATCATCGTCAGCGCGAAAATCGTTAGCGACGCATCGTAGTTGATGCGCAGGAATAGAAACCCCGCCGCCGTCCCGATGGTAAGCAAAAAGACGGCGGTGGCGATGGCGAGCGAAGAGCCAGCGAAGCGAGTCCAATTGATGAAGACTACATGTCCCAGCGCCAGCGCAATGGTAAAGATATGGCCCCACCAGAACCAGGATGACGCCATCGTTAGCAATACCATGGGAATGGCTAGCCGCAGCCCGCCCAACCTGTATGCGAGAAGGTAGAAAAGGGGGCCGAGATACATTTCGAACCCGGGCGCAAGAATAATGCGGAAGGAACTCGCGCCGATGGCCACGGCCAAAAGGACGATCGTCAGAGCCCATCCCTGGACGGTCATGTGCCGTAGCGGCTCTGCGGCTAGTTGAGACTCGCCGCCGTGGCGTAAGCGGTTGACGATGTCATTCATCAACCCCGCCCGTCTTGTGTAAGCAGTGACAAAAGAAATTCGATGTCGACCGGCTTGAAAAGGACATGAAGATCCTGCTTCTTGGTTTCATGCTCTATCTGTTCAGTCAGATCGGTGTGGCCTGTCATCAGGATTATGGTGTTCACCTTTGCCTGCAGATCCGGGTCGGCTCGAATTGCACGGACCAGGTCGAGGCCACTGCCGTCTCGCAAGCGGAGGTCCGTCAACAGGGTTACGTGGCTGGAACCTTGCTTCAAGCTCTCCAGGGCAAGGGCCACACACGCTGCGCCGCTAACCGCGAACGAGCGCAATTCTAACATTTCAACCAACTCCTCCCGGACGTCGGTCTCGTCCTCGACGACCAAGATCATTGTTGGGCACTTTCAATGGTGACGCAAGCTCAAGATAAGAACGCGAAGTTTTCAACGTGTAAATGGCGACGTGAATAAACGTCGACCTTGATGAGCCTGCGCTTTAACCGCGACGTCCCCGCTCGTACGGCGCTGCCGCAACACTTCTCTCGCAAGCAGATGCGCTGCCAACTACGAATGGCCGCGTCTCTCTCGCGGTCTACGTCAACAGAGGCAGGCCTCTCTCCGCCACAGCGAGTGCTAAGGCCTGACGAAACGGTAGCTAAACCAATACAAGAAGACGTTTTTCTGCTGGGCTTAAGATCGTCACCCGGGATTCGTGCTTCTCTCAGGGATCGGCACGAAGCCGACATAAACAGATGTCCGGTACCGGCGCGCGCGAAACCGCGGCTGAGCGTCCGGGACTGGGAGCGGGATCGACATTCTCAGCCGTGCATTCAGGTGTTAGCCGAGGCCCGCCCTATTCCAGCAGCGATAGCGCCGAGTGCCATTTCGATAGGCTGGCAATCTCATGCGACGCTTTGTGCGCTGAGACGCGCGCGGCCCGTCGGGCTGGATCTAGCTGGCCGAGTGCGACTCCCGAAATACAACAGATTTTAGCAAGAACCACAACCGATATGGTGCCGTCCTCGATATAGGGTTAATGTTTCGCATCCGGATCGATCCCGCTGGCAGGGAGCCCTTTATGGAAGACGCAAACGAGGACGGTCACAGCATCGAGCCTCTCGCCAAGGGGCGCCGCGCCGACGTTCTCATGGCGGTCCCGAACGGAAACGCCGCCCTTATCCAGATGGCGGAATACACCGGCGACCTGATCGGCCTTTGCGATGCCGGCGGTCGACTCACCTATCTCAATCCGGCTGGCCGACGCCTGATCGGAGTCGAGGCGGCCGACATTTTCCCGATGCGGCTGACCGATTACGTTGTCCCAGAACAACGCCACCTCGTCGACAAGGTCGTCGTGCCGACAGCGAGGCGGGACGGCGTGTGGGAGGGCGAGATGCAGCTCGTCAATCTGAAGACCGACGACATCATCGACGTCCAGCGCTCGACATTCGCGACGCGCGATGAGCGCGGCGAAATCACCGGCTTCGTATCGGTCATGCGCGACATCACGCATGACAAGGTCCAGAAAGGCCGGCTTCGCCGCCAGATCGAGACGTTCGAAGCGCTGATCGCGAACAACCCTCTCGAAATCTGCCTGGTCGATGCGGATTTCAGGCTGCGTGTAGTCAGCCGCGGCGCCCAGACGGTATTCGAAAATATCCATCCGCTGCTCGGCCGCGATTTCGCTGACATTCTTCGCGCTCTCTGGCCCGAGCCCTTTGCCAGCGAAGCGATCGCCCGCTTCCGGCAGACGCTCGACACCGGCATGGCGTATGACGCTGCAACGACGCCGGAACAGCGCGCGGATATCGAGGCACGCGAGGCATATGGCTGGCGGATCGAGCGTGTGACACTGCCGGACGAATGCTACGGCATCGTCTTCTATTTCCATGAACTTATCGACAGGGAGGACGGGACGCGGGCCTTGGGTCGCCGCGAGGCCGAATTGCGGGACCTGAATATTGACCTGGAGCGTCGTGTCCGTGCTCGCACTGCGGCACTGAACCAGGCCAATGCACGCCTCACAGCCGAGATCGAGCGGCGCGAAGCGGTACAGGCTGCGCAACTGCAAAGCCAAAAGCTCGAAGCGGTTGGTCAGCTCGTGTCGGGCATCGCGCACGACTTCAATAACATTCTCGGCGCGGTGATCGGCGGGCTCACAATTATCCAGAACCGCAATGACGACCCCCGCATCGAGCAGATTGCGACGATGGGTCAGCGCGCGGCCGAGCGGGGTGCTGCGCTTGTACGACAACTGCTCGCCTTTGCGCGCCAGGAGGATGTGGTTGCGCAGCGTGTCGACCTAGCCGGCGCGATTGGCGAGATTTCCGACCTCGTCCGGCACGGCATGCGCGGCAGCGTCGCGCTCGCGATCGACTGCGATGACGATCTCTGGCCTGTGCTGGCAGACCCGGCACAATTGCAGTCGGCGCTGCTCAATCTTGCCAACAATGCCAGCGATGCGATGAATGGCGGCGGCCACCTGCATATCTCCGTCAGCAATTGCGCCCGGACTTCAGCGGATCTTCCGCTGGAACTGGACGGCCAGGACGCGATCAGGATCGTCGTGGCCGACAACGGCCCCGGCATGGACAGCGATACCTTGCAGCGGATTACCGAGCCGTTCTTCACCACCAAGGCGCGCGGCAAGGGGACCGGGCTGGGCCTCGCGATGGTGCAGCGCTTCGTGGAGCAGTCGGGCGGTGCCCTGCGTATCGAAAGCCGCCCCGGCCACGGAACCACATTCTCGATCTTCCTGCCGCGTGCCGTTGATCCTGGCGCCTCCGATCCTGCACCCCGCAGCGACGAGCCCGGTTTCAACGCGACCGGGCGCGCTTTCGAAACGGTCCTGCTGGTCGATGATGACGCCGAATTGTGCGCCATGATCGCCGAAGGATTGTCAGACGACGGCTTCGACGTGATCGTGGCGCCGGACGCACAGGCGGCGCTGCTCGTGTTACGGACGCGGGCGATCGACGCGCTCGTGACCGACGTCCACATGCCGGACATGACCGGTAATGACCTGGTCGCGCAGGTGCGCGCCTCGGGATCGGACATTCCCTGTCTGTTTATGACGGGGATCGCCAACGAAGCCGCTCTCGATGGCGAGACGGTCGTGCAGAAGCCCTTCAATCCCGCCGTATTGCACTATGCGCTGCGCCGCATCCTGATTGCACGGGACCAGCGTGCGTCCGATGCCGAGCGGCTCGATCGGCTGACGCTGCGCTTGAAGTCCGATTGCACCCGGTCATTGCTCGACCACTGGCGCGCCGTCCGCGCAGGCCAAGTCATCCCGTTGTTCGAGACCTTCACGATCAATGCATGCAGCGAGCCGCACCGGATCGTGGTTGCGCAGATCGACTTGGGGAAGGTGCCGATCGATTTCACCTTCACGCTGGTCGGCGACACCTTGCGCAACGCTGTACCGCACAGCATCGCCGCCACCGAGATGCCGGTCACTGGCAACGATAGCCTCGCGGCGCGCGAGGCGGCCTATCGCCGCTGCGCGCTGACCGGCAAGCCGTCGCATGAATATGCCCGTATCAACCTTGGTGACGGGTATAGGGAAACATTCGAGCGGCTGTTGCTGCCCTTCTCGTCGGACGGGATCGTCGTCGATCATATCGTCGGTGCGGTTGTCATCGAACGTGAAGCGGTGGGGGAACGATGATGGTTGACGCCCGTGAGCTACCTGATTTCAACGAGCCCCGGCTGGCGATGGCGATAGAGGCGCTACCAAGCGAAACGGTCGACGCCTTGCCCTATGGCGCAATCCGGATCGGTGACGATGGCAAGGTCGAATATTATAGTGCGGCAGAGCGGCGCCTGTCGGGCTCCGGCAATCACGACCGCCTCGGCCTGGACTTCTTCAGCAGGATCGCCCCCTGTATGGACAATCCTGACTTTCGCGGTCGCGTCGAGCGTGCCCGGGTATCGGGCGTGCTCGATTTGGAGTTCAGCCACGTCGGCGACTTCGAGGACCGCGACCGGGAACTGACGGTGCGCATCCAGTCTGCCAGTACGGGCGGCTACTGGATATTCATGCGCCGCGATTGACCGCTTTTGGCGTCAGATTTTTTGTAAATGTCGGGAATGGAGAGGGAAGCGAACTTTCCACTTTTAGGGCTGCACCCCGGAAAACCAGCCACTGCATGGGCGCCACAGCTGCACCAGCCTTTTGCATCGGAGGAACCCTAGGTTTCATGCCGTTCTTGGATCAATGCAAAAACCGGTGATTTCTGCAGCTTGGATGGCAAGGTCCGATCGCTGAACTTTTCGGTGTCGTTATCTCGATCGATTCACGCTGTCCTATAATGCGCGCATGCATGTCGGCGATTTTCCCTACCATCACGATCGGCGGCACAGGACTACGCACTGCCCCTGCGACCGGATTCGCCCAATCCTGGCTGTGCTGGCATCAGGGAACACGTGATCATGCCCCGCGGCCTGATATCGCGTGGTTGGCTGGAACGGCTGGGAGACCATCGGCTCGATGGGGCGGCGCTGGACGGCCTGAAAACGCTGTTGCCGCGATTGGTGATCGCCGCTCTGGCGAGCTTGCTGTTGCTCACCCATCTGGGCTCTCGCGCTGCGATACTCTGGATCAGCTTTGTCGGCTTTGCAGAACTGTGGTGCAGGCAATGCAGCATCATGCTGGCGCAACCGGATGGCGGGCGCCTGCCGCTGCGGCTCAACTATATTGCCTCCGCACTCATGACGACGATCGCGTGGACGAGCTTGCCGGTTTTGCTGTGGTGGAGCAGGGTTCCTGATATAGGTTCGGCGGTTATCGTCATGCTGATCTCACAGCTGATCCACGCCCAAGCCTTTGCCTTCCGCGCCCCGTCGATCGTGGCATTCAAGGTTGGTGTTCCCGCCAGCGCAATGCTCGCGCTGCCTTGGCTGGTCGAACCAGCAAGCTATTTTACTACTCTCACGTCGACAATCGCGTCGGGTCTTTGCATCAGTTATATCTTCGCAAGCGTGCGGGCAAACTGGCGGAGCGACGCGGCGCTACGCAAAGCTCATGACGAGCTCGAATATCTGGCCTATTTCGACGGACTTACCTCCCTCGCCAATCGTCGACAGTTCACACGACACATGCGCAATCTCATCGCACTGTCCGATCGTCAAAAGTCCCGGTTTGCCTTACTCCTGATCGATCTTGACCATTTCAAGGTCGTGAACGACACGTTTGGCCACGATGCTGGCGATGCGCTCCTCGTCGCCGCAGGAGAGCGTCTGCGCGCAGCCGTTGGAGAGTTGAGCCATGTCGCGCGGCTCGGCGGTGACGAGTTTGCCATACTCTTACCCGACATCGGCAGCACCGCCGATATCGATGCGGCATGCGGTCGCATCGTCGATGGCGTCCAGCCTGCTGTCGACTTCAACGGAGGACAGATGTACCTAAGTTTCAGCATCGGCATCGCGCTTTATCCCGGCGACGGCGACAGCATACAAACAATCCTGAAATCCGCTGACGTTGCGCTTTACGACGCGAAGCGGAGGGGGCGAGGCACGTGGTGCTTCAGTGACGGGTTCGGCAAGGTCGCGTAAGTCAAGTTTTAGACCTACGGACGGTGCGCGTCTGATTCATTGCTTGCACTACACTGGCACACTCGAACCAAATCCGGCCATCTCTGCCACCTTCCCCGCTCCCCGACTTCAAGCATTTCCCTGTTCGCGCTGACGGCTTTTGGCGGCTGATATTTCCTCATGGCTGCCGTGATCGAGAAGAAAGCGGCGCGTCCGATTTAGGGTAGTCGGTGGGAGGCCGCCGTTGGTTAAAACGGCTGCGAGAATGATAATCGGCGCCTTTCGGGTTGATCGCGGCGCGCACGTATTTGGACAAATGCTCAATACATCTCAGCCACTCTTTTTAAGCGAACAAGCGCTTCATTACGACGAGGTGAAGAATTACCGTCCAGACTCCTCAGTCCAAGTGGACTCTGAAGAACTTCCTAATTCGCAATAATCTGCAGTTGGTTAGGGACACCGGTGGTGGATCGCCGCATATAAATGGTGACGTTTTTCCTGAGGCTGACGCCCTTCCTTTGGCTGGCATTCTATAATTGCCTGAGAAAGGTGGCCGTCTTATGATTACGCAGAACTTGGCCCGGCATATTGCGTTACTGCGCATAGGTCGGCCGTCGCTTCACACCACTACAGCCTTTTTCAAAACGCAGGCTCGCGTTCTGAGCATTCCCCTATGCATGGTTGTGGCGAATAGCTCGGCAAGCGCATCGACGGCGAACACGACGTTCAATGTGACGGCCAACGTCGTGTCGAGTTGCCAGATTTCGGCGACCGCGCTGACGTTCGGAACCTATACCGGGACCCAAACCGACGCGACCTCGACGATCACCGCGACCTGCACGGATACCACCGCCTACACCATCGGCGTCAGCGCAGGCCTGGGCACGGGGGCGACCGTAACGAACCGGTACATGAACGGCCCCAGCGTCGATGTGCTCGCCTATGCCGTCTATCGCGACAGTGCGCGTACCAATAGCTGGGGCACGACGATCGGTACGGACACGGTCTCGGGCACCGGCAACGGCGGCGCTCAGGCCATTACCGTTTATGGGCGCCTTGCAGCGGGTCAATTGCCCGTCCCCGGAGCCTATTCGGATACTCTGACCGCAACGATCACCTACTGATGGCCCGGGGAAGTGTTATTCGCGTCGAGAGGCTTCGTCGCTGGTCGATGGCGGGCGGATACGGGGTCGTCCTGGCAACGGGCATCGCCCCGCTTCACGCACAATCCCTGTCGGTGAGCCCGGTCACGTTCAATCTTGCCGCCTCGCAGCAGGCGACGAGCCTGACGGTTCGCAACGATGGCGCTGAGGAAACGGTGGTCCAGATCCGGCCCTTTGCCTGGACGCAACAGCCTGACGATGTCCTCACACCGGCCGACGATGTGGTCGTCAGTCCCCGCATCGTGACGATCCCACCCCATTCGAACCAGGTCTTCCGGGTTCTCGTGCGGCATAAGCCGGCGTCCAAGGAACTGACGTACCGATTGGTCCTCGATCAGATCCCGCGCGCGTCCGAACCCGGTGCCGTGCGCATGGTCCTGCGCATTTCCATGCCGATCTTCGTCGAGCCCGTCGCTCCGGCGAACCCCGGCGTTCGATTTCGGCTGGCGCGCCGGGACGGTGACACGGTGCTCGTGCTCGAAAATCCGGGAGCGCGTCATGAGACGCTGCGCAACGTTGTCCTGCGCGACACGAACGGCGCGCCGATCGCCATCAAGAACGGTGGCTCACCCTATCTGCTGGCTGGCGCGACGCAGGAACTTCCGGTCCAGGACATGCCCGTCCAAGCCGCCGTGGATGGCCGCTATCGACTGACGATGGAGGGCGGAAAGGGCCCCATCACCGTTGCCCTCGCGCGGTAGCGGGGACGGGACCGTGCGATGCGCGCCAAAGCCCTCCGATCGACCTGTCGATTTCTCTTGATGATCTGCCTCGCTGACCATGCCGGGGCCGCTCCCGCACCGACGCTGCTGGAGGTCTGGATCAATGGGCGCCCGACTGGGAAAATCGGCGAGTTTGTTCTGCGCGGCGACGGACTGGCGGCAACCCCCAAGGAACTCGTCGAACTCGGCCTTGCCCCGCGCACCACGCCCGGCGATGAACTTGCGGACATCGTCGCCGACCGTGATTTTCGCTGGCACGTCGACCAGGCTACAGGCCGACTCTACGTGACCGCTTCCGAGGCGCGTCTGGTGAGAACGACGATCTCGGCCACTGCCGATCCTGCCATGGCCGGAGCGGTGGAGAGCGGGACCGGTTCCACGCTGAACTACGATACGACAGTGACCGGCGATGCTCGTCGCCAGGCCTTTTCCGCGTACCTCGATGCCCGCGTCTTTTCAGGCCATGGGGTTGCGGCTGGTCAGGCCTTGATGACCGCATTCCGTTCGGGGACGACGACGACCTATCGCGCGACGAGGCTTGATTTCACCTACACCGTTTCGCTGCCCGACCGCCTGCTGCGGCTCAGGTTGGGCGACTTCATCACGTCGGGTGCGGACTCGCAACGGGCGATCCGGCTCGGCGGCATCCAATTCGGTTCGGACTTCGCGCTGCGACCCGACCTGATCACGATGCCGCTGCCGGATTTTCGTGGAAACGCGGTCGTCCCCACCATCGCCGACATCCTTGTGAACGACGCATCCGCGGTATCCCTGCCTATCGGCTCTGGTCCCTTCGAGATCCGCAACGTCCCGGTGCAGACGGGCAGCGGCAAAGTCTCGCTGAACCTCCAGAATTCGCTGGGACAATCCGTCAGGACGACGGTGGCCTATTATGCGAGCAATGCTCTGCTGGCACCCGGGTTGCACACGTTCGCTGTCCAGGCTGGCGTTATCCGGCACCAATTCGGGAGCCAGAGCAACGCCTACGGACAGCTTGCGGCAAGCGGCAGCTACCGCTGGGGCGTATCGCCACGGCTGACGGCGGCGCTCTATGCCGAAGCAACCCGCAGCGCGGCGCTCGTCGGGTCGGGCGTGTCGGTAAACCTGGCCAATCTGGCAATCGCCACGGGTGATTGCGCGGCCAGCAGCGGGCGGGACGGAAACGGTGTGCGCTGCATTGCGCAAATCGAACACCGCGACTCACTGGTGTCGCTCAGGCTGTCCCATGGATTTGCGACGAAGGACTTTCGCGACAACGCGGCAAGCGATGGCTATCCTGCCATTCGCCAGCAGACCGACGCCAGCATTGCGCTTGCAATGGGTCCGGCCGGTACGATGTCCCTCGGCTATACCGCACTCGATCAGGCAGGCGACGTCGCCTGGGGAAGGCTGAAGGGCGCGCCGGCGATGTTTGGCCGCGGTTCCGCGGTCCGTCTGGCATCCGTCACCTACAGCGTGCAGCGGGGACCGGTATCGATCTACGCGAACGGCTCGCACGACACCACCGTACGCGGCGGCCGCAGCATCATGTTCGGCCTGTCGCTTCCCTTCGGACGGCGCAGTCAGGCGAGTGTTGATCGGCAGATGCAAGGCGGCCGCTGGCAAAGCCAGCTGCAGGCGGCGCGCGGCACGAGCGAGGCCGATTCATGGGGCTATCAGGCGGCGATCGGACGCGGCGCGATCGAAAGCCAGTTTGTCGAAGTACAACATCGGTCCCGCATCGGATGGCTGGCCGCCGGAATCGATCGGACCAACGGTGCAACGACGATCCGTGCCCAGGCGCGCGGGTCCGTGTCCGCAATCGATGGCTCGGTATTCCTGTCGAATACGATCAACGACAGTTTCGCGATTGTCGACACGCAAGGGTTGGCAGGTGTTCGGGTGCTGCACGAAAACAGGGTCGCCGGCCGAACCGGCCGGTCGGGCAAGCTGATGGTTACCGACCTGCGGTCGTTCCAGGTCAATCACCTCGCCATCGAGCCGACCGATCTGCCGCCCGATGCCGTGATCGCAACCGGGGAACGCGATGTCCGGCCACAGGATCGGGCAGGCGTCGTGCTCAGGTTTCCGATCAAACGACCAAATGGCGCGGTGCTGATCCTGGTCGACGCAAGCGGTAGACCACTTCCACCGGGAAGCACCGTCACGCTGGAAGCGTCCGGGGCGACGTATCCCCTGGGTTTCGACGGGGAGACCTTCGTCGAGGGGCTCGACCAGCACACCGTCCTGAACGTCGCGCGCCCCGACGGCACGCGCTGCCGTGTTGGACTGTCCGTCGCTGCGCGGGACCGGGGTCTCGCGCGGCTTGGCCCGTTTTCCTGTGTCGAGACGGCCCCGTGATCGCCCGCGTGCTGTTCACGCTCTTTTGCCTCGCGATACCCGCTGTCGCGGATGCGGGATGCTCGGTATCGGCAAGCGGGGTCGCGTTCGGGAACTATGACGGGTCCGCCACGTCGGCGGACGACGCGACGGGCACGATCACGATCAACTGCTTCATACTCTCCGGTCTCGGCGGGTACACGATCGCGCTCAGCCCGGGACGAGACGGCAGCTATACGGCGCGACGCATGATTTCTGGAACGGCGACCTTGCCCTATCAGCTTTATGCGGATCCGGCGCGAACGCAGATCTGGGGCGACGGGTCGGGCGGGAGCTCCACCGTGCGGTCCTTCGATATCATCCCGTTGCTTGGCGGGAGTTCGACCTACCAGATTTACGGAAGAATTCCCGCCAATCTCTCGCCACGCCCCGGAGCCTATAATGATACGATTACAATTACGGTAAGCTATTGATTGATGCCGTATTTACTACATCTGAAAGGCGTCCGATCTCGGGAAGGGTCAGGCGACTAAACCCGTAGCCCATCGTATGGACGAACGGCTGTTCATGGCAATCGCCGCCCGAAAGCGGAGGGGCGGCTTACGACCGCTTTTACCGGTCAACTCTGAGCATAGGCCGTACGCAATACAGGGGCGCGGCCTAACGCGACATAAACCACGGCCAGCGATACCCGCGGAAATCGTGCAGCGACGTTCGGCTTCAAGCACGCGCGCTTTTGGGGAGCGGTTATGGGAACCCGACGACTTGATCGCAACTTTGGGTTTAGATCCAAAGGGTGGTGGCGGAGCGGGAGGGATTCGAACCCTCGATACGCTTTTGACGTATACTCACTTTCCAGGCGAGCGCCTTCGACCACTCGGCCACCGCTCCGCATTGCTCTGGAACGCGCCTGCTAGAGCGGGTTTGGCTGCGGCGCAAGCGATTGCGTGCGGGGCGGCACTCGGGCAGTCTCACAGCGATGATCACCGCCCTGCTCGCCGCCGCCCTCGCCCAAGCCACGCCGGCGCCCGCGCCGCTGCCGTCCGATCCGATCGCGGCGGACTGGGTGGCGGTGCCCGATGACGAAATTCTCGTCTTCACGCTGGCGAACGGGCATGGCTTCACGCTTCGCCTCGCGCCCGCCTATGCGCCAGCGCATGTCGCCAATATCCGCGCGCTCGCCCGCGCGCGCTGGTGGGACACCGCGACCAGCGTCTACCGCGTGCAGGACAATTACGTCGCGCAATGGGGCGATGCGACCGAGAAGAAGCCGCTCGTCCCCGGCGTCGCGGACGGGATCGCCGCCGAATATGACCTGGCCGGGCCGGCCGCGGTCGCGCGGCTGACGAAGCGCGATCCTTATGCCGAATGGGCGGGCTACAGCGCGGATGGCTGGCCGCTCGCCGGCTCGGGCGCACGGCAATGGCTGCCGCATTGCTACGGGATGGTCGGCGTCGCGCGTGATCTGGCGCCGAGCGTCGGCAGCGGCGCCGAGCTCTACACCGTCATCGGCCATGCGCCGCGCGCGCTCGACCGCAACATCGCGGTCGTCGGGCGGGTGATCGACGGGATCGAGTGGCTGTCGTCGCTGCCGCGCGGGACGGGCGAGCTCGGCTTCTACGCCACCCCCGCCGAGCGCAGCCCGATCGTCTCGGCGCGGCTGGCGAGCGACCTTCCCGCCGCCACCCGCCCGCACTTCCAGTACCGCGCGACGCGCAACCCGCGCTTCGCCGCCTGGATCGCGGGGCGCGAGAACCGTACGCCGCCGTTCTTCACGGTGCCGGCGGGCGGTGCGGACATCTGCAACGCGCTCCCGCCGGTCCGCCGCACGCCGGGTTAGGCCTTGCCCTGCAACGTGCGGATGATCGCGGAGAAGTCGAGCCCGCCCTGCCCGGCCGCGGCGAACGCCTCGTAGCGCTCCGCCGCCTTCGCGCCTATCGGCGTGTCGGCGCCGACATCCTGCGCCGCCGCCATCGCAAGCCGCAGGTCCTTCAGCATCAGGGCCGCCGCGAACCCGCCCTGATAGTCATGGTCGGCGGGGGTGTCGGGGCCGATCCCCGGCAGCGGCGCATAGCTCGTCATCGACCAGCTCTGCCCCGACGAGACGCTGGCGATGTCGTAAAAGGCCTGCGCGTCGAGCCCGAGCTTTTCGGCCAGCACGAACGCCTCGCAGGTCGCGATCATCGTCGCGCCGAGGATCATGTTGTTGCAGATCTTCGCCGCCTGCCCCGCGCCGTTCGCACCCGCATGGATCACCGCCTTGCCCATCGCCGCGAGAATCGGCTCGGCGCGCTCGAACGCCGCCGCCGAACCGCCGACCATGAAGGTGAGCGTGCCCGCATTGGCAGCACCAATCCCGCCGGAGACGGGCGCGTCGACCGCCGCAAGCCCCTTGGCCTGCGCGGCGTCGGCGACCTGTTTTGCGGTCGCGACGTCGATCGTCGAACAGTCGATCAGGATCGCGGTCGGCGCCGCGACGCCGAACAGCGCGTCATACACCTCGGCGACGTGCTTGCCCGCGGGCAGCATCGTCACGATCGCCTCCGCCCCGTCGGCGGCCTCGGCGGCGGAGGCGACGGGGAGGCAGCCCGCCGCCTTTGCCTTGGCCAGCGCGTCGGCGCTCAGGTCGAACGCGTGGACGTCATGGCCGTTCTTCGCGAGGTTCGCGGCCATCCCGCCGCCCATGTTGCCGAGCCCGATGAATCCGATGCGTGCCATGTTCTCTCTCCTAAATCCTCCGCGGCGACTGTGCCGCTCGCGATCCAACAGCGTCATCCGCGACTAGGTCCCGCACGCCCCCAACCCCGTCATCCTGACGAAAGTCAGGATCCAGAGCCAGGAACGACACCGCCGGTAACCCTGGATCGTGACTTTCGTCAGAATGACGGGCAGCGACGATGACGGGTGGCCGCGCTACTTCCCCGTCCAGGTCCCCGCACGCTTCTCGACGAACGCGGCCATGCCTTCGCTCTGGTCAGCGGTGCCGAACAGCCCGTGGAACAGCCGCCGCTCGAACTGCACGCCCATCGCGAGCCCCGTCTCGAACGCTGCGTTGACCATTTCCTTGTTCGCTAGCACCGCCAGCGGCGCCATCGCGGCGATGGTGGCTGCGGTCTTCACCGCTTCATCGACCAGCTCGTCGGCGGGGACGATCCGCGACACCAGCCCTGCGCGCTCGGCCTCGACCGCATCCATCATCCGCCCGGTCAGCACCATCTCCATCGCCTTGGCCTTGCCGACCGCATGCGTGAGGCGCTGCGATCCGCCCATGCCGGGGGAGACGGCGAGCTTGATCTCGGGCTGGCCGAACTTGGCGGTGTCCGCGGCGAGGATGAAGTCGCACATCATCGCGACCTCGCAGCCGCCGCCCAGCGCATAGCCAGCGACCGCGGCGATGATCGGCTTACGCGTCCGCGTTACCTGCTCCCAGCCGGCGAAGAAGTTGCTCGCATACATGTCGGCAAAGCCCTGGCTCTGCATCTCCTTGATGTCCGCCCCCGCCGCGAACGCCTTGGCCGAGCCGGTCAGCACCGCGCAGCCCTGCGACGGATCCGCATCGAACGCGGCGAACGCGGCGATCAGGTCGGCAAGCACCTGCGAATTGAGCGCGTTGAGCGCCTGCGGGCGGTTGAGCGTGACGAGCGTGACGTGCCCACGCTGCTCGACGAGGATCGTTTCGTAATCGGCCATCTCAGTCTCCAATAAGCATCGTCATCCTGAATCCCGACTTTCGTCAGGATGACGGATTAGCCCGGCGTCCACGCCTCGGCCTCGGGCAACGGCGCGAAGATCTGGTCGATCACGTGATCGCTCACACCCTCGGGCGTCGCCGGATCCCAGCGCGGCGCATTGTCCTTGTCGACGATCACCGCGCGCACGCCCTCGATGAAATCGTGCCGCTGCACGACATGCGCGCCGACCGCATATTCCTGTTTCATTTCATCCGCGAAACTCGCCATCGCCGCGCCTTCGCGGAGCAGCCGGAGCGACACCTTCATCGTCTGCGGCGACTTGGTTTTGAGCGTCGCAAGCGTCTTCGCGGCCCACTCACCACCATCGACGTCGAGCGCGGCATAGATTTCCTCGAGCACATCGGACGCGAACAGCCGGTCGATCTCGTCACGATGCGTCATAATCTCGGCATCGTCGGGTACGTCGGACGACCCTTCGAGTATGACGTCGATCTCGCGGGGACGCTCGACGATCCAGTCCTTCACGCTCTCGAGCTTGGCGCTCGTCAGATAATGCGTCGCCAGCCCCAGCGCCAGGCAATCGGCGCCGTTGATCCGGTGCCCGGTCAGCGCGAGATACTGCCCGATCCGCCCTGGCAGCCGCGACAGATACCATCCCCCGCCGACATCGGGGAACAGCCCGATCCCCGTCTCGGGCATCGCGAACTTCGTGTTCTCCGTCGCGACGCGGTACGTGCACGGCAAGGCGAGCCCGACGCCGCCGCCCATCGTGATCCCGTCCATGAACGCGACGATCGGCTTGGCATAGACGAACAGCCGGTGGTTCATCCGATACTCGGCGTGAAAGAACGCGCGCGCTTCGGCGCCGTCGCCGGCTCCCGACGCGGCGAGCATCCGGATATCGCCCCCGGCGCAGAACCCGCGCCCCTCGGCATGATCCACGATGATCGCCTCAACTGACGCATCCCCGCGCCACGCCTCGAGCGCCTCCAGCACGCCTTCGCACATCGCCAGATTGAGCGCGTGCAACGCCTTGGGCCGGTTCAGCCGAATCCGGCCGACAGGCCCTTCATTCTCGACGATCAGATCATCGGTCACGCGATCACCTCCCGGGCATCATCTCCGCGCCTCCGCGCCTCCGCGCGAACAAAACTTCTTTTCACGCGGAGGCGCGGAGACGCGGAGTGGAAGGCATAGCGATCGCTGCGCGGGCTCATTGCCGGGTCAGCTCGCGGCCGACGATCATGCGCATGACCTGGTTGGTACCCTCGAGGATCGAATGCACACGCAGGTCGCGCCAGAAGCGTTCGATCGGGTAATCCTGCAGATACCCGTAGCCGCCGTGCAGCTGCAACGCGCGGTCGACCACCGACGAGCCGGTGTCCGTCGCCAGCCGCTTCGCCATCGCCGCGAACTTGGTCTTGTCGGGCGCGTTCGCCGTGACCTTGGCCGCCGCGATGTAGAGCAGCGCACGCGCCGCCTCCAATTCTGTCGCCATGTCGGCAAGCATGAACTGCGTGTTCTGGAAGTCCGCGATGGCCTTCCCAAACTGCTTCCGGTCGCGCGTATAGGCGATCGCCTCGTCGAGACACCGCTGCGCGCCGCCGAGCGAGCACGCACCGATGTTCAGCCGCCCGCCGTCGAGCCCCATCATCGCGATCCGAAAGCCCTCGCCCTCGCCGCCGACCATGTTCGCGCCCGGCACGCGGACGCCGTCGAAGATCACCTGCCGCGTCGGCTGCGAATGCCAGCCGAGCTTCTTCTCGTTCGCGCCGAACGACACGCCGGGCATGTCCTTCTCGATCACCAGGCACGAAATGCCCTTGGGCCCCTCCTCACCGGTGCGGACCATGGTGACGTACACCTCGTTCTCGCCTGCGCCCGAGATGAACTGCTTCGATCCCGTCACGATCCAGTCGTCGCCGTCACGTACCGCGCGCGTCTTCAGCGCGGCGGCGTCCGACCCCGAACCCGGCTCGGTCAGGCAATAGCTCGCCAGCCGGTCCATCTTCACCAGATCGGGGAGATACTTGTCTTTCACCGCGGCCGATCCGAACCGGTCGATCATCCACGCCGCCATGTTGTGGATGCTGATGAACGCGCTCGTCGAAGGGCACCCATACGACATCGCCTCCATGATCAACGCGGCTTCGAGGCGCCCGAGCGCGATCCCGCCGCTCTCCTCGCTGACATAGATCGCCGCGAAACCGAGCTCGGCCGCCGCCTTGATCGTGTCGCGCGGGAAGATGTGCTTCTCGTCCCACTCGGCCGCATGCGGGGTGATCCGATCGGCGGTGAAGCGGCGCGCGAGCTCCTGGATCTCGCGCTGGTCGTCGGTGAGGTCGAAATGGTTGGTCATCGGGCTTTCCTGTGTCGTCATACTGGGCTTGACCCAGTATCCAGAGCGGCGAATGCTGGCGCCTGTGGCTCTGGATCCTGACTTTCGTCAGGATGACGGGGTGGGGGAAGGATATGGCTAGGCAACCCGCGGTCTATATCATGGCGAGCGGGCGCAACGGAACGCTCTACATCGGCGTGACGTCCGACCTGATGGCGCGGATCGTTCAGCATCGCGAGGGCGTGACCGACGGGTTCTCAAAGCGATACGGCGTGAACCGGCTTGTCTGGTTTGCGATGGCAGACACGATGGACGCGGCGATCACGCGCGAGAAACAGCTCAAGGTCTGGAAACGGTCGTGGAAGACCACGCTGATCGAGACGGACAACCCAACCTGGCGCGATCTGGCCGAGGACTGGGGCTTCGACCCCCTCCCCACCCCTCCGTCATCCTGACGAAAGTCAGGATCCAGAGCCACGAGCGTTGCGCTCCGTAACTCTGGATCCTGGATCAAGTCCAGGATGACGGGGAGGAAACGCCGCACCCGATCACCCCATCGTCGGAATGACGAACGCATTCGCCGCGTCGCCAACCCCGCCATCGGGCCAGCGTTGCGTGATCGTCTTGACCTTGGTCCAGAACTTCACGCCTTCCATGCCGTGCTGGTTGGTGTCGCCGAACGCCGAACGCTTCCAGCCGCCGAACGTGTGATACGCGACCGGCACCGGGATCGGCACGTTGATGCCGACCATCCCGACATTCACCCGCGCCGCGAACTCGCGCGCGGCGTGGCCGTTGCGCGTGAAGATCGCGACGCCGTTGCCGTACTGATGCTCGCTCGGCAGCCGGACCGCCTCCTCGAAATCCTTGACGCGGACGATCTGGAGGACAGGCCCGAAGATCTCCTCCTTGTACGCCGACATCTCCGTGGTGACGTGATCGAACAGCGACGGCCCGATGAAGAACCCCTTCTCATGCCCCTGCAGCTCGAACCCGCGCCCGTCGACGACCAGTTCCGCACCCTCGTCGACACCCGTCTGGATCCAGTTCTCGATCCGGCTGCGATGCGCTGCGTTCACCACCGGGCCGTAATGCGCGTCATTGTCGGTCGAAACACCCACGCGCAGTGCCGCAATCGCCGGGATCAGCTTCTCGCGCAAAGCAATGGCGGTCTTCTCGCCGACCGGCACCACCACCGGCAATGCCATGCACCGCTCGCCAGCGCTCCCGAACGCCGCACCCGACAGATCGGCGACGACTTGGTCTAGGTCCGCGTCGGGCATCACGATGCCGTGGTTCTTGGCCCCGCCCATCGCCTGGACGCGCTTGCCCGCCTCGACGCCGCGGCGGTACACATAATGCGCGATGTCGGACGAACCGACGAAGCTGACCGCACTGATCGCCGGATGATCGAGGATCGCGTCGACCATCTCCTTGTCGCCGTGGACGACCTGGAAGATCCCCTCGGGCAGCCCCGCCTCGAGGAACAATTCGCCCAGCCGCACCGGCACCGACGGATCGCGCTCGCTCGGCTTCAGGATGAACGCGTTGCCCGTCGCGATCGCGACGCCGCTCATCCATAGCGGGATCATCGCGGGGAAGTTGAACGGGGTGATGCCGGCGCCGATGCCGAGCGGCTGGCGCATCGAATAGACGTCGATCCCAGGCCCCGCGCCCTGCGTGTACTCGCCCTTGAGAATGTGCGGGATGCCGCAGCAGAACTCGATCACCTCGAGCCCGCGCTGGATATCGCCCTTCGAATCAGCGATCACCTTGCCGTGCTCGGACGACAGCAGCCGCGCGAGTTCGTCCATGTTCGCCTCGACCAGCCGCTTGAACTCGAACATCACACGCGCGCGGCGCTGCGGGTTCGTCGCTGCCCAGCCCGGCTGCGCTTTCTGCGCGGCGGCGACAGCGGCATCGAGATCGGCCTGCGTGCCGAGCGTCACGCGCGCCTGGATCTCGCCGCTATTGGGATCGAACACGTCGCCGCTACGGCCGCCGCCGGAGGACGGTCCACCCGCGGTGCCGCCTGCGATCAGATGCTCGATGGTGCGAACGGTCATGGCGCCTCTCCTTGTTTTGCGGCCTCTACACCACTGCCTCGCCTGCGACACAAGCGATAGACTTGCAGCCCTGAGCTGCATATTTGCAGTCTGCATGGACTGGAGCGACCTGCCGATCTTCCTCGAAGTCGCCCGCGCGCAGCAGCTTGGGCGTGCCGCGGCGAGTCTCGGCGTCGATGCGACGACGGTCGGCCGCCGCCTTCGCCGGCTCGAGACCGCGGTCGGCCAGCGGCTGTTCGAGCAGGGCCCCGACGGCCAGATCCTGACCAGCGCAGGCGAGGACCTGCTCGCGCGCGCGACCGCGATGGCGGCGATCGCGTCGGACATCCGTACCCCGCCCGCGGGCCGGACCGAGGTCGACGGCACGATCCGCGTCAGCGTCGCCGAGGGGTTCGGCACCTGGTTCGTCAGCCGACATCTCGGCACGCTCGCACAGGCGCATCCCAAGCTCGCAGTCGATCTCGTCGCGACCAGCGGCTTCCTCAACCCGACCCGGCGCGAGACCGACGTCGCGGTCCTGCTCGCCCGCCCGCGCCGCGGTCCGCTGCGGACGCGCAAGCTCACGGACTATACGCTGCGGCTCTACGCGTCGGCGGAGCATCTCGCGGCGCACGGCCCGGTCCACGGCATCGCCGACCTGCGCGACCGGCGGATGATCGGCTATGTCCCCGACATCGTCTACGCGCCCGAACTGCGCTATCTCGACGAGATCCCGGGCGTCCGCGACCCCGTGCTGCGTTCGTCGAGCATCAACGCGCAGGCGCACATGATCGCGGCCGGCGCCGGCATCGGCGTGCTCCCCTGCTTCATCGGCGAGGCCTATCCCGGGCTTGTCGCGATCCTCCCCGACATCCGCATCAGCCGCGCCTTCTGGCTGGTCACGCACCAGGATACCGGCCGCTTCGACGCGATCCGTGCCTTCACCGACTGGCTGGTGGCGCTGGTCGGGCGCGAACGCGCGGTGCTGGCGCCCGATTAATCCTGCCGCGGCTCACGCGAAAGGATCGCCTCGATCCGCGCGAGCGCCAGCTTGATCTCCTCCTGCTCGGCATGCGTGAAGGCGTCGCTGTCGACGATCATCTTGGCCGCCATTTTCGCGGTTAGCAGCGGCACGAGGAACAGCGGTACCGCATGCATCAGCGCGACCGCGACGATCTTGCCCCCCATCGTCACGGGAAACACGTCGCCATAGCCGATCGTCATCGCGGTCACGAACGACCACCAGATGCCCACATCGACCGGCTTGCCCTCGAACGTCGCAAACAGCGCCGCGCAGATCAGGATGGTCGAGACATAGCCGACGATCAGGATCGGCAAGGCCTGGATGAACGGCCGCCACGATCCCTTTGTCCTGCGCGCCATGATACCCCCCGGTTGTTTCGGCGCATCATCCAGCAAGCGGCCGACATTTCAAGCGGCACGCGCGCGGCTGGTCGATCACGAACCCGATTGCCCCCGCGCGACAATTGCGCCTAGCTTGGCCGCATCCTCTTCCGGAGCGTTTCATGACCCTCAAGCTCGTCCTTCTTGCCTCGATCGCGCTCGCCACCGTTTCGTCGGCGCAGGTGCCCCAGACTGTTTCTGACAAGACTGCCCCCGCCGGCGGCGACGTGCCGGCCAAGTTCGTCCCCGCCACGGCCAACCGCGACTACGTCAAGCGCGAGGTGATGGTCCCGATGCGCGACGGGACGAAGCTCTACACCGTCATCGTCTATCCCAAGGGGCTGACCAATGCGCCGATCGTGCTGACGCGCACGCCCTATGACGCGAAGTCGCGCGCGACGCGTATGGACAGCCCAAGCATCCTCTCGACGCTGCCGCTTGCCGACGAGATGTTCGTCAAGGGCGGGTATATCCGCGTATATCAGGACGTCCGCGGCAAATATGGTTCGGAGGGCGAGTATGTCGTCACGCGCCCGGTGATCGGCCCGCTCAACCCGACCAAAGTCGATCATGTCACCGACGCCTATGACACGATCGACTGGCTGGTGAACAAGGCGAACCTGCCCGAATCGAACGGCCGCGTCGGCATGATCGGGTCGTCCTATGAGGGCTTCACCGTCGTCATGGCGCTGCTCAACCCGCACCCCGCGCTCAAGGCCGCGGTGCCAGAAAGCCCGATGATCGACGGCTGGATGGGCGACGACTGGTTCCATTACGGCGCGTTCCGCCTCGCCAACATCGCCTGGCTCGGCGGCCAGACCGGCTACAAGGGCGCGGGCAAGGCGCCGCCGACCGGCGGCTATGACGATTACGAGAATTTCCGCCGCATCGGCTCGGCGGGCGACTGGGCCAAGGCGTCGGGGTACGACCAGCTTCCCTATTGGCAGCGCATGGTCGCGCATCCCGCCTATGACGCGTTCTGGCAGGGTCAGGCGCTCGACAAGTTGCTGGCCGCCAATCCCTCGAACGTGCCGACGCTCTGGGAACAGGGGCTGTGGGATCAGGAGGACATGTACGGTGCGATCACCGCCTGGGAGGCGCTGAAGGCGAAGGGCAAGATGGGCAACAACCATCTCGTCATGGGTCCGTGGCGGCACAGCCAGGTCAATCGCGACGGCCGCAGCCTCGGTCCGTTCGAGTGGGACGGCGACACCGCGCAGCAGTTCCGCGAACAGATGGTACTGCCGATGTTCGACCAGTATCTGAAGGACGGCCCCGCGGTCACGCTGCCCGCCGCGGCGATCTACAACACCGGCGAGAATCACTGGGACAAGCTGTCGAACTGGCCGCTCGCCTGCGAGAGCGGCTGTGCCGCGCCGCTCAAGCCGATCTACCTCGGCGCCGAGGGCGGGCTGGGCTTCACCAAGGCGGCGAGCGGCGGCGACAGCTATGTCTCCGACCCCGCCAAGCCCGTCCCGCATCTGCCGCGCCCGGTCAATTTCGGCGACGGCCGCTGGGGCGACTGGCTGGTCAGCGACCAGCGCGGCGTCGATGGCCGCACCGACGTGATGACCTACACGACCGACGTGCTGACGACCCCGGTCCGCGTCTCGGGCGCACCGATCGCGGACATCTATGCCAAGACGACGGGGACCGATGCCGACTTCGTCGTCAAGGTGATCGACGTCTATCCCGACGAGGTCGCGAGCGATCCGAAGATGGGCGGCTATGAACTGCCGATCAGCCTCGACATCTTCCGCGGCCGCTACCGCGACAGCTTCGCCAAGCCGAGTGCGATCCCGGCCGGCAAGACGCAGCGCTACAAGTTCCGTCTGCCGACTGTGAACCACGTGTTCCAGCCGGGTCACCGGATCATGGTGCAGGTTCAGTCGAGCCTGTTCCCGCTCTACGACCGCAACCCGCAGACCTTTGTCCCCAACATCTTCCTCGCGAAGAAGGCGGACTATAAGAAGGCGACGGTAACGATCGAACGCGGCGGCGCGTCGGCGAGCGCAGTGTGGCTGCCGGTGGTCGCGGTCGACCAGTCGGCGGTACTGGCGAAGTAAGCCCCCCACCCCACCACCGTCATTCCCGCGAAGGCGGGAACCCATACTGGCTGACCTCCCGGCGCTGTCACCGAGGCCAGCCAGTCTGGATCCCCGCCTCCGCGGGGATGACGGGCAAGGGCCTAGGCAATAACCGGCGCGGGCCCGAACAGCCCCGCCTGGTAATCGCGGATCGCCTCGCCGATCTCCTGGCGCGTCGTCATCACGAACGGCCCGTGCGCGACGACCGGTTCGTCGATCGGATCGGCATGGCCGAACACCAGCCGCACCGGACCTGACGCCGCGACCTCGACCGTATCGCCGTCCTCACCGAACGTGACGAGATGCCACGGCTCGACGACCGTACCGCCAACCTCGGGCCGCCCCTCGATCACATAGAAGAATACGCTGCGACCGCGCGGCGCAGGCAGTCTCACCTTGCCCCCGGCCGCCAGCTCGACCGTCATCATCGCGACTCGTGTCAGCGACTCAACCGGCCCCGCCTGCCCTTCAAACGTCCCCGCGATCACATTCACGACGCCGTCGTCGACCGCGACCACCGGAATATCCTCACGCTGAAGCCCGGTATAAGCGGGCTTGGTCATCTTCAGCCGCCCCGGCAGGTTGACCCACAGCTGGAGGATCTCGAGCGGCCCGCCGTTGCGCTTGAACGACGCGGGCGAGACCTCGGCATGGATCAGCCCCGACCCCGCGGTCATCCACTGCACGCCGCCCGCGCGCATCACGCTTTCGTGCCCGCCGCTGTCGAGATGCGCCATTTCGCCGCTCAGGATGAAGCTGACCGTCTCGAACCCGCGATGCGGATGAGGCCCGAACGGCAGGCCGTTATTGCCCGGCCGATAGGTCTGCGGCCCATGATGGTTGAGGAACAGGAACGGATCGACCTGCGGCAACTGCGGCCCCGGCAGCGGGCGCCGCGTGACGAGATCGGCGATATTGTCACGCTGGGCGGGATAGGTCCGCAGCACGCGCCGCATCTCAGTTCGCCTCGCGCACGGCCGATGCGGGCCGCTCGATCTCCGCCAGCAGGGCGTCGATACCGCTCAACAGGAAGTCGAGCGTCGACGTGTCGCTCAGCCGCCCGTCGGCGATCTTCTCGTGCACCGCCCCGATCACCGATTGCGGCCGCAGCAGCGTACGCGCGCCGATCGACGCCAGCGTCTCGTTCAGCTGCGCCTGCGCGCGCGCACCGCCGACCGCGCCCGGCGACGAGGTCAGTGTGAACACCGGCTTCCCCGTCAGCGTCGCCTTGCCATAAGGCCGCGACGCCCAGTCGAGCGCGTTCTTCAGCACGCCGGGCATCCCGTGATTATATTCGGGCGACGCGATCACGATCCCGTCCGCCTCGCCGATCGCCGCCCGCAGCGCGGCGACCGCCTCGGGTGGCGTGTCGGTATCGGCATCCTGATCGTACATCGGGATCGCGTTGAGCGGGAAGATCCGCAGTGTCGCCTTGTCCCCCAGCGCGTCGGCGAGCGAATTGAGGATCGCGGCGTTGAACGACTGGCGGCGCAGGCTGCCGGAAATACCAAGAAGGATGGGCATGCAGAAATCTCCTGTTGTCACGCGCGAGCGCCGGGCGACGGCGGCGCGCAAGATCTTGGTATCCAGATAGGCGACGGCACCGGCGCCCACCAGCGCAGGGTCGGCAACGCTGTGTTGCCCGGTTGGGCGGCGATCACGTCCAGTAGAGGATCCGCGCCTCGGGCAGGCGCGCCGCGATCTCGTCGGCGAAGAAGGCGCGCAACGCCCGCATCGTGTCCGCGTCATAGACATATTTGACCGAGCCGAACTTGGTGCGCTTCTCGGTGCGGTTCGCCATGCCGAGATCGAGCGACGAGCCGGGATACCAGGTCTGCAGCACCGCCTTGGACCCGGGCGTGTAGCGATGCGTGATCAGCTCGATCGTGAGGTCCGGGATATCGCCGAGCACCTGCCCCGCCTGCGCGATCAGCTCGGCATAGGCCTCGCGCCATCCCTCGGCGGCGATGATCGGCGCGATCGTCAGCCCGACCTTGTACCCCGCATCTGCCATCCGGCGCAGCGCGACCAGCCGGGCCGCGACCGGGCTCGTGCCGCCCTCGAACCGCGCATAGCCCGCGGGGTTGATCGAGGCGCGCATCCGCGTCCGCCCCGCGTGATCGAGCGCGAGCAGCGGCTCGACCGCATCGAACTTCGTCGTGAAGCGCAGCTGCACGTCCGCCTCCCACGCGCCGAAATGCGCGATCAGCGCGGACAGCGACCCCGTGACATGATCGATCGCGAGCGGATCGGTGTAACAGGACGCCTCGAACGTCGTGCCCTCGTGCGCGCGCGTGGCGGAGCGCGAGGTGACCGTCCCCTGGCCGAGATGCGCGGGAAGCTCGGCCAGGATCTCGGGCAGGTTCGCATAGACCCGCGTGATCGGCGGCCCCTTCAAAGACCCCGCGAGATAGCAATAGCCGCAATGCGCAGGGCACCCTTCGGCGAGATCGACCCGCCAGTCGGCGCTCGGCGCGATCGGCTGCAACCGGCGTTTCGACGGCGGGGCGACGACCAGCGCCAGTGTCGCCTTCGCCTGCGCATAGTTCTGCCGGGGATCGTCGGGCAGGTCGAGGCGAAGACGATCGCTGGGCAGCGTCGTCACCGCCACGTCCAGCGCCCGTGCGCGCGCGACGATCTGTTCGCCATGGTCCCAAAGGAGCGACGACGGCGTCGCGAGCAGGCGCCGCGGCACCCAGAGGCGGGAGGAAGAGGGCGACACCATCGCACCATAACGCCCGCCCCACGCCAAGCGTTGCGGCTATTTGACCGGCCGCTTCTCGAGTTTGCGCGCGAGCGTCCGGCGGTGCATGCCGAGCTGCCGCGCAGTCTCCGAGATGTTGAACCCGGTTTCCGCCAGCGTCGCGTGGATCCGCTCCCATTCGAGCGTCTTGATCGTCGCGCGGCGTTCGGTCACCGCGGTGTCGACCTTGCCCTCGGTCCGGTCGAACGCCGCCTCGATGTCGTCGGTGTTCGACGGCTTGACCAGATAATGCGAGGCGCCGAGTTTGATCGCCTCGACCGCGGTCGCGATGCTCGCAAAGCCGGTCAGCACGACGACGAGGATATCGGGGTCATGCGCGTGCAGCGTCTGGACGCAGACCAGCCCCGACGCACCGCCGAGCTTCAGGTCGACCACCGCATATTGCGGCACGTCGTCGGCGAGCAGCACGACCAGATCCTCATGGCTCGCCGCAAGCCTGACCGCATAGCCACGCCGCTCGAACGAGCGTTTCAGCGTGCGCGCAAACGTCTCGTCGTCCTCGACGATCACGAGGCGCTTGACCGGGGGGATATCGGGCTCGTTCATTCGTCACGCTCCAGGGCGATCGCCGCCAGCGGCAGCATCAACGTCACTTCCGCGCCACCCGTCTCGCGGTTGGCGACCGCCACGCTGCCCCCCAGCTTGCGCATCGCATTGACCGCAAGGAACAGGCCGAGGCCATGGCCGGGATCGCGCTTGCTCGACTGATAGGGCTTGCCGAAGCTTGCCAGCTTGTCGCGCGTGAACCCCGGTCCATGATCGCGGACGATCAGCGCCAGATGATCGCCCGACCGCTCGCCCGAAAACCCGACCCAGGCGGGCGATGCTTCGGCGGCATTGTCGAGCACGTTGGCGATCACCTGCTTGAGCGCGGGATCCGAGACGATCAGCGGATCGTCGCCGAGCCGGCTGGTATAGTCGAACTCGACACCGGCGTGCAGCGCGCGCCAGTCCTCGACGATCGCATCGAGGAAAACATGCAGCGGCACGACCTCGGGCGCCTCGCCGCGCGCCTCGCCTGCCGCCAGGAGGATGTTGGTGACGATCGTCTTGCACCGCTGGACCTCGGCCTGCATCTCGCCGATCTCCTCGAGCATCCCCGCATCGGTGGCGAGCGCGGGCATCCGCTTCCAGTCGTTGAGGATGACTGCGAGCGACGCGAGCGGCGTGCCGAGTTCGTGCGCGGCGCCCGACGCGAGCAGGCCCATGCGGACGATGTGATCCTCTTCCGCTGCCTGCTGGCGCAGATCTGCCAGATGCTCGTCGCGCGCGCGCAGATTGCCCGTGATCCGCGTCATGAAGAGCACAAGCAGCGTCGCGACGAGCAGAAAATTGAGCAGCGACCCAACCGTGTAGAGTGCGAAATACTCCCCCGCATAATCGGTCGGCAGGGCGAGCGGGCGATACCGGATCGTCAGCAGCGCGAAACACCCGCCTGTCACTCCGACGATCGCCCAGCTCGACCAGCGATCGAGCAGCACTGCGCCCAGCACCACCTGCAACAGGTACAGCGCGATGAACGGGTTGGTCGCGCCGCCACTGAGGTAGAGCTGCACGGTCAGCAACCCGACATCGAGCAGCATCGCGAGCAGCAGCTGCGCATTCGCCCCGCGCTGCCAGCCATAGAGCCGCATGCTCGCCAGGTTGAGCGCGACCGACGCCGCCATCGCCAACAGCATCGGCACCAGCGGCAGGTCGATCCCGAGCAGGAAGCGGACCGTCAGCACGGTGACCAGCTGTCCCGCCACCGCGATCCAGCGCAGCGTGACCAGCTGCCGCATGTTCGCGTTGCCCGCGGCATCGGTATCCGCGCGCGCGCGGCTGACCCAGGCCTGCCACCGCGAGGAGTCCATCGCCAATCTCATCGTGTCGTGCGCCGTCACGCGGTCCATCTCTCCTGCGACGCGCTCAACGCGCGACGTCGCCGGTCAGCGCTTATCACGACGACGATCGTGGCGCACGAACACGACGAAGCCGATCACCGTCATCGCGGCGAGGCCGAACCATGTCAGCATGTAGACGAGATGATTGTTCGGAAACGCGATGACGGTCTGGCCGCCGACCGGTGCGCCGTCCCCGACCTTGTCCGCGTCGATGAAATAGGGCGCCGTGCGGCCGAGGCCACGCGCGCCCGCGATCGCAGCGACGTCGCGCGAATACCAGTTGGCGGTCGCGGGATCATTCCTGCGCAGGAACCCGCCACCGGGTTCCGTGATCCGCAGATAGCCGGTCACGGTGACCGGCCCGGTCGGCCGCGCATAGGCGCCGCGCTGTTCGGGCGAGATGTAGCCGCGGTTGACCAGGACATCGAAGCCCTGCGCGGTCCGCAGCGGCGTCATCACCCAGTAGCCGCTGCCGAGCGCCGTGGCGGCGCGGACCAGCGTCGTGCGGTCATGCGCGAAGACGCCGCTCACCCGGATCCGGCGATACGCATCGCGGCTCGCCGTGATCGCCGGCCAGCGCGCTGGCTCAGGTGGCGCGACCGGCGCGGCCTGTGACCGCGCGGCCACCTGCCGGATCAGGTCGAGCTTCCATGCGCGCCGCTCGACCTGCCACACACCCAGCGCGCAGAACCCGGCGAACAGCAGCAGTGCGATGAAGCCCGCCACCCAGATCGCCGGCCGCGGCCGGGCATGCCCTGTCATCACATATCTACCGCGGCCTGCATCGGCATCATGTTGGTGTTGAGGTGATACATGACCCAGATCGAGCCGCTGAGCGTGATCACGACCAGGATGATCGTGAAGATCAGCGCCATCATCGTCCAGCCATTCTCGGACTTTCCGTTCATGTGCAGGAAGTAGATCATGTGGACGACGATCTGGATCACCGCGAACAGCATGATCACCAGCGCGGCGGTCGACGGATCCTTGAACGCGCCGGTCATCACGGCCCAGAACGGAATCGCGGTCAGGATGACCGAGAGGAAGAACCCCTTGAGGTAGCTCTTGCGCGTCCCGTGCGATGCGTGATCGTCGCCATGCCCATGATCGTCATGGGCGTGGTCGGCATGCGCGTCGTGCGCGGTGGCGGGGCGGTCGGTCATCGCAGTGAACCCATCAGATAGACGAAGGTGAAGACGCCGATCCAGATGACGTCGAGGAAGTGCCAGAACATGCTGAGGCACATCAGGCGGCGCTTGTTCGCGGCGATCAGGCCGTGCTTCTGCACCTGCACCATCAGCGTGACGAGCCAGATGAAGCCCATCGTCACGTGCAGGCCGTGCGTGCCGACCAGCGTGAAGAAGGACGACAGGAACGCGCTGCGCGTCGGACCCGCGCCCTCATGGATGAGGGTGGCGAACTCGTACATTTCGATCGACAGGAAGGCGAGGCCGAACAGCCCGGTAAAGGCCAGCCACATCTGCATGATGCGCTGACGCCCTTCCTCCATCGACAGCATCGCGAAGCCATAGGTGATCGACGAGAACAGCAGCATCGCGGTGTTCACCGCGACGAGCGGCAGCTCGAAGATCTCCTTGGGCGTCGGTCCGCCGGCATAGCTGGTGCCGAGCACGCCGTAAGCTGCGAACAGCACCGCGAAGATGAGGCAATCGCTCATCAGGTACATCCAGAAGCCCAGCATCGTGCTGCTGCCCTCGGGATGATGATGCTCTTCGAGCTGGTAGAACGAGAGGGGCTCACCCTTCTCGTCCAGACCGTCCTTCTTCAATGATACCGAAGACATCGCGTCAGGCTCCCTGGGTCGCGAGCATGCGGGTGCGCGCGTCCTCGCTGGCGATCACGTCCTCGACCGGGATGTAGAAGTCGCGCTTGTAGTTGAAGGTGTGGAAGATCGTCGTGGCGAAGATCCCGACCAGCGTCAGACCCGCGAGCCACCACATGTACCAGATCATCGCGAAGCCGAAGGCGATGCTGAGAACGCCCAGCACGACGCCGGTACCCGTGTTGCTCGGCATGTGGATCGCGCGGAAGCCGCTGACCGGCCGCTGATGCTTGCGGTCCTTCATGTCGTACCAGGCATCCAGGTCATGGACGACGGGCGTGAACGCGAAGTTATAGTCGGGCGGCGGCGACGAGGTTGCCCATTCGAGCGTCCGGCCACCCCAGGGATCGCCGGTGTGATCGGCGAGCGCCTCGCGGTTGCGGATGCTGACGAAGATCTGGATCAGGAAGGCAGCGATGCCGACCGCGACCAGTGCTGCACCGAAGGCGGCGATGACGAACCAGATCTGCAGGTTCGGATCGTCGAAATAGCGCATGCGGCGGGTCACGCCCATCAGGCCGAGCACATAGAGCGGCATGAAGGCGAAGTAGAAGCCCGACACCCAGCACCAGAACGACACCTTGCCCCACTTCTCGTCCAGCTTGAAGCCGAACGCCTTCGGGAACCAGTAGTTGATCCCGGCGAACATGCCGAACAGCGTGCCGCCGATGATCACGTTATGGAAATGCGCGACCAGGAACAGCGAGTTGTGCAGCACGAAGTCGGCGGGCGGCACCGCGAGCAGGACGCCGGTCATGCCGCCGATCGTGAAGGTCACCATGAAGGCGATCGTCCACATCATCGGCAGTTCGAACCGGATCCGCCCCTTGTACATGGTGAACAGCCAGTTGAAGATCTTGGCCCCGGTCGGGATCGAGATGATCATCGTGGTGATGCCGAAGAACGAGTTGACGCTGGCCCCCGACCCCATGGTGAAGAAGTGGTGCAGCCAGACGAGATACGACAGGATCGTGATGACCAGCGTCGCATAGACCATCGAGCTGTAGCCGAAGAGGCGCTTGCCCGAGAAGGTCGAGGTGACCTCCGAGAAGATGCCGAATGCCGGCAGGACCAGGATGTAGACCTCGGGGTGACCCCAGATCCAGATCAGGTTGACGTACATCATCGGGTTGCCGCCCGCGTCGTTCGTGAAGAACGCGGTACCGATATAGCGGTCGAGCGACAGCATCGCGAGCACCGCGGTCAGCACCGGGAAGGCGGCGACGATCAGGATGTTGGTGCACAGCGCGGTCCAGGTGAAGATCGGCATCTTCATCATGCCCATGCCGGGCGCCCGCATCTTGACGATGGTCGCGACCAGATTGACGCCGGACAAGAGTGTCCCGATGCCCGCGATCTGCAAGGCCCAGATATAATAATCAACCCCGACATCGGGCGAATAGGCGATCCCCGACAGCGGCGGCATCGCGAGCCAGCCGGTCCGCGCGAACTCGCCGATGAATAGCGACATCATGACGATCACGGCACCAGCCGCGGTCATCCAGAAGCTGAAATTGTTGAGGAACGGGAACGACACGTCGCGCGCACCGATCTGGAGCGGGACGACATAGTTCATCAGACCCGTGACCATCGGCATCGCCACGAAGAAGATCATGATCACGCCGTGCGCGGTGAAGACCTGGTCATAGTGATGCGCGTTAAGATAGCCTTCGCTACCCCCGAACGCCATCGCCTGTTGCAGGCGCATCATGATCGCGTCGGAGAAGCCGCGCAGCAGCATGACGATCGCGAGGATCATGTACATGATCCCGATCTTCTTGTGATCGACGCTGGTGAACCACTGGTTCCACAGATAGCCCCACACCTTGAAATAGGTGAGCGCGGCCAGCAGCGCGGCACCGCCGATCGCCACCATGCCGAACGTCGCGACGACGATCGGTTCATGCAGCGGCAGCGATTCCAGCGTCAGTCGGCCGAAGATCGTCTTCAATATGGAGTCTGACATGAGCTTTTCTCTAGCCGTTCGCGACGGGGCGCGAGCCCGGCATGGTTGAGGGGGTCAGCATGGTGTGATTGCGGTTGGCAGGCGAGCCGGGCGCGGCGTTGGCGCCGTCGCGTTTTATGTCGGCTGGCGCAGACCAATGTTTCCCGCTCCCCTTTTCGTCGCCGTCCTTCATCAAGCCGCCCTCGGGTCGGGGGCCGGCATCCTGCGGCCCGCTGCCGCCATTGACGCCGGGCATCGCCATGCCGTCATGCGGGTTCTTGCCCATCATGTCCGACATGCACGGCTTGCCGGGCTTCACGCACTGCTCGACGATCGCCTTGAACAGCGAACTCTCGACACCGCCGAAATAGCGGACCGGCACCTTCTCGCTCGGCTTTTCGAGCTGCATGTAGTTGGCACGGTTCAGACCGCCGCCGCCGTTCCGGACCTTCGCGACCCAGGCATCGAAGCCAGCGTCGGACACGCCGTGGAAACGGAAGCGCATGCCCGAAAAGCCTGCGCCGCTGTAGTTGGACGAGAAGCCTTCGTAATTGCCGGGCTTGTTGATCACCGCGTGCAGTGTCGTCTCCATCCCGGGCATGGTGTAGATCATGCCGGCGAGCGCGGGGATGTAGAAGGCGTTCATGACCGAGGACGAGGTCATCTTGAAGCGCAGCGGGCGATCCACCGGCGCGGCCAGTTCGTTGACCGTGGCGATGCCGTATTCGGGATAGATGAACAGCCATTTCCAGTCGAGTGCGACCACCTGGACGTCGAGCGGCTTACCGCCCGTGATCGTCTGCTGGTTACCCGCGAGCTGCCCCACCGGCGTGTTCTCGCCGATATCGCCGCTCTGCGC
The DNA here is from genome assembly GCF_014842355.1 of Sphingomonas sp. CFBP 13706. NCBI lineage: Bacteria > Pseudomonadati > Pseudomonadota > Alphaproteobacteria > Sphingomonadales > Sphingomonadaceae > Sphingomonas > Sphingomonas sp. CFBP 13706. The sequence goes on from NZ_JACYVM010000005.1 coordinate 97,200, forward strand.
GGAGATGCGGCCGAGCGGACGATAGGGATCGAGCAGATGCGTGCTGGTCCAGGTCAATGCGCCTAGTGCGATGATGATCAGCAGCGGCACGCCCCAGATCAGCAGCTCGAGCCCGACCGAGTGATCCCAGGTCGGCTCGTACTTCGCGCTCTTGTTCGTCTGCCGGTAGTGATAGGCGAAGAACAGCGTCAGCGCGATCACCGGGACGATGATGATGAGCATCAGCCCGGTGGAGATGAGGACCAGGTCACGCTGCTGCACCGCAATATCGCCAGATGGCGACATCACGACCCAGTTGCATCCACTGATCAACAGCGCGGGCAGCAGGGCTGCTGCGCGTAAGAGCCAGGATCGGGGCCTGGAATTCGATAGCTCGGCGGTCATGTACTCGCCCCTACGCCGCTGTTAGATCATTCCATAGTGGACAATTTGTCCAATGGGCGCCGCACTGCAGCAAAGGCATGGCGCTCATGATGCGACAGAGATAGGTCTCTCGGTGTGACTCCGAAAGGCCCTGCCCGCAGTCGACGAAAAGGCGTATGATCGGTGCGCCGTCCGAAAAGGCCATTGGGCGGCGAGCCGCCTCACGGAAGCGAGTTTGAGAATGAGTGCACACGCCGCATCGACGTCTTTTGAAGACGATGCCCGCGATCTTCACGATCACGGGAAAAAGGTGTCGCCGGGCGAGATCGCAATCGGCGTCGTCATCGGACGCACGTCCGAGTTTTTCGACTTTTTCGTCTATGCGATCGCCTCGGTCATCGTCTTCCCGACGCTGGTCTTCCCCTATGTCGACCGGCTGCAGGGGACGATCTACTCCTTCGCGGTGTTCGCGCTCGCCTTCATCGCGCGCCCGCTCGGGTCGGTGATCTTCATCGCGGTCGATCGGCTCTATGGCCGCAGCGCCAAGCTGACGATCGCGCTGTTCCTGCTCGGCACAGCGACCGTGGCGATGGGCTTCCTCCCCGGCTATGCGCAGGTCGGCAACTGGTCGGTCGTGCTGCTGTCGATCCTGCGTATCGCGCAGGGCATCGCGCTCGCGGGTGCCTGGGACGGCCTCGCCTCGCTGCTCTCGCTCAACGCGCCCGAGGGTCGCCGCGGCTGGTACGCGATGCTGCCACAGCTCGGCGCGCCATTCGGCCTGCTGGTGGCCAGCGGCCTGTTCGCCTTCTTCGTCGCGACGCTGCCGGCCGCCGACTTCATCGACTGGGGCTGGCGCTATCCGTTCTTCGTGGCCTTCGCGATCAACGTCGTCGCGCTCTTCGCCCGCCTCCGCCTCGTCGTCACCCCTGAGTTCACGACGTTGTTCGAATCGCGTGCGCTACAGCCGGCGCCCGTGCTCGACACGATTCGCGCGGAAGGCCGCACCATCGTGCTCGGCGCCTTCGCCCCGCTCGCCAGCTTCGCGCTGTTCCACATGGTGACGGTGTTCCCGCTGTCGTGGATCGTGCTGTTCACGCGCGAGACGCCAGGCCGGTTCCTGACGATCGAAGTGATCGGCGCGGCAATCGGCCTGTGCGCGACGCTCGTGTCGGGACTGCTCGCGGATCGCATCGGTCGCCGTACGCTGCTCGGCAGCACCGCGGTGCTGATCGCGCTGTTCGCGATCGGCGCGCCGATGCTGCTCGACGGCGGCGCGACCGGTGAGTGGGTGTTCATGATCGTCGGCTTCGCGCTGTTCGGCCTGTCGTTCGGCCAGTCGTCGGGCTCGCTCGCGACCAGCCTCGGCAAGACGCACCGTTATACCGGGTCGGCGCTGACGACCGATCTGGCCTGGCTGTTCGGTGCGGGCTTCGCCCCGCTCGCCGCACTGCTCCTGTCGAGCAAGCTCGGCCTCGCTGCCAGCGGCGCCTATCTGTTCTCGGGTGCGGTCTGCACGCTGATCGCGCTTGGCGTGAACAAGGAACTGGCGAAGCGCGCCAACGAGGGCTGAGCTGACCGGCGGGCCGGCTTACAGCTGCCCGCCTATCCAGACTGCACGACTGACGTCACCCGCCGCACCCGCGGCGGGTGACGTTACGGTTTTCAGGCCCGGTCGAAACCCTACCCGTCGGTACAAAAGGCGATTGACGCCCGCCCGCGCTTACTATACCGAGCGGTATCGAAGACGATCGGGGTCCAGGGATCCTGCTCCGGTCTTCACCTACCGATGATTTTGCTGCCGCCCCGAAGCGCTGCACCATAACTCGACCTGTTTCCCACGCGGCACCCTCGCCGCGTGCCCCTTTGTCCATCCGAAGAGACCCGACCATGGCCTATCTCGACCTCGACAACCTGTTCGCCGCCCCCGTCGCCAGCCGGCCGACGATCAGCGCCGTGCAGACCGAAGGCCGGGCCGGGTACACGCAGCTCGAATGGCACGTCATCATGCTCGCCAAGAATGACGGCCTGCGCAGCCTGGCGGTGCCGGGACGGCTGGACCGCGCGCTGCGGACCATCTTCGGCCTGTCGGAGCGATCGCCGCTGGCCGATCCTCGGCTCGAGGCGCTGCGTCGGCTCTCGGTCCATGCGTGGCGCCACGGCTTCGCGCTGCCGGTCGCCGAGATCGAGCGGTTCCTCGCCGCCGGGTTCCATCGCGGCCAGATCGAAGTTCTGGTCCAGCGCGTGACGGGCCTGCGCGTCGCATCCTGAGCCGGCCCCGCCGATCGTCAGTCCGTACTGAGCGCCTTGCGTAACGCGGCGTGCCAGCCGGCGATCAGCGCGGCGCGGTCGCTCGCCCCCATCCGCGGTTCGAAACACGCCCCCCGCCGCCACGTCTGCGACAACGCATCGAGATCGGGCCAGACGCCGGTCGCCAGCCCCGCATGGAACGCCGCGCCCAGCGCGGTCGTCTCGAGATGCGTCGGCCGCTCGACCGGTGTCTCGAGCATGTCGGCGAGAAACTGACACAGCCAGTCGTTCGCCGCCATGCCGCCGTCGATCCGGAGCGTCGCGGGCGCCGCGCCGCCATCCGCGACCATCGCCTGCGCCAGATCGAGCGTCTGATAGCCGACCGCTTCGAGCGCCGCGCGCGCGAGATGCGCGCCCGTCGCGCCCAGCGTCAGCCCGGTGATAAGTCCGCGCGCGCCGGGATCCCAGTGCGGCGCGCCCAGCCCGACAAAAGCGGGGACCATGTAGACGCCGTGGCTGTCGGGAACCTCGGTCGCCATGTCGTGCGTCTGGTGCGCGCTGGTGATCACGCCGAGCCCGTCGCGCAGCCACTTGACCGCCGCGCCGGCGACGAAGATCGATCCCTCCAGCGCATAGGTCATCTGCCCGTTCAGCCGATAGGCGGGCGTGGTCAGCAACCTGTGGTCGGACGCGATCGCCGTGTCACCGGTGTTGAGCAGCATGAAACATCCCGTTCCATAGGTCGACTTGACCATGCCGCGCGCGAAGCAGGCTTGGCCGAACAACGCCGCCTGCTGATCCCCCGCCATTCCCGCGATCGGGATCGGGACGTCGAACAGCCCGGGCGTGGTCGTGCCGAACACATGGCTGTTGTCGTTTACCTCGGGCAGCATCGCCTGTGGCACGCGCAGCAGCCGGCACAGCGCGTCGTCCCAATCCTGCCGGCGAATGTCATAGAGGAGCGTGCGCCCGGCATTGGTCACGTCGGTCGCATGCACCGCGCCGCCGGTGAGCCGCCACAAAAGGAAACAGTCGATCGTGCCAAAGGCCAGCGCGCCCTTGTCCGCGCGCGCACGCGCACCCGGCACGGTGTCGAGGATCCACGCGATCTTGGTCGCGGAGAAATAGGGATCGAGCAGCAGGCCGGTCTTGTCGCGGACCATCTGTTCCGCCCCCTCGGCCTTCAGGCTCTGACACACATCCGCGGTGCGGCGGTCCTGCCAGACGATCGCGGGGTAGATTGGCGTGCCCGTCGCGCGATCCCAGACGACGACGGTTTCGCGCTGGTTGGTGATGCCGATCGCCGCGATGTCGCGCGTTGGCACGCCGCCGCGTGCGATCGCCTCGCGCGCGGTCGCCAGCGTGTCGCGCCAGATGTCCTCGGGGTCATGCTCGACCCAGCCGAGTCGCGGATAATGCTGCGCGAATTCGCGCTGCGCCGTCGCGACCGGTCTGGCCGTCGCATCGAACAGGATGCTGCGCGTCGATGTCGTACCCTGATCGATCGCTAGGACGTGCGTGGCTTGGCCCATGCGGCTCTCCTTTGCGACCGCTCTAGGCCGCCCCACCGCCCCGCGTCGAGGCTAGCCACCGGTCGGCCCGCGGTGGTAAACGGGAGACGATGATGAAAACGCCCGCGAAATTCGACGTCGACCTGTTGATCGTCGGTGGCGGCATCAACGGCACCGGGATCGCGCGCGATGCCGCCGGGCGCGGGCTGTCGGTCCTGCTGGTCGAGCAGGACGATCTGGCCAGCCATACCTCGTCGGCCAGCACCAAGCTGATCCATGGCGGATTGCGCTATCTCGAATATGGCGAGCTCCGGCTGGTGCGCGAGGCGCTGATCGAACGCGAGCGGCTGCTGGCGATCGCGCCGCACATCATCTGGCCGCTGCAGTTCGTCCTGCCGCAGACGCATTCGCCGCGTCCCGCCTGGATGGTCCGGCTCGGGCTGTTCCTCTACGACCATCTGGGCGGCCGCAAGATCCTGCCCGCGACGCGGACCGTGCGTCTCGACCGCGATCCGCTGGGCGACGGGCTGAAACCCGGCGCGACGCGTGCCTTCGTCTATTCGGATTGCTGGGTGGAGGACAGCCGGCTGGTCGTCCTCAACGCGCGCGACGCGGCAGAACGCGGCGCGACGATCCTGACGCGTACCCGGCTGGTCGCGGCGGCCCGTCAGGATGGCGGCTGGTCCGCGACGATCGGCGATGCGCAGGGCGAGCGGACCGTCACCGCCCGCGTGCTCGTCAACGCGGCGGGACCCTGGGTCGCCGATGTGCTGGGGAAGGTGCCCGATTCGCGCCGCGACCGCGGCGTCCGGCTGATCAAGGGCAGCCACATCGTCGTGCCGCGCCTCTATGCGGGCGATCACGCCTTGCTGTTACAGAACCCGGACAAGCGCGTCGTCTTCGCGATTCCCTATGAAAGTCGCTTCACGCTGATCGGCACCACCGACGAGGCATGGCAGGGCGCCCCCGGCCCCGCGACGATCGACGCCGCCGAGACCGCCTATCTATGCGACACCATCGACCGGTATTTCCAGCGTGGCATCACCCCCGCCGACATCGTCTGGAGCTATTCGGGGATCCGCCCGCTCTATGACGATCATGCGGCCAGTGCGTCGGCGGTGACACGCGACTATGTGCTCGATCTCGATGCCGCGGAGGATCGCGCGGCGATGCTGAGTATCTTCGGCGGCAAGATCACGACTTATCGCAAGCTCGCCGAGCACGCGATGATCCAGCTTGCCCCCTTCTTCCCCGATCGAAGCACGGACCTGACAAAAAGCTGGACCGCGACGGTCGCGCTGCCCGGTGGCGATCTGCCCGAGAGCGATTTCGACCGGTATCTCGCAGCGCTGATCCGGACGTACCCAGACCTGTCGACCACGCTGCTGCGCCGACTCGGCCGCGCCTACGGTACGCGGGTGGACCGGATCCTCGGCGCGGCGCGGACCACCACCGAGCTTGGCGAGGATTTCGGCGCGGGGCTTCATGCCGCCGAGATCGACTATCTCGTCGATCAGGAATGGGCACGGTCGGCGGCCGACATCCTGTATCGCCGCAGCAAGCTTGGGCTGCACGTACCAACCGACGCCGCCGCACGGATCGACGCGTATCTGGCCGGTCGCATCGATGGGGCGGCGGGAGGCGCATCGCCCCCCGCCGCAGCGCCCGATCAGATCCGCGTGTCGCCCGCATAGGCGAACAGCAGGTCGGCATCGTCGCTGGCCTCGATCCGCTCGGACCCGGTCACGGTCACGCACTCGCCCGCCTTGAACGCGACGCCCGCGACGCTGCCCGATCCGGTGATCGGGATCAGCCAGGCGGTCCGCCCCTCGGGCAGGGTCACCGCATGCTCGCCACCGGTCCAGCGCTCGAGCACGAACTTGGGGCCTTCGACCTGGATCGTCCGGCCTTCGGAAACGACGCCCGGCGACGTGATCGGCTGATAGGGCACCGGGTCTGAAACCGCGATGCCGTCGTCGAGGTGCAGTTCGCGGTCGCTGCCATAATCGTAAAGGCGATAGGTGGTTTCCGAGTTCTGCTGGACTTCGATCACCGTCAGGCCGCCGCCGATCGCGTGGATCGTGTCGGAGGCGCAGTACATGAAATCGCCCGCCTTGACCGGCTTCCAGTAAAGCTTGTCCTCGATGGTGCCGTCGATCGCGGCCGCGCGCAGGTCGTCGCGCGACATCGGCGCCTTGGTACCGACGGCGATCGTCGAATCGGGTTCGGCGGCCAGTACCGTCCAGCATTCGTCCTTGCCTCGTGGCAGGCCGCGCGCATGCGCCTGGTCGTCGTCGGGATGGACCTGCACCGACAACTTCTCGCTGGTGAACAGATATTTGATCAGCAGATCGGGGGTCGTGTCGCCGGGCTCCTGAAACCAGACCTCGCCGATCGCCGGCGCACCGGGGGCGGGATCGTCAAAGCCGGGCCACAGCGTGTGGCGTCCCCAGGGCTTCTCGACACGATGGGTGTGAAGCAGGGTGGCGGGCATCAAACGTTCCTTCTCAAGGCTGGCGGACTGGCGCGACATAGCGCCCCGGGGCCCAACTGGCGAGACGCCGGGAATGTCCCGTCGTCGACGCGACATCGCGCCAGGCGTATCGCGCCCGTCGACCGGTGAATTGTGGCTGAATAGACCGCCCCGAAGGCCGCTGCTTCAGACGCCTCCAAACCCCCTCGCTAGGGGGGATTGTTCGCGTGCCCCCGGTTACGCTAAGGACGACGTCCATGCGTATCCCCCAGTCTCGCGCGCTCTCGATCGCGCTCCTCGCCGCCATAGCGCTCCCCATGGCCGGGTGCGCGAGTTCGCGCACCTCCACCGACATCCCGTATGTCGCGCGCGACGTGGGCACGCTCTACTCGCTGGCGAAGAAGCGGCTCGACCAGGGGCGCTACAAGGAATCGGCGCAGCTGTTCGACGAGGTCGAGCGCCAGCATCCCTATTCGATCTGGGCCCGCCGTGCGCAGATCATGAGCGCGTTCAGCTATTATCTCGACACCGACTATACCAAGTCGATCCAGTCGGCGCAGCGGTTTATCGCCGTCCACCCCGGCAACCGCGACGCGCCCTATGCCTATTACCTGATCGCGCTCGGCTATTACGAGCAGATCACCGACGTCACGCGCGACCAGAAGATCACGCGCCAGGCGCTCGACGCACTGGGCGAGCTGACGCGGCGGTATCCGAACACGCGCTATGCGTCGGATGCGCGGCTGAAGATCGATCTCGTCAACGATCACCTTGGCGGCAAGGAGATGGAGATCGGTCGCTTCTACGAGACGCGCGGCCAGTGGCTCGCGGCGAACGGGCGGTTCCGCACCGTGATCGACCAGTATCAGCAGACCACGCACACCCCCGAGGCGCTGATGCGTCTGACCGAGACCTATCTCGCGCTTGGCGTGCCGATCGAGGCCGAGAAGGCCGCGGCCGTGCTGGGTCGCAACTATCCGGGCACGCCCTGGTATCAGCGCGCGTACAAGCTGATGCAGGAGCATCCGGTCAAGCCGCTGGCACCGATCGCGACGGGCGCGCAGATCGTCCCCGCCGGCACCCCCGGCGCGCTCCCCGCCGCTGGCCTCGGCGAGACCCCGGCAATCCCAGGCTCGCCCGGCAATGGCGGCTCTGGTTCCGCTGCGGCAGGCGGGTCGGGCCCGGTCGGCCCCGCCGGCACGACGCGCACCACGCCAGGCAACTAAGGACATAGGGGCTCGGCCCCGTCCCCCGAGCAACGTCATCCTGACGAAAGTCAGGACCCAGAGCCATCAACGGCACGCGCGTAACCCTGGGTCCTGACGTTCGTCAGGATGACGATTGGCGTCGCGCGCTTCGAAATGACGAACGGCCCCTAGCCCCACTGACGAACCAGAACATTGGGGGATCATTTTCGCATCCGGATCGTCTAAGGGACGAACCGATGCTGACAGAACTCTCCATCCGCGACGTGGTATTGATCGAGGCGCTCGACCTCGGCTTCGGCCCGGGGCTCGGCGTGCTGACCGGCGAGACCGGCGCGGGCAAGTCGATTCTGCTCGATGCGCTCGGACTCGCGCTCGGCGGTCGCGGCGACAGCGGACTGGTCCGGCATGGTGCTGCGCAGGCGGTGGTCACCGCGACCTTCGATCCGCCCGCCCCCGGCACGCCGCTGATGGCGCTGCTCGATGAGAACGGGCTGACGATCGAGGCGGGCGAACCGCTGATTATCCGCCGTATCGTCAAGGCCGATGGCGGCAGCCGCGGCTTCGTCAACGACCAGCCCGCCTCCGCTGGCCTGCTACGCGAGATGGCGCCGACGCTGGTCGAGATTCACGGCCAGCATGACGAGCGCGGGCTGCTCAACCCGCGCGGCCACCGCGCGCTGCTCGACATTTTCGGCCGTACCGAACCCGCCGCGACGACCCGCGCCTGGACCGCACTTCGCGAGGCCGAGGATGCGCTTGCCACTGCCCGCGCGGATATCGAAAGCGCCGCGCGCGATCGCGACTGGCTCGAACACACCGTCGCCGAACTGACCGCACTCGGTGCCGAGCCGGGCGAGGAGGAAACGCTCGCCGATACCCGCCGATCGATGCAGCGCGCGGAGAAGATCGCGGACGACCTGTCGGCGATCGACGACTATCTCGAAGGATCCGACGGCGGGCTCGCCAAGCTGCGCCAGGCCGCGCGCGTGCTCGAACGGATCTCCGGCGACCATGTCGCACTCGCCGACGCGCTCGCCGCGGTCGATCGCGCGGTGATCGAGGGATCGGTCGCCGAGGAACGAATGCGCGATGCGCGGATCGACCTCGCCTATGACCCGCGCAGCCTCGAGGATGACGAGGCGCGGCTGTTCGAACTCCGCGCGATGGCACGCAAGCATCGCGTCCAGCCCGATGACCTCGCCGCGCTGACCGACGAGATGCGCGCCCGGCTCGAACGACTCGACGCGGGCGAAGGCGGTATCGCGTTGCTTAAGGCGACGCTCGCCAAGGCGCGCGCAGCGTACGACAAAGCTGCGGACGCGCTCTCGGCCCGCCGCGCCAAGGCGGCGCTGCGACTCGACACCGCGGTCGCGGGCGAACTCGCGCCGCTGAAACTCGACGCCGCCCGTTTCCGCACCGTCTGCGCCCCGCTCGGCGAGGAGGGCTGGTCGGGCGCGGGCAAGGACCGTGTCGAGTTCGAGATCTCGACCAACCCCGGCGCGCCGTTCGCCGGCCTCACCAAGATCGCCAGCGGCGGCGAATTGTCGCGCTTCATCCTCGCCTTGAAGGTCGCGCTCGCGGAGGAAGGCGGCGCGACGACGATGGTGTTCGACGAGATCGACCGCGGCGTTGGCGGCGCTGTCGCCAGCGCGATCGGCGAGCGACTCGCACGGCTCGCGCAGAGCACGCAGCTGCTCGTCGTCACGCACAGCCCGCAGGTCGCGGCGCGCGGCGCCAAGCATTTGCTGATCGCGAAAAGCAACGATGGCACCGTCACCCGCACCGGCGTCCGCGCGCTCGACGAGGCCGAACGCCGTGAGGAGATCGCCCGCATGCTCTCGGGCGCGACGATCACCGACGAGGCGCGCGCGCAGGCCGAACGGTTGCTCGAAACCGCCTGACGCTCTTGCCGCGCGCGGGGCAGCTGCCTAACCCCGCGATCATGACCGCGCTGCCCACGTCCGCCCTTCCCGCCACCGAAGCGGAGGCCGCCGCCGAGCTGGCGACGCTCGCCGAGCGCATCGCCTATCACAATGCGCGCTATCACACCGACGACGCGCCCGAGATCAGCGACGCGGAGTATGACGCGCTGGTCCGCCGCAACACCGCGATCGAGGCCGCCTTCCCCGCCAGCGTCCGCGCCGATTCGCCGAGCCGCAGCGTCGGTGCCGCACCCGCCGGGCATCTGTCAAAGGTCGCGCACGCCAAGCCGATGATGAGCCTCGACAACGCGTTTTCGGACGAGGAGGTCGAGGAGTTCGTCGGGCGTGTCCGCCGCTTCCTCAAGCTCGCCGACGACGCCCCCGTTGCGCTCACCGCCGAGCCCAAGATCGACGGCCTGTCCTGCTCGCTGCGCTACGAAGACGGCCGGCTGGTCCAGGCGCTGACCCGCGGCGACGGCCAGGTCGGCGAGGACGTCACCGCCAATGTCCGCACGATCGCCGACATCCCCCAGCAACTGGCGGGCGAGCCCCCCTACCCCGCGGTCTTCGAGATCCGCGGCGAGGTCTATATGGCCAAAGCCGACTTCGCCGCGCTCAACGCCCGCCTGCTCGCGGAAGCGGAGCAGACCGGCAAGGAGGCGCGCCAGTTCGCCAACCCGCGCAACGCCGCCGCCGGCTCGCTCCGCCAGAAGGACGCGAGCATCACCGCCGAGCGCACGCTGCGCTTCCTCGCGCATGGCTGGGGCGAGGCGAGCGCGGTCCCCGGGGAGACGCAGTCCGCGATCGTCGACCAGTTCCGCGCCTGGGGCTTCGCGGTCGCCGACGGCTTCGCGCGCGTCGAGGACGAACAGGGCGCGCTCGGAATCTACCGTGCGATCGAGGCCGGCCGGGCGGAGCTCCCCTTCGACATCGACGGCGTCGTGTACAAGGTCGACCGGCTCGACTGGCAGGCGCGACTTGGCCAGGTCGCGCGCGCGCCGCGCTGGGCGATCGCGCACAAATTCCCCGCCGAGCGCGCGCAGACCACGCTCAACGCGATCGACATCCAGGTCGGGCGCACCGGCGCGCTGACCCCGGTCGCGCGGCTCGATCCCGTGACCGTCGGCGGCGTCGTCGTCACCAACGCGACGCTCCACAATTTCGACGAAATCGAACGGCTCGGCGTCCGCGTCGGCGACCGCGTCCTCGTCCAGCGCGCGGGCGACGTCATCCCACAGATCGTCGAGAGCCTGACAGCCGCCGAGGATCGCCCCGCCTATGTCTTCGACCGGCTCTGCCCCGACTGCGGGTCGGCGGCCGAGCGCGAGGAGGGTGAGGTCGTCTATCGCTGCACCGGCGGGCTGATCTGCCCCGCACAACGTGTCGAGCGGCTCATCCATTTCACCTCGCGCCACGCCTTCGACATTGGCGGGCTCGGCCAGACCCTGGTCGAGGCGTTCTTCCGCGACGGGCTGATCGAATCGCCCGCCGACATCTTCCGCCTCACCGAGGAGCAGCTCGTCGCGCGCAAGAAGGACGGCCGCGTCTGGGCGGCCAAGCTGATCGCGGCGATCGACGCGCGACGCAGCATCGCGCTCGACCGCTTCCTCTTCTCGCTCGGCATCCGCCATGTCGGCGAGATCACCGCACGCGACCTCGCCCGCCGCTATCGCTCGGCCAAGGCGCTCGGCAGCATGCTGCGCCGCGCGGTGTTCCTGTATCACAGCATCACGCCGGTACTCGGCGAGCCCGAACGCAAATATGTCCTGCGCCGCGACAAGCTGCTCGTCGGCGTGATCGAGACGGCGGGCGTCGGCCCCGAGGTTGCCAACGCGCTGATCGGCTTCTGCGCCGAACCGCACAATCGCGCGGTCGTGTTCGACCTGCTGCGCGAGGTGACGCCCGCCGACGTCGTCCATGAAACCCGCGATTCGGACGTCAGCGGCCAGACGCTGGTCTTCACCGGCAGCCTCGAGACGCTCAGCCGCGATGAGGCCAAGGCGCAGGCCGAGCTGCTCGGCGCGCGCGTCGCGGCGTCGGTCTCCGCCAAGACCGACCTCGTCATCGCCGGCCCCGGCGCGGGGTCGAAGCTGAAGAAAGCGACCGACCTCGGGATCCGCGTGATCACCGAGGCGGAATGGGCGGCGATCGTCGCGGCGAGCTGAACGCGCAACGCCTCACGCACTTGATCGAGATTGGTTCCGTGGCGGACCAATCGATGCCGGGCCGTGGCTTTTTTGCAACGCAATATGACGGAGTGCGTCCGGCGCAACTCGCGACTCGCCAATGTCATGGAACCGAAATATTTGGAGCGCAGGGGCGCGACTGACCGAACGATACGTCGCGGATCTCGAGCATAAGCTCAAAGGGGACATTTCAAATGCGTAACAACCTTTTCCTGGGTGCGGCGGCCGTCGCGCTCATGGCCCCAGCCAGCGCTTTCGCGCAGTCGACGGCAACGGCCGAGGTAGAGAACGATATTGTCGTTAGTGGGACGCGCACACAGCCGAACATCAACGGGATTCAATCGCCGGATACGCCCAAGGCAAAGGCAGTCATCACGCAGGAGCTGATCGAGCGCCGGACGCCCGGCCAGACGATTTTGGACACGATCAACCTCGTCCCAGGCGTCAGCTTCACCAACAGCGACCCCTATGGTGGTTCGGGTGGCCAGCTGCGCATCCGTGGCTTCAGCGGTGACCGCGTTTCCCTGACGTTCGACGGCATCCCGCTGAACGATTCCGGCAACTATTCGATCTATTCGAACCAGCAGCTCGATCCGGAACTGATCGAACAGGTCAACGTCAATTTTGGCGCGACGGACGTCGACTCGCCGACCGCCAGCGCCTCTGGCGGCACGGTCAACTATCGTTCGCTCACGCCGACGGACAAGATCGGTGCGGTCGGGGCATTCTCCCATGGCACGAACGACATGAACCGCGCGTTCGTCCTGCTGAATACCGGTACGCTGACGTCGTTCGGAACCAAGGCATGGGTTTCAGCCAGCACGCAGCGCTACGATCAGTTCCGCGGTTTCGGAAAGATCGACAAGCAGCAGTTTAACGGCAAGATCTACCAGCCGATCGGTAGCGGTCGCGACTTCATATCGGTTGCTGCGCACTATAACCAGAACCGCAACAGCTCATACAGCAATCCCACGATCGGAAACATCCGGACGCGTCTGGCGACTGGCGGCACGACCATCCCGGCGGCAACCACGATCACGCCAGCTACGCCCTACACGCTCGACCTGAGCAACTCGCAATATGACTATGTGTTCGACGACACGTCGTCCACCTACCTGTACGACTATACGTGCAACCTTGCCTCGGCGAACGGTGGCGCAGGTCAGCAGAGCGATCGCAACGCGTGTGGCAACGTCCGGACAACGGCGATCAATCCGTCCAACACGGGCAATGTCCGCGTCAACTCCCGTTTCGGCATCACGGACAAGCTGACCTTCACCTTCGACGGCGCTTACAGCTTCACGCGCGCCAATGGCGGCGGCTCGGCGCTGTTCGCTGAAAGCAATGCGGCAGCAACAGCTGCAAACGGCACTTACGCTCAGCAATATCAGCGCGTCGGCGCCGGCATCGCAGCCGGAGCGGATCTGAATGGCGACGGCGACACGTCCGACCTCGTGCGCGTCTATTGGCCATCGAACACCCGTACGCAGCGCTTCACCGCTATCGCCAACCTGCGCTACGAGTTCGACTCGCACAATGCGGTTCGTCTTGCCTACACTTGGGATCGCGCGCGGCATCGTCAGACCGGTGAAGCTAGCCGCCTGGACGTCACGGGTCAGCCCTTCGAAGTCTTCAGCGCCCTGGACGGCGAAGGCCAATACGCAATCGAAGATGCTGCAGGCAACGTCCTGAACAAGCGCAATCGGTTGTCCTACGCAATCCTGCACCAGATTTCGGGGGAGTATCGCGGCACCTTCTTCGAGGACAAGCTCGACGTCACCCTCGGTGTTCGCGCCCCGTTTTTCCGTCGCAACCTGACCAACAATTGTTACACGATCGCTGGCAACTCGAGCGACGCGTATTGCACCTCGCAGACGGCTGCACAGGTTGCGGCAAATGCCACGACCGCCGCCTTCGGCCTGCCGTACAAGAACCGTATCAAGGCCTATGATGCCGTGCTGCCCAACGTTGGGTTCACCTATAGCATTTTCGATCATCTGAGCACCTTCGGCAGCTATGCGAAGGGTGTTTCGGTTCCCAAGACCGACAACCTCTACTCATTCGACGACGTGAAGATCGCACCCGTCGCAGAAGTGCAGCCGGAAAAGACCGACTCGTTCGATCTGGGCCTGCGGTACAGCTCGCGGATCATCCAGGCGCAGGTGGCAGCCTGGTATATTTCGTACAAGAACCGCATCATCAGCTCGACAGTGCAGCTCGAGGGTGGCGGTACGCAAAGCCTCGACCGCAACGTCGGCAAGGTCGAGAGCAAGGGTATCGACGCCAGCCTCGGAATTCAGCCGATCAAGCACGTTTCGCTCTACGGTTTCGTATCCTATCTCGACTCCGAGCTTAAGAATGATGCCACCAATCCGCTGACCGGAGAGGTTCTCGTCGCCACGAAGGGCAAGTTCGTCGTCGAGACGCCCGAGTGGCAGTATGGTGGTCGTGCGCAGGTCTCGTTCGATCCGGTGTCGGTCGGTGCGCAGGTCAAGCATACGGGCAGCCGCTGGATTACCGACGTCAACGATCTCCGTGCGGCAGGCTATACCGTCGTTGATCTCGACGCCCGGCTCGATCTGAAGATGTTCGGTCTCGACAACACTTTCTTCCAGCTGAACGTGTCCAACCTGCTGAAGGAGCGTTACTTCGGCAACCTGAGCACGAACACGATCGCGTCGAACAATCCGCGCCTCACCTTTGGTGCGCCGCGGACCTTCATCGGATCGGTGCATTTCGGCTTTTAAAAGCTGCGCCACACGTATGTAGATTAAAAGCCATCGTCCCACCCGGGACGATGGCTTTTTATTGCAAAACGGCGCCGCTGATTTGGGAGTGGCGCCCACACGACCAGCCGTTCCGATCGCCATCGCGATAGAGGACCCAGCTTTTGCGCCCGCCGCCGCCCGCGTGTAAGACCGCGGCCAATCATGGCCAGTTCTTCCGCACCGCCCCCTGCCCCTGCCCCCGCCCCCGCCCCCGGCGCCGCGCCGCGCCTGCCCTTTTCCGCGCGGCCGTTCTTCGAGAACAAGGCGCGCGCGTTCTGGACGCTGCAGGCGGTGGGCTGGAGCGGCTATCTGATGCTGCGCGGCGTGTCGTCGGTGTCGAACGGCCTCACGCTCACCTCGATCATCCCGGTCATCATCGAGGCGATCGTCGGCTATTGCATCACGCTGCTGCTCTCGACGCTCTATGGCTATTACCGCCGCATCCCGCGCGTGATCGGGCTTTTCCTGACGATCGCGACGCTGGCGGCGGCGACGTTTCTCTATGCGGTGCTCGATGCCTTTTCCTTTTCGTTCATCCAGACCGCGACGCCGGGAATCACGATCACCCGCATGCTCGGCTTCGTGTTCCTCAACTTCGTCACGCTGGCGGGCTGGTCGGCGCTGTATTTCGGGATCAACTTCTACCTGATCGTCGAGGAACAGATCGACCAGATGCAGCATCTGGAGAATCAGGCCTCCTCGGCGCAGCTGGCGATGCTGCGCTATCAGCTCAACCCGCATTTCCTGTTCAACACGCTGAACTCGATCTCGACGCTCGTGCTGCTCAAACAGACCGAGCGGGCGAACGCGATGCTGTCGCGGCTGTCGTCGTTCCTGCGCTACACGCTGGCCAATGAGCCGACCGCGCACGTCACCGTCGCGCAGGAGATGGAGACGCTGAAGCTGTATCTCGAGATCGAGAAGATGCGGTTCGAGGACCGGATGCGGCCGAAATTCGACATCGACCCGCGCGCCGAGCGCGCCCGCCTGCCCTCGCTTCTGCTGCAACCGCTGGTCGAGAATGCGATCAAATATGCGGTCACGCCGCAGGAGGAAGGCGCCGAAATCTGCGTCACGGTGCGGCTGGCCGGGGAACGGGTGCAGATCGCCGTATCCGATACCGGACCGGGCTTGATCGAGGGCCGGATCAGTCCAAGCCTTTCAACAGGCGTCGGGCTCGCTAATATTAGAGACAGGTTGGCGCAGGCATATGGCCCCGACCATCGTTTTGAAACCCGCTCCACGCCCGCTGGCGGCTTCTCGGTCGAGATCGAGATTCCCTACCAGCTTGAAGACGTGAACAGAGAGGCCGCATGACCATCCGTACCATTCTCGTCGACGACGAGCCGCTGGCGATCCAGGGGCTCGAACTCCGCCTCCAGGCGCATGAAGACGTCGAGATCATCGAAAAATGCTCGAACGGCCGCGAGGCGATTCGCGCGATCAAGACGTACAAGCCCGATCTCGTCTTCCTCGATATCCAGATGCCCGGCTTTGACGGCTTCTCCGTCGTCCAGGGGCTGATGGAGGTCGAACCGCCGCTGTTCGTCTTCGTCACCGCCTATTCGGACCACGCGCTGCGCGCGTTCGAAGCGCAGGCGGTCGATTATCTGATGAAGCCGGTCGAGGAGTCGCGGCTCGCCGACACGATCGAACGCGTCCGTCAGCGCCTGTCGGAAAAGCGCGGCGTCGAGGAGGTTGACCGGTTGCGCGAAGTGCTTGCCGACGTGGCGCCGGATGCGGCGGCCGACATGCCGGACGGCGATGCGGTGTCCGCCAACCGCTTCGAAAAGCTCATCAACATCAAGGATCGCGGCCAGATCTTCCGCGTCGATGTCGACACGATCGAGCGGATCGACGCAGCCGGCGATTACATGTGCATCTACACCGGCGACAACACGCTGATCCTGCGCGAGACGATGAAGGATCTGGAGAAGCGCCTCGACCCGCGCCGGTTCCAGCGCGTGCATCGCTCGACGATCGTCAATCTCGACCTCGTCAAGCAGGTGAAGCCGCATACCAACGGCGAATGCTTCCTGGTGCTCAATTCGGGTGCCAGCGTGAAGGTGTCGCGGTCGTATCGCGACGTCGTGGCGCGCTTCGTCCACTGATCCATCCCTCCCGTCATCCTGACGAACGTCAGGATGACGGGAGAGGAAGGCGCCGCCCCTCGATCGGCGCCGCCCCCCTCGCCCGCCCCCTCGCAAAACCATGCTGCATCTGCTAACGCCCGCGGCCATGCTGAACCTGAACAATATCACGGTGCGCCTCGGCGGACGCGTTATCCTCGACGGCGCCAGTGCGGCGCTGCCGCCGGGCAGCCGCGTCGGGCTGATCGGCCGCAACGGCGCGGGCAAGTCGACGATGGTGCGCGTGATCGCAGGGCAGTTGGAGCCCGATGACGGGTCCGCGGACATGCCCAAGGGTGCGCGCATCGGCTATCTCGCACAGGAAGCCCCGCACGGCGTGAAGACCCCGTTCGAGACCGTGCTCGAGGCCGATCTCGAACGCGCCGCGCTGATGATCGAGAGCGAGACGAGCGAGGATCCCGACCGGCTGGGCGACGTGTACGAACGGCTGATCGCGATCGACGCCTATACCGCGCCCGCGCGTGCGGCGCAGATCCTGCTCGGCCTCGGCTTTGACGAGGAAATGCAGGCACGCACGCTCGACAGCTTTTCGGGGGGCTGGAAGATGCGCGTCGCGCTCGCCGCCCTGCTGTTCTCGCAGCCCGACCTGCTGCTGCTCGACGAGCCTTCGAACCATCTCGATCTCGAAGCGGTGATGTGGCTCGAGGACTTCCTCAAAAGCTACAAGGCGACGATCGTCGTCGTCAGCCACGAGCGCGATTTCCTCAACAACGTCGTCGATCACATCCTGCATCTGCAGGGCGGCAAGATCACGCTATATCCCGGCGGCTATGACGCGTTCGAGCGTCAGCGTGCCGAGCGTCTGGCGCAGATCGAGGCGGCACGCGCCAATCAGGCGGTGCAGCGCGAGAAGCTGCAGGAGTATATCGCGAAGAACAGTGCGCGCGCCTCGACCGCCAAGCAGGCCCAGTCGCGCCAGAAGATGCTGGCGAAGATGCAGCCGATCGCCGAGAGCTATAATGATCCGACGCTCTCGTTCGGCTTCCCCAACCCCACCGAGCTGCGCCCACCGCTGATCACGCTCGACATGGCGACGGTGGGCTATGCGGACGTGCCGATTCTGAAGCGGCTCAACATGCGGCTCGATCCCGACGACCGGGTCGCGCTGCTCGGGCGCAACGGCAACGGCAAGACCACGCTCGCGCGGCTGCTCGCGGCGCAGCTGACGCCGATGGACGGCGACATGGCGTCGTCGAACAAGATGAAGGTCGGCTATTTCACCCAGTATCAGGTCGAGGAACTCGATCCGCACGATACGCCGATCGAGCATATGGCGCATCTGATGAAGGGCGCGACGCCCGCCGCGGTGCGCGGCCAGCTCGGCCGGTTCGGTTTCTCCGGCGACAAGGCGACGACCAAGGTCGGCAAGCTGTCGGGTGGCGAACGCGCCCGGCTCGCGCTCGCGCTCATCACGCGCGACGCGCCGCACCTGCTCATCCTCGACGAGCCGACCAACCATCTCGACGTCGACGCGCGCGAGGCGCTGGTGCAGGCGCTCAACGCCTATACCGGCGCCGTCGTGCTGGTCAGCCATGACCGTCACATGCTCGAGCTGACCGCAGACCGGCTCGTGCTGGTCGATGGCGGCACGGCGAAGGAATTCGACGGCAACCTCGACGATTACATCGCGTTCGTCCTGAAGGGCGATGCGGGCAAGGGCGATGCTGCGTCGAAGGCCGACAAGAGGGCGGGCAAGAAAGCCGCGGCGGAGGCCAAGAGCAACGACGCGGCGCTGCGCAAGACGCTGCGCGAGGTCGAGGAGCAGACCGCGAAGTTCACCAAGGAACGCAACGCGATCGACCGCGCGATGGTCGACCCGGCCAACGCCGAGCCGCGCTTCTCGCGCATGTCGATGGGTGATCTCAGCAAGCGTCGCGCCGAGGTGAATGCGAAGCTCGAGGCAAGCGAAGCCAAGTGGCTCGAGGCGAGCGAGGCGCTGGAGGGCGTGGCGGCGTAAGCCACGCCCCTTCCCCGTCATCCTGACGAAAGTCAGGATCCAGAGTTACGCAGGGTGGCGCCTGTGACTCTGGATCCTGGGTCAAGCCCAGGATGACGGGGTAGGTTACGTGAACGAGAGGCTCAGCCCTCGTCGGCGTCGCTCGCCGCAGGCCGCTCGAACCACGCCTCGACCGGCCCCGACAGTTTCAGCGTCAGCGGGTTGCCGTTGCGATCGACCTTCTTGCCGAGCGCGACGCGGATCCAGCCTTCGGAGATGCAATATTCCTCGACGTCGTGGCGCACGCCATCCTTGAAGCGGATGCCGATCCCGCGCTCCAGCAGCTCCTGCTGGAAGAACGGGCTGCGATGGTTGGTCGAAAGGCGATCTGGGGGCGTGTCGGTCATCGCGCGCGCTTAGCCGCAAGCGGGCGGGTGGCGCTACAAAAAAACGGCGCCGGGATTGCTCCCGACGCCGCGTTTTCGATCAGATCAGATCAGCTGCAGACCTGCACCTGGACCTGATCGCCATAATAGGGATCGACCCGCCACTCGCTCCAGCACCGCGGGCGATAATCCTGGCGGTAATAGGTCCGTACCGGCGGACCGTCGTAATAGCCGCCATTATAATAGCCGCGGTCGACATAGCGGTCGCGGTTGCTGCTCGCGATCGCTGCACCCACGCCGAGCCCCAGAATACCGCCGAGCACCGCCGCGCCCGCGACATTGCCGCCGCCGCGATGGTGATACCCACCCCAGCCGCCGCCACGATAGCCGCGACCCCAGCGCTGAGCATCGGCTGGCGCCGCCGCGGTCAGCGCGGTCGCCGCAAGCGCGATGCCGAGACCTGCCTTCTTCATCAATCCGTTCATCGGGAACCTCCTCTACGTCCGGTCCGCAAGAAGCAAACGCATGAACCGCGACCGTGGTCCCGCTCTATCCGAGTCGGGCTGAACCGAAGCGGAATGTGCTGTTAAGCTGAGGTTTAACGGCATGGAGAGCATCTCCGCCCTGCCATGGCGGCCTGCTAGGTCTCGTCGCGATATTTCATCTCGAGGAACCGACCGCGCGTCGCCAGCGTGTCGAGATCGTCCTGCGCGAGCCTCTGTGTCATCTCGCCAATCTCCTGCTCGATCAGCGACAGCCCCGCGACGAGTTCGGCATCGGGCGTGCGGCCATTACGCGGCGTCGTGCGCAGCGCCTGGGGCACGCGTTCGTAATCCTTGACGAACGCGGGCAGCTGCTCGCCGACCAGCTTGCGCACCTCGATCGCCTCGGGCGCGTCGTCGGCGAAGCGCGCGAGTTGCGGCGCGAGCGTTTCGAGCCGCAGGCCGATCCGGTCGACCAGCGTCACTGCGGGCGCGGGCAAGGCGGGACGCTGCGCTTCGAGCCAGCGCTCGGTCTGCCGCGGCAGTGCCTTGATATCGACCGACGCGAGCCGCTCGGGCGTCGGCGCGCGCTCGGCGGGCCACATCGCGAACAGCAAGGTCGCCGCGACCAGCAACGCCATCACCAGCATCGCCCCGCCGATCCCTAGTGGCACCACCCAGCCGATCACCATGGCGGCAATCAGGATCACCGCATCCGCCACGACGATCCGCGTCAGCCGCTTGCCGATCGCCTGCGTATTGCGCACACGGGCCCGCGTCGGCAGCCGGGCCGCGCCGACGGCGCCGCGGTCGTCCGTTATCCGCGACCAGGAGGCGCGCGCGCTGGCGATGGCGTCGTCGACTTCGCTCACGCCCTACATCGCCTCCAGCTTGAACGCGCTCGGCGACGGGCCGCCTAGTTGCCCCCCATTTTGACCTTGCGTGGCGCCCTCCGCCCGCGCGATATAACCGCGCGACTTGTCGACCTCTTTCGACAGCGCGCCGACCGTGGTCTTCATGCTGTCGAGCGCCTTCAGCTTGAACACGTCGATCGCGTCCATCGTGTCGTAGATATTCTGGAACGCGCGCTGCAGCGTCTCCAGCGGGATCGTCGCCGATGCGGCCTGTTCATGGATCTGCGCGGTCTGCGACTTGAGCAGCTTGCCGGTCGAGTCGATGATGTTCGCGGTCGTCGTGTTGAGCGCGGTGATTTGTTCGAGCACCAGCTTCTGGTTGGTCAGCGCCTGCGCGACCGTCACCGCGGTGCGCAGCGCGGACACGGTCGTGGTCGAGGCGCGGTCGACGCCCTTCACCAGCTCGACATTGTTCTTCTTGACCAGATCGAGCGCGAGATAGCCCTGCACGGTGACCGCCATCTGCGTCAGCAGGTCCTGCGTGCGCTGGCGGGTGTAGAACAGCGCCGTCTCGCGGATCGCCTTGGCCTTGGCCGGATCGCTGTGGTCGAGATCGTTCGCGACGTCCTCGAGCTTCGCATCCATCGTCTTCGACAGATGGATCATCTGTTCGAGCCGCCCCATCGCCGCCCACAGATTGGCGCGCTCGGTATCGATCGCGGCATTGTCCATCAGCAGCTCGTCCTTGCCCGACGACAGGCTCTTCAGGATCTGCGCGATATGGGTCTGCGACGATTTGTAGCCGTCGAAATAATTGCGCATCTTGCCGCCGAACGGGATGATCCCGAACAGTTTCTGTGGCGCGGTCAGGTTGCCCTTCTTGCCGGGATCGAGATCCTCGACGACGCGGCGCAGCTCGGCCAGATCCTTGCCGACGCCGGTTTCCTGATCCATCGCGCGGACCGGGCGATCGAGGAACCGGTTCGACTGGCCCGCCGCCTCGCGGATTTCCTTCGCCCCCATCGCGGTGATCGCATCGACGCGCTTGCCGAATTCAGGGCTGTTGACGTCCTGCGCGACGAGGTCGGTGACAAAGCCGGCGACCCGATCATCGAGCTGCGACTTCACTCCCGCATCGACCGGCACGAGCCCGGCGGCCTTCGTCGCGGAGACAGTCGGCACGGGGTCGGGCGGCGTCAGGACCAGGCCAGGCTCGGTCGTCAGCGTCTCGGGTGTCGTCGCCATGCAATCCTCCAATCGGTGCCGCATCCTAGGGGAACGACACCCGCATTCAACTGTGGTGTCTAGATAATACACGCAAGCCACGCAATCGTCTTGGCGGCTTGCCCGCAGACTGGTGCGGGCCATCCCGAAACAGGCTCGCGATCGGCGATTTTTCCGGCAGCGGGGAACCATTCGGGCGGCAATCGAAACGCCAAACTTGCCGCATCGCGGAATAAACGCTAAGCGCGCCTGCAAATTCCGTCCAAACCGAAAGCATTCCCATGAGCCTCCGCAACGTGGCGATCATTGCGCACGTCGATCACGGCAAGACGACGCTGGTCGACCAGCTCTTCCGCCAGTCCGGCACCTTCCGCGACAACCAGCGCGTCGAAGAGCGCGCAATGGATTCCAACGACCTCGAAAAGGAGCGCGGGATCACGATTCTCGCCAAGCCGACCTCGGTCGACTGGACGCCCCCGGGCGAGAGCGAGAGCATCCGCATCAACATCGTCGACACGCCCGGCCACGCCGATTTCGGCGGCGAAGTCGAGCGCATCCTGTCGATGGTCGACGGCGTCGTCCTGCTGGTCGATTCGTCGGAAGGCGCGATGCCGCAGACCAAGTTCGTCACCGGCAAGGCGCTGGCCCTCGGCCTCAAGCCGATCGTCGTCGTCAACAAGGTCGACCGTAACGACGCGCGCATCCAGGAAGTGCTAGACGAAGTGTTCGATCTGTTCGTGTCGCTCGACGCGAACGACGACCAGCTCGATTTCCCCGTGCTCTACGCCTCGGGCCGCAACGGCTACGCCTCGACCGACATGGACGCGCGCGAAGGCACGCTGATCCCGATGTTCGAGACGATCGTGAAGCACGTACCGCCTCCCGCCGTGGAAGTCGCCGGCGTGCCCTTCACCTTCCTCGTCACGCTGCTCGACCGCGATCCGTTCCTCGGCCGCGTTCTCACCGGTCGCGTCAATTCGGGTACCGTGAAGACCAACCAGGCGATCCACGCGCTCGATAACGACGGCAAGATCATCGAGACGGGTCGCGCGTCCAAGATCATGTCGTTCCGCGGCCTCGACCGCGTGCCGGTCGACGAAGCCAAGGCCGGCGACATCATCTCGCTCGCAGGGCTTTCGGTTGCGACCGTCGCCGACACGATCGCCGACATCACGGTGACCGAGCCGCTGCACGCGCAGCCGATCGATCCCCCCACGCTGTCGATGCGCTTTGCCGTGAACGACTCGCCGATGGCGGGCCGCGAGGGCACCAAGGTGACCAGCCGCATGATCCGCGAGCGTCTGTTCCGCGAAGCCGAGTCGAACGTCGCCGTGAAGGTGACCGAGGCGGCCGACAAGGACAGCTTCGAAGTCGCCGGTCGTGGCGAGCTTCAGCTGGGCGTGCTGATCGAGACGATGCGTCGCGAAGGCTTCGAGCTCGGCATCTCGCGTCCGCGCGTGCTGTTCGGCGAGGACGAGGACGGCAAGAAGACCGAGCCGTACGAGACCGTCATCATCGACGTCGACGAGGAGCATTCGGGCACCGTCGTCGAGAAGATGAACATCCGTAAGGCCGAGATGACCGACATGCGTCCGTCGACCGGCGGCAAGACCCGCATCACCTTCTCGGCGCCGAGCCGCGGGATGATCGGCTATCACGGTGAATTCCTGTCCGACACGCGCGGCACGGGCATCATGAACCGGCTGTTCGAGAAGTACGGTCCGCACAAGGGCCAGATCGAAGGCCGCAAGAACGGCGTTCTGATCTCGAACGGCTCGGGCGAAGCGAACAACTACGCGCTGGGTCCGCTCGAAGAGCGCGGCATCCTGTTCGTGGGCCACGGCGAGGCGCTCTATGAGGGCATGATCGTCGGCGAGAACGCCAAGCCGGACGACCTCGAGGTCAACCCGATGAAGACCAAGGCGCTGACCAACTTCCGCGCAAGCGGCGGCAAGGACGACCAGGTCCGCCTGTCCCCGCCGAAGCGTGCGACGCTGGAGCAGGCGATTGCGTATATCGACGACGACGAGATGGTCGAAGTCACGCCGAAGTCGATCCGTCTGCGCAAGCGCTTCCTCGACGCGAACGAGCGCAAGCGCGCGAGCCGGGCTAAGCAGAGCGCGTAAGCCTGGCATGGCGAAGCCGGCCAGGCTTACAAGCTCGGCCGGCCTCGCTCACGCGAGGTCCGACGACGCGGCTTAGCCGCGGCGCTCCCCAAAACGAAAAAGGCCGGAGGGAAACCTCCGGCCTTTTTCGTGTCCAGCGAAGCGCCCAGCCCTACCCTAGAATAGCCGCCGCCCGATCCGCCAGCCGCGCGATCGCCGCGCGGTGGATGCCGCGGGTGCTCGCGACAACTCCGAACGCCTGCGGGCGCGGCTTATTGAACACCAGCGGGATGCCGACGGCGTCGGTCACTGCGGCGCCGGCCTCGCTCGCGACCAGCGCGGCGGCGGCGATGTCCCACTCATTCCCCCAGCGCAGCGTCGCGACCAGGTCGGCACGGTCGGCTGCGACCATCGCGATCCTGAGCGCGATCGAATTGGGCTTCTCAACCACGACCAGATCGCGGTCCGCCTTGGGCAGCGCATCGGTCGGCACGCGCGATCCGGGAAAGTCGGTGCGCGATCCTGCCTGCAACGCCGCGCCGTTGAGCGTCGCGCCTTCGCCCAGCGCCGCCGACCAGATCTCGCCCCGCGCCGGCGCATCGAGCACGCCGATCACGACGCGCCCGCGTTCGACCAGCGCGATCGACACGCACCAGCCCGGACGTGCCCGGATATAGTCGCGCGTGCCGTCGATCGGGTCGACGACCCAGAGCCGGTCGCGCGCGAGCCGCGCGGGATTGTCGGCGGTTTCCTCCGACAGCCAGCCGGCATCGGGCAAGAGTGCGGACAGCCGCACCTTCAACATCCGGTCGATATCGATATCGACCTCGCACACCGGGCTGCCCGGCGTCTTTTCCCAGCGGTGGAAATCGGTCCCGAACCGCGCGAGCGCCATCTGCCCGGCTTCGGCAGCGATCGATTCCACCGCCTCGCGCAACGTCGTGACGGGACCCGGGGGCGGTTCAGCCACTCGCCACCGTCATCCCCTCCACACGCAACGTGGGCACGTTGATGCCGTAGCGGAATTCGAGATCGTTGGCGGGGGTTATCGCCAGGAACATGTCCTTCGCATTCCCCGCGATCGTGAATTCGGCGACCGGCCCGGTGATGACGCCATTCTCGATTCTGAAGCCCGCCGCGCCGCGGCTGTAATCGCCGGTGACGCCATTCGCGCCGCCGCCCATCAGCTCGGTCACATAGACGCCCGACACGATATCCTCGATCAGCGTCTCGGGCGGCATCGCGCCCGCTTCCATGAAGACATTGCTCGTCGACACGCCCGGCGCGCCGTTGACGCCGCGCGCGGCATGGCCGGTTGGCTCAAGCCCCAATTGCCGCGCCGACGCCGAATCGAGCAGCCAGCTTTCGAGCATGCCATGTTCGATGATCGCGGTCGGCGACACCGGCAGGCCTTCGCCATCGAACGGCCGCGACCGCAATCCATAAGGCCGATGCGGATCGTCGCGGATCGTGATGCCATGCGCAAACACCTGCGAGCCAAGCGAATCGAGCAGGAAGCTCGTCTTGCGCGTGATCGCCTGCCCCGCGATCGCCGCGATCAGATGGCCGAGCAGCGAGCTGCCGACGCGCGGATCATACACCACCGTCATCGGCCCGCTCGCGAGCCGCCCCGGATTGAGCCGCGCGACCGCCTGCTCGCCCGCGCGCTGCCCGATCGCCTCGGGTGATTCGAGATGCTGGCGATGCCGCACGCTGTGATAGGCATAGTCACGCTGCATCGCGCCGCCCTCGCCCGCCAGCACGCTCGCCGACACGCCATAGGCTGTCGAAGCATAGGCGCCCGCGAATCCATGGCTGGTGGCGAGCGCCCAGACGCTGCTCGACGCGCTCGCGCCGCCGCCTTCGCTGTTCGTTACGCCAGGCACCGCGCGCGCCGCATCCTCCGCTGCAGTCGCCGCATCGCGCAGCTGCTCGGGCGAGACCTCACCGTGATCGGCAAGCCCGAGCATCGGCGGTACGCCGTGCAACAGGCGGTTTTCAGGGGCGAGGCCGGCCCAGGCATCCTCGGGGGCCTCGCGCGCCATTGCCACCGCGCGCGCCGCGAGCGCGTCCATCGCCGCGGACGACAGATCGGAGGTCGAGACGCTCGCCGATCGCTTGCCGACGAACACGCGCAGGCCCAGGTCCTCGCTTTCCGACCGGCCAATATCCTCGAGCTTGCCGAGGCGGATCGAAACGTCGAGCGAGGCATCGGCGGCGAAGACCGCATCGGCGGCGTCCGCGCCGGCGGCCTTGGCGCGCGCTACGATGTCATGGGCGCGGTCGCGGGCTTGATCGGGTGTGAGCATGTCGCCGATCTAGGGTCACAGGCTCGTGCCGACAACCACGCAGGCAAGGAAGATCAGCAACCCCGTGAAGCGGTTGGCGCGGAATCGGGCGAGCGCACCGGCGCTGTCGTCCGCGCGCAGCGTCGCGACCTGCCACCCCAGATGCAGCGCGGCGGGCGCCAGCGCGGCGATCGCGAGCGGATCGGGCCGCATCGTCCAGAACGCCGCCGCCCAGAACCCGACCGCGATCGCATAGAAAATCCCGACCCCCGCCTTTACATGCCGCCCCATGCGCAGCGCGGACGACCGGACGCCGATCATCGCATCGTCCTCGCGGTCCTGCAGCGCATAGATCGTGTCATAGCCGATCACCCAGGCGATAGACCCCGCATAGAGCAGCCACATCGGCAACGTCAGCGCGCCGGCGATGTCGCTCCACCCGACCAGCAACGCCCAGCTGAACACCAGCCCGAGCCATGCCTGCGGCCACCAGGTGATCCGCTTCATGAACGGATAGGCGGCGACCGGCGCGAGGCTCGCCAGCGCGACGACCGCGGCGAGCGGCGTCAGCTGCAGCAGCACGACCAGCCCAACAAGCGCCAGCACGCCCAACCAGATCCACGCCAGCCGCAGAGAGACGAGCCCGCTCGGGATCGGCCGCGCCCGCGTCCGCGCGACCTGCGCGTCGAGATCGCGGTCGACGATGTCGTTGAACACGCAGCCTGCGCCGCGCATCGCGATGCTGCCGAGCAGGAACCACGCGATCAGATCCCAGCGCGCCCACGCCCCGCCCGCCAGCGCGATCCCCCAGGCGCCGGGCCAGAACAGCAGCCACCAGCCGATCGGCCGATCGAACCGCGCGAGCAGCGCCAGTCCGCGCAGCGTCGGCGGCAGCCGCGCGACCAGGCCGCGATGTTCGCTGTCGGGGACGATGTCCATCGGGCTCGGTGTGGTCTGCATGACGCGGGCGTAGGAAGACGGCGTTTGGCGCGCAAGCCCGCAGCGGCTAGGATAGCGTCAGTGTCGCGTTCGAGCCCCTTTGCATGATCGGCCTGTCGGTCGCGGTCGGCCGTTTCGTCGAGGCGCTCTTCTGGGGCATCTTCCGCGTCGCCGGCGCAGTCGCGGGCGCGCTGATCCTTGGCATCGCGGTCGCGATCATCGTATGGATCGTCGCCCGCAAACTCTGGAACCGCCGCTAACCAATCCCCCCTGACGGCGGAGGATCGCGAACGAGCGAAACGCCCTCCCCGCATGCGGCGGGATTTGCTAGGCCCCCGCCATGCCTGCAACCCCAGCCTGGCCGCCGCAATCCACGCCGCGGCTGTTCGTCGACACGCCGCTAAGCTCCGGTCCGCTCCCGGTCGACGGCCCCGCCGCGCATTATCTCGCGGGCGTCATGCGGCTGAAGATCGGCGACCCGGTCAAGCTGTTCGACGACCGCACCGGCGAATGGCTCGCCACCGCGGCCAGCGTCGGCAAGCGCGACCTTGTCCTCGACGTGACCGAACGGCTCCGCGAACGTGAGGCGGTGCCCGATCTGTGGCTCTGCGCCGCGCCTATCAAGAAGGGCCGGGTCGACTGGCTGGCGGAAAAGGCGTGCGAGCTCGGCGTCGACCGGCTCGTCCCGGTCGTCACGCGCCGCACCGTCGTCGACAAGCCCAATACCGATCGCCTGCGCACGCACATGATCGAGGCGGCCGAGCAATGCGGCCGCACCGCGCTGCCGCAGGTCGCCGAACCCGTGAAGCTCACAGCGTTGCTCCGCGACTGGCCCGCCGACCGCACGCTGTTCTTCGCGGACGAGACGGGCGGCGCGCCCGCGCTCGCGGCAATGCGCGCGCATGCCGGTCCCGCGGCGATCCTGATCGGCCCCGAAGGCGGTTTCGACGCCGACGAGCGTGCGGCGATTCGCGCGCATCCCCAGGCGGTCGGCATCGGGCTCGGCCCGCGCATCCTCCGCGCGGAAACCGCAGCGGCGGCGGCGGTCGCGCTGTGGATGGCTGCGGCGGGCGATTGGGCAGCCGAACCGCCCGTCCCGTCACCCGTCGCGTGACATTGCTACCGACCGGTCCGAATCCCCTCTAGCACCCTCGTTCATCGCCGCGTAAGGCGCGGCGATGACGAGCAAGACCGCCCCTGCAAAGACCAGCCCGACGATCGAGTCGCGCGACCAGTTGATCGCCAGCTTCGCGCGCGGTGAAAAGCCCAAGGACCGCTGGCGGATCGGCACCGAGCACGAGAAGTTCGTGTACGCGAAGGACGACCATCGCGCGCCTTCGTACACCGAGGCGGGCGGCATCCGCGCGCTGCTCGGCGAGCTCGAGCAATATGGCTGGGCGCCCGTGTTCGAGCGCGGCCCCGACGGTACCGAGAACGTCATCGCGATGACCGGTGCGGACGGCAGCATCAGCCTGGAGCCCGCGGGCCAGTTCGAACTCTCGGGCGCGCCGCTCGAGACCCTTCACGAAACCTGCGCCGAGACCGGCCGCCATCTCGAACAGGTCAAGGCCGCGGGCGAAAAGCTCGGCATCGGCTTCCTCGGCCTCGGCATGTGGCCCGACAAGACCCGCGCCGAGCTGCCGATCATGCCCAAGGGGCGCTATGCGATCATGTTGCGGCACATGCCGCGTGTCGGCAGCATGGGGCTCGACATGATGCTGCGGACCTGCACGATCCAGGTGAACCTGGATTACGCGTCGGAAGCGGACATGGTGAAGAAATTCCGCGTCGGCCTCGCGCTTCAGCCGCTCGCGACCGCGCTCTTCGCCAATTCGCCGTTTACCGAGGGCAAGCCCAACGGCATGCTGTCCTATCGCAGCCATATCTGGTCCGACACCGACCCGCACCGCACCGGCATGCTGCCGTTCGTGTTCGAGGACGGCTTCGGTTACGACCGCTACACCGACTATGCGCTCGATGTGCCGATGTACTTCGTCTACCGCGACGGCAAATATATCGACGCGGCGGGGCTCAGCTTCCGCGACTTCCTGAAGGGCGAGCTCAGCGTCCTGCCCGGCGAGAAGCCGACGCTCGACGACTGGACCGACCATCTCTCGACCGCCTTTCCCGAGGTGCGGCTGAAGACCTTCCTCGAGATGCGCGGCGCCGATGGCGGCCCGTGGAACCGGATCTGCGCGCTGCCCGCGCTCTGGGTCGGGCTGCTCTACGATCAGGGTGCGCTCGATGCGGCATGGGATCTGGTGAAGGACTGGACGATCGACGAACGCCAGTCGCTGCGCGATTCGGTGCCCAAGCTCGGGCTGAATGCGCCGATCGCAGGTGGCGGCCAGTTGCGCGACATCGCCGCACAGGTGCTCGATATCGCGGGTGCCGGCCTGTCGTCGCGCGCACGCCTCAACAAGGCGGGCGACAACGAGACCGGCTTCCTCGACCCGCTGCGCGAGATCGTCCGTTCGGGCAAGGTCCCCGCCGAGCTGCTGCTCGACAAGTATAACGGCGCCTGGGGCGGCGATATCGCCAAGGTTTACGGCGTGGAAAGCTTCTAGGCGCCTGACGCCCGGCCTGACCCCGCCACCCACGCCAGGAGGCGCGGTACCGGTCCGTTGCGCGCCATCCAGTCGCTATAGGCGCGGTAATCGGGGTCGAGGCCCAGATGCCGCTCCTCGGTCCGCGCGCGCCAGTAATAGACCCCGCTGACCGCCGCGAGCAGCAGGGTCGCGCGCATCGCGTCGATCGGCGTCCCCGTGGTCAGCACGGGGATCGTCGACAGCCACCAGAACAGGTTCTTCGACAGATAGGCGGGGTGCCGCGACCAGGCATAGGGCCCGTGCGTCAGGATCCCGCGGTTGGTGAGATTGGAGAATCGCAAGCCGAACGCCATCGTCGCCCACGCATAGATCGCGGTCAGCGCGACCAGCACCGCGCCGATCAGCACCAGCAGGACGGGGTGATACTGGAACCAGACGTCCCATTCCTGCGTGCCCGGGTGATAGTCCATCGGCCCGCCGTCGCTCATCAGGATGATCGGCGGATAGCACATCAAGGCCGCCATCCAGGCGGCTGCGAACGGATTGGCGCTGCGGATATGCGAATCGAGCGGCCGCAGCGTCAGGACATAGCCGACCGTCGCGAACGCGACGTCGATCAGGAACATGAAGGTGATCAGCCACCTGGCGAGCGCGACCGGGTCGCGCAGGATCGCGCTTGTGTCACCGCGGATGAACTCGCCAAACCCGCCCGGCACGATCGCGAGCATGAAGGCGAGGAAGAACGCCTTCACTCCCCAGCTGCGCAGGTGGTTGTGGAGCGCCGCACGGTCGACCCCCGGCTGCCCGGTCAGCCATGCCCCGAGCGACCACGCTCCGTCCTTCGGCTCCACCAGATAGCGGTCGAGCCAGAGGACATAGGGGATCGACACGAGCACGAGGATCGGCGCGGCGTTGGTGAAGCACCACATCGCAAAGGCGAAATTCCCCTCCCAATAGAATCGCCCGGTGCCGTAGATCACCGCGATCCCCGCCCAGGTCACCCAGAAGGCAGCGAGCTTGGTCAGGCTGACGTCGATCGTCTCGCGCCATGGCCGGGGCCGCGACCAGTCCAGCCCGGTGCTCGGCCGGCGATGGACCTTGTCGACCAGCACCGACCACAGGATCATCGGGACCGCGCAGGCGAGCAGGTTGACCAGCGCGGCATAGGGCCCGTCCATCCCCCAGCCGCGCGCGCACGCCACCCAGCCGATCACCCCCGCCAGCCCCGCCAGCCCGGCGCCATGACTGACCGCGGACGCGGGGCGCGGATCTGCGGCGCGGCGCCGCTGCACGGTCAGGCTGGTCGTCTCGGGAAGCACGGGCGCGTCTGACATGGCGCCAGGGGTAGCCGATTTTCGTCAGCAAACCATGAACCATCCTGCCCCGGCTTGCACCACCCCACGAGCCGCGCTATCGCGACCTTACACCTTCTGCCACCCGTCTCGCCTTCGCGACGGTCAGTGCGGGGGCGCAGGCCGCGGCAACGCTGGCTTCGCGGGTATAGTACAATGGTAGTACAGCAGCCTTCCAAGCTGAATACACGGGTTCGATTCCCGTTACCCGCTCCATCGTTTCCAATAGCGCCGACCAGTCTCGACGGGCGTGACCCGATCATTGCCTGACTATGCCGTGAGATGCGCTGTTATAAGCGGCGACAGCCGGCATAGCGAATTCTGTGCCTTAGAGCACCCGCCCCCCCCCGCGTCTGTTATTCTTTGAAATGGGGCCTCCATTCCGATTTCGACATGACCCCTTTGCTGATTTCTGGTAGCTCTATGGCGCATATTACCGATGATTTCGGGATGAAATACAATTAGCAAGTCTTTTCAACGATGGGACGTCGACTTCACCCTTTCGCTTCACAATCGAACCGGAAAGTATTTTATCGGCAGGGACATTATCGACACGCTGCCGGATGTATTTCGCAGCGTGAAGATATGGAGACTTCCCGAAAGGGTCGGCGTCAATGCCTTGTCCCGCAAAGTCATCGGTCGATTATGGGCCGAAGAAGATCGCCTCAGAGCCCGGTATCCCAGGCTGCTGCCGCGACAGCGGAGCCGACGCGCGGTCCTTCATCTCGATCCGATGACCGTGCTGGGCTGGCACGTCACGTCGCATGATGCCGTGCTGTGCCATGATCTCGGCCCCCTGACGCATCCCGAACTCTTCGCCCCGTCCGTCACCGCGCTCTACGAGCGGGTCTATGCACGCATCGCCGAACGCCAGCCCCGCATGGCCTTTGTCAGCCAGGCATCCAAGGCGGCATTTCAGCGCCTCTATGGCACCGGGTCCCCCGCCACCGTGATCTATCCACCGATCCGCACGGGCGTGGCGGGTGGCGCGCAACACGCCGTGGACGGCGTTGAAGGCCTGTTTCTGCTGACCGTGGGGAGCATCGGGCGCCGCAAGAACCAGCTGGCCAGCATCCGCGCATTCGCACGCGCGGGCCTTGCCGATGCGGGCTATCACTATGTCATCTGCGGCAGCCGCGAACCGGGATCCGAGGCCGTCATCGCCGAGGCGGAGCAAACCCCCGGCGTCATCCTCCTGCCCTATGTCTCGGACGAGCAGTTGCGCTGGCTCTATGCGCATGCGCGGGGGTTCGTGCTGGTGAGCCTTCTCGAAGGATTCGGCGTCCCCGTCGCGGAAGCGATGCGCAACGGACTGGTGCCGCTGATCAGCGCCAACAGCGTCCTCGAAGAGGTCGCGGGACCAAGTGCGATCGCGGTCGATCCGCACTCCGTCGAGGCCATCGCCGCGGGAATGACACAGCTCGCCGAACTCCGCCCGGACCAGATCGCGGCACGGCGGGTCGATCTCGAGGCGCGTCTCGACGCGTTCTCGATGCCGACCTTCGTCGATGCGTGGAGGGCCTTTCTGGGTGCCGAGGCCGAGCATCGGCCGGCGCCGCTCGTCGCATCGCGCTAGCCGACCGAAACGGCGCGACGCGGGAGGAGCAGGCGCGCGCCCAGAAAGGCGAGCGCCGGCTTTTCGACGAAACGGCGGACGATCTCCGCCACGATCAGCGCAGCCCCCACGATACCGACCGCTGCGATCAGTCGCTCGGCGAGCGGCTGGCCCGCCATCAATCGAGAGAGCAGCATGACGACCGGCAGATGCGTGGCATATAGTGGGAAGGAGACATTCCCCAGCCATGTCAGCACGCGCGACTGCTCTCGTTGCCCAAGTGCGCCGAGCAATACGATCATCGGGTTGGCGCACAGGATGTAGAAGAGCGACAGCGGGATGCCAAACCAGGAGACGCCGGGCACGATCATCGGAAAGAGGAGTGCGGCGATCAGGATCACGGGCGCAACATCCGCCTTCACGCGACGCGCCTCGTAGATCCGGTATGCGACCACCCCCATGCAGAAGGACGCCAAGGCCCTGACCGTCGTTGGCACGATCATATCGACCGACTGATAAAAGAAATGGACGCTATTATGGTCGATGGCGACCCAGGTGATCGCGACCGAAAGGACGAAGGCGATCGTGATCAGCCCGCGATTGCCGAGGGCCTTGACGGATACCGCCCAAAGCAGATTGACGAGGATCTCTGCAAAAAGCGACCAGTAGACGCCGTTGAACCAGACCAGATTCTGCCCCTCGAGCCGCGGCAGGACGATGAGGGACAGGGCAAACGCCCGATAGGCGGATGACGCCCCCGGGCCGCCCGCCATGCCGAGCGCCACGAGCAAGGCCGCCACCGATCCGGCGAGCACGCTCGGCCAGAGCCGAACCACCCGTGACATCAGAAAGCGAGCGAACTCACCGCCGCCCTCGCGCAACCGCCGCTCATGCGCGAAGGCGAGGACGAAACCGCTAAGACACAGGAAAAAGTCCACCGCGATATTGCCATGGACCGTCATTCCGCTCGGAAACTTCAGGAAGATGCCGATATGATATGCCACGACCATCAGCGCCGCGACCCCCCTCAACCCATCTAATGCGACAAAGCGACGTTTCGAGTGTTCGGCGGCCCGGACAGGCTGCATATACATTCCCCCAGCGCTTATCCCGATTAGGCGGGGCAAAACACAAATATCGGGAGAACTGTCGGGGGCATCGACAGACAAGTCTATCGTGTTTTTTGACCAAGACCGTCCCAGGTCGACATGATTTCGACGGCTTTACTATTCTAGCGTTCTGATGTTCGCTCACGCATGACCGCAAGGTGGCCGATCTTCGTTAGCGGGGTGGATCGGATATGGGGCATTTCCCGCCAGCAGGGCCCGCGTGCGTGCCATAGCTTACCCCTCCCCGGCAATGCCGGGGAGGGCGCGGTCGAGGACAGCTGTCAGAGGGCGAGGTCGGGGCTGCGGTCCGGCTTGACGCGCATCGCGGCGGGGCGGGGCTTGGTCGCGACATGGACCGCCGGCGAGGCGATGGCGAGTTGCAGCGTATCGGCGGTATTGCCCCAGTGATCGGCGAGCAGTTCGGGATGCTCATTGAGCTTGATGCCGTAACTCGGCACGATCTCGCGGATCTTGGCCTGCCAGCCGGCAGTCGACAGCCGGTTCGGAAACACCTTCTTGAGCAGGTCGAGCATGATCGACGGCGCGGTCGACGCGCCCGGCGACGCGCCGAGCAGCGCCGCGATCGAGCCGTCCTTCGACGCGACGATCTCGGTGCCAAGCTTGAGCACGCCGCCCTTTTCAGGATCGCGCTTGATGATCTGCACGCGCTGGCCCGCCTGCCACAAGCGCCAGTCGCCGTCCTTGGCGCCGGGGAAATATTCGCGCAGCGCCTCCATTCGGTCGGCATCGGACATGATCAGCTGCCCCGCGAGATATTCGACCAGCGCGAAATCGTCCCAGCCGACCGCGACCATCGGCCGGAAATTGTCGATCGTCACCGATGCCGGAAGATCGAAATAGGACCCCTGCTTCAGGAACTTGGTCGAGAAAGTCGCGAACGGTCCGAACAGCAGCGCCTGCTTGCCGTCGAGATAGCGGGTGTCGAGATGCGGCACCGACATGGGCGGCGAGCCGACCGCGGCCTTGCCGTAAACCTTGGCGAGATGGCGATGCGTGATCTCGGGCTTGTCCGCGACCAGGAAGGATCCGCCGACCGGGAAGCCGGCATAATCGTCCGCCTCGGGGATCCCGGACTTCTGCAGGATCGGCAGTGCGCCTCCACCCGCGCCGGCAAAGACGAAGCGCGCATTGATGACCTGCTTGTCGTCGGTCTTCATGTCGCGCGCGGTGACTTCCCAGCCGCCCTTGGCGTTGCGCTCGAGCGACCGGACCTCATGCCCCGTCGTCAGCGTGAAGTTCGCCTGCTTGTCGAGCGCGGCGATATATTGCCGAGTCACCGCACCCCAGTCGCAATCCGTGCCGAGCGACGAGCGGGTCGCTGCAAGCGGCAGCGACGCGTCGCGGCCCTGCATCATCAGCGGCACCCATTTGGCGATCTGGGCGCGGTCGGTGGAGAATTCCATGCCCGAGAAGAGCGGGCTGGCGCCCAACGCTTCCCAGCGCTTGCGCAGGAAGGCGACATTGGCGTCGCCCCAGACGAGGTTCATGTGCGGAGTAGAGTTGATGAACGTCCGCGG
Source organism: Sphingomonas sp. CFBP 13706 (assembly GCF_014842355.1). Lineage (NCBI taxonomy): Bacteria > Pseudomonadati > Pseudomonadota > Alphaproteobacteria > Sphingomonadales > Sphingomonadaceae > Sphingomonas > Sphingomonas sp. CFBP 13706. The sequence goes on from NZ_JACYVM010000005.1 coordinate 132,345, forward strand.
TGCACCGAGCATGCCGGCCTTGACCTGGTGGCTGAGAAACTGGCGCGTGACCTGGAACTGCTCATTGATCTCGACCGCCTTGGCGATCTCGACACGGCCGTCGGCCGCGTTGACCGGCGTGTAGTTCAGTTCACACAGCGCCGAATGGCCGGTGCCCGCGTTGTTCCAGCCGCCCGAGCTCTCCTCGGCAACCTTGTCGAGCCGCTCGACCAGCTCGATCGTCCAGCTCGGCTCGAGCTGGCGCAGCAGCACGGCGAGCGTCGCGCTCATGATGCCGCCGCCGATCAGCAGCACGTCGACCGAGCGTTCCGTCGTCGCGGCCTGCGCCGGCGACAGGGGGACCATGGCGGAGGACCCCGCGACGCCCGCAACGATCGCCGAGCCTAGAAGATTGCGGCGCGTTACGCCCGTGCCGGCCGCCGGGGCATCGCCTGCTTGCTCGGCGGTCCGCGTGTCGTCGTTCGATCCAATTCGCACTATGATGCCTTTTTCGTTACCGCCTGCCCGCCCCCGATCCCGGCCCCCGAGGGGCGGAGACGGCTAAGGGCGCATCGCCGGATGATGGATGGGCTGCGCAGGATCGGCCGAAAGACGCACAGAAGCGATCGACCGAGCACAACCGTTGCTCAAAGTCCTCGCCCATTTGCCGGAATTTATTGGGAGGCCCGCAAACCAGTAAAATTGACGGGTATCCGAGACTTACATGCCATCGCAGGCGCGATTTTTCAAGCTTTGGATGGCGGATGGCCGGATCGGGGCCCGCCATGCGCGCCGGATCGAGCCGTGCGGCAGCGGCCGCGAAGACGCCCGGTCGGCGCCGGCCGCAGGCATCTTGTTCGTTCGTCCGTCAAGCTCGACCGGTCACCCGGCCGGCATGAGGATCAGCAATCCACCAGACCCGCGAGCAGATCGCTCATCCGCTGACGCCCGACGACCGACAGCTGGATATGCGATCGTCGACCGTCATTCTTGTCGCGGGTCCGCAGGACGAGACCCGCCTCCTGCAGGATCGCAAGGTAGCGAAGCGCCGTCGCCGAGGGCGCTCGCGCGCCGATGCACACCGCGGACACGCTGAGCTGACGCCCCTCGTGATGCGAGATGAACAGGTCGAGCAGCATGTCCCAGGCGGGTTCGGAGAACAGGTCCGCGCCGAATGCCGCGTCACGCTGACGACGCAGTTCGTACAGGTGCTTGGCAGCGCTCACCAGGCGGGCAGGATCGACGGCGGCGGGTGCAAGAGCCGGCCCGGGCCGTGCGCCGTTCAAGAGTCGCATGAAAGGAATGGCATAAGACATTTAAAGCCTCAGATGCAGGGCTAAGGAAGGGTCGGGTCCTGGCGGCTCCAGTCGAGATCCCAGCCTCGCGACCGGACCCGTCTGGCATGCCGCATCGTTCCGACGGCGAGCAGCAGGACGATGGGGTAGCTCCACATGACCGACAGGACCGCATAAGCGAGCCGGATCACCTCGGGATTGATGGCCCGGGCCAGATGCGCCCCGGTCCCCAGTGCATGGAGCGCGGTGACCCAGGCCGGCCAGAACCGATCGGCGTGCAGCGTGATGGCGATCATCACGCCGAGCAGGACGATGTCGACGGTCATGATACCGATCTCGACGTCGACGAACTCGCCTGCGCCAAGCTGGTGAAACATCCGCGTGGCCAGTGCCGCGAGCAGCAGGGCAAGCCCGGTCAGCCGCTCGGGGGCACCGCCACGCCAGAATGCATAGCCGGTCGCCGCCAGTTGCAGCGCGTTGAAGAGCCAGACGCGGTCCACGTTATCGGGTCAAGCGATCCACCGGCCGCGTCGTCAGGCGGCAACGACGAGGTGCAGCCGCGCATCGTCGCGCAGAGCCCCTTCGTTGGGCGGACACTCGCCCTCGTCACCATAGGCATAGAAGGCACCGAGGCCGATTTCGCTGCGTACCGCGACCAGCGCCTGGTGCGCGTCGACGAAGCGCTGGCGGGCCTTGATCAGATCGGACGATGCATCCGCGACGAGTTGCAGCGCGGCGATCCCGGTCGCGACCGGCAATCTTGCCGCCGCACGCTGCTGCAATAAGGTCGCGACGCAGGATGCGGCGAGCGACGCGGCCTGGTCGACCGCCGCCTCCGCCTTGAGAAAGTCCGCGGTGACCCTGTCGGTTGCCTGACGACGTTCCTTCAACATGTCGAATTTCCCACCCCAGCGCGACGAATGCTCGACCCGGGGAGAGGCGGCGCTGCCGCGAACCTGCCTGAACAGGCTCGTCATGGTCATCGTCATCGTCACCAGCGCCACCGTGGTGACCGCCAGTAACGCCATGAGCCCGACCAGCCGGATCAGCCTGTCCCCCTTGGACAAGCGGTTCCGCGCCGCTCCCTCCGGTCCGCCTCCGGGCGTCATCCCCATGAAGCGGCGGACGAGCCCCCATGGATCGTCCTGGCCGACCGGTGGCGGATGCGACGGCGCGCGCGCTACGTCGATTGGTTCGGATGGGAGCCGATCATACGTCGCGACCAGCAGGTCGAACGACGGCATTGGCGACGTCCCGTCCTCCGTCCTGTCGTTCGCGGCGCGGGGCTCGGGCGTGGCGGAGGGCATGACGCGGGGCTCTGCGGGCACATCGAAATCCCCGGCAGTTTCGTGCCGTTGCAACAGCCGCGCAGCCTCGAACCGCGACCCCGCGCCCAGCACCTGAACCGCGCGTTCGATCCGCTTGTCGATCGCCGACGGCGACACGCCGAGCAGCGCTGCGATCTCCTTCGAATTGTGATGCGTCAGGACCAGTCGAAGACAGGCCCGTTGCGCTTCGGTCAGGAGATCAATGCGGCTGGCAGACATAGACCTGCATTAACCGCAATTCCGCGGTTAGGCATCCCTGTTTGAAGTGCGCCGAATGCCGTAGCGGGACGCGTTTTTGCGCACAATGTCCACACGACATCCCGGCACAGATCTGAAGGTTGTGAGGTTCGCGCCTGGCCTTGCTACCGGCAAAGGACCAGAGCTTGGGCGGCAAGACCGCAAAGCTATGGTGGACAGGGCTGGATTCGAACCAGCGTACGGGAAACCCGGGCAGATTTACAGTCTGCTGCCTTTAACCACTCGGCCACCTGTCCAAAGGGGCCACTCTCTCGAGCGAGGCGGCTCAATGGCGAAGCTTGTCGGTGCTGTCAACGCGGGTTGCGCCAACTTCCGCCCCCGCATAGCCTTTCCGGCATAAAAAATTGCCCAGGGGGACCTTCATGCACCAATCGCGCCCGTGCCGACTTGCCATTTTCGCTACGACCCTAACGTTCGTCGCGCTCAGCCCCGCGGCCGCCAAGGAGCGTGGCGGCACCGCGAAGCCTGATCAGCCCATGGTCAACCGCATCATCGACGAAGGGACCAATCACAGCCAGGTCATGGTGACTGTCCAGCATCTGACCGACGTGATCGGTCCGCGGCTCACCAACTCGCCGTCGATGCGCACGGCGGAGGCGTGGACGCAGCGCCGCTTCGCCGACTGGGGCCTCACGAATGTCCACAAGGAAGGGTTCGGATTCGGACGCGGCTGGTCGATCGAACGGTCGAGCGTGCGGATGACGACCCCGCGGGTGGTGCAGCTGACCGCGATTCCCATTGCCTGGACCCCCGGCACGAACGGCACCGCGCTGAGCGCGGCCGTGATCGTCGCACCGATGGCGCGCGAGCGCGACTTCGCAAAATGGCGCGGCAAGCTCAGCGGCAGAATCGTGATGCTCACGCGGCCCGGCACCGGTGACGAACCTGCCGAGCCCGCCTTCAAGCGGCTGAGCGGCGAGGATATCGCGAGGCTCGACCGGTTTCAGCAGCCGAATTACGACCCCGATGCCGCCGACCGCCGGATGAAGCGGCTCGATTTCTCGAAGAAACTCGATGCGTTCCTGAAAAGCGAAGGCGCGGTCGCGACCGCGACGATGGCCTATCACGACGGCAAGCTGGTCAGCGGCGAAGGCTATCTGTTCGGTGTCGGCGACACGCCTGCGCTGCCGGGCGTGCAGATCGCCGCGGAGGATTATCGACGCCTCGCGCGGCTCGCCAAGGCGGGCCCCGCCCCGACGCTCGAGATCGTCAGCGACGTCCGCTTCGACGACAGCGATGCGCAGGCGTACAACATCATCGCCGACATTCCCGGGACCGATCCGAAGGCCGGCTATGTAATGGCGGGCGCGCATCTCGACAGCTGGGTCGCCGCGGACGGTGCCGCCGACAATGCGGCGGGCTCGGCGATGATCATGGAGGCCGCCCGCATCCTGGCCGCAACCGGCGCCCGCCCGAAGCGGACGATCCGGTTCGCGCTCTGGTCGGGCGAGGAGCAGGGCATTCTCGGTTCGATGGCCTATGTCACCCGCCATCTGGCGACACGCGGCAGCCCCAACGACCCGCCGCAGACCGGGATGCAGAGCTATTACGGCTTTTCACAGAAATGGCCGATCACCCCGCTGCCGGGTCATGCCGACCTCGCCGCCTATTTCAACATCGACAATGGCTCGGGCAAATTGCGTGGGCTCTATGCGGAAACCAACCCCGCGGTCGTGCCGATCTTTCGCGACTGGCTCAGCCCGTTCGCATCGATGGGCGCGTCGAACGTCGTCCTGCGGCCGACCGGCGGCACCGATCACGTCTTCCTGCAGCAGGTCGGCGTGCCGGGGTTCCAGTTCATCCAGGATCCGCTCGATTATGGCAGCCGGATCCATCATACGTCGGCCGACACCTTCGATCACCTGAAGGCCGAGGACATGCGCCAGGCGTCGATCGTGCTCGCATCGGTGTTGCTCAGCGCGGCGAATGCGGACAAGGCGCTGCCACGCACGCCACTGCCGACCAAGCCGGTGGTGACCGACCCTTATGAATATAGCGATGACGATGACTGATATGATGACGGGAGCGCTCTGATGGCAGCACGCAAGGGCCATCGGCCAAGCAAGGCCCCCGCGGGGCGTCCGCGCTTCTGGGGCAAGCATGCGGTGGGCGCGGCGCTCGCCAATCCCGAACGCACGGTGCGCAAGATCATGGGCACGCGCGAGGCGCTGGCCGGGTTCGACCTACCCGCGGCCGTGCCGGTGACCTTCGCCGAGGCCACCGATCTCGCGCGACTGGTGCCGGGCGACGCCCCGCATCAGGGCGTGGTGATCGAGGTCGAGCCGCTCGAGGACATGTGGCTCGCCGACCTGCTCGAGCATGGCAAGGACGATAATCGTCCGCTCGTCATTCTCGACGGCGTGACCGATCCGCACAATGTCGGCGCGATCCTGCGCTCGGCGGCGGCGTTCGATGCGCTCGGCATCGTCACCCCCGACCGCAACGCGCCGCCCGAATCGGGCACGATCGCCCGTGCCGCGTCGGGCGCGCTCGAGACGGTGCCGTGGATCCGCGTGGTCAATCTCGCCCGCGCGCTCGAGGAAATCGCCGAAGCCGGGTTCTGGCGGATCGGCCTCACCGGCCATGCGACACAGACGCTGTCCGAGGCGATGGGGACGCAGCGCATCGCGATCGTGCTCGGTGCCGAGGGCGAAGGCATGCGCAAGAACACCGAGGATCACTGCGACGAACTCGCCAAGCTCCCGATCTCGGAAAAGGTCGAGAGCCTCAACGTCTCGAACGCCGCCGCGATCGCACTCTATGCGGTGACGACGCGCTGAACGTCCACCCTCTCCCCCGCGGGGGAGAGGGACCGGATCAATCCTCGGCGGCGATCCGTACCTTCAGCCCGTCGAGCGCGTCGGTCATGTCGATCTGGCACGACAGTCGCGAATAGTCGTCGCGGTCGCTGGTCGAATCGAGCAGGTCGTTCTCGTCCTCGCTCATCGGCTTGAGTTTGGCCGCAAATTCCGGGTCGACATGGACGTGGCAGGTGGCGCAGGAGCAGCAGCCGCCGCACAAAGCGAGGATCTCGTCGATCCCGGCGTCGCGGATGACTTCCATGACCGAAAGACCCGTTTCGCCCATGAGCTCGCGTTCTTCCCCGTCCCGCGTCACGACGATAAGCTTGGGCATGCTGTCCTCCGAAAAACCGTGCGCGGTCCATGCCGCGCGCCGCCGCCCCGATCAAGCCGCAAGGTTCGCGGCATGGGCCTGAACGCCGACCAGTTGCAGGCTGCCATGACCGCGCTGTGCGCGATCGAACCCGCTTTTGCGGTGGCGGTCGCGAACAAGGGCCACCCTGCCCCGCGCATCAGCGAGCGCGGCTTCGCGACCTTGCTCCGCACCATCCTCGGCCAGCAGGTCAGCGTCGCCTCCGCGCAATCGGTCTGGAACAAGCTCGACGCGCTCGTCGGCGGTGCCGCGGACCCCGCCAACATCGCCGCCGCCAGCGACGAGACGCTGCGCAGCGCGGGGCTGTCGCGGCAGAAACTCGGCTATGCCCGCAGCCTCGCCGACGAGGTGACGAGCGGCCGGCTCGACCTGACGAACCTGCCCGCCGACGACGAGGAGGCGATCGCCGCGCTCGTCCGGGTCAAGGGGATCGGCCGCTGGTCCGCCGAGATCTACCTGCTGTTCGCCGAGGGCCGCACCGACATCTGGCCCGCGGGCGATCTCGCGGTCCAGATCGAGATCGGCCGCATCCTCGGCCACGATGCCCGCCCGAGCGAGAAGCTGACCCGCGAACTCGCCGAAGCCTGGCGCCCGCACCGCGGCGCGGCAGCGATCTTCCTCTGGCACCATTACCAGGCGGACATGAAGGTGATCTGACCGCGACCGCTTAAGCGTGGCCATGCCCGCGAGACCCCACTCGCCCCTCCCGTCATCCTGACGAAAGTCAGGATCCAGAGCCAAGCAGGCCGGCGCCCGTAACCCTGGATCCTGACTTTCGTCAGGATGACGGAAGCAAGAAAAGCGGTGCGCCGCCCGCCCGATATCCGCCTACCAACCGAACCGCTTGTCCCCCTCGCGCGCATCCGGCAAAGCACCCGCGATGCCGCCGCCCAGTTCCGCCCTCGCCCATTCGCTGTCCGACAGCTATCGCACCGTCGCAATCCCCGAAGGCGCGCCCTTCTGGCGGCGGCTGTTCGCGTTCGTCGGGCCGGGCTATCTCGTCGCGGTCGGCTATATGGATCCGGGCAACTGGGCGACCGACATCGCCGGCGGCTCGGCGTTTGGCTACACCCTCCTGTCGGTCGTATTGCTGTCCAACCTGATGGCGATGGTGCTCCAGGCGCTGTCCGCACGGCTCGGCATCGTCGCCGGGCTCGACCTCGCCCAGGCCTGCCGCGCGCATTATTCGAAGCGCGTTTCGGTCGTGCTCTGGTTCCTGTGCGAGATCGCGATCATCGCCTGCGATCTGGCCGAAGTGCTCGGCACCGCGATCGCGCTCAAACTGCTGTTCGGCCTGCCGCTGGTCTGGGGTGTCGTGCTCACCGCGCTCGACGTGTTCCTGATCCTCGCGCTGCAACGCTTTGGCTTCCGCAAGCTCGAGGCGTTCATCGTCGCGCTGCTGGTGATCATCGCCGGCTGCTTCATCTTCGAGCTGTTCCTCGCGCGGCCCGACATGGCGGGCGTGCTCGGCGGGCTGGTGCCGACGACCGAGATCGTCACCAACCCGGCGATGCTCTATATCGCGATCGGCATCCTCGGCGCGACGGTGATGCCGCACAACCTCTATCTCCACTCGTCGATCGTCCAGACGCGCGCGTTCGCGGCGACCGAGGCGGGCAAGCGCGACGCGGTGACGATGGCGACGATCGATGGCACGATCGCGCTCGGCCTCGCCTTCTTCATCAACGCCGCGATCCTGATCCTCGCGGCCGCCACCTTTCACGTCGCGGGGCGCACCGACGTCGCCGATATCGACCAGGCGCATGCGCTGCTCGCGCCGATGCTCGGCATGGGGGCTGCGAGCGTCGTGTTCGCAGTCGCGCTGCTCGCCTCGGGGCAGAATTCGACCGTGACGGGCACGCTCGCCGGCCAGATTGTGATGGAGGGATTCCTTGATCTGCGCATGCCCGTCTGGGCACGGCGGCTCGTCACGCGGCTGCTCGCGATCATTCCCGCGGTATTCGTCGTCGGCGCCGCGGGCGATGCGGGCGCGACGCGGCTGCTGGTGCTGAGCCAGGTCGTGCTGAGCCTCCAGCTCCCCTTCGCGGTCGTGCCGCTCGTCAAGTTCACCGGCGACGCGCGAATCATGGGTTCGCTGGTCAGTCCGGTCTGGCTGAAAACGCTCGCCTGGGTCATCGCCGCGGTCATTATCGGCCTCAACGCGACGCTGCTGATCGGCATGCTCTGAGATAAACTGACATGGATCAGGGGATGCACGGCTAACTGGCCGATCGCGTCCCGCGACCACGCAAGTCCGCGTGACAAAGGTGTCCGCGCGGCTAGGATCACCGGTGACGACAACGAGATCCGGAATTAGCGTGACCGCAAACCCCGCCCTGCAGCGCTCCGTCCAGACGCTGGCCGATTCGATCCTCGACACGCTCGTCCACCGGATCGGCAAGGATGCGCAGGCCGCGCTTCCGCACGACTGGCTCGCGGCAACGATCCTCACCGTGCGCAACGACATCGTCGAACGCTGGATGGCATCGACCAAGGCGGCGCATGCGGCGGGTGCGAAGCGCGTCTATTATCTCAGCCTCGAATTCCTGATCGGCCGGCTGCTGCGCGATGCGGTGACGAACCTGCAACGCAGCGGCGAGGTGTCGCGGGCGCTCGCGCTGCACGGCGTCGACCTTGCCGCGCTTGAGGAGATCGAGCCCGATGCGGCACTCGGCAATGGCGGGCTCGGGCGGCTGGCGGCGTGCTTCATGGAGAGCATGGCGAGCCTCGCGCTCCCTGCTTACGGCTATGGCATCCGCTATGTGAACGGCATGTTCCGCCAGCGGATCGACGATGGCTGGCAGGTCGAGATGCCCGAAAAGTGGCTCGCGCACGGCAATCCCTGGGAGTTCGAACGCCGCGAGAGCGCCTATTTCATCGGCTTCGGCGGCGAGGTGATCGCGACCGACAGCGGCCAGGTTCACTGGAGTCCCGCCGAGGCGGTCGAGGCGATGGCGGTCGACACCCCCGTCGTCGGCTGGCGCGGCGAACACGTCAACACGCTGCGGCTGTGGACCGCGCGCGCGTTCGATCCGATCAAGCTCGACCGGTTCAACGCGGGCGACTTTTCCGGTGCGCTCGCGGACCAGCTCCGCGCCGAGACACTCACGCGCGTGCTCTATCCCAACGACTCGACCGCCGCGGGGCAGGAGCTGCGGCTGCGGCAGGAGTATTTCTTCTCGTCCGCCTCGATCCAGGACATCGTCCGCCGCCACATCCAGTATTTCGGCGACATCCGCACGCTGCCCGACAAGGCCGCGATCCAGCTGAACGACACGCACCCTGCGGTGTCAGTCGCCGAGCTGATGCGGCTGCTGATCGACCATCACGAATTCGCGTTCGACGAGGCGTGGAAGATCACGCGCGCGACCTTCGGCTACACCAACCACACGCTGCTGCCCGAGGCGCTGGAGAGCTGGCCGCTGCCGCTGTTCGAGCGCCTGCTGCCGCGCCACATGCAGATCGTCTACGCGATCAACGCAAGGCTGCTGCGCGAGGCACGCGGGGTCACGGGGATAGACGACCGCGCGATCGCCGCGATCAGCCTGATCGACGAAGGCGGCGAGCGGCGCGTGCGGATGGCCAACCTCGCCTTTGCCGGATCGCACAGCGTCAATGGCGTCGCGGCGCTGCATACGCAGCTGATGAAGAAGACGGTCTTCGCCGATCTCCACCGCCTCTATCCGACGCGGATCAACAACAAGACCAATGGGATAACCCCGCGCCGCTGGCTGCAGCAGTGCAATCCGGGCCTCACCACGCTGATCCGCGACGCGATCGGCGACGGCTTCCTCGATGATGCCGAACGGCTGATCGATCTCGATGTTTTTGCCGACGATTCCGCGTTCAGGGAGCGGTTTTGGGCAGTGAAGCGTTCGAACAAGGTGGCACTGGCAAATCATATCAAGGACAGCATGGGGCTGCGCATCGATCCCGACGCGCTGTTCGACGTGCAGATCAAGCGCATTCACGAATACAAGCGCCAGCTGCTCAACATCATCGAGACGGTCGCGCTGTACGACCAGATTCGTAGCCACCCGGAACGCGACTGGACCCCCCGCGTGAAGCTGTTCGCGGGCAAGGCGGCGTCGAGCTATCACAACGCGAAACTCGTCATCAAACTGGCGAACGACGTCGCGCGCCGGATCAATTCGGACCCGTCGGTTGGTGGACTTCTCAAGGTCGCGTTCCTGCCAAACTATAATGTGTCGCTGGCGGAAAAGATCATCCCCGCCGCCGATCTCAGCGAACAGATCTCGACCGCGGGACTTGAAGCGTCGGGCACCGGCAACATGAAGTTCGCGATGAACGGCGCGCTGACCATCGGCACGCTCGACGGCGCGAATATCGAGATCAAGGACCGGGTCGGCGACGACAACATCTTCATCTTCGGCATGACCGCGGACGAGGTCGAGGCGAAGCGCGCATCGGGCTATGATCCGCGCAGCGTGATCGACGGGTCGAACGAGCTGCGTCAGGCGGTCTCGGCGATCGCCTCGGGCGTGTTCTCACCCGATGATCGTCAGCGCTACGCCGGGCTGATGGGCGGGCTGTACGAGGGCGACTGGTTCATGCTCGCCGCCGATTTCGACAGCTATGCCACTGCGCAGCGCAGCGTCGACACGCGGTGGAACGATCGCGACGCTTGGGTCGCCTCGACCGTGCGCAACGTCGCGCGTGTGGGCTGGTTCTCGTCGGACCGGACGATCCGTGAATATGCCCGCGATATCTGGACGGTAATGTGAAGCCACCCGAAGGCGCCATCGTTGCCCTGCTGGAGGGGCGTCACGACGATCCCTTTTCGCTGCTCGGCGTGCATGCCGGCCCTGGCGGCACGTTCGCGCGCGCGTGGCTGCCGGGTGCGACGACCGCCGAGGCACATGCGCTTGACGGCACGACGCTCGGCACCCTCCCCCGGATCGACGATCGCGGGCTGTTCGAAGGCCCGATCGACGGCGATCCGCAACCGGTGAAATATCACGCCGAGGGCGGCGGCACGGACTGGTGGGTGACCGACCCGTACAGCTTCGGTCCGGTGCTCGGCCCGATCGACGACGTGCTGATGGCGGAGGGCAATCACCACCGCCTCCATGACAAGTTGGGCGCGCACCTGATCGAGCACGAAGGAGCGCCGGGCGTGCATTTCGCGCTCTGGGCCCCCAATGCGCAGCGCGTCTCGGTGGTCGGCGACTTCAACGACTGGGATGGCCGCCGCCATGCGATGCGCAGGCGCGGCGATGTCGGCGTCTGGGAGATCTTCATCCCCGACATCGCCGAATATCGCGCGTATAAATACGAGATCGTCGGCCCCGACGGCCGGCTCCAGCCGCTGAAAGCCGATCCCTTCGCCTTTGCCAGCGAGCTGCGTCCCGCGACCGCATCGATCACCCGCACGCTCGCGCATGAATGGGCGGATACGAGCCACCGCAAACACTGGGCCTCGGTCGATCCGCGCCGCGTGCCGATCAGCATCTACGAGGTGCATGCAGGATCATGGGACCGCGATGCCGAGGGCTGGTTCCTGACCTGGGATGCGCTCGCCGACCGGCTGATCCCGTACGTGGTCGAGATGGGCTTCACGCACATCGAGTTCATGCCGATCAGCGAACACCCCTATGATCCGAGCTGGGGCTATCAGACCACCGGGCTCTATGCGCCGTCCGCGCGGTTCGGCGATGTCGAGGGGTTCGCGCGGTTCGTCGACGGTGCGCATCTGGCGGGGATCGGCGTGCTGCTCGACTGGGTGCCGGCGCACTTCCCGACCGACGCGTTCGGGCTCGCGCATTTCGACGGTACCGCGCTCTACGAACATGAGGATCCGCGGCTCGGCTTCCACCCCGACTGGAACACCGCGATCTACAATTTCGGGCGGCGCGAGGTGTCGTCCTTCCTCGTCAACAACGCGCTGTTCTGGGCCGAGCGCTATCATATCGACGGGCTTCGGGTGGATGCGGTCGCGTCGATGCTGTACCGCGATTATTCGCGCGAGGCGGGCGAATGGATCCCCAACGACACCGGCGGGCGCGAGAACTGGGAAGCGGTCGCCTTCCTGCGCGACATGAACCGCGCGGTGTATGGCCAGCATCCCGGCATCTTCACGATCGCCGAGGAATCGACCTCATGGCCCGGCGTCTCCGCTCCCGTCGGCGACGACGGCAAGAGCGGTGGCCTGGGCTTCGGGTTCAAGTGGAACATGGGCTTCATGCATGACACGCTCCAGTACATGGCGCGCGATCCGCTGCACCGGAAGCACCATCACGGTGAGATCAATTTCGGCCTCGTCTATGCGTTCAGCGAGAATTTCGTCCTGCCGCTCAGCCATGACGAGGTCGTCCACGGCAAGGGCTCGCTGCTGACCAAGATGCCCGGCGACGACTGGCAGCAATTCGCCAATCTGCGCGCCTATTACGCGTTCATGTGGGGCTATCCGGGCAAGAAACTGCTCTTCATGGGGCAGGAATTCGCGCAGCGCCGCGAATGGTCCGAAGGTCGCGCGCTCGACTGGTGCCTGCGCAACAGCCGCAGCCATGAGGGCATCCGCAACCTCGTCCGCGACCTGAACATAGTCTATCGCGACAAGCCCGCGCTCCATGCGCGCGATTGCGAGGCCGAGGGTTTCGAATGGCTGATCGCCGACGACGCTGCCAATTCGGTCTTCGCCTGGCTGCGCAAGGCACCTGGCGCGAAGCCCGTCGCCGTCATCGCCAACATGACGCCGATCGCACGCGCGCCCTACCGCATTCCGTTGCCGCTCGACGGCCGCTGGTGCGAGATCATCAACAGCGACGCGCATGAATATTGGGGCAGCGGGCTCGGCAATCTCGGCGGCGTGGTCGCGGAGGACGGCGCGGCGTGGGTCACCTTGCCCCCGCTCGCGACGATCATGCTCGAGTTTGAGGGCTGAGACGGAACAAGCCGCGGGTAACGGGGCGTTATACGGCGGACGATTAGGGAGAGACGGACATGGTTGAACGGCGGGGACAGCCACTGGCGCGCGACGCAATGGCGTATGTGCTGGCCGGTGGTCGCGGCAGTCGGTTGATGGAGCTGACCGATACCCGCGCAAAACCCGCGGTGTATTTCGGCGGCAAGGCGCGGATCATCGACTTCGCGCTGTCGAATGCGATAAACTCGGGCATCCGCCGGATCGGCGTCGCGACCCAGTACAAGGCGCATTCGCTGATCCGCCATCTTCAGAGCGGCTGGAACTTCCTGCGCTCCGAACGCAACGAGAGCTTCGACATCCTGCCCGCCTCGCAGCGGATCAGCGAGTTCCAATGGTATGAGGGCACCGCCGACGCGGTCTACCAGAATATCGACATCATCGAGAGCCACGCGCCCGAATACATGGTCATCCTGGCCGGCGATCACATCTACAAGATGGATTACGAGCTGATCCTGCAACAGCATTGCGAGACCGGTGCTGACGTCACGATCGCCTGCCTCGAAGTGCCGCGGATGGAGGCGGTCGGCTTCGGCGTGATGGCAGTCGACGAGCATGACAATGTCACCGCGTTCGTCGAGAAGCCGGCCGATCCGCCCGCGATCCCGGGCAACCCGGACATCGCGCTGGCGTCGATGGGGATCTACGTCTTCCACACCAAGCTGCTGTTCGACGAATTGCGTCGCGATGCCGAGACGCCGGGATCCGCACGCGATTTCGGCAAGGACATCATCCCCTACCTCGTCAAGCACGGCAAGGCGGTCGCGCATCGCTTCTCCGACAGCTGCGTCCGCTCGGGCAGCGAGGTCGAGGCCTATTGGCGCGACGTCGGCACGGTCGACGCCTATTGGGAGGCCAATATCGACCTCACCGACGTGGTGCCCAAGCTCGACCTCTATGACCGCAGCTGGCCGCTCTGGACCTATTCGGAGGTCACCCCGCCCGCCAAGTTCGTCCATGCCGATGACGGACGCCGCGGTGAAGCGGTGTCGAGCCTCGTTTCGGGCGACTGCATCATTTCGGGCTCGTCGATCCACCGCAGCCTGATCTTTACGGGCACGCGTGCGCACAGCTATTCGATGCTCGATCAGGCGGTGATCCTGCCGCATTGCGAGATCGGCCGCGGCGCGCGCCTGTCGAAGGTCGTGGTCGATCGCGGCGTCGTCATTCCCGACGGCCTCGTCGTCGGCGAGGATGCCGAACTCGACGCGCAGCGTTTCCGCCGTACCGACAGCGGCGTGGTGCTCGTAACCAAATCCATGATCGACCGGCTGATCGCGTGAGGGTGTATACGACGCTTTCTCGATCAGGACAGGGGCCCGGCTGATGCGTGTTCTCTCGGTAGCGTCAGAAGCCTATCCGTTGATCAAGACCGGTGGCCTTGCGGATGTCGTCGGCGCGCTGCCGGCGGCGCTCGCGCATCACGGCGTCGCGATGACGACCTTCCTTCCCGGCTATCCCGCGCTCGCCGCGGTCATCCCGAAGGCAAAGGTCGTCCATCGCTACGCCGACCTGCTCGGCGTCGAGGCGCGGATCCTCGCGGCGAGTATCGGCGACCATCCGCTGCTCATCCTCGACGCCCCCGGCCTGTTTGCGCGTGGCGGCGGTCCGTATGGCGATACGACCGGCGCCGACTGGGTCGACAACTGGCTGCGCTTTGCCGCGTTCAGCCGGGCCGCCGCCGATCTCGCCTCGGGCGTTGTCGACGGCCAGCAGTTCGACATCCTCCACGCGCATGACTGGCAGGCGGCGATGGCGCCCGCTTATCTGCGCTACGCCCCCGGTCCGGGCGCGCCGGCAGAGACGATCGTCACGATCCACAATATCGCCTTCCAGGGCCGCTATGGCGCGGAGATCTTCGCCGACCTCGCGCTGCCCGATGCGGCATTCGCGCTCGACGGGATCGAATATTATGGCGGCGTCGGTTTCCTGAAGGCCGGGCTCGAGGCTGCCGATGCGATCACCACGGTCAGCCCGACCTATGCCGCCGAGATCCGTCGCGGCGAATTCGGCATGGGGCTCGAAGGGCTGATCAACGTTCGTGCCGATCGGCTGACGGGGATCGTCAACGGCATCGATCCCGCGGTCTGGAACCCCGCCACCGATGCCGCGCTGCCGTCGCGCTACACCGCGCGCACGCTCACCCGCCGCCGCATCAACAAGCGTGCGGTCGAGACGCTGTACGGCCTCGACACCGGCGACGGCCCGATCTTCACCGTCATCAGCCGGCTCACCTGGCAAAAGGGCATGGACGTACTTGTCGCAGCGATCGACGAGCTGGTGGCGCTCGGCGGCCGGCTCGCACTGCTCGGGTCGGGCGATAGTGCGCTCGAACACGCCTTTCTCGCCGCTGCCGAGCGGCATCCGGGCCGGGTCGGCGTTCGCATCGGCTATGACGAGCCGGTCTCGCACCTGCTTCAGGCGGGTGCCGATGCGATCCTGATCCCGTCGCGCTTCGAACCCTGCGGCCTGACTCAGCTCTACGGGCTGGCCTATGGCTGCATCCCCGTCGTCGCGCGCACCGGCGGGCTGGCCGACACGGTGATCGACGCGAACGAGGCTGCGGTCGCCGCGGGCGTCGCCACCGGTATCCAGCATGACGGCATCACGCCCGAAGCGCTCAGCCATGCGTTGCGCCGAACGATCGCGCTCTATGCACGCCCCGATCGCTGGGCCATGTTGCAGCGCAATGCGATGCGTGCGGACTTCTCGTGGGACGAGAGTGGCCGGCGTTATGCGACCCTGTATTCGAGCCTTGTGGAGCCTTCATGATCCGTACCGTTACTAGCACGCCCTATACCGACCAGAAGCCGGGCACGTCGGGTCTGCGCAAGAAGGTGAAGGTCTTCCAGCAGGCCAATTACGCCGAGAACTTCGTCCAGTCGGTGTTCGACGTGGTCGAGGACAAGGCCGGCGCGACGCTGGTAATCGGCGGCGACGGCCGCTTTCTCAACCGCGAGGTGATCCAGGTCGCAATCCGCATGGCCGCCGCGAACGGCTTTGGTCGCGTGATCGTCGGCCGTGGCGGCATCCTGTCGACGCCCGCCGCGAGCCACATGATCCGCAAGCGTGGCGCGATCGGCGGGCTGGTCCTGTCCGCCAGTCACAATCCCGGCGGTCCGGACGAGGATTTCGGGATCAAGTACAACATCGCCAATGGCGGTCCCGCGCCCGAATCGATCACCGACGCGATCAACGCGCGGACGCTCGAGATCGACCGCTGGCTGACCGTCGACGCGGCCGACATCGATCTCGACCAGGACGGTGAGGTCATGGTCGGTGACATGCCCGTCGAGGTGGTCGATCCGGTCGAGGACTATGCCGCGCTGATGGAGACGCTGTTCGACTTCGACGCGATCCGCGCTGCCAAGCTGACGATGGCGTTCGACGCGATGAGCGCGGTCACCGGGCCCTATGCGACAGAGATCCTCGAACGCCGCCTGGGCTTTGCCGCGGGCACGGTGCGCAACGGCACCCCACTGCCCGATTTCGGTGGGCATCACCCCGACCCCAACCTCGTCCACGCGCATGAGCTGTACGAGACGATGATGGCGCCCGACGCCCCCGATTTCGGTGCAGCATCGGATGGCGACGGCGACCGCAACCTGATCATCGGCCGCCACCGCTTCGTGACCCCGTCGGACAGCCTCGCGATGCTGGCGGCAAACGCGCACCTCGCCCCCGGTTATGCGGGTGGCCTCAAGGGTATCGCCCGCTCGATGCCGACCAGCGCGGCCGCCGACCGCGTCGCACAGGCGCTCGGCATCCCGGCGTACGAGACGCCGACCGGCTGGAAGTTCTTCGGCAATCTGCTCGATGCCGGCATGGCGACGATCTGCGGTGAGGAAAGCGCCGGGACCGGCTCCGATCATGTCCGCGAGAAGGACGGCTTGTGGGCCGTGCTCCTGTGGCTCAACATCCTTGCCGTCCGCGGCGAGAGCGTCGACGCGATCGCCCGCGATCACTGGGCGAAGTACGGCCGCAATTATTACGCGCGCCACGATTACGAGGGCATCGAGACCCCGCGCGCCGACGCGCTGATGGCCGCGTTGCGCGCCAGCCTCGCCGCCCTGCCCGGCCAGACGTTCGGCGACCTCACCGTCGAGACCGCGGACGAGTTCGCCTATACCGACCCGACCGACGGCTCGATCAGCCGCAACCAGGGCGTCCGCATTCTCTTCACCGGCGGCAGCCGCGTCGTGTTTCGCCTGTCGGGTACCGGCACCACCGGCGCGACGCTGCGCGTCTATCTCGAACGCTATGAGCCCGTCGGCGGTGATCTCGACCGCGAAACCGGCGACATGCTGGCGAGCATCGTCGCGGCGGCCGAATCGATTGCGGGGATCGCGCAGCACACCGGCCGCAGCGCACCCGACGTCGTCACCTGATCACGTCGCCCGCGGCAGGCAGGCCGGGGTTCAAACCCCGGCCAGAGTCTTCTAGGCTGGCCGTCATGACCCTTCGCCGTCGCCGCAGCGCACTCTACATGCCCGCCTCCAACCCCCGCGCCATCGCCAAGGCCCGCAGCCTGGCATGCGACGTCGTGATCCTCGACCTCGAGGATGCGGTGGCGCCCGACGAGAAGGCGACGGCGCGCGACCGTGTCGTTGCCGAGGTCGGCACGGGCGGTTTCGGCACGCGCGAGCTGGTGGTGCGGATCAACGCGCTCGATACCCCATGGGGCGCCGACGACCTCGCCGCGCTACGCGGTATCGGCGTCGATGCGGTGCTCGTGCCCAAGATTTCCAACGCCGCGGATCTTGCCGCCGTCCGCGCCGCACTTGGTACCAACGGGCCACCGATCTGGGCGATGATCGAGACCTGTGGCGGCGTGCTCGAACTCCCAGGGATTGCTCGTGCGGCCGCGGGATCGCGGCTCACCGCGCTGATTGCCGGCACCAACGACCTCGCCAAGGAGCTGCGCTGCCGCCCGGGCGTCGATCGAACGCCACTCATCCCCGCGCTGATGGCGATCGTGACGGCCGCACGCGCAGCCGGGCTGGTGGCGCTGGACGGCGTCTGCAACGCGCTCGACGATCCGGCGCGCCTCGCCGCCGAAGCCGAACAGGGCGCTGGTCTCGGCTATGACGGCAAGACGCTGATCCATCCGGCGCAGATCGCGGTGGCGAACACCGCGTTCGGCCCCACGCCCGACCAGCTCGCCTGGGCTCGGACAATAGTCGACGCGTTCGCGGACGGCGCCACTGCGGACAAGGGCGCGATCCGCCTGAACGGTGAGATGGTCGAACGACTCCACCTCGCCGAAGCCGAGGCGATGCTCGCGCAGGCAGATCAGCCCGAAGGCTGACCCGGGCTCAGCGCGGGCGGCCAACCCAGTCCGCGACCTGCTGTGCGACGGTGTTGGCCGCGGTGTTGATCCCCGCCGCCGCGGACGGCGCATCGATCGCCGCGACCGGGACACGCGCCTCGAAGCGACGCTTCTCGACCGACTGCATCCCCGCCCGCGTCAGTGAGGCATCGAACGTCACGACCGCCTCGCGCGTCGTCGCGTCGAGCCCGAAATTGCGCAGTTCCCCGCCCAGCATTGCACTCGGATCGCCGACGGCCTGGACCGTCGACAGCACGACCATCCCGGTGCGCGCGGCGACCGTGTCGGACATCAGTCGCGCGAACAGCCGCGCGGGTGGCTCGGCCCATTGCGCGTCCTTTACATAGGCGATCGACGTCGCGGTCGCCTGCACCGGCACGCGCGCGGTCGCCAGCGCTTGCGGCACCGTCGGCACCTGCAGCGTGATCGACTTCGACGTCGCCGAATTCTGGTTCTGCCCGACCGCCACCACGGACTGCGTCGTCAGCGTCAGCAGGGTCGGCGGCGGGGCGGCGCCAAAGCTGATGCAGGCGCTGAGCGGCAGCGCCGCGAGGAGGATGAACAGCGGTGTCTTCATGGCGGTCATCACTTACCCTTATAGTCCGGAAGCTTCTGCTGCCCGACGAGCGAGCCTGCCCCCTGCTGGTCGACTCGTTCGGCAACCGAGGACAGCGCCGCGGCGGTGGTGCGCAGATCGTGGACGAGGCGGTTGGCTTCGGGAATGGTGGTCTTCGAGAAGGCCTGCAGCCCGGGCCGCGCGTCGCCGATCGCCGCGTTCAGCGTTTCGGCGCTGGTCTGGGCCGACTGGATCGCCTTGTTCAGATTGGCCATCGCCGGCTTCACGTCTTCGGACAGCACCCCGTTGGTGGTCTGCGCGAGCACGCCGAACTGCTGTGCGGCATCGCCCGCCTGCTGGATCGCAACCCGCGTCTGCGCCAGCGTCGCGGCGATTTCCGGCCCGCGATCGGCCAGCGCATCGGTCAGGCGATTGGTGTTCTCGAGGATCCCGGCGATCGACGCCTGGTTGCGATCGGTCAGCAGCCCGGTCAGCCGCTCGGTCAGCGTCGACAGACGCTCGAGCAGCTGCGGTGCCGAATTGAGGATCGCGCCAAGGCCACCCTGCTTGGTCGGGATGACCGGCACGCCGTACGGGCATGGCTGGCCGTTCGAATCGGGGCAGCCGACCGCTGGCGCACCCTTGCGCGCGCCATCGAGCGATACCTGACTCACGCCGGTGAAGCCGACGCCCGAAATCGACGCGGTCGTGCCCTGGAGCACCGGCGTCTCCTCGTTCACGCTGATGCGGACGCGGACGAACTGCGGGTCGTTCTTCCACAGCGAGATCGACTTCACCTGACCCGACGGCACACCTGAAAAGGTCACTGCGGAGCCGCGCGCCAGACCATCGACCGACTGACGGAAGAAGATGTCATATTCCTTCTCTTCCGTCCCGCCGAGCCGCGCGATCCACACGGTGAACAGCGCGAGCATCGCCAGCAGGATCAGCACGACGGCGCCGACAAGGACATGGTTCGAACGGGTTTCCATCAGAGCGTCCTTGCTTCTTTCTCGGCATATGTCGCGTCGGCGTCGTCCGGCGCGGACTGCTTGGACTGGACTTCGGTCGGGTGGGCATCGGCAACCGCGTCGGCGCTGCGATGCGCCTCCTTGGTCGCCACCGCGGCGCGGCCGCGCGGCCCCTTGAAATATTCCTCGATCCACGGATGATCGAGCGCGAGCAGTTCGTCGATCGTGCCGACCGCGATCACTTTCTTGTCGGCGAGCACCGCGACACGGTCGCAGATCGCGTAGAGCGTATCGAGGTCGTGCGTGATCAGGAAGACGGTCAGGCCCAGCGTCTTCTGCAACGACTGGGTCAGCGAATCGAACGCCGCCGCGCCGATCGGGTCGAGCCCGGCGGTCGGTTCGTCAAGGAACAGCAGTTCGGGGTCAAGCGCGAGCGCGCGCGCGAGCCCGGCGCGCTTCTTCATGCCGCCCGACAATTCGGCGGGAAACTTGTTCGCGGCATCGGCCGGCAGCCCGGTCATCACGACCTTGTACGCCGCGATCTCGGCGAGCAGCGCGGGCGGCAGATCGGGATAGAATTCGCGCAGCGGCACTTCGACATTTTCAGCGACCGTCAGCGTCGAGAACAGCGCGCCGCCCTGGAACAGCACGCCCCAGCGCTTGCGGATCTCGGTCGCCTCGGTCTCCTCGCGGCCGATATTCGATTCCCCGAACACCGTGATCGCGCCCTCGGCGGGCGTCTGGAGGCCGATGATCGAGCGCATCAACACCGACTTGCCGGTCCCCGACCCGCCGACCACGCCGAGGATCTCGCCACGCCGGACGTCGAGGTCGAGACCGTCATGCACGACCGAATCGCCGAACTCGTTCCTCAGCCCCTTTACGGAGATAATGCTGTCGTCAGTCTTGCGGGCCATCAGTCCCAGCCGATCCAGGTGAAGAATACCGCGAAGAACGCGTCGAGCACGATGACGAGGAAGATGCCCTGCACCACCGCCGAGGTCGTGCGCAGCCCGACCTGTTCGGCGTCGGCCTCGACCTGCATGCCCTGGAAACAACCCGCGACCGCGATGATCGCCCCGAACACCGGGGCCTTGATCAGCGCGATGTACAGATCGGTGATCGGCACGACCTCGCGGATCCGCGCGATGAAGGTGACGGGCGGGATGCCGAGCTGGATCCAACACAGCAGCCCACCGCCGATGATCGCGATCAGCGATGCGTAGAAGGCGAGCAGCGGCATCATCACGATCGCCGCCAGCACGCGCGGCAGGACAAGCGCCTCCATCGGCGACACCCCGATCGTCCGCATCGCGTCGATCTCTTCGGTGAGCTTCATCGTGCCGAGCTGCGCGGCAAAGGCGGAGCCCGACCGGCCCGCGACCATGATCGCGGTCATCAGCACGCCGAGTTCGCGCAGCGTCAGCCGCCCTACCAGGTTGATCGTGAACACCTCTGCGCCGAACTGGCGGAGCTGGACCGCGCCCTGCTGCGCGATAACGACGCCGATCAGGAAGCTCATCAGCCCGACGATGCCGAGTGCGGCGATGCCCACGACCTCGAAGCGCTGGACGACGGCGTTGAAGCGGAAGCGCTTGGGGTGGCGAATGACACTGCCGAAGGCGATCGTCGTCGCGCCCAGAAAGGCGAGCAGGCCGAGCATCGTCCGGCCGGTCAGCACGACCGCGTCGCCGATCTCGCCCAGCACGCGCTTTACCGAACCGACCGGCTTGCCGCGTGCCGCCAGCGGCTGGTCGGAGGCGACGACCTGATCGAACAGATTCTGGCCGTCGGCATCAAGCCCGTCGATCGTCGCGTCGTTGCGTGCGGCGAAGCGGTGGACGATCCAGGCGCCGATCGTGTCGATCCGGTCGACCTGGCTCAGGTCGACCCGCTTGATCGACGCGGCATCGACCGCCTCGAGCCGATCGGGAAGATTTCCGATGTTGGCGAGCGACAGATCGCCGGTGAAGCGAAGCGTACCCGTGTCGGCACCGTCCTGCTGAAAATCGGCCATCGCGCTCATCGGCGGCACCTTTGCGGCAAACGGACTGGATCGGCAAGACGAATGCTGTGTAAGCCGGCCCAATGACCCAGCTTCTCGCCATCTACGACATGGACAAGACGATCACGCACGCGCCGACCTGGACGCCGTTCCTGATCCACACCACGCGCACCGGCGGCGCGCCGTGGCGACTCGCGCTGGTGCCGGTCGCAGCCCTCGCGGCGGCGGGATATCTCGCCAAGCTGATGAGCCGGGGCCGCCTGAAGCACATCATGCAGCGGATGATGCTCGGCAAGACGCTGACCCCGGCGCAGGAGCGTCGTGCCGCCGAGGCGTTCGCCGACCGCGTGATGCGCGATGGTGTCTTCGCCGCCGCGCTCCGCCAGATCGAGGCGGATCGCGCGGCGGGATACAGGCTGGTGATGGCGACCGCCTCCTACCGCTTCTACGTCGAGTCGATCGCCGAGCGGCTCGGCTTCGATGCGGTGATCGGTACCGAGAGCCTGCGCGACGCGAACGGGCATCTGCTCGCCGGGATCGACGGCGAAAATTGCTATGGCCCTGCCAAGCTCGCGATGATCGAGCGCTGGATGGCGCGTGAGGGGATCGCGCGGCACGATGCGCATGTCCGCTTCTATTCGGATCATGTCTCCGATGCGCCGACCTTTGCCTGGGCCGACGAGCCGTTCGCGGTCAACGCGCACGGTCCGCTGCGGCTGCTGGCAAAGGCGAAGGGCTGGCCGATGCCCGACTGGGAGCGATAACGGGGGCGACTAGAGGATCCGGTCGACCGTGTGGATCACCAGGCCGACGAGCCCGCCCACTATTGTGCCGTTGACGCGGATATATTGCAGATCGCGACCGACCGCATTCTCCAGCCGGCTGGTGATCGTCTCGGCATCCCATCCGCGCACCGTCTCCGACACGAGCCGGACGATCCCGTCGCCATAATCCGCCGCGATGCCGACGACCGCGCGGCGGACGAACCGGTTGATCGTATGCGACAGCCGCGGATCGTGGAGCAGCGTCTCGCCAAGCTGGCGCAGCACGTCGCCCAGCTTGCCCGCCATCGCCCGCTCGGGATCGCGCGCGATCGCCAACAGCGCACCGCGTGCCTGCTCCCACAGACCGTCGAGCCAGCGCTGCATCGCGGGGTTGTCGAGCAGGTCGTTCTTCATCGCCTCGACCCGCTCGCGCATGCGGCGGTCATATTGCAGGTCCCAGGCCAGCCGCTCGAGCGCTTCCTCCGCCTTTAGCCGCAACGGGTGCTGGGGATCCTCCGCCATCTCAGCGAGCAGGCGGTCGAACCCGTTGATCAGCTTGTCCGCGACCGTGGTGTCGAGCCCCGTCCAGCGCAGGATCGAACCGGACTTCTCATGCACCATCGCCCGGACGAGATGGTCGTTCGCGGCCAGCGTGACCGATGCCCAGCGGATCGCCGCCTCGAGCAACGGGGCGTGACGACGTTCGGCGATCGCCGCCTTGAGCAACTGGCCGAGGATCGGCGATATCTCGGTCTGGCGCAGCCTGGCGCGGATGCCGGCCTTCACCATACCGCCGAGCCGCGCGGGGTCTAGGCCTTCGAGAATCTGCGCGACCAGCTTCGACGCGCCCGACCGGAACCGCCCCCCTGCCCCTTCGGGCGGATCGGTCAGCCAGTGTGCGATCGCGCCCGCGACGTCGAGCCGCCGCATCCGGCGCGAGATGACCGAGGGCAGCAGGAAATTGTCGCGCAGGAATATTGCGAGCGTGTCGCCGATCCGGTCCTTGTTCCGCGGGATGATCGCGGTGTGCGGGATCGGCAGCCCGAGCGGATGGCGGAACAGCGCGGTTACTGCAAACCAGTCCGCCAGCCCGCCGACCATCGCTGCCTCGGCAAAGGCCCGGACGAAGCCGATCGCGGGGTGCCGGTCGACCAGCGCGCGGCTGACCAGGAACACGATCGCCATCAGCACCAGCAACCCGGTCGCGACGATCCGCATGCGAATGAGAGCCGGGTTGGTCGCTTCCTTGGCCAGGCGCACGCGGGAATTCGATGTCATGCCCGAAACAATCCCCGAGCGCAGGGATAGTTCACCCGTGAGGTGTCACGCCGGCGATCATTCCGCCGGCTGTGTCCCGCCATCGCCGTCGCGAAAGCCGATCTTGGGCGATGCCGGCCCGAGCGCCGGCGCGTTGGGGCCGGCGATCCCGACCACCTCCGCCCCGTCGTCGCCGGGCCGGAAGGTGAGCAGACGACGACCCAGTCGCGGCCCCGCCCAGCGCTCGATCCCGACCGCGATGCTGAACGTCGCCGGCACGATCAGCAGCGTCAGCACGGTCGACATCACCAGACCGCCGATCACGGTGATGCCCATCGGCGCACGGAATGATCCGTCGCCGCCGATCGACAGCGCGGTCGGCACCATGCCCGCGACCATCGCGACCGTGGTCATGACGATCGGCTGCGCGCGCTTGTGCCCGGCATCGACGATCGCGGTCCAGATATCGACGCCCTTGCCCATCTCCTCGAGCGCGAAGTCGATCAGCAGGATCGAGTTCTTCGCGACGATCCCGAGCAGCATCAGCAGCCCGATATAGACCGGCATCGAGATCGGATGACCCGTCACCCACAAAGCGAGCAGCCCGCCGAGCGGCGCGAGGATCAGCGACCCCATGTTGACGAACGGCGGCAACAGACGGCGATAGAGCAACACGAGCACCGCGAAGACGAGCAGCACGCCCGCCACCACCGCGACGATGAAGTTGCTGATCATCTCGGCCTGCCACTTGGCCTGGCCGAGCACGAGTTCGCTCACCCCGATCGGCAGCGCGTTCATCGTCGGCAGCGCATGGATCTGCTTCTGCGCATCGCCGCTGATCACACCGGGGGCGAGATCCGCGCCGATCGACAGCTGGCGCTGCTGGTTGACGCGGTCGATCTTGGTCGGCCCCGAGCCCAGCCCGATATCGGCGACGAGGCTGAGCGGCACCGATCCACCCGTCGCGGTGGCGACCGGCAGGTTCTGGATCGTCGCGAGGCTCGTCCGCGCATTTTGATCGAGCGCGACGCGGATCGGGATCTGGCGATCGCTGAGCGAGAAGCGCGCGCTGTTCTGGTCGATATCGCCCAGCGTCGCGATGCGGATCGCACTCGACAGGCCCTGCGTCGTCACGCCGAGATTGGCGGCGAGATCGAGCCGCGGGCGGATGACGATTTCAGGACGCTGCAGATTGCCCGCGACGCGCGGCGCGACGAGCGACGGCAGCTTCGCCATCTCGGTCACGATCTTCTGCGCGGTCGCGTCGAGCTTGACCGGGTCGTCGCCGCCCAGCGTGATCGTCACGTCGCGATTGCTGCCGCCCCAGCCGAACTGCGACCGGAACGACACGCGCGCATCGGGGATCGCCGCGAGCTGCGGCGCGAGACTCCGCTCGAACGCGGTGCTCTTCATCGAGCGATCGTCCTTGAGCGTCGCGGTGACGCGGCCATTGCCGACCGCGGTGCGGGCATAGACCGATGCGACATCGGGTTGCGCCTGGAGGATGCTCGCGACCCGGGTCACGACCGCCTGGGTCTGCGCCAGCGTCGTGCCGGGGACCATGTCGATCGTCGCGGTGCTGGTGTCGCTGTCGCGCGGCGGCTGGAAGGTCGAAGGCAGGACGAAGAACATCGCGATCGTGATCGCGGTCGCGGCCGCACCCGCCACGACCGGCAGCCAGCGGTGCCGCAGCGTGAAGCGCAGCGACGCCATGTACCAGTCCATCAGCTTGCCTTCGCCGTGGCTGGCGGTGCCGTGCGCCTTCAGGAAATAGGCTGCGATCATCGGCGTGATCAGACGCGCGACCGCGAGGCTCATCAGCACCGAGGCGACCACGGTCAGACCGAAATTCTTGAAAAACTGGCCCGAGATACCCGGCATCAGCCCGACGGGCAGGAACACTGCGACGATCGACATCGTCGTCGCCAGCACCGCCAGCCCGATCTCGTCGGCGGCGTCGATCGATGCCTGATACGCGGATTTGCCCATCCGCATGTGCCGGACGATGTTCTCGATCTCGACGATCGCGTCGTCGACCAGCACGCCCGCGACCAGGCTGAGCGCGAGCAGCGTCATCTGGTTCAGCGTGAAGCCGAGCAGGTCCATGAACCAGAAAGCGGGAATCGCCGACAGCGGAATGGCGAGCGCGGAAATGATCGTCGCGCGCCAGTCACGCAGGAACAGGAACACCACGATCACCGCGAGCACCGCGCCCTCGATCATCGCATCGATCGCGCTGTGATATTGCTCCTCGGTATATTTCACGCTGTTCGAGCGCAGCACGAAATGCACCGCCGGATTGCGCTTCTCCAGCGCCTCGAGCTTCTTGACCGCATCGTTGAACACGGTGACGTCGGACGCGCCCTTGGCACGCTGGAAGTCGAAGCTGATGACCTGGCGACCGTTGATCGCTGCCGCCGTCCGCTGTTCGGCATAAAGGTCGCGGACCTGCGCGATGTCCGCCAGCCGCACGGTCCGCCCGCCAACTGAGATCTGCGTCTGGCCAAGGTCATAGGCGTTCTTGGCATTGCCGAGCACGCGGACCGACTGTTCGGATCCGGCGATCTCCGCGCGGCCGCCCGCCGCGTTCAGATTGACCTGACGCAGCTGCGCGTTGACCTGGCTCGCGGTCAGCCCCTGGCTCTGCAGCTTGACGGGATCGAGGATCACGCGGATTTCGCGGCTGACCCCGCCATTGCGGTTGACCGCGGCAAGCCCCGATACCGACAACAGCTCCTTGGCTACAGTATTGTCGATGTACCAGCTGAGCTGTTCGACCGTCATGTCGCTGGCGATCGCGGAATAGCTCGCGATATCCTCGTCGGTGGTGTTGGCGCGGAACACCTGCGGCTCGAGGATCCCCTCGGGCAAATCGCCGCGGATCTGCGCGATCGCGTCGCGCACGTCGTTGACCGCGCGGTCGATCGGCGTGCCGATATTGAGCTGGATGACCGTCTGCGACGTGCCTTCGGTGACCGTCGAGCTGATCTGGTCGATGCCCTGCAGCGTCCGCACCGCCGCCTCGACCCGCTGCGTGACCTGGGTTTCCAGTTCGGTGGGCGCCGCACCCGGCTGGCTGATGACGACGATCGCGATCGGGAAGTCGATATCCGGATCATTGTTCACGTCCATCCGCATGAAGCTGACGATTCCCGCCAGCGTCAGTGCGAGGAACAGCACGATCGGCGGTACCGGGTTGCGGATCGCCCAAGCCGAGATGTTGCGGAAACCCATGGTGCGTCAGCCCCGTTTGCTACTGGTGGGTGTCGTCGTCGCGCTGGTCGTCGCCTTGGTCACGGGCTTGACCTTCTGCCCCGGTGCGAGGAACCCGCCGGCCGATTGGACGACGCGTTCGTTGCCCTGCAGCCCGCCTGCGATCGTCACCGCACTGTCGGAAACCTGACCGATCTTCACGTCGCGGCGCACCACCTTGTCGTCGGGACCGACAACATACACGAAACTACCCTTGTCGTCGCTCTGCAACGCCGAGTCGGGAAGCTGCGGTGCGACCGTCGCGCCACCGACGATCGACGCCGCGGCGAACCCGCCCGGGCGCAGCGCCGGATCATAGGCGAGCGCGATACGCGCGACGCCCTGGCGCGTCTGCGGGTCGATCACCGGCGACACCTGCCAGACCTCGCCCTTATACCCCTTTACCGAACCGACCGGGGTCACCGTCGCCCGCGCGCCGACCGGAAGGCCGAGCAGATCGCTTTCGGCCAGCGCCGCGCGCATTTCCATCTGTCCGCCCATCGCCATGCGGAACAGCACGCCGGTCCCCGAACTGACGATCTGCCCGGGCTCGACGCCACGGGTGAGCACGAGGCCGGCGGCCGGTGCACGGATGTCGAGTCGCCCGTTGCGCGCGCGGGCCTCGCCGAGCGACGCCTGCGCCACCTTGACGCGCGCCGCCGCCGCATCACGCGTCGCCGCCTTGCGCTGGAGATCCGCCTTCGAGATGAACCCACGATCGACCAGCTGCTGCGCACGGTCGAGCTCCGCCTGTGCGATCGTCTCGTCCGACCGCGCCACGGTTACGGATGCCGACAGCGATGCCGCGGTCTCGGTCTGGACCGAGCGATCGACCGTCGCGAGCACCTGCCCCGCCGCGACCCACTGGCCAGGCTCGACCAGCACGCGCGTGATCATGCCGCCCTCGCCCGCGACGCCGACGGGCATTTCGCGGCGCGCGGCCAGCGTACCGGTCGCGGCGATCACGCGGTCGACGGTCTGGCGACCGGGCACGATGACGGTGACGCTCGGAATCTGCTCGGTCGGCGCGCCGGGCGCCGCTGCATCCTTCTTGCCCGATCCGAACGCGAACCAGGCGATGGCCAGCGCCGCGAGGATGACGACCACCGCGATGATGATGTTGCGACGGGTATGCGACGGCGGAGTCTGATCCGTCAGCACCTGCTGCGGCTCGCTGCCGATCGTCCTGGCTTCGTAGTTCATGCGCGCGCTATCCCCGTCCCGACCCGAATCCGCCGGACCACTCGCCAGCTGTATTATATAAATAGATCACCGTGCTCAAGCCCCCCGGCACGCCGCGCAGCCAAATGTCAGACATGACCAGGATCGCACCTGTCTGCAAGCTGCACGCGATGTTCAGCCTGCGTTGACCCGGCTTCGATCAATCGCGAAAGCAGGCTGACTTACAGGGAGACACGATATGACCAGGCTCACCATGATCGCGACGCTGGCGGCGGTTCCGCTCGCCGCCGCGATCCCCGCCGCCGCTTCGGCGCAGGCGCAGGCGTCGACGGTCGAACCGATGGTCCCCGCGACCGGGACCGTGCTCGACGTCAGCGCCGAGGGCCGCACCACGCGCGTGCCCGATGTCGCGACGATCCGTGCGGGTGTCGTCTCGCAGGCGACGACCGCCGCGGCCGCGCTGGCGGACAATGCGCAGCGGATGAACCGCGTCCTCGCGGCATTGAAGAAGGCCGGGGTCGCGCCGCGCGACATCGCCACCGCGACGGTCGGGCTCGCGCCGCAATATCGCTATGCCGACAACCAGCCGCCGGCGGTCACCGGCTATCAGGCGACCAACAGCGTCTCGATCCGCTTCCGCGACGTGGCGAAGTCGGGCGCGATCCTCGATGCGCTGGTCGCCGAGGGCGCGAACCAGATCGACGGTCCCAATCTGTCGATCGACCAGCCCGATGCGGCGCTGGACGAGGCGCGGGCCGACGCGGTCAAGCGCGCGCGCGCGCGCGCCGAGATCTATGCGCGGTCCGCCGGCATGCGCGTCTCGCGGATCGTCTCGATCACCGAGAATGGCGAGAATGCCGGCAACCCGAACCCGCCGGTCTTCATGGCCCGCGCGGCGATGGCCAAGGACAGCACGCAGATCGTCGCGGGCGAGAAGGACGTCACCGTCTCGGTCTCGGTCCGCTTCCTGCTGAACTGAGCGCACAGAAAAAGGGCCGCCCGGTTGCCCGGACGGCCCTTTTATCAACGCTGTGTAGCGACCGCTCTTAGCGGACGCTGCCGCGGCGCACGAGATTGACGATCGCGAGCAGCACGATCGCGCCAAGCAGCGACACGATGAAGGAGGTCAGCGTCAGCGGTGCGCTGTTGATCGAGCCACCCGACAGGATCAGGCCGCCGATGAAGGCGCCGACGATGCCGACGATGATGTTCAGGAAGATACCCTGCTGCGCATCCGTGCGCATGATCATGCTGGCAATCCAGCCGATGACGCCGCCGATGATCAGCCAAAGAATGATACCCATTTTACTTTCCCTCCGTTGTTCCCGTAGCCGGGCGATGGCGGAAAGACGTGCGAGCACGGACGTTTGTTCCGCCCGCGTTTTGATTATGTAGGCTGATTCGGGTCAGTATTTTTGCTGCCTTTCGTACAGCGACTTATAGTGCTGGATCCGCGTCACGCGCAGGCCCGGCATCCCCGACCGGTCGATCGCGCGCTGCCATCCGGCAAATTCCTCGACCGTCAGTCCATAGCGGTCGCAGACCTCGTCGACCGACAACAGACCGCCATTGACCGCGGCGACGACCTCGGCCTTGCGGCGTACGACCCACCGCGTCGTGCTGGGCGGCGGCAGCGAATCCAGCGTCAATTGCTCGCCGAGCGGTCCGATGACCTTGGCAGGGCGGAACTTTTGGTTCTCGATCATTTACAACCTCTGATCGGGGCGGGGGCCCCCTCTCGATACGTGGCTACGACCCGTAGCCAAGGGAGTTGAAGAATGGCTGAAACGCCGCGGTAAACGCCGCGGTCATTCCTGTTTCCATCGCGTCAAGGCATCCGCCATTGGCCCGTTGAACGCCCCGTGGACGGGGGCGAACAGCTTGGGATCGATCGCACCCCGCGAAAACCCGGCCTGAACCGCCGCGGTCGGGCTCGCCGCCTGACGCGCGGCGATCCCGACGATCAACACCGCCAGGTCACCGGGCAGAACGGTCAGCTCGGCCTCTCGATCGAAACGGGGGAAGCTCAGATCCAACGCGACACTCGCAAAACACCAACTAGAGGTTCCGTCTAAACGCCGGGGAATGAAAACGAGGTAAAGTTCGGGACAAAGAGTTGTCGCGCCTGTCGCTTTTTTTGCAACGCCTCGTCGCAGAGACTATGGTGTACCGATGGAACAGGCGGATTTTCAGCTCGGCGGCGCGACACCAGGGTCGGGGTCGCTGGCCGGTCGACGGATCGTCGTCGCGATGTCGGGCGGGGTCGACAGCTCGGTCGTCGCAGCGCTCGCGCATGCGACCGGCGCGGAGACGATCGGCGTGACGTTGCAGCTCTACGACCACGGCGAGGCGGTCGGTCGCGCGGGCTCGTGCTGCGCGGGCCGCGACATTCGCGACGCGCGCGCGGTCTGCGACCGGCTCGGCATTGCGCATTACGTCTTCGATCATGAATCGAGCTTTCGCGAACAGGTCGTCGACACCTTTGCCGACGCTTATCTCGCGGGGCGCACGCCGATCCCGTGCGTCCAGTGCAACATGGGACCCAAGTTCACCGACCTGCTGAAACTCGCGCGCGATCTCGGCGCGGACTGCCTGGCAACCGGCCATTATGTCCGCCGCGTCGAGGGGACGCACGGCGCCGAACTCCACCGCGGCGCGGACCCGGCCCGCGACCAGAGCTATTTCCTGTTCGCGACGACGCAGGCGCAGCTCGACTATCTGCGCTTCCCGCTCGGCGGCCTGCCCAAGGCGCGCGTGCGCGAGATCGCGGCCGAACTCGGCCTCGGCGTCGCGGCCAAGCCTGACAGCCAGGATATCTGCTTCGTCCCCGACGGCGATTATGCCGGACTGGTCAAGAAGCTGCGCCCGGAGGCGGATACCGCGGGCGATATCGTCGATATCGGCGGCATGAAGCTCGGCGAGCATCGCGGGCTGATCCACTTCACCGTCGGCCAGCGTCGCGGGCTGGAGATCGGCGGCAGCCCCGAGCCGCTTTACGTCGTGCGCGTCGAGCCCGACACCAGGCGCGTCGTCGTCGGCCCGCGCCGGGCGCTCGCGGTTTCGGCGGCACAGCTGAGCGACATCAACTGGCTCGGCGACGATTTCACCGGGCCGCTCACCGCCAAGGTGCGCTCGATGGCCAAGCCCGTCCCGGCCCGCCTGATCGGCGACCGCGTCGTGTTCGACGCGCCCGAATATGGTGTAGCCCCGGGGCAGGCGACGGTTCTTTATGCGGGCGACCGCGTGCTCGGCGGCGGCTGGATCGCGTCGACCGAGGCGGCACTCGCCGCCGCCTGACGCGTTGGGCGTGGCATGGATATCGACGACCTGCGCCGCCAGATGGAAGCCGCCGCCGCGGCGATGGACTTCGAGACCGCGGGGCGACTGCGCGACCAGATCAGCCTGTTGCGCGGCGGCGGCACGGTCGCAGACACCGCGGGACTGACCCGCCAGCAGCCCGGCGCGATGGGTCTGGGCACCAGCCAGCAGCGTCTGACCCCGCCGCCCGGCTGGGTGAAACCGAAAAAGCCCGATCCGATGACCAAGGGGCGCAAGCGGTAACGCCCTGGCTCCCTCAAAACCCGTCATCCTGAAAAAAGTCAGGATCCAGGATAACGAAGCAAGACGATCCTGGCTCTGGATCCTGACTTTCGTCAGGATGACGCGGGTCAGACCGTGATCACGGCAGCAGGAACGTTCCCTCGATCACCGTCACGCACGCACCGCCGAGCACTACCCGGTCGCCCTCGAGCCGGCACGTCAGCCGCCCCCCGCGGTCGCTCGCCTGGAACGCGGTGAAGCTGTCGCCCAGCGTCTGCGCCCAGTACGGCACCATCACCGCATGCGCCGACCCCGTCACCGGATCCTCGTCGATAGCATAATAAGGCGTGAAGACGCGGCTGACGATCGCGGTCGCCGCCCCCTTCGCCGCGACGATCGCGACGATCGGAAACTTCGCCAGCGCGACGAAATCGGGTTTCAGGTTGCGGACGATCGCCTCGTCCTCGACGATCACCAGCGCATAGCCCTTGTCGTGCCACAAGGTCTCGACCGGCGAATCGATCGTCAGTGCCGCGACGATCTCCGGCATCGCCTTTGGCGCGGGCGCCCAGGCTGGCAGCTCGAGCGTGTATCCGCCATCCGCGCAGGCGACCTCGAGGATCCCGGCCTGCCGCGTCGCGAACCGGACCCGGTCGCGCGCGGTATCCGACGACAGCACGAAATGCCCGCTCGCCAGCGTCGCATGACCGCACAGCGCGACCTCCGCGCCCGGCGTGAACCAGCGCAGGTCGAAATCGACACCCTCTTCGGCCGAGGGGACGATGAACGCGGTCTCGCTCAGGTTGTTCTCCTGCGCGATATCCAGCAGCACCGCATCATCGAGCCACGCGGACAACGGCATCACCGCCGCCGGATTGCCCGCAAAGGCCGTGTCGGCGAACGCATCGATCTGCGCGAACGGTATTCTCATGCTGCTGCCCCTCTGCCCGTTGTCGATCGCCGCAGGTTAAACCCGCTTGCCAAACCAATGCGGCGTCACGTCCGCCTCGACCAGCGGATTGTCGGTGTCGACATGCCCCTCGGGATCGAGGTGGATCAGCACCTCGACCTTGGGGAAGGCGGTGCGCAGGTTACGCTCGACCGCCTCGACGATGTCGTGGGCATGCGCCACGGTCAGGTCGCGCGCGACCTCCATGTGAAACTGCGCGAAATCATGGCTGCCCGACCGGCGGGTGCGGAAGTCATGGATGCCGCGGATGCCGGGCTGGCGCGCCGCCACGTCGAGGAACTGCGCGCGCAGATCCTCGGGCCATTCCTTGTCCATCAGCTGATCGATCGCGTTCGACGAAGCCGAGAATGCACCCCAGGCGAGCCACAAAGCGATGACGATGCCGAAGATCGGATCCGCCCCGCTCCACCCCAGATACTGGTCGAGCACCAATGCGACGATCACCGACCCGTTGAGCAGCACGTCCGACTGGTAATGGACATTGTCTGCCAGGATCGCGACCGAGCCGGTCTGGCGGATGATCCGGCGCTGATAGGCGAGCAGGAACACCGTCGCGACGATCGCGACGACCGACACGCCGATGCCGAAATCGGCGCCCGTGGTCGGCTGAGGATCGTTGAACGCGAGGATCGCGCGCCACGCGATGCCGGCCGCCGACGCAGTGATCAGCATCACCTGGAACAGCGCGGCGAGCGCCTCCGCCTTGCCGTGGCCGAAACGGTGATCATGATCGGCAGGCGTCGCCGCCAGCCGCACGCCGTACAGCGTGACGAGGCTCGCGAGCAGGTCGAGCGCGGTGTCGGCCAGCGAGCCGAGCATCGCGACCGACCCCGTTGTCCACGCCGCAAAGCCCTTCAGCAGCAGCAGGAAACACGCCATCGCGACGCTGGCGAGCGCCGCGCGCGTCGCCAGCGGGATCACCCTGCGGCGTTCGTCCTGGGTCATGGGAACAGCAATCCTTCGGTCCAGCCTTCACCGTCGCGCACGAACAGTCGCCGCTCATGTAGGCGGTGTTCGCGGTCCTGCCACAGCTCGATGCGATCGGGCGCGATCCGGTACCCGCCCCAGTGCGGCGGGCGCGGCACGTCGCCACCCTCGAACCGCGCCTGCGCCTCGGCAAAACGGCGTTCGAACGTGTCGCGCGTGTCGAGCGGGCGCGATTGCTCCGACGCCCATGCCCCGAGTTGCGAATCACGGCCGCGCGTCGCGAAATAGGCGTCCGATTCCGCATCGCTCACCAGGCTGACGCGCCCCTCGATCCGGACCTGCCGGCGCAGCGACTTCCAGTGGAAGAGCAACGCCGCATGCGCGTTCGCGGTCAGCTCGCCCGCCTTGCGGCTCTCGCGGTTGGTGTAGATGACGAAACCGTCGGGGCCATGCCCTTTCAGCAGCACCATCCGCACCGACGGACGTCCCTGCGCATCCGCAGTCGCGAGGGCTACAGCGTTGGAGTCGTTGATTTCTGTCTGCCTGGCCTCGGCGTACCAGGCCTCGAACAGCGTGATCGGGTTGTCGGACATGGCAGCGCCATAGCGAAACTTGGCGGGCCGCGAAACAGCGCACGGCACGTGGGGTTACGGAACGACTCGCGACACCGACGATTGAATCGGTTTCGCAACGAAGGAAACCGCACCGTGGCAGCGCGCGCCTATTGGCAGGGACAGATCCGGCTCGCGCTGGTCTCGATCCCGGTCGAAATCTACTCCGCCACCAAATCGGGTGCGGCCGTCTCGTTCAAGCAGATCCACGAACCCTCGGGCCAGCCGATCCATTACGACAAGGTCGTCACCGGTGTCGGCCCGGTCGACGCGGACGAGATCATGAAAGGCTATGAGGTCCAAAAGGGCGAATATGTCCTGCTCGACCAGGACGAGATCGACGCGGTGAAGCTCGAATCGAAGAAGACGCTCGAACTGACCCAGTTCGTCGATGCGAGCGACATCGACGTGCTCTATTACGAAAAGCCCTATTTCGTCGTCCCTGCGGACGATCTGGCGGAGGAGGCGTTCATCGTCCTGCGCGAGGCGCTCCGGCGGACCAAGAAGGTCGGGCTCGGCCAGCTCGCGATGCGCGGCCGCGAATATGTCGTCAGCCTCAAGCCGTGCGGGCGCGGCTTGGTGCTCGAGACGCTGCGCTACGCGGACGAGGTGCACAAGGCGCAGGGCTATTTCCGCGACATCCCCGACGACAAGCCGTCCGAGGAACTGCTCGAACTCGCCGAGGCGCTGATCGACAAGCGCAGCGGCGACTTCCACCCGCAGGACTTCCACGATCGGTATGTCGACGCGCTGAAGGACCTGATCGAACGCAAGCGCAAGGCGAACGGCAAGACGATCATCGACGACAAGGGCAGCGGCGAGAGCAAGGGGTCGAACGTCGTCGACCTGATGGCGGCGCTGAAGAAGTCGATGGAGAAATCGGGCGGCACCGCGGCTGCGAAGAAGGCGCCCGCCAAGAAAGCCCCGGCCAAGACCGCGACGAAGACCACGGCCAAGTCTCCGGCCAAGAAACGTGCGTAACGCCCCCTGTTGTGTCCCCGCGCGGGCGGGGACCCAGCCTGGGCTCCCGCCTTCGCGGGAGACCGATGGTGGCTGACACCCCAGACCCCCTCGCGCTCTACAACGCCAAGCGGGACTTCGCGAAGACCGCAGAACCCGCCGGAACGCTGACCCCCGGCAACGGCAACAGCTTCATGGTCCAGAAGCACGACGCCACCCGCCTCCACTGGGACCTG
This sequence comes from Sphingomonas sp. CFBP 13706, assembly GCF_014842355.1. Classification (NCBI taxonomy): domain Bacteria; kingdom Pseudomonadati; phylum Pseudomonadota; class Alphaproteobacteria; order Sphingomonadales; family Sphingomonadaceae; genus Sphingomonas; species Sphingomonas sp. CFBP 13706. The sequence goes on from NZ_JACYVM010000005.1 coordinate 167,882, forward strand.
CGCCTCGAGATCGACGGCGTCCTCAAAAGCTGGGCGGTAACGCGCGGTCCCAGCCTCGACCCCGACGAAAAGCGCCTCGCGGTCCGCACCGAGGACCATCCGCTGAGCTACGCCACGTTCGAAGGCGCGATCCCCGCGGGCGAATATGGCGGCGGCACGGTGATGCTGTGGGACCGCGGCACCTGGGCGCCGATCAAGGGCAAGTCGGCCAAGGACCTCGACAAGGGCCATCTCCACTTCGTCCTCGATGGCGAGCGGATGAAGGGCGAATGGCTGCTGATCCGCCTGAAACCCCGCGCGAAGGAAAAGCGCGAGAACTGGCTGCTCCGCAAGATCGACGACGCCGCGGCGGGCGGCACCGACACGCTGGTCGACGAGGCGCTGACCAGCGTCTCGACCAGGCGCACGATGGCGGAGATCGCCGAGGGCAAGAAGCCGGCACGCGCGAGCAAAGCAGCCCCTCCCCCGTCATCCCGGCGAAAACCGGGATCCAAAGCCAAAAGCATCGCGGCCGAAACTCTGGATCCTGGCCTTCGCCAGGATGACGGCACGCTCCCCGATTTCCGCGCCCCCCAACTTTGCACGCTCGTCGACGCCGTCCCTACCGGCACCGCCTGGTTGCACGAGGTCAAATATGACGGCTACCGCGCACTCGTCGCGGTCGCGAACGGCGAGGCCAAGGTCTTCACCCGCACCGGCCTCGACTGGACCGACAAGTTCGCCGGAATCGCCGCCGCCGCCGCGAAGCTCCCCGTTAAATCGGCGCTGATCGACGGCGAGATCGTCGCCTTCAAGAACGGCCACCCCGATTTCTCGACGCTGAAGGACGCCATCTCCAGCGGCGGCGATATGACCTTGTTCGCGTTCGACCTGCTCGAAGTCGACGGCGAGGACCTGACCGGCCTGTCCAATCTCGACCGCAAGGCCCGGCTCGAACCGCTGATCCCGGCCGATGACGACCGCCTGCGCTATTCGGACCACGTCATCGGCGCTGGCGAAAAATTGTTCGAGACGATGTGCCGCGAGGGCCTCGAAGGCATCGTCTCGAAACGCGCCGACGCGCCCTATCAGGGCAAGCGGACCAAGGCGTGGCTCAAGGTCAAATGCACGCACCGTCAGGAATTCGTCATCGTCGGCTGGCTCCCGTCCGACAAGAAGCGCGGCTTCAAGTCGCTGCTGCTCGGCGTCCGCGAGGGCAAGACCTATCGCTATGCGGGCAAGGTCGGCACCGGCTTCGACCAGGCGCTGATGGACGACCTCCGCGAGAAACTCGATGCGCTCGACCGCAAGACGCCGACCGTCGAAGCCCCGAAAGCCGCGGTCCGCGGCGCGCACTGGGTGACGCCGAAGCTTGTCGCCGAGATCGCCTTTGCCGAAACCACCCCCGACGGCGTGCTGCGCCATTCGAGCTTCATCGGCCTGCGCGAGGACAAGGCGGCGAAGGACGTCGTCGCGGAGACCCCCGCCCCGCTCCCCGATGCCGCGCCTGACACCACGATAAAGATCACCAACCGCGACCGCGTGATCTTCGACGAGTCCGACGTTACCAAGGGTGATCTCGCCGATTATTATACCGCGCTGTCGGGCCTCATCCTCCCCTTCGCGGGCAACCGCCCGATCAGCCTCGTCCGCTGTCCGCAAGGCCGGTCGCGTGCCTGCTTCTTCCAGAAACACGATGCCGGCAGCTTCGGCGACGCGGTCCATCAGGTACCGATCCGCGAGAAGGACGGATCGACCGAGGACTATCTCTATGTCGACGACGCCGACGGGCTGGTCGCCTGCGTCCAGATGGGGACGATCGAGTTCCACGGGTGGGGATCCTCCAATGAGACGCTCGAAAAGCCCGACCGCCTCGTCTTCGACCTCGACCCCGACGAGGGGCTCGACTTCGATGATACGAACAAGGCCGCAGAGTTTCTGAAGTCGCAGCTCGCGGAACTCGGCCTCGTCAGCTTCGCGATGCTGTCGGGCGGCAAGGGCGTCCATGTCGTCGTGCCGCTCACCCCCAAGGCGGAATGGCCCGCGGTCAAGGATTTCGCCGACCGTTTCGCGCGGGCGCTGGCAAGTGCCGAGCCCGACCGGTTCGTGGCATCGATGGCCAAGGCCAAGCGCAAAGGCCGGATCTTCATCGACTGGCTGCGCAACCAGCGCGGCAGCACCGCGGTGATGCCCTATTCCGCCCGCGCCCGCGCCGGCGCGCCTGTCGCTGCCCCCGTATCATGGAGCGAATTGCGCGACATCGACACCGCGGCCCGCTGGGGCGTGCGCGACGCCGAAGACCTGATCGCACGCGCCGGGTCGCGCGGGTTGAAGGGCTGGGGCGTGGCGGACCAGGTGTTGCCGGATTTCTGAGGGCGCGGAAACCTCCCCTAACCCCCGCACTCCACCCCGGCGAAGGCCGGGGTGGAAGGCGTAGGCGAAACACGCCCCGCAGACACGCTTTTAGGTTGCGCCGCACCAGCGAAAGGTGAAACACCCGCCGCCACTATTCGAAGGCATCAAGGCATGGAGATGGCGACGCAATCCACGCCCCCGACCGATACGGCGCAATCGAGCGCCTATGACGCGACACGCCATGCCGAGCGCTGGATTGCCGACTATTGCGCGCGCAGTACCGCCGCCGACATGCTCTGCCCCGCCGCCGACGGCAGCATCGACCCCGCCTGGACCGCGACCTTCGCCGAGCTCGCGATGGTCGCCTCGGACGATCTCGGCCATGTCCGCGAACGCGTCCAGCGTCACGCGGTCGATATCGGCACCGGCTTCCGCATCGCCGACGAACCCGACGAGCGCCCCTGGCCCGTCTCCCCCGTCCCGCTGCTGATCGAGGCGGACGCCTGGGCGCGGATCGCCGCGGGCGTGGTCCAGCGCGCGACGCTGATGGAAACGGTGATCGCCGATCTGTACGGCGAGGGAAAGCTGGTCGCGGACGGCCATATCCCCGCCGCGCTCGTCACCGGCAGCCCGTTCTTCTTGCGGCCGATGGTCGGGCTCGATCCGCCCGGCGGCCGCCATCTCGATTTCATCGCGATCGATCTCGGCCGCGGTCCGAGCGGCGAATGGCGCGTGCTCGCCGATCATCTGCGCGCACCCGCGGGCGCGGGCTATGCGCTCGAGAACCGGCTCGCGGTTGGCCGCACGCTCGGCGGGTTGCAGGCGCGGTTGAACGTTCAGCGCCACGCGCCCTTCTTTGCCGCGTTCCGCGCGGGGCTGGCGGCGATGTGCAAGCGCACCGATCCCCGCATCGGGCTGCTCACCCCCGGCCGGTTCAACCCGAGCTATCCCGAACAGGCGCATCTCGCGCGCTATCTGGGGCTGCTGCTCGTCGAGGGCGCGGATCTCGCCGCGCTCGAGGACAAGCTCTATGTCCGCACGATCGGCGGGCTGAAGCGGATCGACGCGCTGTGGCGGCGGCTCGATCCCCGGCTGCTCGATCCGCTGGCGTTCGACACGCATTCGCAGATCGGCGTGCCCGGCCTGATCGACGCCTATGCCGCCGGCAATGTCGTGCTGTCGAACGCGCCCGGCTCCGCGGTGCTCGAGGCGCCCGCCTTCTCCGCCTTCCTGCCGCAACTCGCGCGCACGATCCTCGGCGAGGACCTGCTGCTCCCCAACATCGCGACCTGGTGGTGCGGGCAGGACGCGGCGCGGACCGCGGTCGAGGCCGATCTCGACCGGCTGCTGATCGCCCCCGCCTATCACACCCGCCCGCTCGGCTTGCCGAACGGCGCGACCGCGGGCGCCGACATCACCGGCGCCGACCGTGCAGCGCTGCTCGCCGACATGGCGCGCCGCCCGCAGGATTATGTCGGGCAGGAGATCGTCCGCCTCTCGACTATGCCCGTCGTCGTTGGCGACACGCTCGAGCCGCGCCCGTTCACGCTGCGCGTCTTTGCAGCACGCGGCGGCGACGGCGAATGGACCGTGCTGCCCGGCGGGTTCGCGCGGATCGGCGAGCACCCCGACGCGCGCGCCGCGGTGATGGGCGAAGGCATCTGGTCCGCCGATGTCTGCGTCTATGGGCCGGAGCCGGTCGCACCCGTCTCGCTGCTCACCGCGCCCGATTCGCTCCACGTCCGGCGCAATCCCGGCACGCTGCCCAGCCGAGTCGCGGACAATTTCTACTGGCTCGGCCGCTATCTCGAGCGCGGCGAGGCATTGCTCGCGGCGATCCGCGTGATGCTCGGCAATTCGATCGACGCGGACGGCGGCGCGGTGCTGTCGTCGCAGACCGTCGGCAAGCTCGTCGGGCTGATCGTCGGCAGCGGTGCCGCACCGCATCCCCCCGCGCTGCGCCGCGCCGACCTGACCGCGTTCGCGCGCACCGCGATGGAGGACGAGGGCTGGCAGTCGGTCGCGACGATCAACCGCCATGCGCGTGCGATCGGCGAGGGATCGCGCGACCGGCTGTCCTCGGACATGGTCCGGCTGCTCGAGGCACCCTTCCCGACGCATCGCGGGATGCTCGAACGCGCCGGTTCGCTCCAGCGCCGCTATGCCGCGATCGCAGGGCTGTCCGCCGAGCATATGGGACGCACCGCGGCATGGCGGTTCCACGATCTCGGCCGCCGGATCGAGCGCGCGATGGCGATGGCGCGCGCGATCCGGCTGTTCGGCATGCCCGGCGCTTCGCCCGACGACCTGTCGGTGCTGCTCGACCTCGCCGACAGCCAGATCACCTATCGCCAGCGCTATCCCACGGGAATTGCGCGCGTGCCGGTCATGGATCTCGTCGCGCTCGACCCCGGCAACCCGCGCAGCCTCGCCTTCTCCGCCGACCGCATCGCCGCCCGGCTCGCCGAGTTGCCGGTACTGAGCGACGACGAGATGGCCGAACCGCAACAGGCCCAGGCGACCGCACTCATGGCGATCGTGGTGACCGCGACCGCCGCCGAGCTGGACGCGGATACGCTGGGCGATGTCGAACGCCGGCTGGCGGGCGTTTCGGACGCGCTCGCCAGACGCTATTTCCTCCAGGGCGCAGAGCCGCTCCGCACCAGCGAACTGACGCTCGCATGATCTACGATATCCGCCACGTCACCACCTTCGACTATGGCGCCAGCGTCAAGTTCGCGCGCTGCAACCTCCGGCTGAAGCCTATCGACTGGCCCGGCCAGCGGCTCGACGCCTACACGCTCTCGGTCCACCCCGCGGGCCGGATCAGCCCCGCGCGGGCCGAGGCGGGGCTCGCCAACGTCACGCGGCTGGTGGTCGACAGCCCGGTCCGCCACCTGACGATCGAGAGCCGGTCGCGGATGACGGTCGACCGGCTCGTCCCCGTCCCCGCCGTTGGCGACCCGACGCTCGCCGAGATCGCGGCGCTGGCGCGCGCGAGCACCGACCTCTCCGCGGCGAGCCCCGCCACCTATCTCTATCCCTCGCCGCTGATCCCGCTCGACCATGCGATCGCCGATTATTGCGCGGCCGATCTCGACCCCGCGCGCGGCGCGCTGGAGGCAGGGATCGCGCTCGCCCGCCGGATTCAGCGCGAATTCGTGTTCGATGCGGATGCGACGCTCGTCGACACCCCGCCGCACGAGGCGTTCCTCCACCGCAAGGGCGTGTGCCAGGATTTCGCGCAGATCATGATCACCGGCCTGCGCGCCGCCGGCCTACCCGCCGCCTATGCGTCGGGCTATATCCGCACCATCCCGCCCGCAGGCCAGCCGCGGCTGGTCGGCGCGGATGCGACGCATGCCTGGGTCCTGCTGTGGTGCGGGCCGGTGCATGGCTGGGTCGGGATGGATCCGACCAACGGCATCTGGATGGCCAGCGACCATATCGTCATGGCGGTCGGCCGCGATTATGCCGAGATCGCGCCGGTCGATGGTGTGGTGCTGGGCTCGGGCGCGCAGAGCATGGACGTCAGCGTCGACGTTGCGCCGCTGGACGAGGCACCGGTCCGGGTCGCCGGGTAACCTGTTCCACGGTCGTCATCCCCGCGGAGGCGGGGACCCATATGCTCGTACGGTTGCGATAGTCTCGCAGGATTGCCGGTATGGGTTCCCGCCTGCGCGGGAATGACGAGACGCGCGTCAGTCCTTCCCCTCATGCGGGTTCGGATAGGACCCGCCGCCACTCTCGCCGCCCGTGTCCTTGGCCGGCGCATCGTTCACCCCGTCCTTCTGCTTGGCACCATCATCGCCCTCGGGCACGCCCTGCATCGGTTGCTTGTCAGCCATCATCGTCTCCTCTCGCCCGCCAAACGCACGGCACGGGAATTGCGTTGCGCCCGCGGCGGCCCCACATAGACGCGCAAGACAGAGTGGGGACCTAAGTGGCCGATCCGTACAAGACCCTGGGCGTTGCCCGCGACGCGAACGAAGCCGACATCAAGAAGGCGTATCGCAAGCTCGCCAAGGAGCTTCATCCCGATCGCAACAAGGACAATCCGAAGGCATCGGAGAAGTTCAGCCAGGTCACCAACGCGTACGATCTGCTGAACGACAAGGACAAGCGCGCGCGCTTCGATCGCGGCGAGATCGACGGCGACGGAAACCCCGCCGCGCCGTTCGGCTTCGGTGGCGGCGGCGGTGGACGCCCACAGCCCGGCGGCGGCTTTCGCAGCGAAGGCTATGAGAGCGGCGGCCCCGACATGAGCGACATCTTCGAGGGGCTGTTCGGTGGCGCCCAGCGCGGCGGTGGCGGCGGTTTCGCGAGCGGCTTCGGTCGGCGCCCGCAGCCCAAGGGCGAAAACGTCGCCTATCGCCTGCAGGTCCCGTTCGTCGACGCGGCGACGCTCGAGCCCCAGCGCGTGACGCTCTCCGATGGCAAGACGCTTGATCTCAAGCTTCCCGCAGGCGTCGAGAGTGGCACGCAGATGAAGCTCGCGGGCAAGGGCGAGCAGGGCCCGGGCGGCGCGGGCGATGCGATCCTGACCATCGACGTCCAGCCGCACCGTTTCTTCACGCGCGACGGCGACGACGTTCGCATCGACCTGCCGATCAGCCTCGCCGAGGCGGTGCTCGGCGGCTCGATCAAGGCGCCGACGGTCGAAAAGCCGGTCATGCTGACGATCCCCAAGGGCACAACCTCGGGCAAGACGCTGCGCCTCAAGGGCAAGGGCTTCCACAAGAAGACCGGTGGCCGCGGCGATCAGCTCGTCACGCTGATGATCGACATTCCGGCCGACAACAAGGCGCTCGTTGACTTCGTCGAGGGCTGGGCGAAGAGCAATACCGGGAACCCGCGGGGGGCCATGGGCGTCTGAACGCCTTGTGAACGACAGCAATCTTACGCCCGAGGCGCGCGCCCACGACCACGGCGGCACGCGCCGGCGCCTCAATCGCGGCATGGCGAAGGTCAAGCCGGGCAGCCAAGCCTTCGAGGTCGTCAAGCGTGCCGCGGTCGGCGTGTTCAACGACGGCTTCATCCATGCGGGCAACCTTGCCTATCTCGCGCTGATGACGGTGTTCCCGTTCTTCATCGTGGCCGCGGCGATCCTGTCGCTGTTCGGCCAGAGCACCGAGACGATCCGTGCGGTCGAGTCCTTCCTGAACGTGCTGCCGCCCAACGTCGCCGATCTGTTGCGCAAGCCGATCGCCGACGTGCTCGCCGCGCGCACCGGCTCGCTGCTGTGGCTCGGCGCGCTGGTCGGGCTGTGGACCGTCGGCAGCTTCGTCGAGACGATCCGCGACATCTTCCACCGCGCCTACGGGATCAAGGCGACCGCACCCTTCTGGAAATCACGGCTTGGCTCGTCCGCAGTGATCGTCGGCTCGGTGATCATGGCACTGCTCTCCTTCTTGGTGCAGGGCATCCTGACCGCGGCCGAACAGTTCATCTACCGCCTCGTCCCCTTTGCGCAGGACGCCGCCGGATGGGTCGGCCTGTCCCGCCTGATCCCCGGCATGCTGATGTTCGGCGCGCTGTACTTGCTGTTCTACTCGGTGACGCCGTCGCGCTATCGCTATTCGAAATGCCGCAAATGGCCCGGCGCGCTCTTCACCGCCGTCTGGTGGATCAGCGCTACCGCATTGCTGCCGATTGTCCTGTCGAGCCTGGGTGGCTATGACCTGACTTATGGCAGCCTGGCGGGCGTCGTCATCATGCTGCTGTTCTTCTACGTCATCGGATTGGGGCTGGTATTCGGGGCGCATTTGAACGCGGCACTGGCGGAACCCCTCGAAACAGCGCTAGAGCAACCGGCTGACGAGGTAGAGGCGAAGGCGAGAACGGCGTGAACGGTTTGATGGCGGGCAAGCGTGGGTTGATCATGGGGCTGGCGAACGACAAGTCGCTGGCTTGGGGCATCGCCAAGAAGCTGTCCGAGGCCGGCGCGGAGCTCGCGTTCAGCTATCAGGGCGAGACGATGGAGAAGCGCGTCCGCCCGCTCGCCGAGCAACTGGGCGTCGCACGGCTGTTCGACTGCGACGTCTCCGACATGGGTGCGCTCGACGCGACCTTCGCCAAGCTGGCAAAGGAATGGCCGACGATCGACTTCGTCGTCCATGCGATTGGCTTTTCGGACAAGAACGAGCTGCGCGGGCGGTTCGTCGACACCAGCCTCGACAATTTCCTGATGACGATGAACATCAGCGTCTATTCGTTCGTCGCGGTCGCGCAGCGCGCGGCGAAGATGATGAACCCGGGCGGGTCGATGCTGACGCTCAGCTATTACGGCGCCGAGAAGGTCATCCCGCACTACAACGTCATGGGCGTCGCCAAGGCCGCGCTCGAGACGAGCGTGCAGTATCTCGCGGTCGATCTCGGCCGCGACAATATCCGCGTCAACGCGATTTCGGCGGGCCCGATAAAGACGCTGGCCGCGAGCGGGATCGGCGACTTCCGCCTGATCCTGAAGTGGAACGAGCTGAACTCGCCGCTCAAGCGCAACGTGACGATCGACGATGTCGGCGGTGCGGGACTGTATCTGCTCAGCGACCTGGCATCGGGCGTCACGGGCGAAACCCACCATGTCGACGCCGGCTACAACGTGATCGGCATGAAAGCCGAAGACGCCCCCGACATCGCGCTGGTGTAAATACCCTCTCCCCTGCGGGGAGAGGGAGGGGCCCATGCGCAGCATGGGAGGGTGAGGGCACGGTGAGGCAGAAGGACGGCACCGAAGCACTCAACCGCGCGCGGAAGCTGCGTCGCGACGCCACCGAGGCGGAAACCCGGCTATGGCAGAACCTCCGCAGCCGCCGCCTCGCTGACTTCAAATTCCGCCGCCAGGTGTGGATTGGCCCGTTCATCGCCGACTTTCTGTGCATGGACGCCATGCTCGTCGTCGAGGTAGACGGCAGCCAGCATATTGGCGACGCGGCCTATGATGCCGACAGAACTGCCTACCTCGCGAACAAGGGATACCGTGTGATCCGTGTCTGGAACAACGACGTGATGCAGCGGATGGACGACGTGCTTGCCGCGATCCTGTCCGCGCTCACCAGCGTGCCCTTACCCTCCCATGCTCCGCATGGGCCCCTCTCTCTCCCCGTCGGGGAGGGGGCCAAGTGAGCGTCAACAGCTTCGGGCGGATGTTCCGCTTCACCACCTGGGGCGAGTCCCACGGACCCGCGCTCGGCGCGGTGGTCGACGGCTGCCCCCCCGGCATCCCCCTCACCGAAGCCGACATCCAGCCCTGGCTCGACAAGCGCCGCCCCGGCACCTCTCGCTTCACCACGCAGCGGCGCGAGCCCGATGCGGTGCGGATCCTCTCGGGCGTGTTCGACGGCCGCACGACGGGTACGCCGATCAGCCTGATGATCGAGAATGTCGACCAGCGCTCGAAAGATTATTCCGACGTCGCCAAGGCCTATCGCCCCGGCCACGCCGACTATGCCTATGACGCCAAATACGGTTTTCGCGATTATCGCGGCGGCGGCCGCTCGTCGGCGCGCGAGACCGCGGCGCGCGTCGCTGCCGGTGCGGTCGCGCGGCTCGTCGTGCCCCAGGTCCGCGTCCGCGCCTGGGTCGAGGCGATCGGCGGCGACGCGATCGACCCGGCGAACTTCGACGACGCACAGATCGATCAGAACCCGTTCTTCTGCCCCGATGCCGAAGCGGCGCTGCGCTGGGAAGCGCTCGTCGACGCCGCGCGCAAGGCGGGATCGTCGCTCGGCGCGGTGATCGCGTGCGAGGCGACCGGCGTCCCCGCGGGCTGGGGCGCGCCGCTCTATGCCAAGCTCGATGCCGAACTCGCCTCGGCCTGCATGAGCATCAACGCGGTCAAGGGGATCGAGATCGGCGACGGGTTCGCCGCCGCCGCACTCTCGGGCGAGGCCAATGCCGACCCCATGCGACCGGGCGCAGAAGGCCCCGAATTCCTGGCCAACCATGCCGGCGGGATTGCCGGCGGCATCGCCACCGGCCAGCCGATCCGCCTGCGCGTCGCGTTCAAACCGACCAGCTCGATCCTCACCCCCGTCGAGACGATCAGCCCGACCGGCGAGGCCGCGACGATCGCCACCAAGGGCCGCCACGACCCCTGCGTCGGCATCCGCGGAGTCCCCGTGGTCGAGGCGATGGTCGCACTCGTCCTTGCCGATCAGGCGCTGCTCCACCGCGGCCAATGCGGCTGACCGGGGAACATAAGTCGAACCGAAACGCTGTGTCTCCAACACGATAGGAGAGAACCATGCGTATTCTGACCTCGATCGCAGCGGCAGCCCTGATCCTTCCGGCCGCCGCCATGGCCCAGACCACCGGCGGTACCGCAGGTGGCACGATGGGCGGCACGATGGGCGGCAGCACGACTGGTGGTACCATGGGCGGTACTATGGGTAGCGGCACCACCGGCGGCGCGATGGGCGGCATGTCCACGGGACCGACGACGCAGTCGGGCACCACGGCGACTGATTCCGCGACCCAGACCCGCACCCAGCGCGGCACCCGCGCCCGTAGCCGCACGCGCGGCACGACGGGTACGACGACCGGCACGACCACGGGTCCCGATACGGTGACCGGCACCGGCACCACGACCGGCACGACCTCCGGTTCGATGTCGACCGGCAGCACCGGCCCGGGCACCATGGGTGGAACGATGGGCGGCACGGCTGCAGGTGGCACAATGGGCGGCACCATGGGCGGGACTGCAACGACCGGCGGTACCGTCGGCGGCACGCCGCCACGCTGAGCCACACGGCCTGATCCCCAAAAAAAAGGCCGGGCAATCGCCCGGCCTTTTTCGTGTCAGCGACCGTCGCTTCAGTCCGAGAACGGATCCCGCACCAAGATCGTGTCCGCCCGCTCCGGGCTGGTCGAGACCAGCGCCACCGGGCAGCGGATCAGCTCCTCGATACGCCGGATATACTTGATCGCCTGTGCCGGCAGGTCGGCCCAGCTGCGCGCACCGGCAGTCGTTTCCTGCCAGCCTTCCATCGTCTCGTAGATCGGCTCGACCAGCGCCTGGTCGGCGGCATGCGCCGGGAAATAATCGAGCGTCTCGCCGCGCAGACGATAGCCGGTGCAGATCGAAACCGTCTCGAACCCGTCGAGCACGTCGATCTTGGTCAGCGCGATCCCGGTGATGCCGCCGACCGCCGCCGACTGGCGCACCAGCACCGCGTCGAACCAGCCACAGCGACGCTTGCGCCCCGTCACCGTCCCGAACTCATGCCCGCGCACGCCCAGCCGCTCGCCGGTCTCGTTCTCGAGCTCGGTCGGGAACGGCCCCGACCCGACGCGCGTCGTATAGGCCTTGGCGATCCCGAGCACGAACCCGACCGCGCTCGGGCCGAGGCCCGAACCGCCCGCCGCAGCGCCTGCAATCGTGTTCGACGAGGTGACGAACGGATAGGTGCCGTGATCGACGTCGAGCAGCACGCCCTGCGCACCCTCGAACAGGATCCGCTTGCCGGCCGAGCGCGCCGCGTTCAGGTCGCGCCACACGGGCTTGGCGAACGGCAGGACGAAGCCGGCAATCTCGCGCAGCTCGGCGATCAGCGCCGCACGGTCGATCGGCGGCTCGCCGAACCCGGCGCGCAGCGCGTCGTGATGCGCGGTCAGACGATCGAGCTGCGGCCCCAGGTCGTCGAGATGCGCCAGATCGCACACGCGGATCGCACGGCGACCGACCTTGTCCTCATAGGCCGGGCCGATGCCGCGGCGCGTCGTGCCGATCTTACCCGCGCCGCTCGCATCCTCGCGCAGACCGTCGAGATCGCGGTGGAACGGCAGGATCAGCGCGCAGGTATCGGCAATCCGCAGCGTCTCGGGCGTCGCGACGACACCCTGTGCGCCGAGCCGGGCGATCTCGTCCTTCAGCGCCCAGGGATCGAGCACCACGCCATTGCCGATGAACGACGGCGTGCCGCGGACGATGCCCGACGGCAGCAGCGACAGCTTGTACACATTCTCGCCGACGACGAGCGTGTGGCCGGCATTGTGGCCGCCCTGGAACCGCACGACCATGTCGGCACGCTCGGCGAGCCAGTCGACGATCTTGCCCTTGCCTTCGTCGCCCCATTGCGCGCCGATGACTGCTACGTTGGCCAAACTCTATCTCCTGAGAATTACCCGCAGCGCCTACAGCGCGCGGGGCGCATCCGCCACCCAAAGATGCGTGCAGACCTGCGCTTCGGGGGTATCGCCCGCGTCGAGCGCGGCGACCGTGACCCAGCCCTGCGCCCGCATCGCCGCACCATCCGCCGCCGGCGTACCCAGCGGCAGGAACAGCCGTCGGCGATCGACGCTGACGACCCGGTCGACCAGCGGGTCGGCGAACAGCGAGAAGCCCGTTGCCGCTTCCTCGGCACCGCTTTCATGCACCACGGTATAGGTGCCGCCACGCCCGACCTCACGCGCGCTGCCATCCGCGAACAGCGAGAAGCCGAGCCAGGTCTGATATTCGAACCCGTGCCGCTCGGTGGGGTCGAGCGTCAGCGCGACGCGGCCGTCGAGCGCTGCGGCGATCCGCGTGAGCGCGTCGAGGCGCGACGCGAGCGCGCCTGTCGTATCGAACATCCGCAGCCGCTCCATCGCCGGCGCGAACGGCCCCGCCGCCTCGATCAGCGGCAGATAGGCGGGCGCGAGCGCGGCGACCGCGCCGGCATCCTTGGCATCGAGCCGGTCGCGCAGCGTCGCGACGTGGTCGGGCGCGACCGGCAGCGGACCCGCCGCAAGCGTCGACACCAGGTCGGGCAGCGTGAAGTCGATCGACGCGCCGCGGACCTCAGCCGCACCGAGCATGTCGACCGCGACCGCGACGACCTCCTGCGCGGCGGCGACCGAATCGAGCCCGATCAGCTCGCAACCGATCTGCCGCGTCTCGCGCGCAGGCGCGAGCTGCGACGCGCGCAGTTTGAGCACCGAGCCGGCATAGCTCAGCCGCACCGGCCGCGGGTGATGCCCCATCCGCGTGGCCGCGATCCGCGCGACCTGCGCGGTGATGTCGGGACGGATCGCGAGCGTACGCTGCGACACCGGATCGACGAACCGCACCGCATCGTGCAGCCCGCCCGCCTTCAACCGCATCTCTAGCCCATCAGCAAATTCGGCCAGCGGCGGATCGACGCGCTCATAGCCGTGCAGGCGTGCAGCCTCGAGCACACGCGCCTCGAGCGCGGCTGCCGAATCGGCGAAGGGGGGCAGGCGGTCTCGAAAACCTTCGGGGAGCAAAGCAGTCATGCGCGTGCCTCTAACCACTTCGCCCCCCGTTCGCGAGCCTTAGAAGTTGAGACCCATCGCGGTCTTCACCCCCGGCAACGCGCGCACCTTGGTCAGCAGCTCCGGCGTCACCGCCTCGTCGACCGACAGCAGCAGCACCGCCTCGCCGCCCGCCTGGCGGCGGCCGAGATGGAAGGTGCCGATATTGACCCCTGCCTCGCCCAGCGCCGTCCCGAGACGGCCAATGAACCCCGGCGCATCCTCGTTGACGACATAGAGCATCGGCCCCGCCAGATCGGCCTCGATCTTGATGCCGAGCAGTTCGATCAGACGCGGCGCCGAATCGCCGAACAGCGTGCCCGCGACCGAGCGCTCGCCATCCTCGGTCCTGACCGAGACACGCAGCAGCGTGTGGTAATCCGCCTCGCGCTCGGTCCGCACCTCACGCACCTCGAGCCCGCGTTCGCGCGCCAGCACGGGGGCGTTGACCATGTTGACGGTGGCGGTCTGCGTCTGGAGATAGCCCGCCAGCACCGCGCTGGTGATCGGCTTGGGGTTCAGTTCGGCCGCCGCGCCCTCGGTATGCACCGAGATCCGCGTCACCGCGCCATGCGTCAGCTGCCCGACCAGCGCACCGAGCTTTTCCGCCAGCGCCATGTACGGCTTCAACTTGGGCGCTTCCTCCGCCGACAGCGACGGCATGTTGAGCGCGTTGGTGACGCCGCCCGACATCAGGAAATCGGCCATCTGCTCGGCGACCTGGATCGCGACATTGACCTGCGCCTCGGTCGTCGACGCACCGAGATGCGGCGTACTGATGAAGTTGGGCGTGTTGAACAAGGGCGAAGCCTTGGCGGGCTCCTCGACGAACACGTCGAGTGCCGCGCCACCGACCTGGCCCGAATCGAGCGCCGCCTTCAGCGCAACCTCGTCGATCAAGCCGCCGCGCGCGCAGTTGATGATCCGCACGCCCTTCTTGGTCTTGGCGAGCGCCTCGGCCGAGAGGATGTTGCGCGTCTGGTCGGTCAGCGGCGTGTGCAGCGTGATGAAGTCGGCACGTGCGAGCAGCTCATCGAGCGTGACCTTCTCGACACCGATCTCGATCGCGCGCTCGGGCGTCAGGAACGGATCGAACGCGACGACCTTCATCTTGAGGCCACGCGCGCGGTCGGCGACGATCGAGCCGATATTGCCCGCGCCGATCAGGCCGAGCGTCTTCGACGTCAGCTCGACACCCATGAAGCGGTTCTTCTCCCACTTGCCGGCCTGCGTCGAGGCATCGGCCTCGGGCAGCTGGCGGGCGAGCGCGAACATCAGCGCGATCGCGTGCTCGGCGGTGGTGATCGAGTTGCCGAACGGCGTGTTCATCACGACGACGCCCTTCGCCGAGGCGGCGGGGATGTCGACGTTATCGACGCCGATACCCGCGCGGCCGACGACCTTCAGGTTGGTCGCGTGCTCGAGGATCTCCTTGGTCACCTTGGTCGAGCTGCGGATCGCGAGACCGTCATACTCGCCGATCATCGCCATCAGTTCGGCGGGCGTCTTGCCGGTGATCTCGTCGACCTCGACGCCGCGCTCGCGGAAGATCTGGGCGGCGCGGGGATCCATTTTGTCGGAAATGAGGACTTTTGGCATGGGATTGCTCCTGGGAATGTCGGGGGAACGGAGGTGCGCGCTCGGTTTTGAAAGTCCGTCCTCACCCTGTCCCGTCACCCCGGCGGACGCCGGGGCCCATGGTTGCGGTCCGCTTAGTGAGCGGATGCTCCGTGTCCATGGGTCCCGGCGTTCGCCGGGATGACGGAAAAGGGCGGTGGGAAAAAGGGCGGCAGTAGCGGGTTTTAGGCAGCCTTGGCGGTCGCGTAGGCCCAGTCGAGCCAGGGCCCGAGCGCGACGATGTCGGCGGTGTCGACGGTCGCGCCGCACCAGATGCGCAGGCCCGGCGGCGCGTCGCGGTAGCCCGCCACGTCATACGCAGCTCCCGCCTTTTCGAGCGCGGCGGCCATCGCCTTGATCATCGCCTCGTCCGCACCCTCGACCGTCAGGCAGACGCTCGTCTTCGACCGCGTCGCCGGATCGGCGGCGAGATGGCCGAGCCAGTCGCGCTCCGCCACGATCGTGTCCAGAGCCGCAGCATTCGCGTCGGACCGCGCGATCAGCCCGTCCTTACCCAGCGACTTCGCCCATTCGAGACTGAAGATCGCATCCTCGACCGCCAGCATCGACGGCGTGTTGATCGTCTCGCCCTTGAACACGCCCTCGGCGAGCTTGCCCTTCGACACGAGGCGGAACACCTTCGGCAACGGCCAGGCGGGCGTGTAGCTCTCGAGCCGCTCGACCGCGCGCGGGCCGAGGATCAGCACGCCGTGTGCGCCCTCGCCTCCGAGCACTTTCTGCCATGAGAAGGTCGCGACATCGATCTTCGTCCAGTCAATGTCATAGGCGAACACGCCCGACGTCGCGTCGGCGAACGACAGGCCTTCGCGGTCGTCGGGGATCCAGTCCGCGTTCGGCACGCGCACGCCGCTGGTGGTGCCGTTCCAGGTGAACAGCACGTCGTTCGACCAGTCGACCGACTCCAGATCGGGCAGCTGGCCGTAATCGGCGCGCACCACGGTCGGGTCGATCTTGAGCTGCTTGACCGCATCGGTCACCCAGCCCTCGCCGAAGCTTTCCCAGGCGAGCGCGGTGACGGGCTTGGCGCCCAGCATCGTCCACATCGCCATTTCGTACGCGCCGGTGTCGGAGCCGGGGACGATGCCGATGCGGTGCGTGCTCGGAAGCTTCAGCAGCTCACGCATCAGGTCGATGCTGTACTGGAGGCGGGTCTTGCCGATCTTCGAGCGATGCGAGCGACCGAGCGAATCGGTGGCGAGCTTGTCCGCGGACCAGCCCGGAGGCTTCGCGCAGGGACCGCTGGAGAAAAAGGGGCGTGCCGGCTTGGTCGCAGGCAGCACAGGCGCACCTGTGGCGGTGGCGTAGGTCGTATCAGTCATGTATCTCTCCTCACAGAGAGCACGCGCGGCGTTGGGACCGCGTGGCCCGTCGCCGGCCCTAACGACGTGGCGCGGCGAGTCAACCTTGTCCGCGCATGCGCTTCCGTCGCCACGCTCCCCCGTTCGCCCCGAGCGAAATCGAAGGGCAGCGCCGCACACGCCCATGCCTCGACTCGCCGCAACGCCGCCCCGCAACGCGTGACAAGCCGGTGCCACGCGGGGATGATGGCCCCATGTACCGCGTCCTTTACCCTGTCCTGCTCGCGCTCGCGCCCATTCTCGCGCTTGCCGCCTGCGGCCGCGCCGATCGCCCCGCCGCGCCGCAACAGACCCGCCCCAACCTCTCGGTCCCGAGCAATCGCGAGACCGCGCAGTGCCTCGCCGACCTGCGTCAGCTCCACGTCTCGTTCCAGCTCCTGCCCGACCGCGAAACCGGTCCCGGCTGCGGGCTCGCGGGCACCGTCAAGCTGGTCGATATCGGCGTCCCGGTCGCCAACCTCACTGCGGTCCGCTGCGGCGCGGCGCGCGCGCTGATCGGCTGGACGCGCAACGCGGTTGCCCCCGCCGCCTATCAGATGCTCGGCAGCGAACTCGCGCGGATCGACAGCATGGGTAGCTATGCATGCCGCAACGTCGTCGGCTCGGCCCGCAACGCGAGCCGCCGCTCGGGCCATGCGGTCGCCAACGCGGTCGATATCGGTGGGTTCGTGCTGAAGGACGGGCGACGGATCAGCATCCTGAACGACTGGACCTCGCCCGACCCGCAGGTGCGCCAATTCCTCCAGACGATCCGCGCCTCGGCCTGCAAGCGGTTCGGCACCGTGCTCAGCCCCGACTATAACGCCGCGCACCGCAACCACCTCCATCTCGAGGACGATCGCGCGAATTTCTGCCGCTAGTACACCGGTCTAGCCCTGCGCACGGCTTTCGACTAAATCCGCCGAAATGACAGATACCCGCATTCCCTCACGCGTTTTCGCGAACGCCAGCCAGGACGCTGAAACCGCCCGCGAGATCGTTTCCACGCCGCAGACCCAGCATCCGCATTACCGGCTCGCGTTCCAGGACATGGACTTCCTGCTCCGCGAAGATCTCCGCCCGGTGCGCTTCCAGCTCGAGCTGCTCAAGACCGAACTGGTGCTCGAGGAAGCGAAGATCGCCTCGACCTTCGTCTTCTATGGCTCGGCACGCATTCCCGAGCCCGCCAAGGCACAGGCGCTGCTCGAACTCGCCAGCGACGAAAAGTCTAAGAAGATCGCCGAGCGGCTGGTCGAGAAGTCGAAATATTACGACGTCGCGCGCGAGCTCGCCGCCAAGGTCAGCGTCCTGCCCCGCGACGAGCGTGGCTGGCGTCAGTTCGTGGTGTGCTCGGGCGGCGGTCCGTCGATCATGGAAGCCGCCAATCGCGGCGCCGACGATGTCGGGGCCGAGTCGATCGGGCTGAACATCGTCCTGCCGCATGAGCAGGCCCCCAACCCGTACGTCACCCCGTCGCTGTCGGTGCAGTTCCACTATTTCGCGCTCCGGAAAATGCACTTCTTGCTCCACGCCCGCGCGCTGGCGGCGTTCCCGGGCGGGTTCGGCACGTTCGACGAGCTGTTCGAGCTGCTGACGCTGATCCAGACGGGCAAGATCCAGCCGATCCCCGTGCTGCTGTTCGGTCGCCAGTTCTGGGAGCGCGTCGTGAATTTCGACGCGCTGGTCGAGGAAGGCGTTGTCAGCGAAAAGGACCTGTCGATCTTCCGCTATGTCGAGACCGCCGATGAAGCCTGGGCTGCGGTCCAGTCCTTCTACCGCGAGCGTGCCGCGGCCGAAGCCGCGGAAGCCTGATCTTCTGCCCCCTCTCCCCTCGGGGGAGAGGGCCGGGGTGAGGGGCTGCCAAACAGCGCATACCCCGAAACAGCCCCTCTCCTCTCCGAGGAGAGGGAGCCGCGATTACTGCTCCGTCCGCGCACCCTTGCGTGCGGCTTCCGGATCGACCGACGGTGCACCCGACGCGGCCGTGCCGGTGTTCGCGATATCGGCGGTATCGCCGCCATTCTCGACCGCAGCCTCGGCGGCGTTGGCGGGTGCAGGCTGATCTCCAGCGGCGGCGGGTTCTGCACCGGCGGCAGGCGCTGCCGGCAAGGGCAGGTTCGACCCCTGCTGGTTGAGATACAGGATCACGTTCGCGCGGTCCTCGGCACTGCCCAATCCCGCAAAGGTCATCTTGGTGCCCGGCGCGAACTTGCGCGGGCTGGTCAGCCACGCGTTCATCTTGTCGAAGTCCCACTTGCCGCCGACGCCCTTCAGCGCGTCGGTGAAGGCATAGCCGCCCTTGCCCTGCGCAATCCCCTCGCCCAGCGTCGCGTACAGGTTCGGACCGATCCCGTTCGCGCCGCCCTGGTTGATCGTGTGGCACGCGGCGCACTTCTTGAAGACCTCGGCGCCCTTGGCAGCATCGGCGGTCGGCAGCAGCGACGCGATCGCAACCTCGGCAGCGCCACCGCCGGCACCCTCCTCGACGACGCCCTCGATCGCATAGCCCATCTTCTCGGGGCGCTCGCCGTGGAACAACATGCCCCCCACGATCGACAGCCCAAGCGCCGCACCACAACCTGCGAGCACCCAGCCGGCGATCGTATTGGTCCTGTCGTCCATAAAGCGCACCCACCCCTATTTGATTTAGGACAGCCATAGAAAAGCCTGACCGACACCGCAAGCAAACGCTGCGCCCCGTGTTGCGCGGGCGCCGCGCGCCCTTGATTGCATCCGGCCCGCTGGCTACGCGCCGTGGCGATGGAAAACTTTGCCGCCCCCGCCCGTCCGATAGTCGCGCAGATGACCCAAGCCGCGATGGCGGAGCCCGCGCGCGCGGTCGCGTTTCAGGGTGCGCCCGGCGCCAACAGCCATGTCGCGGCGACCGAGGCGTTTCCGGACGGCCTGCCGCTGCCCTGTTTCGACTTCGCCGATGCGATCGACGCGGTGAAGGACGGCCGCGCCGACTGTGCGATCATCCCGATCGAGAACTCGCTCCACGGCCGCGTCGCCGATATCCATTTCCTGCTCCCGGAATCGGGGCTGGTGATCACCGGCGAGCATTTCCTGCCGATCCGCCACGCGTTGATGGGGATCGGACCACGCGACGCCATTCGCCAGGCGATGAGCCATCCGCAGGCGCTCGGCCAGTGCCGCCACTGGCTCAAGGCGCACGGGATCGAGCCGGTGAGCTATCCCGACACCGCGGGCGCCGCAGCCAAGGTCGCCGAACTTGCCGACCCGACGATCGCCGCGCTCGCGCCGCCCGCCGCCGCCGCGCTCTACGGCCTCGATCTGCTCGCGACCGACATTGCCGATGCCGATCACAACACGACCCGCTTCGTCACGCTCGCGCGTGGCGGCAAGCCACCGGCGGCGCAGGATCCGGCGGGCGGCGACTGGATGACGACGCTGATCTTCGAGGTCCGCAACGTCCCCGCCGCGCTCTACAAGGCGATGGGCGGCTTCGCGACCAACGGCGTCAACATGACCAAGCTGGAAAGCTACCAGCGCAACGGCAGCTTTGCCGCGACCGAATTCTACGCCGATGTCGTCGGCAAGCCGGGCGACGCGAATCTCGACCACGCGCTAGAGGAACTCGGCTTCCACTCGAAATGGCTCCGCGTGCTCGGCACCTACCGCCAGGCGCGCACGCGCGGCTGAGTCACCCCTTCGCCCAGACGCTCAGCAGCGTGTGCGCGATCGCATAGGGCGGCGGCGGCAGGAACGGCCCCTCCTCGCCGCGCAGCACCGCGCGCACCATCTCGCGCGGTACCCACATCGCATCCTCCAGCTCGTTCACGTCGAGCGTGATCGCGTAGTCCACGGCCTCCGCGACGCACGCGATCATGAGCGACGAGGGGAAGGGCCAGGGCTGGCTCGCGACATAGCGGACACGGCCGACGCGCACGCCCGATTCCTCGGCGATCTCGCGCGCGACCGCCTCCTCGATCGATTCGCCGGGCTCGAGAAACCCCGCCAGCGCCGAATAGCGCCCCGGCGGCCACCCCTTGCCGCGCCCGAGCAGCGCGCGCCCGTCATGCTCGGCGATCATGATGACGACGGGATCGACGCGCGGGAAATGCTCGGTCGCGCAATTGGGGCATTTGCGTGCCCAGCCCGCGCGGAACATCGCCGTCGCGGTCCCGCATTTCGCGCAGAAGCGATGCCGGACATGCCAGTCGAGCACGCTGCGCGCCGCGGCATAGGTCGCCGCCTCGCCCGGCGCGAGGCTGCCCAGCACCGCCATCAGCGCGGGCGAGCGCATCGCCGGGGCGTTGTCGACCCCCATGCCCGCCAGCAACGCGGTGAAATGCGGCCGCCCGCTCTCGTCGAGCCCGAGCAGGATCGGTTCGGCATCGTCGGGCAAGTCCGCCATCGACGTCCATTCGAGCCGCCCCTCGCCCGTCACGGCGGGCAACAGACCGTCGAGCGCGAGCAGCCGCGCCCGCCAGTCGCCCTGCGCCGCCGCCAGCGCGTCTGCATTGTGGCGCAGTGCGTCGGCACGATCGAGCGTCCCGCCGGTAAAACCCGGTGCGACATCGGGCATGAGATCCGCGGTCAAGCTCATCAGCGCACGCCCCCCGCGGATCCGCTTCTCGCGACATCGGCGACCAGCGCGCCGACCACCTCTTTCCGCAACGGCCATTTCTCACCGGGGAAATAATTGACCATCACCGTGCTCCGGACATGACGGACCGGGTCGACCCAGGCGAACGTCCCCGCCGCGCCTCCCCAGCCATAGGTGCCCTTCGATGCGCCGCCCGGCACGTCGGCCAGATAGACCGACCCGCCCGCGCCGAACCCCATCGCGTTGCCGGCAGCCGCCGCACCAGTCCCGGTGCCGATCCCGCCGAATGACACCCCCTTGGGCATCAGGTTCGACATGCCGAGCGCGACCGTTTCGGGCTTCATCACCCGCACGCCGTCCAGCGTCCCGCCATCCTGCAGCATGTGCAGGAACGTGTCATAATCGCGCGCCGACATCACCAGCCCCGCGCCGCCATAGGGAAAGCTCGGCCGCTCCGCGAAAACCGACGTCGCCGCAGGGTCGAGCGGGGTGCGGTTGTCGCCGACGAACGCATAGTTGGTCGCCAGCCGCTTCACCTGATCCTGCGGCACCATGAAGAAGGTCGAAGTCATCTTGAGCGGCGCGAACATCCGCGTCTGCAGGAACCGCTCAAACGACATTCCGCTCGCCACTTCGATCACCCGGCCCATCACGTCGAGCCCGATCGAATAGCTCCATTTGGTCCCCGGCTCCGCGACCAGCGGCAGCGTCGCTGCGCGGTTCGCGAAGTCCTCGAGCGAGGTCGGGCGGACCTTGGCCATCTGCGTTTCCATCTGCGCATTGACCGACATCGGCAGCACGCCGCGCTGCTCATATTCCTTGAGCAGCGGGCCCTTCACATTGATGCTGTAGCCGAGCCCCGCGGTGTGCGTCAGCAGCATGCGGATCGTGATCGGCGTCGTCGCGGGCCGCGTCGCCAGCGACGTATCGGGGCTGGTCGCGACCGTCATCGTCTTGAATGCGGGGATGTATTTGCTCAGCGGATCGTCGAGGTTCAGCCGACCGTCCTCGACCAGCATCATCGCCGCCATCCCGGTGATCGGCTTGGTCATCGAATAGACCCGCCACAGCGAATCGGCGTCGGCGAACGGCCGCCCCGGCTCGTCGCCGATTTTTCCGCTCGCCAGGAACAGGGTCGGCCGGTCGCCCAGACCGAACGCGCCGACGATACCGGGCATCTTGTTGTCGCGGACATAGCCGTCGAACAGTCGTTCGACGCTCGGCAAGGCGGCGCGTGCGGGATCGCCCGCGCGTTCGGTGACGGCGATGTTGCCCGGGGCGGCCTGTCGCTGCGCCTGCCCGATGGCTGCGGTCGCCGCCAGTGCGGCGATGACGCCAGTCGAAATCCAGTGTGCACGCGTCATGCAGGCCTCCCTATCGCGCCCGTATAGCCTGGGCGGCCTTGGCGAAAACGGTCGGCAGCCCGGCGGTATCCAGGGTCTCGACGGGCCACCATTCGCCGGGTTGATGCGCCTCCACCCGCGCCACCGCAAGACCGAGTTCGAGGTCGAAATGCGTGAAGCCATGCGTGACGCGGTCGTCGAGCATCTGCCAGTCGGCCTGTGCCGGTGCGGCCTCGAACCCCGGCGGCTGGTCGGTCCAGGGCCCGGTCGGCAGCGCGCGCATGCCGCCGAGCAGCCCGGTGTCGGGGCGGCGCACCAGCAGCACCTGTCCGTCGCGCTCGAGCCAGAAGATCGTCCCGTGACGCTGCGGCTTTGCGGCCTTCTTCGCCTTGACCGGCAGCCGTTCGGGCTCGCCTTGCGCAAAGCCGTCGCAGTCGGGGCGGAGCAGGCACAGCAGGCATTTGGGGTTGCGCGTTGTGCAGATCGAGGATCCCAGATCCATCATCGCCTGCGCGAAATCGCCGGCTCGCACGTCGGGCGTGATCGTGTCCGCGGCCGCCCGGATCGCCGGACGCGCGGCGGGGAGCGGCGTCGCAATCGCGAACAGCCGCGCGACGACGCGCTCGACATTGGCATCGACCACCACCGCACGCTCGCCGAACGCGATCGCCGCGACCGCCGCCGCGGTATAGGCGCCGAGCCCGGGGAGCGTCCGCAGCTCGGCCTCGGTCCGCGGAAACACGCCATCATGCTCCGCGACCACCGCCTTGGCCGCCTTCACCAGATTGCGCGCGCGGGCATAATAGCCGAGCCCCGCCCAGGCGGCCATCACATCGGCATCGTCGGCCGCGGCGAGGCTCGCGAAATCAGGCCAGCGCGCGGTCCAGGCGAGGAAGCGCGGGGTGACCGCGGCGACCGTGGTCTGCTGCAGCATCACCTCCGACAGCCAGACGCGATAGGGATCGACCGTCTCGCCCGGCCGGGCGCGCCACGGCAGCACGCGACGATGCGCGTCATACCAGTCGAGCAGGGCGACGGGGACCGAAGAGCGCTTGGCGTTCACGCGCCGCCTATGGCATGGGTGGCGCGATGAGCAACCCGCCCGGTATCACCACCGAACAAAAGTCCGCGACCGCGGCCAGCGCGACGGACGTTCCGCCCGCGCGCAAGACCGCCGTCCGCAAAACTGCTGCCCGCAAACCCAAAGTCGACGCGGATGCGCCGCGCGCCAACCGGTCGCGCGCGGTCGCCGAGCTGCTCCCCGCGATCGGCGGCGCGGCGTTCCGGCGCTTCGGCTTCATCCAGTCGTCGGTCGTCAGCCGCTGGCCCGAGATCGTCGGCGAGCGGTTTTCCGGCGTCAGCACGCCCGAATCGATCCGCTTCCCGATGGGGCAGAAACAGGATGGCGTCCTGACGCTGACCGTGCGCGGCGCGCATGCGCCGATGATGCAGCACGTCATTCCCGAGATCACCGAGCGCGTGAACCGCTTCTTCGGCTATGCCGCCGTCGCGCGCATCACCATCCGCCAGGGCGAGGTCGCCAAGCCACGCGTCAAGGCGGCGCCGCCCCCGCTCCGCACCGTTCCCGCCGATCTCGGTCTCAGCCTGAAGGGCATCGCCGATCCCGAACTGCGTGCGGTCCTCGAATCCCTCGCCGCCGGCGTCGCCTCGACGAGCGGCCTTCCCAGGATCAGCTGAATGCGTCTGTTCTTTGCGTTGTTCGGTTTCGCGCTGCTCACCGCGGCCGCGCCCGCCCCGAAGCCCGTGCCCGTCACCCGGACGGCGAGCGGCACCTACGTACTCGGCAGCCCCGCAGCCCGGGTCAAGCTCGTCGAATATGCCAGCTACACCTGCTCGCACTGTGCAGATTTCTCGACCCAGTCGCAGGCGGTGCTGAAGGGCAAGATGATCGCGTCTGGATCGACCAGCCTCGAATTCCGCCACATGATCCGTGACCGGCTCGATCTCGCTGCGGCGGTGCTCGCGCGCTGCACAGGACCGCGCGGCTTCTTCCCGACATCGGCGGCGATCTTCGCGGCGCAGCCCGCCTGGCTCGAAAAGGGGATCGAGTTCCAGCAGGTCAATGCCGCGCGCATCAACCTCTATCCGCGGCCGGCGCAGCTCAAGGCCTATGCCGATGGCGCGGGGCTGACCGATCTGGTCAAGGCGCGCGGGCTGTCCGCCGCCGCGATCGACGCGTGCTTCGCAGATACGGCGGAGATCGACCGGATCCTCGCCATCACCGCGGCGGCACCGCCCGAGGTCGATTCGACGCCGTCCTTCTTCATCAACGGCAAGGTCATGCCGCATGGCGGCTGGGCCCAGCTCGAACCCGCGCTGCGCATTGCCGGCGCCCGCTAATTTCGTTGGAGTATCCCGCATGAAGTTCGTCACTGCCATCGCCGTCCTGCCGCTCGCGCTCGCTGCCTGTTCGGGGGGCGACTCGTCGAACACCACCCAGGCCGCAGCCCCCGTCGCCGCGGCGACCGCACCCG
Source organism: Sphingomonas sp. CFBP 13706 (assembly GCF_014842355.1). Lineage (NCBI taxonomy): Bacteria > Pseudomonadati > Pseudomonadota > Alphaproteobacteria > Sphingomonadales > Sphingomonadaceae > Sphingomonas > Sphingomonas sp. CFBP 13706. The sequence goes on from NZ_JACYVM010000005.1 coordinate 192,852, forward strand.
CCGGTCAGAACTGGACCGAAACCGTCGTCAAGACCGACGAGGGCTATCTGATGGGCAACCCCAATGCCCCGATCAAGCTGGTCGAATATGGCGCGCGCTCCTGCCCGACCTGCGGCGCGTTCGGCCGCGAGGCGTTCAAGCCGCTGACCGACAACTACGTCTCGACCGGCAAGGTCAGCTTCGAATTCCGCGACTTCCTTGTCCACGGCGCGCCCGACGTCGCGCTGACGCTGCTCGGCCAGTGCGGCGGGACCGCGCCGTTCTTCCCGATCCTCGAACAGATGTACCAGAACCAGAACGCGTTCCTCGACAAGCTCCAGACGATGCCCCCGGCGATGCAGCAGAGCCTCGCCAATCTCGCCCCGACCGCGGTCGCGACCAAGCTCGCCGAGCACATGGGGGCGATCGATTTTGTCAAGCAGCGCGGCATTCCCGAGGCCAAGGCGCGCGCCTGCCTCGCTGACCAGAAGCAGCTCGAGATCATGGCCAAGCCGACCGAAAACGCGATGCAGTCGGGCACCGTCACCGGCACGCCGACCTTCCTGCTGAACGGCAAGAAGATGGAAAACGTGCTGTCGTGGAGCGAGATGGAAAAGGCGCTCAAGGCCGCCGGCGCGTAAGCCGCATCCCGTCCGGCGCGCATTTGTCAGCCCGGAGTGTGCCCCTGCGAAGGCGGGGACCCAGGCCGGGCTGCCGCCTTCGCGGGAGACCGGAAGCGCGCTACGCTCGCCAATCGTGAAGGGAGAGCGCGCGCCATGCAGATCAGACGCCTCCGCATCACCGGGTTCAAGAGCTTCGTCGAACCCGCCGACCTGGTGATCGAACCCGGGCTGACCGGCGTGGTCGGCCCCAATGGCTGCGGCAAGTCGAACCTGCTCGAGGCGCTGCGTTGGACGATGGGCGAGGCCAGCGCCAAGTCGCTGCGCGGTGCGGGCATGGACGACGTGATCTTCGCAGGGACCGCGACCCGCCCCGCGCGCGATTTTGCCGAAGTGTCGATCCTCGCCGAGATCGCCGGCCCCGACGGCGCCGACGAACGCGAGATCGTCCGCCGGATCGAACGCGGCGCAGGGTCCGCCTACCGGATCGACGGCCGCGACGTCCGTGCGAAGGACGTCGGGCTGCTCTTCGCCGACGCCGCGACCGGGGCACACAGCCCCGCGCTGGTCAGCCAGGGCCGGATCGGCGCGGTCATCGCCGCCAAGCCCGCCGACCGCCGCGCGATGCTCGAGGATGCCGCCGGGATCGCCGGGCTGCACGTCCGCCGCAAGGATGCCGAGGCGAGGCTGCGTGCGACCGAGGCCAATCTTGCACGGCTCGATGCGGTCATCGCCGACCAGGACGCACGCGCCGCCGCGCTCAGACGCCAGGCGCGCGCCGCCGAACGCTATCGCCTGCTGTCGAACCAGATCCGCGTCGCGGAGGCACGCACGATCTTCGCACGCTGGCGCGACGCCGCTGCCGCCGCCGAGTCGGCGACCGCCGACGCCGCGCGGGCCGAGGCGCGGGTGGCCGCCGCCGCCGCCGCCGAATCCGTTACCACAAATGCGCAGCACGCCGCCGCCGCCGCGGTCGCCGCCGCCCGCGCCGCCGCGCTCGCCGCGCGCGACCATGCCGCCGACACCGGCCATAGGCTGGCCGGCCTGCGGACCGAACGCACCGCGCTCGACCGCCGCCTCGCCGATCTCGCCGACTCGCGCCGCCGTATCGCCGAGGACCGGCTGCGCGAGGGTAGCCTCGCCAGCGACGCCGCCGACGCGCTGACCCGGTTGACGACGGAGATCGCCACGCTCGATGCCGTGATCGCCGCCGCCACCGCCGCGCTTCCCGCGCTCGATGCGGCGCAAGCCGAGGCCGAACGCGCCGCGCGCGACGTCGAGGTCGCGCTGGCGCAGGCGATGACCCGCCATGCGAGCGATGTCGCCGAGGCGCGGGTCGCCGCCGCCGCGCTCGCCGCTGCGCGTACCCGCGCCGATCGCGCCGCACGCGACGCGGCGCAGATCGAGGCGGCGCACCGCGCACTTGGCGACCCCGCCCCGCTCGAGGCTGTTCGCGCCACCGCCGCCGAGGCGCGTCTCGCCGGGCTGGAGGACGCCGCCGCCGCCCGCCACGCGCTCGCGCAGGCCGATAGCGACGAACGCGCCGCAAGTGGTTTGCGCGATGCCGCCGAGACCGCGCGCGCCACCGCCCGCGCCGAGCTCGCCGCGCTCGACAGCGAGGCCGCAGCGCTCACCCGCGCGACCCAACGCGGCGGCCGCGACCGGCTGCTCGACCATGTCACCGCCACGCCGGGGCTGGAGCGCGCGCTCGCCGCCGCGCTCGGCGACGATCTGGATACCGACCCCGCCGCCTGGGCCGGCGCGGCGCCCGCGCCCGGTGATCCCGCGCGCCCGTCCGGCACCACCGCGCTTGCCGCCGACGTCGACGCACCCGCCTCCCTCGCGCGCCGGCTCGCTCAGGTCTTCGTTACCGACCGTGACGACGGCCAGCCGCTCGCGGTCGGCCAGCGCCTCGTCACCCGCGACGGCGTGCTGCGCCGCTGGGACGGCTTCATCGCGCAGGGCAGCGGCGCGGCGGCCGCCGAGCGGCTCGAACGTCGCAATCGCCTGCACGCGCTGGAAACTGCACGCCCGGTCGCCGCCGCTACGCTCGCCACGCACGACGCGGCGCGCAACGCCATCGACCAACGGATCGCCGCGCACCGCCAAGCCGCCCACGACGCCCGCGCCCACCTGTCCGCCGCCGAGACCCGCATCCGTGACGCGCAACGCAACGAGGATCGCGCCGCCGCCGCGCTCGAACGCCGCGCCGGGCAGCGTGCCGATCTCGACCAGCGCGCCCACCGCGTCCATGCCGAACAGGCCGATGCCGCGGCGGACCTCGCCGCCGCCGACGCCGCGGTGGCGGCATTGCCCGACGGCCGCGCCAGCGCCGACGCGGTCGCGACGCTCCACCGCGACGCCGAGGCCCGCCGCGGCGCGGTCGCACAGGCGCGCAGCGACCGCGCCGCGCAGGACCGGCTGCGCGCCGAAACACGCGAACGTCTCGCCGCCGCACAGGCCGATATCCGCAGCTGGCGTGCGCGTGCGGGCGAAGCGGCAACCCGCATCACCGCGTTGGACCGCCGCGCCCGCGACGTCGCCGCCGATGCAGAGGCGCTCACGGACCGTCCCGCCACCCTCGATGCCGCGATCGCCACGCTCGATACCCAGCACGCCGCCGCGCGCGCGGACGCCGACACGCTCCAGACCGCCGAACGCGCCGCCGAAGCCGCGCTTCGCACCGCCGACGACGCGCATCACCGCGCGGCCGAAGCGCTCGCCGAGGCACGCGAGCACCGCGCCGGCGCGCTCGTCCGTGTCGATACGCAGGACCAGCACCGCCGCGAGCTCGGGCGGCTGTCGGGGGAGCGTTTCGCCTGCCCCGCCCCCGTCCTGCCCGAACGCCTCGACTTCTCCGCCGCCGATGTCCGCACGCCCGCGGACGAGGCCCGCGCGCAGGACCGCCTGACCGCCGAGCGCGAGCGGATCGGCGCGGTCAACCTCGTCGCCGACCAGCAGCTCGCCGCGCTCGAGACCGAGGCGATCGGCAATGCAGCCGAACGCGACGAGCTGGGTCAGGCGGTCCACCGGCTGCGCGGCTCGATCGGCACGCTCAACCGCGAGGGCCGCCAGCGGTTGCTCGCGGCGTTCGAGACGGTGAACGGCCACTTCCAACGGCTGTTCGCAACGCTGTTCAACGGCGGCAGCGCGCATCTCGAGCTCGTCGATTCGGACGATCCGCTCGAGGCGGGACTCGAGATCCTCGCCCAGCCCCCCGGCAAGCGGCTGCAGTCGCTGACGCTGTTGTCGGGCGGCGAGCAGGCGCTGACCGCGGTCGCGCTCATCTTCGCGCTGTTCCTGACCAATCCCGCGCCGATCTGCGTGCTCGACGAGGTCGACGCGCCGCTCGACGACGCCAATATCGACCGCTTCTGCGACCTGCTCGACCGGATGGCGCGCGACACCGCCACGCGCTACCTCGTCGTCACGCACAATGCGGTCACGATGAGCCGAATGCACCGGCTGTTCGGCGTGACGATGATCGAACCCGGGGTCAGTCGCCTCGTCTCGGTCGATCTTCAGGCCGCCACCATCCTTGTCGCTGCATAAAGGCGTCACCCGCTGCGAAACGCGAGCAATCGCGCTATAATGGTCGGATGTTCCTCGACGACTCGACGATCTGGCCGCGCAAGGACGATCTCCCGCCGCGCAAACCCGCCTTCCGCCATGAGAAGGCGCTCAGCCGCATGCTCCTCGTCTATGCGCTGGCGCTGATGCTCCTCCCGATCAGCCTTGGCAGCTTCGTCGATATCATCCGCTACGTCGCTGGCCTGTTTGGATAATCCCCCGGACAGTTGATCCGCATCAATCGACAGGTACCTGCGCGGAACGTAAGATGAACGCATGGCCCAGCTCGACACCCGTGAGAAACTCGAGATCCTGGCCGATGCCGCGAAGTACGACGCATCCTGTGCGTCATCGGGCACCGCCAAGCGTAATTCGAAGGACGGCAAGGGGCTCGGCTCAACCGAGGGCATGGGGATTTGCCACGCCTATGCGCCCGATGGCCGCTGCATCTCGCTGCTCAAGATCCTGCTGACCAACAGCTGCATCTTCGACTGCCATTACTGCATCAACCGCAAAAGCTCGAACGTCCGCCGCGCGCGCTTCACCGCCAAGGAAGTCGTCGACCTGACGATCGCCTTCTACAAGCGCAACTATATCGAGGGGCTGTTCCTCTCCTCGGGGATCATCGCCTCGTCCAACTACACGATGGAGCAGATGGTCGAGGTCGCGCGCAGCTTGCGCGAGGATCATCATTTCCGCGGCTATATTCACCTCAAGACGATCCCCGACGCCGATCCCGAGCTCGTCCATCAGGCGGGACTCTATGCCGATCGCCTGTCGATCAACGTCGAGCTGCCGACCGCAGGCGGGCTCAAGCGGCTCGCCCCCGAGAAGGACGGCGTCCGGATCGAGACCGCGATGCGCGAGGTCAAGGCCTCGATCGTCGACGGCAAGGACGCCAAGGCCAAGTACAAGTCCGCGCCGCGTTTCGCCCCCGCGGGCCAGTCGACGCAGATGATCGTCGGCGCCGATGCCGCGACCGATGGCGACATCGTCCGCAAGGCCTCGACGCTGTACGACCGGTTCGGTCTTCGCCGCGTCTATTATTCGGCGTTCAGCCCGATCCCCGATGCAAGCGCCGTTCTGCCGCTGCAGCGCCCGCCGCTGATGCGCGAACACCGGCTCTATCAGTCCGACTGGCTGATGCGCTTCTACGAATTTCAGCCACACGAGGTCGTTGCCGCGGCGGACGACGCGACCGGCATGCTCCCGCTCGACATCGATCCGAAACTGGCCTGGGCGCTCAAGTTCCGCGGCAGCTTCCCGGTCGACGTCAACCGTGCGCCGCGCGAGATGCTGCTCCGCGTCCCCGGGCTCGGCGTGAAGGCGGTCAATGGCATCCTGACCAGCCGCCGCTGGCGCCGCCTCCACCTCGCCGATATCGCGCGGCTGACCGTGTCGGTCGCCAAGATTCGCCCGTTCATCATCGCCGAGGACTGGCGCCCGGTTGCGCTGTCCGACCGCGCCGAGCTCCGCCCGATCGTCGCGCCGAAGCCGCGCCAGATGGAAATGTTCGCCTGATCTTCCAGCCGTGGCGTGCGCTGTCGCGGCTGGTGGATCGGGGGCGATGCGCTAAGGTCAGCCCATGGCCTTTGGCGTATTCATGCACCGCTCGGACTCGATCTACGACGACAGCCCGGCTGAACGATACCAGTTCCCCGCCCAGTATCTGAGCCGTGCGCAGCCCAGTATCGGCGACTGGATTCTCTATTACGAACCCCGCAAGGTCGCGGCCACGCGCGGCTATTTCGCGGTCGCCAAGGTCGAGCGGATCATCCCCGATCCGTCGGCACCGGCGATGTATCTCGCGCTGATCGAGCCCGGCTCCTATCTCGACTTCGCCACCCCCGTGCCCTTTGCTGGCACCGACGGCCCGATCGAACGCGGCGTCCTGAACGATCAGGGGCGGATATCCGGGCGTGCGCAATCCGCCGTGCGCCCGATCTCGCCAGCCGACTTCAACCGCATCGTCACGCTCGGCCTCGACGACGAGACCCCGCTGCTGCCGCGCACCGGCGATGCCGTGGCCGACATGGTGGACGACGGCCATTGGCACGAGGAGCGCAGCCCGTTCCTGATCGAAGGCGAGCGTCCGCGCATCGCCAGCCTCACGTCTCGGATCGTCCGCGACCGGATATTTCGCCGCACCGTCCTGCGCGCCTATGACGAACGCTGCGCGATCACAGGGCTGAAGCTGATCAACGGCGGCGGCCGCGCCGAGGTCGAGGCGGCGCATATCCGCCCGGTCGAGGCGAGCGGCCCCGATATCGTCAGCAACGGGCTCGCGCTGTCGGGCACCGCGCACTGGATGTTCGACCGCGGGCTGTTGTCGCTCGCCGATGATCTCGCCATCCTCGTATCGCGCCAGGCCAATGATCCCGACACGATCCGCGGGGTCGTCAACGCGAGCGGCTATGCCACCGCGCCGGCCCGCGCCGCCGATCGGCCGCACCCCCATTTCCTGCAATGGCACCGCGCGCACTGCTTCAAGCAGTAGCGTCGGCATCGCGGCGGCAAGCCCATTCTCGCCAGCGGGCAAAAATCATGCGGGATCGCGCGCGGCGGTGCGTATGTTTGGATGCAGAGGGAGCGGACGATGCAGGATCCTGTCGATGAAGGACTGACCCGGCTGGCGGCGATGCCGGTGCCGCGCGCGCTCGATGGCGTCGAGGCGTCGGTGTTCGAGAGCATCGCGGAGAATGCGCGCAGTCGGCACACCAGCCTCCTGGTCGGGCGGTGGTCGGTCGGTACCGCGCTGGTGCTGGGCTTGATCGGCGGGGCGGCACCGATCGGCCATGGTGCGCCGGCGCAGGCGTCGATCCCGATCGGAATCGACGGCGCGCTTGCCCCCTCGACCTTGCTGCTCGGGCAGTGACGTCCGTGGTCCGGCGTGCGGCACCGACGATCGTCCTTGCCTTCCTCGCGGCGATCGCCGGCGTGTTTATCGGCGGCTGGATCCGGACGCCGGGCGCAGCGCACGGCACCGAACTCCACACGCTGCTACACCGCGACGTGGTGCTCGACGCCCCGCAGGAGGCGGCGCTCGACCGGCTCGAGGCCGAGTTCGCGGTCCGCCGCGCGGCCCTGGAAGCGGAGCTGCGCGCCGACAATGTCCGTCTCGCCGCCGCGATCGAGCGCGAACATGCCAATGGCCCCGCAGTCGCCGCCGCGGTCGACCGGTCGCACCGGACGATGGGCGCGCTGCAAAAGGCGACGCTCGCGCATGTCTTTGCAATGCGCGGCGTGATGCGCGCCGACCAGACCGCGGCGTTCGACCGGGTCGTCGTGCAGGCGCTGACCCCCGCGCATTGATCCCGCCCCGCCCCGACAGGACCGCGCGCCGCACGAGCATCGATCTCGATGCCTATGACGACGCCGCGCTGGTCACCGCGCATCTCGCCGGACCCGCGGCGGACCGGCAGGCGGCGTTCGCGGCGCTGATGCGGCGGCACAAGCAGCCGCTCTACCGCCTGATCCTCGCGCAGATCGGCGATCCCGACGAGGCGCTCGACCTGTTGCAGGACAGCTTCGTCGCGGCGCACGCCGCGCTGTCCCGCTATGACCGCGACCGGTCGCTGCGCGCGTGGCTCGCGCGGATCGCGATCAACAAATGCCGCGACTGGCACCGCCGCCGCCGGGTCCGCCATATGCTCGCCCGCGTGTTGCCGATCGAGGCGGGCGAGCGGGTCGCGGATGGGGCGGCGGATACGGAGACGCACGCGATCGATCGCGACGACCTCGCCCGCACGCTGGCCGATATCGCGCGGCTGCCCGCCCCGCTGCGCGAGCCGCTGCTGCTGTGCACGATCCACGAACTCAGCCAGGCAGAGGCCGCGCAGGCGCTGGGGATCAGCGTAAAGGCGGTCGAGACCCGGATCCGCCGCGCGCGCGCCGCGCTCGCCGCCGCGGCCTGATTTGTCTAACGTCATGAGGGGCAAGCCGATCGGCGGCGTATGACCTGACAGACGTGGCCGCTCCCGGCCCGAGGATACGCATGACCCGACCGACCCGCCGCCAATTCCTCCGCGACGCCACGCTTGGCGGCGGCGCGCTTGCGCTGCCCTGGCTGCCCGCCTGGGCCCAGCCCGTGTCCACGGGGATCGCGACCCCGCTGCCGATGCTGTCCGGCACCGATATCGCGCTGACCGTGGCGCATCTGACGCGGACGATCGACGGCACGCGCAGCCACGCGATCGGCATCAACGGCACCAGCCCCGCGCCGCTGATCCGGCTGAAACAGGGGCAGCAAGTCCGGCTGTCGGTGACCAACAGCCTCGACGAGGAGACGTCGATCCACTGGCACGGGCTGCTCGTGCCGTTCCAGATGGACGGCGTGCCCGGGATCAGCTTTCCTGGCATCCCGGCGCGATCGACCTTCACCTACGACTTCCCCGTCGTGCAGCCGGGGACCTATTGGTATCACAGCCATTCGGGGCTGCAGGAGCAGATGGGGCATTACGGCCCGATCGTGATCGATCCCGAAGGTCCCGACCCGGTCGTGTCCGACCGCGAACATGTGATCGTCCTGTCGGATCACAGCCCGCTTCACCCGCACGCGATCTTCCGCCGGCTGAAGCTCCAGGGCGGCTATTTCAACTATCAGAAGCAGACGCTCGGCGGCCTGCTCGCGGGCCGGGATCAGCCGGCGGGCGAACGGCGGATGTGGGGCGGGATGCGGATGGACCCGACCGACGTCTCCGACGTGACGGGCGCGACCTACACCTATCTCGTCAACGGGCATGGCCCCGCGGACAACTGGACCGCGCTGTTCACGCCCGGCGAGCGCGTCCGCCTGCGCATCATCAACGCCTCGGCGATGACCAATTTCAACGTCCGTATTCCCGGGCTGAAGATGACCGTCGTGCAGGCCGATGGCCAGAACGTGCGTCCGGTCGCGGTCGACGAGTTCCAGATCGCGGTCGCCGAAACCTATGACGTGATCGTCGAACCCGCCGCGCCCGTCGCCCACACGCTCGTCGCCGAGGCCTGGGACCGGTCGGGCATGGCGCGCGCGACGCTCGCGCCGCGCGTCGGGATGGTCGCCGCGGTTCCTGCGCTGCGCAGACGCCCGCTCGCGACCATGAAGGACATGGGCATGGGCGACATGGCCGCGATGGATCATGGCGCGATGGGCGGCATGGCGGGGATGGACCACGGCGCGATGCCGGGCATGGACAAGCCCGTGAAGGCACCCGCCGGCGATGCACCGATGCCGGCCATGAGCCACAGCATGCGCGACTTTGCCAACGCACCGGGCCTGCCGAAGACGCCGACCGTGCAGACCGTCGCACCGATGCCGATGGATCGCACCGGCGAGCCGCCACAGGGCCTGAGCAACACCGGCCACACGGTGCTGGTGTACCGCGATCTGGTCGCGCTCGAGCGCAATCCCGACCTGCGCGCGCCGTCGCGGCAGCTGCAGATCCACCTGACCGGCAACATGGAACGCTATATGTGGGCGTTCGACGGCGTGAAGCTGAACGAGGTGAAGGCGCCGATCCCGTTCCGCCAGGGCGAACGCGTCCGCGTCACCCTGGTCAACGACACGATGATGGCGCACCCGATTCACCTGCACGGCCATTTCTTCGATCTGGTGACGGGCCACGGCGATCATGCGCCGCGCAAGCACACGATCAACGTCGCCCCCGGCGGCACCGCGACCTTCGACCTCACGGCCGATGCGGTCGGCGACTGGGCATTCCATTGCCACATGCTCTACCACATGCACGCGGGCATGATGCAGGTCGTCACCGTCCGCCCCGATGACGAAGCGGGAGCAGCATCATGAAGACGCTCGCTTTCTTCCTCGCGACCGTCACGGCCACGCCCGCCGCGGCGCAGATGCACGAGATGCACGGGATGAAGATGCCCGGCATGGCGATGCCCGCCAAACCCGCGCCCAAAAAGCCCGCACCCAGAAAGCCCGCCCCGGCAAAGCCCACTGCACGCAAGGTGGCGCCGACGCGCGCGCAAACAGCAAAGCCCGCCGCATCGGCGATGCCCGCGATGGACATGCCCCCGACCGCCGCCTGCTCGGTCGAGCATGCCGCAATGGGCCACTGCCAACCCGTCGCGACTGGCGCGGCCCCGCCACCCCCAGCCAAGCCGACCGCCGCCGACCCGTGCCCGCCCGAACACGCCGCGATGGGCCATTGCACCCCGGCCGCGTCTGACAGTCCCGCCGCCCCGGCGGGCACGGACCAGCCCGCCGGCAACGCACCGCCCCCCGCGCCGCCGACCACGCTGGCCGCGGCGCGCTTCTACGATTCCGCGACGATGACGAAGGCCAATCGGATGATGCGCGACGAGCATGGCGGCATGCGCTTCAGCCAGATCCTCTTCAACCTCGCCGAGCTGCAGGTGCGCAGCGGTCGCGACGGCTATCGCTGGGACGGCGCGGGCTGGTTCGGCGGCGATATCGATAGGCTGGTCGTCAAGACCGAAGGCGAAGGCGGTTTCGGCGACCGGGTCGAGGCCGCCGAAGTGCAGGCGCTCTATTCGCGCGCGCTCGATCCGTACTGGAACCTGCAGGCCGGCGTCCGCCAAGATCTCGGCGCAGGCGCCAAACGGACCTATGCCGCGCTCGGGGTCGAGGGCCTGGCGCCTTATTGGTTCGACGTCGAGGGCACGGTGTTCCTGTCCGACAAGGGCGACGTGCTGGCGCGTGCGGAGGCCTGGTACGACCAGCGCATCACCCAGCGCGCGATCCTCCAGCCGCGTGTCGAGCTGAACCTCGCCGCGCAGGACATGCCCGGCAGCCGGATCGGCGCGGGGCTATCGACCGCGGAGCTCGGCGTGCGGCTGCGCTACGAGATCCGCCGCGAATTCGCGCCCTATATCGGGCTGTCCTGGGAGCGGCGCTATGGTGCCACCGCGCGTTATGCGCGCAGCGATGGTGATAGGACGGGCGGGGTCTCGCTCGCGCTCGGCGTGCGCGCCTGGTTCTGACGCGCCGCCTGCCACTGCCGATAGCCCAGCAGCGCGAGCAGGATCATCGCCGCATAGAGCCCCGCGGTCAGCATCAGGCCCTTCACGACGAACATCCCGACATAGACGATGTCGACGACGACCCACAGCAGCCAGCTCGCACTGTGCCGCCGCGCGGTCCAATATTGCGCGACCAGGCTGAAGCTGCTCAGCGTCGCATCGATCCAGGGCAGCGCCGCGTCGGTATAGCGGCTCATGACAAAGCCGATCGCCATCGCGGCACCTGCACCGGCGCAAAGCCCCGCCAGCGCGGGGATCGGCCGTAGCGGCACGACGGCGACGTCGCCCGCATCCTGCCGCCCGCGCGCCCAGTTGCGCCACCCATAGACCAGCGCGCCCGCGAACACCGCCTGCAGCATCATGTCCGCATAGAGCCGCACGTCGAGGAACAGCTTGAAGTACAGCGCACAGGCCAGCAAATTGACCGGCCAGCACCACAGCCGCCGCACCGCGGTCAGCCAGATGCCGAGGAAACTGACGGCGACCGCGGCGATCTCGAGCATCGTCACGCGCCGTGCTCCGCAACGGCGATCCGGCGGAGGAACGCCTGCCCCGGTTCGGACAGGAACCACGCCGCATGGCCGATCAGATAGCCGTCCCAGGCCAATGCCGCCGCGCTCATATCGCCGAGCACCCCTGCGAAATACGCGACCTCCGACAAGGCGAATTCGAGATGCACAAGCGGCAGCAGCCGGACGAGCGTCGCCCGGTCCTCCGCACCGAACGCGGTCGCCGCCGCATAGCCCGCCAGCAGCGCACACGCCGCCTCGGGCTGGCCGATCGCGGCGTCCGCGCCCTGCCCGAGCGCCAGCCAGGCGACACCGCTGCGCTCGATCGCGATCGCCACGTCGTGCAGCGCGCAGGTCCGGTCCGCCAGCCCGAAATCGATGACGGTCCGCACCTCCTCCTCCTCCCAGAGCAGGTTGGAGGGATGCCAGTCATTATGCGTCCACAAGGCCGGCTGCGCGACGAGCCGTGGCTGCAACCCGTCGCCGAGCGCGCCGAACAGCGATGCGAGCTCGCGCTGCCACGGCCGCGCGGCGAGGAAGGCGGCGAGCGCCGGCCGCGCCGCGACATAGCGTTCCGCCGCCGCCATAGGATCGGGATCGGGCAGGATGGTGAAGCTGGCGACCAGCGGTTGTGGCGGTCGCGCCGGCGCATCGAACCCCTGCGACGCGCGGTGCAGGCGGGCCAGCGCAACGCCCGCCGCCCGCGCCTGCGCCAGCGACAGGAACGGCGTCCAGGAGGGCCGGTCGCGATACAGGTCGACGCCGGCGGCCTTGCGATGCAATTCATAGGTCCAGTCGCCGCGGGCCAGCGCGCCGTTGTCGCTGGGGGCGAGCGTCATGACCTCGGGCACCGTGATGCGCGTCCGCAGATGCGCGATGAACCGGTGTTCCGCGCCCAGCTGATCGGGCGTCCGCATCCGGCGATGATGCCGCTTGAGCAGGAACATCCCCTGCCCGGTCTCGATCAGCGCTGCCGCGGAGAAGGGCCGCGGCGAATGCCAGTGCACATGCTCGAGCAGACCGGCGGCCGGAAACTGCGCGACCACCGTCGCGGCTTCCTCGTCCGTGATCGCCGGCCAGCTCGGTGCGGCCATGTCGGTACCCATCCCGTGGACCAGATGCGCCGCCGGCGAGCCCGCGCCGCTCATCGCGCCGGCATCGGTCACAGGCCGCGGGAGATGGTCGCCATGACGGCCGCACCACTCCCGACATAATAGGTCGGCGCAGATCCCGCGATCAGCGTCCCGCCGCGCCCGATCACGTCGCGCGCATTGGTCGAGACCGACTGCACCCCCGCCAGCACGCGCGGATCGGTCACGTTGATCGCGTTCAGCCGCAGGTCGGTCCGCTTGCCGTCGAGCATCGACGCCAGATGCACGCCGACCGACAGGTCGAGCGTCGCATAGCCCTTGATGCTCTCGTCATTGACGAAGGTCGCATATTGCCGCCCGACATATTTCACCGCGACACTGCCGAACAGCCGTCCGTCGTCATAGGTCCCGCCGCCACCGACCTGGACGGTCGGGCTGGAGACCGCATGCCGGCCGCGGGTCGGCAGATAGTCGTCGCCGACCGGCAGGTCGTCGCTGATCCGTGCGCGCAGATATTCGCCCGAGACATAGACGCTGACACCGCGCGCCGGGCGATAGTCGATCTCGGCATCGATCCCGTAGGAGCTCTGCCCCCCGGCATTCAGCGTCGAATTGACCAGCGCGCCACCATTGTTGATGACCGTCGCCAGCTGGCGGTTCCGGAAATCATAATGGAACCCCGTCACCGATGCGGACAGCGCTGTACCGATATAGCGATAGCCCAGCTCCTGCGAGACCGCATATTCGTTCTTGAGCGCGGTCGTCCCCGCGCTGACCAGCGCACCGCCCGCATAGCTGTCGTAGAGCGTGAACTCGTTCGGCGTGCGGAAGTTCGTCGTGATGTTGGCGAACAGCTGCTGCCGGTCGTCGATCTCGTAATGCACCGCCGCCCGCGGCAGCGCGGCGAAGCTGTCGAGGCGGACGCGGTCCTGCGGCCCGGGCAGGTAGTTGCGCCCGCTGCGCAGCACGTTGACGCCCTTGAACCCGATATCGACCGCAAGACGCGGGGTCAGCGTGACATGGTCGGCCAGGAACGCCGCCTTGGTCACCGTCACGGTCCGCTGGTTCTCATAGGCGAGCAACCGGCCGTCCGCGGTCCGGATCGCCTTTGCGCGATACCCCCAGCGATCGGCCGGTTCGCCGTCGGCGCCGACCGCGGTGTAGGACTGGACGACGCGGTCGGTGCCGTGATCGAACCACAGCCCCGCGGTCAGCCGGTGGATGCCGCGCTCGATTGTCAGCGTGTTGACCGTCCCGGCGCGGCGCTGGTCGCCGGTATAATTGCCCAGCACCGTCGCGACCCCGTCGACCGCACCCGGCAGCGCGATCGGATCGGCGAGCGGCTCGATGCCGAGGAAATTGCCGGTCGTGCCGAGCTGCGTCCCATAGGGCGAATTGCCGTAGCCGAACTGCAGATAGCTGGTGCTGTCGAGCGTTACCCCTGCGCCCAGCGCCAGATGCACCGGCGCCGACGCATAGAGGTTGCGGAACGGCGCACGGTACAGCCGCCAGTAATTGGTGTTGCCCGCGCTGTACCGCGCATCGAAGTTGAAATCGCGTCCCTGCGCGCGCCATTCGGCGAGCGTCGGGCTGCGATAGGTCGACGAGTTCGCGTCGTTGAACGACAGCGCCAGGCTCGCGCGGTTGCCGTTGCCCCATTCGCCGAGCAGCTTGGCATCGACATGTTGGCGCGTGTCATGGCCGGCACCGCGCCAGTTGTTCGCGCGCGTGTTCGAATAAGAGACGAAGGCCCGCAGCCCCGTCTGGCCGATCCGTCCGCTATCGAGCCGGACGAAGCCGCGCCGCGCCGCATAGGATCCGATCGACAGGTCGACGAGCCCGCGCGGCGCCGCACTCGGATCGTCGAGCCAGAGCGACAGCGACCCGCCCGCACCGCCCAGGGTCGGCGACGCGATATCGACCGCGCCCTGCGCCAGCGCGATCCGCTGGAGATTCTCGGTATCAGCGAACTGCGAGGGATAGGCGTAATAATAGCCAATGTCGTTCTGCGGCGCGCCCTCCATCGTCACGCCGATCTCGTCCTGCCCCAGCCCGCGCAACGTCAGGCTCGAACTGGTCGACAGACCGTAAGGATCACTCGACGCGACGGTCGCGCCGGGCAGGAGATTGACCAGCTGGAACGCGTTGAGCGTCGGCGCCTGCTTGGTGATGAACGCCGCGGCGATCGCGCTCTCGGACTTGGGCACCGTCTGGTCGGGGAGCAGCCCCTCGGGATCGAGAAGGCCGACCACGCGGATATCGACCGGGTCGGCGCCGTCCCGCGAATCCGCCTGCGTCTGCGCGCTGGCGGGGGCGAAGGCCACCACAGCAGCAAGTGCCACTGCCAGCGCAGTACATGCAACACGGGGCGGCCGGCCCGTCATCAGGTCAAATCGAAGGATCATCACGGTCTTGCGTCCACTCCACACGGAGGGACGACGGACGCGCCGCCAGCCCTCCCTACGCCGGTATCAACCGGATCAGGTTCAGCGGGTCATGGGCTGCAGCCCACCTCTCAGCCGCGCGTCAGCGGCCCCCCGGGGAGCGCGCCGTCTAGGCGGTTCGGTCTTCCGGGGATAGCGTTATTGCCCGTTCGCCCTTCCGCAGCGCCTTCCCGGCACACGCGCGGCAGAATTATATGACAATCCACGCCACCCAGACGCTTGCAGTGGGTGACAGCCGGACCGGTTTGCGCCACACAGGCTTTATGGAGCGTGTGCTGACCGACGTCGTTGCCCTAGAGAATCGGGATCTGGGACGGAACCTTACGCATGGCATGCTCGACCTGCTCGGCAAGGCCATCGTGACCGGCCAATATACGGATCGGCCCTTCCCCACCGAGGCGGAGATCGCGGTGGCGCATGGCGTCAGCCGATCGGTCACCCGTGAGGCGGTCAAGATGCTGACCGCCAAGGGACTGGTCAGCGCGCGCCCGCGACAGGGCACGATCGTCCAGCCAGCGAGCAGCTGGAACCTGTTCGACACCGATGTGCTGCGCTGGCTGCTGGACCGCAAATTTTCGGTCGAGCTGCTGCAGCAGTTCAACCAGTTGCGGATCGGGATCGAGCCTGAAGCGGCAGCGCTGGCGGCGCTGTATCACACCGAGCAGGACATGGTCGCGATCGAGGCGGGGCTGGCGCGGATGGCCGCTGCTGAGCGCAGCTATGACGATCCGCTCGACGCGGACATCGCGTTCCACGTCGCCGTCCTGCGCGCGTCGCGCAACCCCTTCTACGCACAGTTCCAGTCAGTGGTTGAAACCGCGCTTCGCACCTCGATCCGCTTCACCAACCGGATCAAGGGGCGCAGCGCGAACATCGCCGACCATGCCGCGGTCGCCGTCGCGATCGCCGCGCGCGATGCCGATGGTGCGCGCGACGCGATGCGACGCCTGATCGGCGACGTTCTCAGCCTGATCGCCGAGGCCTGACACCCGAATCGTCGCGACCCGGTGTACGATCAAGGGACAGCACCGTGCGACGCCGTCACTCGACCTGATCGCGCTTTTCACTTATCGAGACGCGGTGCCCTTGGGCCCGGTGCCGCGAGTCGAGATTTGACAAGCGCCGGAATAGCTCGAAGGACAAATGCGACCGCGCATCATGCGGGTAGCAATTGAAAACATGACGGGAAACAATGCGAAGGGCTCGAGACGAGCGAACTGCACGGATCGGCAAGGTCGCGCTCGCGGCGGCGATGACTGGCGGTTTGGTGAGCGGTGCGCAGGCACAGACGGTCAACGTCAACACACCCGTCAGCGTGCCCGTCGCGGGCAATGTCGACCGGTTTCGTGTCGTGCCGGTGATCACCAGTGTCTATGACAGCAACGTGCTGCGTCTCAACGACGCGCGCGGGAGCGGGCCACGCGACAATATCCGCGTTTCGCCGGCGCTGGCGGTCGATCTGAATCGCATCTTCGGACGCACCCGCGTCACCGCCGGCGGCACGGTCGGCTATGATTTCAACACCCGGTTCAGCGGCCTCGATCGCGAGCGGATCAACCTGACCTCGAGCGTGACGACCCCGGTCGGCGCGCCCTGCAGCGTGACCGGCAGCGCGGCGCTCGAACGCGCGCAGTTCGATCTCGGTGACACCAACACCGTGGTGACCGAGAGCTTCCTGCGCCAGGTCTATGACGTCGGCGCGAGTTGCCGCGCCGCGGCGGGCTTCTTTCCCGCGGTGGGCGTCAACCGCGTGTCGCTCACCAACAGCAGCCGCAAGGTTCTGGACACGAACCAGTCCGCGCTGCGCGCGGGGATCGGCTATGGGCGGCCCAGCCTCGGTACGCTGCAGCTCATTGGCTCGGTTGCCAAGATCGCGCGCCCGGGTATCGAGGATCTGACCGGGATCGACGATTCGACGATGATCACCGACGTCCAGCTGGTCTTCGAACGTTCGGTCGCGCCGCGCGTCAGCTTCCGGCTTGGCGGCGGCATCACGCATGCCGACCCCAAGCGCGCGGCCGTGCCGTCCTTCAGCGGCCCGTCGTTCGACGCGCAGGTGACGATACGCCCGGTGCCCCGGTTCACGATCGTCGGCTCCGGCCGCCGTGCGGTGCAGAATCAGAGCTCGTTTGGCGCGACCTATATCATCGCCGACAGCTACAACCTCAACGTGTCCTATCTGCTCTCGGCGCGTAGCACCGCCACGCTGTTCGCCCAGCGCGCGCGACGCGACCCGCGCGGCGAGGATCTGGCGCTCACGCTTCAGCCACCACGCGGCAAGGACAGGCTGAACGTCGTCGGCGGAAGCTATGCATTCGATTTTCACCGGTCGCTACGGCTCAGCCTGAACGTCGCTCACCAGCGCCGCACGGCGGACAATGCGATTTACGACTATACGGCCACATCCGCATCGGCGGGTGTCACGGCCCGTTTCTAAGGGGATGATGATGAAGATCCGCATGGCGCATTCGCTTGTTCTGCCGTTGCTCATGGCCGCTGCGGCCGCCGGGGCGCAGGTACCAACCGCGCGCCCGACACCCGCGCCGGCGGGTGCCGTACCCAACGACGGCTATCGCCTGGCCCCCGATGACGAGGTCGAGGTGACGATTTTCGGCCAGGGCCCGGGCCAGGTGGTCAAGACGCGCGTCAAAAGCGACGGCACGATCACCCTGCCGTTCCTCGGCGCGGTCCAGGTGCGCAACCAGACCGCGCGTGAACTGGCCGCGGACATCGCCGCCCGGCTGCGGAGCGGCGGCTATTTCGTCAAGCCCGTCGTCAATGTCGAGGTCACGCAGTTCGTCAGCAGCTCGGTGACCGTGTTCGGCGAGGTCGGAACCCCCGGCATCTATCCGCTCGATCTGCAGCTGACCGTCGGCATGACGCTCGCCCGCGCGGGCGGCACGCGTGGGACCAGCGCGGACTTTGCAATCCTGAAGCGCGTCGGCGATCCGGTCGAACACCGCATCCTCCTGTCGGACCTCAGCGGCGAATGGAGCGCGGCGACGCTGCTCGAGGCGAAGGACACGCTCTTCGTTCCGGTCGCGCCCGTGATCTATGTCTATGGCCAGGTGAATTCGCCGGGATCCTTCCCGTTGAAGACCGGGATGACGGTTCGCCAGGCGCTTGCCCGCGCCGGTGGTCCGACGCTCGCCGGATCGACACGGAACGTCACGATCTTCCGCGACGGCGAGAAGCTGAAGAAGGTCGATCTCGACGGCGAACTGAAGGCTGAAGACTCGGTCTTCATCAATGAAAAATGGCTCTGAATCAGTGATCGGCTTCCGGGGGCCGGAATGTCTCGTTTCATGCGATGCCCTGCACGTTCGTCGTCGCAAGGTCCGTTTCGCAACAGCCTGACGTTTGCGGCCACGGCCTGAGAAGAGGGCGCTCCGGCAACGGGGCGCCCTTTTTCATGCCCTACTGCCCCGCCACGTCCGTCGCCGCCGGCGCCGGCGCACCCCGCTACCCGGGCCAGCCGTCGCGATTCCCCCGGCGTTGGTCGAGTGACGCTTGCGCGGGTCACCGGCTTGGGTGATGGGCGTGCCGATGCGACATAACGGCCTGTTCATTGCGCTGGGAGGCGCTGCGCTGGTCGCGACGGCTGGCGTTGCGGTCATGATTGCGCCCGCGCGCACCGGTCTGCCGATCACGCTCGATCCCGCCGCCGATGCCCCCTCCGCGACAGGGCCGCGCAAGCCTTCGCATCCGCGCTATACCGGCGTCAACATCGCGACGGGCGGCTTTGCCTCGAAGCGCATTCCCGGGCGCTACGGCTTCGACTATTTCTACCCCAAGCCGCAGGAGACCGCGCCCTTCGTCGCCGCGGGCATGAACGCGATCCGCGTGCCCGTTCTCTGGGAACGGCTGCAACCCCGGCCCAATGCCCCGATCGACGCCGCGGAACTCGCACGGCTCGACGAGTCGATCGCGGGGCTCGGCGGGTTCGGCCTGATCATCCTCGACGTGCACAATTACGCCAAATACCGGGGCCAACGGCTCGACCAGATCGACCCGCGCGGCGCGATGCTCGCCGACCTCTGGACCCGCCTCGCCCGCCATTATGCCGGGGACAAGCGTATCGCGTTCGGCGTGATGAACGAACCCAATGGCCTCTCCGCCACGGCGTGGCGACCGATTGCGGAGGCGTCGTTACAGGCGATCCGCGCGACAGGCGCGCGCAATCTCGTGCTCGTCCCGGGAACGAACTGGTCGGGTGCCCATTCCTGGACGAAAGGCAGCGACTCGAACGGCGAAGCGCTGAAAACGCTCGTCGACCCGGCGAACAACATGGCGTTCGAGATGCACCAATATCCGGATGCCGACTCGTCGGGAACGCATCCGGAATGCGTGTCGCCAAAGGCCGTCGCACAGGCATTCGACTCGGCCACCGCCTGGCTTCGCGCCAACAAGGCACGGGGATTTCTCGGCGAATTCGGCGCGAGCAGCGACCCGAACTGCCTCGCCGCGCTCGATGCGGTGCTCGGCACACTTGACGCGGGCTCGGACGTCTGGCTCGGTTGGACCTATTGGGCAGGCGGCGCTCTGTGGGGGCCGTATATGTACAGCGTGCAACCCGACAAGACCGGGGACAAACCGCAAATGTCTATCCTGATACGGCACAAATCTTAATGATCACAGGGTATAGTGGCCCCGTGGAGCCGTACGGCAATCCTATTGTGCGTTGCAGCAACGTCGCGTACCCGCTCCCCGGATCGGCAAGGCAGATACAAGAATTATGTTGAAGTCATGGATTGCATCGCTGACGCGCTGGCTGGACGGCCGCGGATGGGCCGAGCCCCCCGTGATCGAGCTGACGCATCGCTACACCCCGCCCGCCGCGCCGGTCGTCGACCTGCCCGCGGATCCCGCCCCGGCAAGCACCGCGACGCGGCTGATCGGCGACCGGCGCCGGATCGCGGACACGTTCGATGCCGCACGCCCGGTGCGAACCCGCGGCGAACTGTTCGGACGCGCGGTCGAGCTCGACCATCTGCTCGCCGCGACGCTCGACTTTCACCAGCATGCGGTGATCCACGGCGCACGCGGCTCGGGCAAGACGTCGCTGGTGCGCGTGCTCGGTGAGCATGCGGATGAATCGGGCGCCGTCGTGCTCTATTTCGCGTGCGAACCGCATGCGACCTTCGCCGACATCATCAGGCTCTATCTTGACGCGCTCCCGCCCGCAGCCTTCGCGCCCGGCGGACAGCGTGCCTTTGCGCAGAAGCTCGAACAGATGCCGGAGAATTTCGGCCCGCGGGCGTTCGTCGATCTGGTGGCAGACCGCGTCACCGCGCCGACGATCCTGATCTTCGACGAGTTCGACCGGATCGAGGATGCGAGCGTGAAGAGCGACGTCGCGGCGGCGATGAAGCTGTTGTCCGACGCGCTCGTGCCGGTGCTGTTCGTGCTGGTGGGAATCGCGCGGACCGTGTCCGACGTCGTCGCCGGCCACCCGTCGCTCCGCCGGCACATGAGGATCGTGTCGCTGGGCCGGATCGGCGCCGACAGCGTCGACGCGCTGATCGCACGCGGCGAGGCCAATACCGGCGTCCGCTTCGATACCGATGCGCGCGCGATGATCGCCGATGCCGCCTGTGGCTCGCCCTATCACCTGCGCATGCTGGCCGGGCATTCGTCGCTCGCCGCTGTCAGCAGCGACGCGGATATCGTCACCAAGGCGCATACCCGCACCGGCTTCGTCGATGCGTTCAGCCACTGGGCGCAGATGAACGAGCCCGATGCGCGGCTGTTCGCGAAGGTCGTGCTCGGCTGCACGCTCGAACAGCGCGATGCGCTCGAAGCTTTGGCCCGCGCCGCCGCGACAATGGACGTCGTTTTGCTTGATACCGATCGATATGATCGTGCCATTTCGATGCTAGACCCCGCATTGGTCCGCGAACGGGGCAATGACGGCGAACACGATGGCGTGTATTTCCGTGACAGTACCGCGCCGCAGATGCTGATCGCGCTGTTGATGACGACCCCTGTTTCCACCACGGCGGCCCGGCTTGGCGCACCGCAGGAGAGCAACCTTGCTAATACCCGCTGATCTGATCGCGTCGCTCAAGGCGCGCTGGCGTATCGAGCTGGCGATCATTCTGCTGATCGTCGTGCTGGTCGCACTCTGGACGGCCGTCACGCCCAAGACCTATGTCGCGCAGTCCTCGCTGCTGTTCGACGGCGGCCCGGCCCAGTCGGTTACCGACGAGGCGGCGCCGCAGCAGGATGGCGTGGCCGCGCTCGTCGCGACCCAGGCCGACGTCCTGCAGAGCGAGGCGATCGCCGCCGCGGTCGTCCGCGACCTGAAGCTTGCCGCCAACCCGCAGGTTGCTGACCAGTGGCGTGCGCGCACCGGTGGCGCCGGCGACGTCAACGCCTGGTATGGTCGCCAGCTGCTCGGCGGGCTCGAGGTCATACCGGGCCGGACCTCGCGCGTGCTCGCGATCCGCTTCAAATCGGCCGATCCGCAATTCTCGGCCCAGGTCGCCAATGGCTTTGCCACCAGCTACCTCGATGCGCGCCTGCAACTGCAGACCGATCCCGCCCGCACCTATTCGCGCTGGTTCGAGGATCGCACGCGCGAGGTCCGCACCGCGCTTGAGCAGGCGCAGGGCCGGCTGACCGCGTTCCAGCGTCGCACCGGGATCGTCGACACGACGACCAACAACACCGACGCCGCCCGCCTGACCGAATTGTCCGGCCAGCTGACCGCAGCCGAAGCGGCGGCGGCGGATGCCGGCGCGCGCGCTGGCGGCGGCAGCACCGGGCTCGACGTGCAGTCGGCCGGTGTCGTCCAAGGTCTGCGCACGCAGATCTCGGCCAAGACGGCCGAAGTCGCACAGCTCAGCGCGGATCTCGGTCCGAACCACCCGCAGCGCCAGGCCGCAGAGGCGGAACTGTCGGCGCTGCGTCGCCGGCTCGCGGTCGAGACCGGGACGAGCACCAATGCGGTGCGCGTCGCCAGCGGTGCGGCGAGCAGCAAGGAAAGCCAGATGCGCGCCCTGCTGAACCAGCAGCGCGGCAAGATGCTGTCGCTCGCGGGCGACCGCGCCGAGCTCGACGTGCTCCAGCGCGACGTCGATTCGGCCCGTGCGGCCTATGACACCGTCACCCAGCGTCTCGGCACGATGCGGCTGCAGAGCGAGGCGCCGTCGACCAACGTCGTCCAGCTCGACGTCGCGCAGCCGCCGATGTTCCCCTCCTCGCCCAACGTGCCGATGCGGTTGGCGCTCGGCCTCGTGCTGGGCGGAATGCTGGCGGCGGGGACGGCGCTGGCACTAGAACTGTGGCGGCCGCGAGTGCGGACGTCGAGTGGCGCAGCGACGGCCATGGGTGTGCCCGTGCTGGGCTCGGTATCGTTTTCGCAGTCGCGCGTCGCGTCGCTGCTGGGTGGAAGGCAGACGTCATGAGGCTTCGTTCGAGCGAAACGGCAAATGTCGTTCGGCCCGCGGTCGCGCCGGGCGCCGAAGCGCCCAGCCAGCGGCAGCTTCTGGGCAAATTGCTGTCGCTGTCGCCCGAGGCGCATCGCCAGATCGAGCATCGCCAGGCTGAAACCGGTCTGTTGTTCGGCGAGGCGGCGGTCCAGCTCGGCTTTGCGACCGAGGAGCAGGTGCGCCGCGCGATCGAGCTGCAGCAGGGCTTCACGGTTCTTCCCGAGGGCGATGAGCGCGTCGATCCGCTCGTCGTCGCGGCGTTCGCGCCCGACGATCCCATCGCGGTCACCGCGCGCGACATTCGCGCGATCGTGACGCGCGACGTCCGTCCCGACGGCTCCCCGCTTCAGGGGATCGCGATGATCGGGATCGACGACGAAACGCTGCATACCACCGTGCTCACCGCCAATCTGGCGGTCGCGTGCGCCCAGGCCGGCTATTCGACGCTGCTGGTCGATGGCGGCATCGGCGCACCGCGTCAGCACGGGCTGTTCCGCCTGCCCAACCGCACCGGTCTGTCGACGCTGCTGTCATCGGGCGGCCGCGTCGAGGCGATCGCTCAGACCACCGCGATCCCCGGCCTGTCGCTGCTGTCGGCGGGTCCGAGCGTCCCCAACGCGTCCGAGCTCTTCGACCGGCAGCGTCTCGCCAACACGCTTGATCCGCTGCGCGATCATTATGGGCTGGTCATCTTCGACGCCGGCCCCGCCAGCGCGACACAGCTCGAGGCGTGTTTCGGACTCGACGCGGCGATCATCGTCGCGCGCCGCAACCGGTCGGACGCGCGCGCGCTGCGCAACGCCGCGGCCGTGCTGCAGGAGCATGCCACCCCCGTTCTCGGCTCGATCCTGATCGATTGAGCATGGTGGGCATGATGGAGATTCGGCGAATCGGCCACATCGACGTGGTCGCCACCGATGTACCGGGTGCCGTTGCACAGGTCGTTGCCGCGGTAGAAGGCGACGGTCCGGCCATCTTCGGCTTCTGCAATGCGCACAGCGTCAACCTTGCGCGGGCGGATCCCGCCTTCGTGACCGCGACGCGGGCGGGCGTGTTCTTCAACGACGGCAGCGGCGTCGATATCGCCAGCCGGCTGCTCTACGGCACGCGCTTCCCGGCCAATCTCAATGGCACCGACCTGACGCCCGCGGTGCTCGCCGCGCTGCCGGCGGGAACGGGCGTCTTCCTGCTCGGCAGCCCGCCAGGCGTCGCGCAAAAGGCCGCTGCGATCCTGGCGGAGCGCTTCCCGAACATCCGCATCGCGGGCAGCCATCACGGCTTTTTCAGCGCCGATGAGGCACCCGCGCTGTCGGAGCGGATCCGCGCATCGGGGGCACGGCTCGTGCTCGCCGGCATGGGACAGCCGCGGCAGGAAAAATGGGCGGCCGCCAATGCGGGCACCGTCGGTGCGGTGATCCTGTGCATCGGCGCCTTTCTCGATTTCACTGCGGGCCAGTTCGTCCGCGCACCGCTCTGGATGCAACGCGCGGGCATCGAATGGACCTTCCGCCTTCTGCAAGAGCCCCGACGGATGGCGTCCCGCTATCTTGTCGGGAACGCGACCTTCCTGGCCGCGACGCTCGGACAACGGATGAAGCGATGAAACAGATGATGCCTCCTCGCCTGCACCGCGCACTTTCGCGTCTGCGGCATGCCCCGCCGCCGTCCTATGACGAC
Organism: Sphingomonas sp. CFBP 13706; assembly: GCF_014842355.1. Taxonomy (NCBI): domain Bacteria; kingdom Pseudomonadati; phylum Pseudomonadota; class Alphaproteobacteria; order Sphingomonadales; family Sphingomonadaceae; genus Sphingomonas; species Sphingomonas sp. CFBP 13706. Next base: position 217,162 of record NZ_JACYVM010000005.1, read on the forward strand.
CGCTATCCGCGCGTCGACGTGTTCGAATGGCGTCCCGCGGGCAGCGCGATCAACTTCGGCGACCGGCTGGCGACGGTCGTCGCCGAGCGTGTTCTCGCGCTGCACGGCCGCAGCCTCGACGAGGAGACGGCGCGCGACGCGACGCTGTTCACGGTCGGATCGGTGATGCATTTCGCCAAGACCGGCGACACCGTCTGGGGCTCGGGCGTCAACGGCAAGATTCCCGCCGACCGCCACGCCTTCGACGCACTCGACATCCGCGCGGTCCGCGGTCCGCTGACGGCGGCGTTTCTTTCGGAGCGCGGGCTGGACGTCCCGGCGGTCTATGGCGACCCCGCGCTGCTGCTGCCGACGCTGTTCCCTGACCGGTTCAAGCGGCATAGCGCCCAGCCGGTCCTGTTCGTCCCCAACCTCCACGACCTCACGCTCGCGCCGACGCTCGGCCTGCCGTTCGTGTCGCCGCTGCGCGGCTGGAACGCGGTCGTCGAGCAGATCGTCGGCGCCGATCTGGTGCTCGCAAGTTCGCTCCACGGCGTCGTGATCGCCGAGGCCTTCGGCATTCCCGCGCGGCATGTGCGCCTGACCGAGACCGAACCGCCGTTCAAATATGACGATTATGCGCGCGGGACCGGACGATCCGGCATCGACTCCGCGAACAGTGTCGCCGAAGCGCTCGAAATGGGGGGCGCACCGCCGATATCCTTCGATCCCCAGGCGCTGCTCGCGACATTCCCGCACGATCTGTGGGAGTGAGTTATGGCTGCCCCCTCATTAGGTAAACAGGTCGGACGCGGCGCAATCTGGTCGGTCGTCAACAGCGCGCTCGTCCAGGTCATCAACCTCCTGGTCTTCCTGGTGACCGCGCGGTTCGTCCCGGTCGCCGATTTCGGCATCCTCGCCACCTGCCTGCTCTTCGTCGAGCTGTTCAAGCAGATCTCGGTCGAAAGCTTCGCCACCGCGATCGTCTCGCGCGGTGCGCCCGACGCCGGCGACTACAACGCCTGCTTCCTGCTGATCCAGATCGGCGCGGTGATCGGCGCGGCGCTGATGCTGCTGTCGGCGCAGTTCATCTCGGAGATCATGCACAATGAGCGGATCGAGTTTGCGCTCCGGCTGACCTCCGTCCTGCTGCTCAGTTCGGGGCTGTCGCGCACGCATGAGGCGTGGATGACGCGCCAGTTGCTGTTCAAGCCGCTCGCGATCCGCTCGATCCTCGCGCTGCTCGTCGGCGGCGGTGCGGGCCTGTTCCTCGCGATGAACGGCTGGGGGCTGACCGCGCTCGTCGTCCAGCAGCTCACTACCTCGCTGCTGTCGACGATCCTGCTCTGGGTCGTCAGCGACTGGCGGCCGAGCCTGCGCGTCGAGCGCGCCAAGCTGCTCGCGACCTGGCGCTATGGCCGCCATGTCGCGATCACCGGCTTCACCAACTTCGCCAACACGCAGAGCGACACCTTCTTCTCGTCCTATTATCTCGGCGCGTCGGCGACGGGCATCTACAACGCCGCCAAGCGCATCCTGCTCGGCCTCAACCAGCTGATGGCATCCGCGCTGTCGCGCGTCGCGCTGCCGACCTTTGCCGGGCTTCGCGACGATGAGGAACGGCTCCGCGGCGCGTTTCTGAACGCGGTATCCTTCACCACCGCCATCACCGCGCCGATGTTCCTGTCGCTCATCGCGGTCAGCGACCTGGTCGTGCGCGTCGCGCTCGGCGCGAAATGGATGGAGGCGGCACCGATCATCTCGATCATCGCCGGCACCGCCTATCTGACGACGATCGGCCAGTATAACCAGGCGATCATCTTGGTGAAGGACAAGCCGCACTGGCAGACGGTCCTCACCTCGATCTACGCGGTCAGCAACATATCGCTGTTCCTCGTCGTCGTGCGCTATGGTCTCCAGGCGCTCGCGATCGGCTTCACCGTCCGCGCCGTCCTGCTCTACCCGCTCTCGGTCGGCGCGGCCCTCCACCTGCTGAGGATAAAACCGATGGCCTATGCTGCCCGCATAGCACCCTCGCTTGCCGCATCCGCGGTGATGGTCGGGGCGCTGCTTATGCTGCACCGGACGATCGACGTCCCCTCCCCGCTGCTCGCGCTGGTCATCCACGTCGCGGTCGGCGCGGTCGTCTATGCTGCGGCGCTGTTCGTGATCGGCCGCCGCGACATGCTCGCGCTCATCCGCTTCGCGCGGACGGCGGTGGCCCGTGGCTGATCCGCTCCGCATCCTCGCCTGGCCCGCCGGTGATCCGAGCGACCTCAACCCCTATGTCCGTCGCATGTACGGCGCGTTCCGCGCGCCCGCGGCCTCGATCACCGCGTTCCGTCCGCTGATGCGGCGCATCCCCGCCGCGGACATCTTCCATATTCACTGGCCCGAGGGGATCTTCGAAGGCTCGGGCAGCAACAACCCGGCGATCGTCGCAGCCAAGGCCGCGCGCGTGCTGAACGCCGCGCGGGGGATCCGTCGATCGGGCGGCAAGCTGGTCGTGACCGCGCACAATGTCACGCCGCACCGCGACCTGACCGGCTGGCGGCACCGGGTCTGGCACGCCTATCATGCGCGGCTTCTCGGTCAGATCGATCACCTGATCGGCCTGTCCGCGGCCTCGCTCGAGCGCTATCGCACCGCGCATCCGGCGATCGCCGCGGTCGCGGGGACGATCATTCCGCACCCGCACTACCGTGAGGACTATCCGGCGATCCCTCGCGCCGAAGCGCGCGCGGCCTGGGCGCTCCCCGACGGTATCTGGGTGCTCGGCATGATCGGGTCGCTCCGCCCCAGCAAGAACCTCGTCGAGGCCGCCGAGGCGTTCCTCGCGATCCGCCGGCTCGATGAGATGCTGCTCATCGCGGGCGATGCGGGCGATGACGACATCGCCGCGCGGCTGACCGCGGTCGCGGACCGGTCCGACGGGACGATCCGTATCGTAACCGGCCCGCTCGACGACATGCGCTTCGCCTCGGCGATTGCCGCCTGCGACGCCTGTCTGATGAACCAGACGTCGACGCTCAATTCGGGCACAGCGCTCGTTACCCTGTCGCTCGACCGCCCGCTGCTCGCCCCGGCGGTCGGCACGCTGCCCAGCCTCGCGGCGGAGATCGCCGGCGGCTGGGTCACGCTGTTCGATCCGCCGCTCGCGCCGCCGGCGTTGCGCGCGAGCATCGACACGCTTCGCACCAGCCCACCGGGCGGCCGCCCCGACCTGGAGCCGCTCGACCCGATGCGACTGTCCGAGGCGATGCTCGCGCGATTCAAGAAGGTGGCGTCGGGCTGACCTTGGGCGCGAAGCCCTTCGCATAGTCGATCTTCGCCGCCTTGCGCAGCGCCGCCTGACGCTGGCTGGTTCCCGATCGCAGCTGCGTGGTCGCCAGCCAGCTAGGCCTCGACGTTGCGCCCGCTCAGCCTCTCCCGCAGCGCCGTGGTCGTCGTCAGGACAGTCCCAGCGCGAGAGCGGGGGCAAGATACTGCATTTGCCCGAGACGATGAGAAAATCTAGAAGGACCGGGCATAGGGATCGCCTCTGACGGAATGTGGCGCCGGCCGGGTTCCGGGCGGCTTGGGAAGTATATCATGGAAACAATTTACGATTGGCTGAGCGTCGCGGTATTTGCGGGCCTGGCGCTGCTCTATCTGCAACGCTCGATGGAGGATGAGCCGGTCGATACGGTGTGGCATTATCTGCCGCCAGCGATCGCCTGTGCGCTGAGCAACTGGCTCGGCAACGAAGGCTATGCGATCCCCGCCGTGCTCGTGCTTGCGGCCAGTGTCGGCTATATCATCTACGTGCTGCGCCCATCCCTGCCCGGGCGCTGATCCGGCCGGCCGGACGCGCCGGCCCCGGCAGCAGTGGTCGATCATGGTAGAACAGGATCTCCATTACCCTAAACCCGCCGCTAACCAGGTTTGAAGAGACCTCCTTTGCATCGGCCGAGTGAAGGATCGGGTGCCAACGGAGAATTTCCAATGCCCCTGATCCACGACGCGCATCGCGCCGTCGCGTCCGCCGCGACGGCCCCGGCCGCTCGCCCGCATGCCCTGAACCGTGTCCTGCCGCGCTCACTTTGTGATGGTGGTCGACCTGCCCGCATCGGCGCTGCCCTGCGCGGCATGGTCGGCATCGCAGCGCTGGCGATGCTCGCCGCCTGCGGATCCGCGGTCGAAGCGCCCGAACAGGCGGGGATCGTCGTCGTCAGCTCGGGGGCCGGACCGAGCGAATCCGGTATTGCGGTTGCGGCAGCGGCAGCGCCTGCAGCGGCGACCGATGCCGACGCGGGCACACCAGCCACCAGTGATACGGACGATGCGGTTATCCCTCCCGACACCATGCGGGACCCGGATCATATGCAATATGCCAGCCTGGTCGAATAACCGGACTGGCCCTTGGCTTAGTTAGACAGGCGGCGCACCGCTCGGCGCGCCGCCCGTCCCGGTCGATCAGCGGCCGACCGCGTGATAGGTCAGCCCAGCCTTCTCGACCATATCGCGCGGATAGATGTTGCGCAGGTCGACGAGCACCGGCGACGCCAGCAGCGACTTGACGCGCTTGAAGTCGAGCGCGCGGAAGATGTCCCATTCGGTCACGATGACAAGCGCCTCGGCGCCCTCCATCGTCTCATAGGGACCGGTGCAATAGGTCACGTCCTTGATGACCGCCTTCGCCTGCTCATGACCCTCGGGATCATAGACGTTGATCGTCGCGCCCGCATCCTGCAGCGTCTGGATCAGCGCGATCGCCGGGCTGTCGCGCATGTCGTCGGTGTTCGGCTTGAACGTCAGGCCGAGTACCGCGATCGTCTTGCCGCGAACGTCGCCACCGACGGCGGCGATGACCTTGCGGCCCATTGCGCGCTTGCGATTGTCGTTCACCGCGACGACCGCCTCGACGATGCGCTGCGGCGCGTCGTGATCCTGCGCGGTCTTGAGCAGCGCGAGCGTGTCCTTCGGGAAGCACGAGCCGCCATAGCCGGGGCCGGCATGCAGGAACTTGGAGCCGATGCGGTTGTCGAGGCCGATGCCGCGCGCAACGTCCTGCACGTCCGCGCCGACCTTCTCGCACAGATCGGCGATCTCGTTGATGAAGGTGATCTTGGTCGCGAGGAACGCGTTACCGGCATATTTGGTCAGCTCGGCAGCACGCCGGCTCATCTCGACGAGCGGCGAACGACCGAGGGCGAGCGGACGATAGATCTCGCGCATGACCGCAAGACCCTTTTCGTCGTCGCTGCCGATCACGACGCGGTCGGGACGCTTGAAATCGTCGATCGCGGCGCCTTCGCGCAGAAATTCGGGGTTCGACACGACTGCGAAGTCGGCATTCGGATTGACCCGGCGGATGATCCGCTCAACCTCGTCGCCAGTGCCCACCGGGACCGTGGACTTGTCGACGATCGCGGTGAAGCCGTCGATCGCGCCGGCAATTTCCTCGGCGGCGGCATAGACATAGGACAGGTCGGCATGACCGTCACCGCGCCGCGACGGCGTACCGACGGCGATGAAGACCGCGTCGACGCCCTTCACGCTCGCGGCAAGATCGGTCCCGAAGCGCAACCGCCCGGCCTCGACGCCACGCGCCACCAGTGCATCCAGACCCGGCTCGTAGATCGGCATGATGCCGTTTTCGAGCGCCGCGATCTTGCCGGCATCCTTGTCGATGCAGATCACGTCATGTCCGAAATCGGCGAAACATGCGCCCGACACCAAACCAACGTAACCCGATCCCACCATCGCTATGCGCATTATAATCCCTCAGACGATGTTGGTCCCTACGATCGTCGTACGGACATTGATATTCGGCGGAACTCCTAGAAGATGAACCGCCGGCCATCAATAAGGTGGTTCACCTGATGCGGCGGGCCGGTACGCTGCTCCAGCGATCCGTGCCGATACCGATCAAACGCCGATATCCGAGAGGGTTGGCGGGCCGGCCCGCGCCCGCGGGCGACGCGCCGGCCCCGCCCATTCAGCCCGCGACGATGCGGGCGTCAGGGTAGTTTTCGGGACGAAGCACGCGGTCGGCGACCTCTGTCCAGGTCGAGAAATGCCGCGCGGGCACCTGCCCCGCCAGCGCCAGCGCCTTTTCGGTCGCCGCGATCATCGACGCCGGATCGTTCGACACATAGCCCGCGCGGAACGGGTTCGTCCCGACCGCGAAATCGGGGCAGACCGCGGGGATCTGCAGATATTCATATTGTCCCAATTTCAGACTCGACTCGGCAAGATACTCGACCCCCGGCGCCAGCCGGTAGGGGGCGATGCCGATGCTCGCATGCTTGATATAGGGCAGCGTGGCGCGGAACGGCATTTCCTTGTGGACGAACACGTTGTCGGGCCCCTTGAAGCTCTTCCCGCAGCCGATCACGTGGAAATGCACATCGGGAAACTGCGGCGCGACCGCATGGAAGAAGCTTTCGTCGAACAGCATCGACCCGACCGCTACGGCATTGCGCTGCGCAGTATAGGGCGACGGCCCGACGGTCTCAAAGTCGGCGGGGTCGATCCCGAATTCGGCGCGGTACAGGCGATCCTTCGCCCACAGGAAATCCGACACCATCTTGGTCGACCGCAGGCAGACATGGTCGATATGCCGCGCGTTCTTCACCAGATGACGGCGGACATAGGGATGCGCGCCGACGGTATCGAGCCGGTCAGTGGCGTAATAGATGATCTTGGCGGTCGGGTTGAGCCGCTTGATCCGGTCGATGAAGATCGCCGCGACGCTCGATTCGATGACGATATAGTCCGCCGCCTGGAACGCGCCGTCGATATCGGCATTGGGCAGCCTGGCGAACAGCGGAAACAGCTTCGCCATCACCGCATCGGCGACCGCATTGTTGGTCGCAAAGGGATGCAGCGGCGTCCGCCAGAGATAGCAATTGACGCCGTCCACCTTGTGCCAGGCATTGGCCTGGTCCCACAGGAACAGGCGCGAATCGCCCTTCTTCTTCGAGATCAGGCTGAACCGGGTCGAGATGAACGACACGTCGCAGCCATCCTGCGCCAGCGCATGCGCGACCTGGTGGATGCTGGCGCGCTTGGGCGTCCGGTAATCCTGAAATGCCGACAGGATGACGACACGGGAACGCTTTGACTGCGCCGGCGCTGGCTTATCGGACATGCATGACACTCCATCGACTTTGGGCTGGACGGTTGGCCGTAATCAGACAAAGGGGCTGGCAATCTGGATCACGTTGGGAAGCCGATGCACGTTCTTCACGTCGTTCGTCAATTTTATCCGGCCATTGGCGGGCTGGAAGACGCCGTCAGCAATCTCGCGGTCGCGCTCAAGCGCGACTGCGGAATCACCACGTCGGTGGTCACGCTCGACCGGCAGTTTTCGCGTCTCGACGCGACGCTGCCGCCGCGCGACATCTATCAGGGCGTGCCTGTGCAGCGGATCCCGTTCCGCGGCTCGACGCGCTATCCGCTCGCGCCCACCGTGCTGCAGCATCTCGGCCAGGCGGACATCGTCCATGTCCATGCGATCGATTCGTTCTTCGACGGCATGGCGCTCACCCGTCCGCTCCACCGCCGGCCGATGGTCGCCTCGACGCATGGCGGCTTCTTCCACACCGATTTCGCCAGCCGGCTGAAGCTCGCCTATTTCGCCAGCGTCACGCGCGCGTCGTCGCTCGCCTATGACCGGATCATCGCCTCGAGCGAAAGCGACGCCGCCCGGTTCAACGAGATTGCCGCGAGCAAGACGGTGACGATCGAGAATGGCGTCAACATCGGCAAATGGCAGGGCGCAGGGTCTCCGCAGCCGACGCGGACGATGATCTATATCGGCCGCTTTTCCTCGAACAAGAACATCACCGGCCTGATCGACCTCGTCGCTGCACTCGGCCGGCTTCACGGCGACTGGCGGCTGATCATCGCGGGCGGCCCGGCCGACGTCACGCCTGCACAGATCGAGGAGCATATGCGCCGGACCGGTACCGAACGGGCGGTCACGCTCGTGCCCTCGCCCAGCGACGAGGGTATCAAAGCGTTGATCGGCCAGGCCAGCTATATCGCCTCGGCGTCACGCTATGAAGGCTTCGGGCTGAGCGTGGTCGAAGGCCTGTCCGCTGGCCTGACCCCGATCGTCAGCGACATCCCGCCCTTCCGTCGGCTGGTCCGCTCGTCCGGCAGCGGCATCCTGTTCGACATTGACGATGTCGAGGCGGGCGCGGCCCGGATCGAAGCCGCGCACCGCGATGCGAGCGCCGCCTATGAGTCGAACCGCGCGAACAACATCGCCGCGAGTCTGGCCTATGACTGGCGCAGCGTCGCGCGGCAGTTCGCCGATGTGTATGAAGATGTCCTGCGGAAACGCGGCGCGCGGAGCTGACAACGCCGGGGTGCCGCACGGCTTGTTCGCAGGTGATCGGTGAGGAGGAGCGTATCGTCGCTCGGCATCGATTACGATGCCCACATCGCCAAAGCCGAGTTTACCGCGAGCGTACAGGCCCTGTTGCTGCAAGCGGGTCGGGCGAACGCTCAGGGCTGAGAATCACCGCGGCACTACGGCGAAGGCGAACCGTCATATCTCAAGCTCCGAAGCACTTTGGCAATCCGACGGCCGGGATTGTCAGACACAGGCGGACGCGCGATAGCGACCGCCCATGTGCTTGAGATCAGGCCAGGAAAAACGCCATAAGGACGATCAGTGCCCAGAGCGCAACGCTGACAGCGAGGCCAGTGATAAGACCGAGCACGGCCGAGGGGATTTCTGGATAGGATGGGGCCTGGATAGCCGGGCCGGGAAGCGCAGTCATGAACACTCTCCTCAGCGGTCGTTTCAACCGTCTTGTCTCAACATGGGACAGGGGTCATAAATAATCAATACTAATATCTAGACTAGCGCAAAATTAGCTAAGATCCTGAAAATCTTGTGCGTTCAGCGGGTCGGCAAGGCTGGCAAATGCCCCCGAAGCAGGGCTGCACCTCGCAGACCACCACACCGGCGTCAGCGTCGGTTCAGAACGATGAAAGTCCGCGCAGCAGCAGCGTCGCGAGAGCCCAGCATGCGCAGCTGGCCACGACCAGCAGGATAAGCCGCACCGGCGCTGCAAAGCGCTGCGGCGGCGCAAGCGCCGCGCCCGCGGCGGGCATGGGCACCACCGCGCTGTCGGGGATCAACGACAGGACCGCAGTCTCGCAGATCGTGTGCGTGAAGGCCGACTGGATCTGGTCGTTCGTCAGCAGGGGCTGAAACGCGCAGCCATGCGCCTCGCCGTCGCGCCATGCGATCCGCGCCGTCGCCTGCCCCGCACCGGCCAAGCCGACGCGGATATGGGCACCGACCGGCAGGACGCTGGCGCTGGAAAAACGGAAACCGCCTTCGGACAGGTCCTCGACACGGACGTCGATCGCCCGCGCATCGGCCGCTCGGACCGTGCTCGCGCGCGCTATTGCCGCACGACTCGGCTTTCGCCGGCGCTCGGCCACCGGCTCGATCGCCGTCATCTCCGCCCGCACGCTAGATGATCCAGGCAAGGACACCAGCGAGCGCCGCGGCGAAGACCGCCACGCCGGCGATGGTCGAACCGGCCCGGATCGCGCGTTCACCCAACGAGGCGGGCTCGACCGGAAGGAGCCAGTTCTCATAATCGATCCGGTCGCCGGCCAACGGGTTGGCGGCACGCGGGTCGACGACCTGAAGCTCGGCCGCGAGCGGGTCTGCGATGGAACGCGCCCCGTCGAACGAATCCGTCGTAGCGCCGGAAAGCGGATCGCCGCCACGAAACGCCGCATGTGGCGATACGGGGTCAGCCAGGTTAGCAAGAGGTGCGTGAAGGGGCATGACGACACCATGCCATACTGCTGGTTAAGAAAGCGTATGTTAAATTGCTGTCGCGGCATTTTTTGTACGTGTTTTACGGTGCGCTAGAATGCGTTGCGGTGCACAACGACCCGTACCGTAGACACGAGAATGCCAAAGTCGCGCCACACGGACCAGCCCAGGATATATTCCAGATCGGCCTGAAGGCGCTGCGTCAGATCGTCGCGGCGATGCGTCGCACCTCGGAATCCGCGCACCTGCGCAAGACCGGTGATCCCCGGCTTGAGCGCGTGACGGTGCCAATAGCGTTCATCGACCTCCCAGAACAGCTGCTGCCCCGCCAGCGACCCCAGTGCATGCGGTCGCGGCCCGACGATGCTCATCGATCCGAGCAGCACGTTCAGCAGCTGGGGCAGCTCGTCGACGCTGGTCGCGCGGATCACGCGACCGACGCGCGTGATCCGGTCGTCGGTGCGGGACGCCGAAACGCTGCCGCTCGCATCGGACTGGTCGACCCGCATCGACCGGAACTTGAACACCTTGAACAGCGCGTTGCCGCGGCCGACGCGATCCTGCCGGAAGAAGACCGGTCCACGGCTGTCGATCTTGATCGCCGCGGCGGTGATCAGCAGCAGCGGCAGCACGACGATCAGCGCGGGCACCGCAAAGGCCAGGTCGAACGTCCGCTTGATCATCCGGTTACGCGTGCTCAGCGGTCCGACCGCGACGACCAGCGTCGACCGCCCGACGAAAGTGTCGAGCCCGATCGCGCCGACCTGGTCGATTTCGTTCGAAATAATCTCGCCGCGAATGCCCGCGCCCTTCAGCAGCATCGCCCATTCGCGCTCCTTGTCGGGCCGGCAGGCGATCACGACGCGGTCGACGCCACGCAATTGGCGCGCGAGTCGATCGAGCATCATCGGATCCTGCATGTTCGGGCGAAGGTTCGCGGCCCGTGTCTCGACGACTTTGCAATGTGCAGGCACGGCGAATTCGACGTCGTCCAAGATCACCAGATCGGTGGTCACGTTGCCGCCAATCGTCAGGCGGACAAACCGGTCGATGACCAATCGAAAGACTGCCAGAAGCACGAAGCTGCCGAGCATTCCGATGCTGATGACACCACGGGATTCCGCCTGCACCGCCCGAAAATAGTAGGAGATGAACAAAAAGCTTGAAAAGGCTAGTAAAAGCGCCGTCGCCGAGCGCATGATGCCGGCCCGGGCCTTGCGCAGCACGTCAATCGAGTAGGCGCCATTGTTGAACGCCGTCAACACGTATATCGGCGCCGTGACGATGACGACGTTCATGTGCGACGTTACAGCAAAACGGCCATATTTTGCAAATATACCGAGCTCGAATGCAGCAACGACCGCGAGCAGATCAGCAAACACCAACAGGATATAAAGAGCGATGCGCAGTTGGTGGCGATGCGAGGTCGAGCCAAAACGATCGAACACTGCACCGCGCATGCCGGTAACTTTAGTATTTTCCACAGTGCCAGCTCCCTGCCCGCCACAATCTCGACTTATGCTCAGCAGGGCCAAGGCTCTGCCATAGGCGGTTTGAAGAAACCAGAGCCGAGATGCGCGGCTCATCCCATCGGAGCGCCACCCGGTCGGCACGCACCGCGCCGCGTGCGCAATGCCGCCCGCCGCAGCTATGCCACCGCCACCACCTTGCCGTCGCCGCAGCACCCCCAGCATGCGCGCAGCAGCGTCCAGCAGCCCGGTGCAGCTATTCCGGCAATGGACTGAAACCGGTACGACCGGACTCTCCCCTTGGCGCAACATACCCCTCTATAGCGGACAACCGGCGCCGGCGGGCCGTCCCATCCCGGAACATGCCCCCCCATCATAAGAAAAACCGCGCCGCCGCCGCCCGCGATCAGCCGCCACCCGTCGCATCGACACGGCCCCGAACGCGGAACCGATCGCCGCGCAAGGATTGATCGCGCGCTCTTTCGCGCTAGGGGGCGGCGGGATGAAACGGACGCGCGCGATCCCGCGTTGTACAATCCAGTACATAAAAAGGTTCGAGACAAGCATGCCAGAGGCTTTTCGTGCGGCGCGCGACGCGCTCGCCTTTCTCGAGGCACATCGTCTCGCACCGGTGGCTGAAAACTATACGTTCGCGCTTGCCGTGGTCGCCGATCCCGGATCGGACCTGGCGCGCGCCGTGGCGGCCGAGACGGATGGCGGTCTGAGGCTGACCGCACGCGCACTCGAAACGCTCAGCGAACGCCATCTTGCGATCAAGCGCGACACGACCGCCGAACGCGACAGCGCGGTCACTGCACGCGCGAACCAGCTTGGCGCGCTGACCACCGATGCGCAGACGCTGACGCGGTCGCTCAGCCACGACGTCAGCGCGATGGCGAGCGAGGCGGAGAACTGGCCCGATGCGACGCTGCTCGTGACCCGGCTGGCCGATGCCGAACGCGAGCTGGCCGAGCTGCGCCGCGACGTCGCCCGGCTCCAGTCCGACCTTGGCTCGCTCGGTACGGCGCGGCACGATCCGATGCGCGACGCAGCCACTGGCGCGCTGACGTCCGAGGGCGCGCGGCCGATCTTCGCACAGCTTGCCGAACAGGCGCGAAGCTATGTCCTCATGATCTTCAGCGTCGCCGATCTGGCCGGGGTCAATCAGCGCTTCGGCCACGCCGTCGGCGACAATGTGCTGAGCGCCTTTGTCGCGAACCTGCGACGGGTGTTTCCCGACGAGGAGATCATCCGCTGGACCGGCAATGAATTCGTCGTCGTCGTGACCGACGTCGCCCTGACGGCAGCCCGCGATCTCGCCGACGAAGCCATCGCCGCGTTCGAAACCCGCCGCCTCAGGCTGCGCGGCAGCGGCGCATGGATCGGCCCGGTCCGCGCACTCGCGGGACTGGTCGTCGGCCAGGGCGACGATCAGGACGCTGCCCTGAGCCAGGCCCGCGCCGATCTGTACCGTGCCACCGTCGAGGGTTTCGCCCCTGTGGACGGCTGAGCAGGTCGGAGCCGACGGTTCGCTCGCTCCGGCCGCGATCATGGATTCGATAAGTATCTGCATTATGGCGTTTCTATCCCGCGACCCACGCGTTCCAGCGCGATGAGCATCTCGCACCATGGCCGCTACGCCTATCGCCCGATCGTCGACCGCCCGGACTATGACTGGCCCGACGGCCGCCGCCTCGCCATCTATTTCGGGGTGAATTACGAGGTGTTCGATTTCGGCGGCGGGCTGGGTCCGGAACTGGCCCCCGCGCAGTCCGACCCGGACGTGATGAACTATGCCTGGCGCGATTATGGCAACCGGGTCGGGGCGTGGCGCTTTTTCGACCTGTTCGACCGGCTGGGCCTGCGCACCACCGCGCTGCTCAATGCCGACGTCCTCGATCGCTGCCCCGGGCTGGCCGAGGCGTGCCGGGACCGCGGCGACGAGATCGCGGCGCATGGCGGCACCAACGCGACCGCGCAAGGATCCCTTGCGCACCCGCACGAGACCCGGATGATCGCCGACGTGACCGAGCGGCTGGCGACACTCGGGGTGCGTCCCACCGGCTGGCTGGGGCCGTGGATCTCGGAGAGCGACGCCACGCCGGACCTGCTCGCCGAAAATGGCTATCGTTATGTCCTCGACTGGGCACATGACGACCAGCCGACCCGGCTCGCCACCTCTCATGGCGGACTGCTCTCGATTCCCTATTCGCAGGAAATCAACGACCTGCCCGCGATCATCGCGCGCAAGCAGGAGGCGGCGACGTTCGCCGCCATGATCCGCGACGGCGTCGAACAGCTGCTGTCCGAATGCGACCGGCGTCCGCTCGTCCTGGGCATCGCGCTCCACCCCTATATCATGGGACAGGCACACCGCGTCCCCGCACTGGCCCGCGTACTGACCGAACTCCGCGCGGCGAACGATCCGCGCATCTGGTGGACCACCGCCGGCGACATCGCGGCGCATGTCGAGGCGAACGGGCTGGCCGCCTGACCCCGCACTCACTCAGGCTTCACGACCGCCGCGCCACAGGCTCTCTTTCAACGGGCCGATCAGATAGTCGAGCGCGGACCGTTTCCGGAGCGGGACGAGGATCTCGGCGGGCATGCCCGGCGTCAGTGCGCCGGGCCCCTTGAGCGCGACGAGCGTCCGATAGCTTTCCGGCAGCAACGACGCCTCCGCCCGGAAGAAGCGGTTGCCGGTCCGCTCCTCGGTGAAGCTGTCCGCCGACACCGTGTCGATCCGGGCGTCGAGCGCGGGCATCGCGCGGTCGTGGAATCCGGTGAAGCGGACCTGCGTCGTCTGGCCGGGGCGCATGTCGTCGGCATCGTCGGGCGAGACCTGCACCTCGATCACCAGCGCCCTGCGATCGGGCACGATCTCCATCAGCGTCTGCCCTGGCGAGACCACCCCGCCGATGGTGTAGATCGTCGGGCCGACGATCGTGCCGGCCACCGGCGCGCGCACCATCGAACGGGCGAGCTGTTCGCGCGCCGCGAGCAATTTGGGTTGCAGCTCGTTCATCCGCACCAGCAGATCGCGCAGGCTGCCCTCCACCTCCTCGATCTGGCGGCGATCGACGCCCGCGGCCGAGAGTTCGGCTTCGCCGATCGCATCGCGCGTCTGGAGGATCTGTGCCCCCAGCGCGCCATGCTCCCCGTCGAGCGCGGCCTGCGTACGCTCGAGCGCGCGGATCCGGTTGATCGAGGCAAAGCCTTTGGCGGCGATGACCCGCATCCCCGTCAGCTCGTCGTCGAGCAGCGCGCGTTGCCGGCGGTTCGCCGTGATCTGCTCCCCGAACCCGCCAATCTGTTCGGCATTGGCGTGGGCGCGCCGCATCCACACCGCCTTCTCGGTCTGCGCAGTCCGCAGCCGCGCCGCCAGCAGCAACCGCTGCCCACGCAGCGCATCCTCCGCCAGCACCCGGTCCGCCGCCGGCAGCGTGCGGAATTCGACCGGCTCGGCCATCACCGCGCGCCGGTCGCGTTCGGCGAGCAGGCGTTCGCGCTGCGCGAACAGCATCATCAGCTCGGCGGTCATCCCGCGTTCGAGCGCATGCAGGTCCGCCGACGCGATCTCCAGAAGCACCTGCCCGCGGGCGACCTTCTGGCCTTCGACGGCGCGCAATGCCGTGACGATGCCGCCGTCGCGATTCTGCACCGCCTGCCGCTTGCCCGACACGATCACCGCGCCGCGGGCATAGACGCCGGCGTCGAGCGGCATCATCGACGCGCCCCCCAGCAGCCCGATGAAGAACAGCGCCGCGACGCGCAGGCCGCGCCGGATCTCCACCCGCGCCGAATCGTCGATCATGGTCATGACACCGCCCCCTTCAGTCCGACGACATTGCCGCGGCTTCCGCCGGCGCGGCGCGCCAGCTCGGCCAGAACCTCCTCGGCCGGACCTTCGCAGTCGACCGACCCGGCGTTGAGGACGAGCAGCCGATCCGCGGCGGCCAGCACGCTGGTGCGATGCGCCGCGATCACGATCGTCGCGCCGCGCTGGCGACTGGTCTCCAGCGCGCGCATCAGCGCCGCCTCGCCCTCCGCGTCCAGCGCGGCATTGGGTTCGTCGAGCAGAAGGATCGGCGGGTCGTCGAACATCGCCCGCGCCAGCGCGATCCGCTGCCGCTGCCCCGCCGACAGCGCCAGCCCGCCGCGCCCGATCGGACAGTCATAGCCACCGGGCAGCGACAGGATCAGCGCGTGACACCCCGCGACCTTGGCCGCGTCGATCACCCGCCGGTCGAACGAGACCGGGTCCACCGCGTTCGGATCGGCGAACCGGGCGATGTTCTGCGCCACCGTGCCCGTCAGGAAGCCGGGCTCCTGCGGCACATAACCGCGGTACCGCGCGAGCCGCTGCGCATCCCAGAGGATCGAGTCCGCGCCGTCGAGCAGCACCTGTCCGGATTCGGGCGCGATACCCCCGGCGAGGATGCGGATCAGCGTCGTCTTGCCCGCCCCCGACGCGCCGACGATGCCCAGCATCTGCCCCGCCTGCAGGTCGAAGCTCACGCCCTTGAGCAGCATCGCCGCGCCATCGCCGCTGCGCGTGGTGATCTTGCGCGCGGTGATCCGGCCGAGCGGCGCCGGCAGGACGGTCGCGGGCGCCGCCGCCGCGTCCGTGTCGAACAACTGCTTCAGCGATTTCAGCGCCTCGTTCGCGTTCTGCAGGTTCGACCAACCGCCGATCAGCAGCTCGACCGGCTGCAACGCACGGCTGAGCAGCACCGATGCGGCGATGATCGATCCGACCGAGATCTGCCGCTGGACCGCGAGGATCGCGGCGAGCCCCAGCGCCAGCGACTGGAGGAACAGCCGCATGAACTTGGCGATCGCGGCATAGCGCGCGGTCGCCATCTGCGCCGCGGCCAGCGCTGCCTGCCCGTCGCTGCGTTCGGTGATCTGCCGGTCGACCATCGCCCGGCCCATGCCCAGCGCGCGGACGAGCTCGGCCTGCTGGGCGATATCCTCCTGGACGATCGCCGACCGGGCATTGGCGGTGTGCGCGACGGTCATCAGCCCGCGCGTCCCCCGCTCGGACATCCATGTCAGCACCGCGAGGCACGCGCCCGCGGCGATGATGAACAGCCCCAGCAGCGGATGGATCAGCACCGCTGCCAGGACATAGATCGGCGTCCAGGGCGCATCGAAGATCCCGACCAGCGTCGGCGCGGTGATCACCTGCCGCAGCGTGTCGAACTCGCGCATCGCCTGTGCGGTCGTCGGGTCGCGCTGCCGGGTGTGGCCGCGCTCGATCAGCCGCGCCAGGATCGCCCGCGACACACGCTGGTCGAGCCGCAGCGACACCTTGACCATCAGCCGCGACCGCAGGGCCTCGAGCACCCCGATCGTGGCGATCGCCGCGCCGAGCACGAGCGTCAGGATCACCAAGGTGACGACGCCCCCGGTCGGCACCACCCGGTCATAGACCTGCATCATGTACAGCGTCGGTGCGAGGTACAGGATGTTGACCAGCGCACTGAACAGCAGAGCGGCCACCACATGCGACCGGCACTGCCTGACCGCGTCACGTACCGGCAGTGGCAGCCGGTCCTCGAACATCTGCATCATCGATCAGAACCCGAAATCGCTGTGGTCGATCGTCGTCGCGTTCACCCCGGTGAGCGTGATCGTCTGCGTGCCGATCGTGATCACCGTGTTGACGCCGACCTGCGAAATCAGCACCTGTGCCCCGAAATTGGCGGCGGTGATGCCGCAACCCGAAACATCGAGCAGGTCCTGTCCCCCGGCCGCATCGAAGTCGAAATCGACCACCGTGTCATTGCCCTGCCCGGTCACGAACACGAACACGTCGTCGCCCGTGCCCCCGGTCAGCCGGTCGCTGCCCGTGCCGCCGACGAGCCGGTCCTGCCCCGCGCCGCCCAGCAGCTGGTCATTGCCCCCCAGCCCCTGCAACAGGTCGTCGCCGTCGAACCCGGACAGGATATTGCCCGCGCTATTGCCCGTCAGTGCGTTCGCGCCGGCATTGCCGTTGCCGTGCACCCCGGAAGTGCCCGTCAGCGTCAGGTTTTCGAGCCCGTCGGCCAGCGTGAAGGTGATGCTGCTGGTGACGAGATCGACGCCGTCCCCGTCGGTCTCGTCGACGCTGTCCCCCAGAGTGTCGACGATGTAGATATCGTCGCCCAGGCCACCCGCCATCACGTCCGCGCCGGTGCCCCCGTCGAGCGTGTCCGCCCCGGCGCCGCCGAACAGCCGGTCGTCGCCGGCCATGCCGCGCAGCGTGTCGGCCCCCTCCATCCCCGACAGGATGTTGACGCCGGCATTGCCCGTCAGGATATTGGCATCCGCGCTGCCCGTCGCATCGATCGCCGCCACCCCGCTCAACGTCAGACGCTCGACCCCGGCCCCCAGCGTGAAGGACACGCTGCTGGTGACCGTATCGAGGCCGTCGCCGCCGGTCTCGTCGACGACGTCGCCGATATCGTCGACGACATAGCTGTCGTTGCCGCGCCCGCCGGACATCACGTCCTGGCCCGTGCCGCCGTCGAGCGTATCCGTGCCCGCGCCGCCGAACAGCTGGTCGTTGCCGGCAAAGCCCGACAGCGCGTTGGCGCCGTCATTGCCGGTGATGACGTTGTCGGCGGCATTGCCCCGCCCCGCGATTCCCCCCGTCCCGGTCAGGGTGAGGCGTTCGACGCCGGTGCCGAGCGTGTAGGTGATGCTGCTGGTGACGGTGTCGATACCGTCGCTGGCGGTCTCGTCGACGATGTCGCCGGTCGTGTCGACGCTATAGAGATCGTCGCCGTCGCCGCCCGTCATGATGTCCGAGCCGGTGCCCCCGTTCAGGATGTCCGCGCCCGCACCGCCGTTCAGCCGGTCGTTGCCCGACAGCCCGATCAGCGTGTCGTCGCCGTCGAGACCCGTCAGCGTGTTCGCCGCACCATTGCCCGTCAGGATGTTGGCGGCGGCGTTGCCCGTCGCGCTGGGCGAACCGCTCCCCGTCAGCGTCAGATTCTCGACACCGGCGGCGAGCGTGAAGGTCACGCTGCTCTTGACCAGGTCGACGCCGTCACCGTCGGTTTCGTCGACGACGTCGCCGACATTGTCGACGGTATAGATGTCGTCGCCCGTGCCGCCGGACAGGCTGTCCGCGCCGGTACCACCGTCGAGGTCGTCCGCCCCGCCCCCGCCGAACAGCTGGTCGTTGCCGGCCAGCCCGCGCAACGTATCCGCGCCGTCCAGCCCGGTCAGCCGGTTCACCCCGGCATTGCCCGTCAGGACGTTCGCATCGGCGTTGCCCGTCGCGTTGATCGCCGCACTGCCCGTCAGCGTGAGGTTGTCCACGCCGCCCGCGAGCGCGAAGCTCACGCTGCTGTTGACCAGATCGACGCCGTCGCCGCCTGTCTCGTCGACGACGTCACCGACATTATCGACCGTATAGGTGTCGTTGCCGAGCCCACCCGCCATCGCGTCCGCACCGGTCCCGCCGTCCAGCCGGTCGTTGCCGCCGCCGCCGGTCAGCCGGTCGTCCCCCGCGAGCCCCGCCAGACTATTGTCCCCGTCATTGCCGGTGACGATGTTCGCGACCGCGTTTCCGGTGGCGTTCAGTGCCGCGATCCCGGTCAGCGTGACGTTTTCCAGCCCCGTCGCGAGCGTGTAGGCGATGCTGCTGATGACGGTGTCGGTCCCGTCACCCCCGCTTTCGCTGACGACATCGCCCGTGCTGTCGACGACATAGGTGTCGTCCCCCAGCCCGCCCGCCATGGTGTCGGCGCCCGCTCCCCCGTCGAGGAAATCGGCGCCCGCGAGCCCCGTCAGCGTGTTGGCGGCGCCGTTGCCGGTCAGCACGTTGTTGCCCGCATTGCCGGTACCGCTGATCCCCGCGGAGCCGCCGAGCACCAGATTCTCGACCTCGGTGCCCAGCGTGTAGCTGATGCTGCTGGTCACCGTGTCGGTGCCGCCCAAGCTGCCCTCGACGACCGTGTCGCCGCCGTCATCGACGACATAGGTGTCGTCGCCCAGCCCCCCCGCCATCCGGTCGGCCCCGGCCCCGCCGTCGAGGCTGTCGTTTCCGTCTTCGCCGAACAGACGG
Organism: Sphingomonas sp. CFBP 13706; assembly: GCF_014842355.1. Taxonomy (NCBI): domain Bacteria; kingdom Pseudomonadati; phylum Pseudomonadota; class Alphaproteobacteria; order Sphingomonadales; family Sphingomonadaceae; genus Sphingomonas; species Sphingomonas sp. CFBP 13706. Next base: position 236,465 of record NZ_JACYVM010000005.1, read on the forward strand.
TCGTCCCCGTCGAGCCCTACCAGCGTGTCATCGCCGCCGCGCGCAAAGACGAGGTCGGCGTCCTCCGTGCCGGTGAGCGCGTTGGCCTCCTCGTCTCCGAGGATCGCGTAATCGGGGATCGCCACCGCCATCGTCGCGTCGGAATAGACCACCGATTCCGGCTGGTTCGTCCCCTGCGTGCTGAACCCGCGATTGTCGGTATAGTTGGTCGCGACGCGCAGCGGCTGGCCGATATCGTCGACCGTGACCTTGTACGTGTCGCCGGTCGCCCCCGCGATATCGACCCACGTCCCTTCGACTTGACGCTGCCACTGCCGCGCAAAGCTCGTCGTGCCGTCATAATCGATGAAACTGCCCGCCGTGACGGTCAGCACCTGATCGAGCTGCGGCGTCACATTGTCGATTCCGAAGGTGCCGACATGCTGGCGGTTGATCTCGGCGACGCTGTCGGCGAACTGGATCCGCTCGACATTGCGCAGCATGTCGCTGCCCTCGTCGCCGATATTGTCGACGACGCTGACCCGCCCGTCGGGCCGCAGCGTGATCGTGAAGTTGGAGCGGTTGCCGATATAGACCGCGGTATCCATCCCCGACCCGATCGTCGCCGCACCCGTGGCATAGCCGTTGACGGTCTCGCGGTAGACGATCTCGCGCGACGCGACGAGCTGGCCGGGGTTGATCGTCCCGTTCAGCAGCCGCGCCTGGATCTCCGTCAGCGAATCCGCGCGGAACAGCTCGGCACCCGACCCGTCCTTGTTTTCGCGCACGCTGATGAAGACGTGCATATAGGCGTCGCCGTCGATGACGTCGTTGCCCGCGCGCCCCTTGATGACGTCCGCACCGCCGCCGCCGATCAGCAGGTCGTCGGTCGTGCTGCCGTCCATCACCAGCGCATCGGCATCGTTCGCATCCCAGGTCTTGAAGCTCAGCAGCTCGCGCAGCCCGGTGATGAGCCGCACGCCGTCCTCGTACAGGTTGTTGCCGAGGATCCGGGGATTGTCGTCGCCGAGCAGATCCGGGAAATTGGCGCCCGTGCTGACGAGCCCGAGCGGGATCTGCCGGCCGGTCAGCGTGTCGGCATATTTCCAGCCCGACAGCGCCTCGACCAGGTCGTTGCGGTCGCGCAGCGTGAACGCCTGCTGGTTGACCGCGGCACTCAGCCCCAGATCCGAATTGGCGGCGGTCGTGTCACCCTGGTGGATGACCCAGTCGAACCCGGCCATGCCGTTGTTGCGCTGGATCCCCGCCCCCTGGATCATGATGTCGTCGCCGCTCTCCCCGTCATAATCGGTGTCGTTGCCGCCGCCGTTCAGGATGTCGTTGCCGATGATCGGGCTGTTGAAGAACAGGTTCGAATTCTCGCCCGTCACGCTGTCGAAGCCGTCGCCGCCCTCGATCCAGTCGTCGCCTTCATTGCCCATCAGACCGTCGCTGCCGCTGCCGCCCAGCAGGAAGTCGTTGCCGCGGCCGGCGAACATCTCCTTCGCGTCGGTGCCGCCGACCATGAAGTCCTGGCCGCCGCCACCGAACATGATGTCGAGCCCAGAGCCGCCGCTGACGACGTCATTGCCCTCGCCACCGCGCAGGAAATCGTCGCCGAACGGATCCTCGATGATGTCGTCGCCGTCACCGGCATAGACCTGATCGGACTCCGTGCCCGCGTTCAGGTAATCGTCGCCGCCATCGCCCCACAGCGTATCGATGCCCTTGTCGCCATATAGCCGGTCATTGCCCTCGGTCCCGCCGAGCACGACATGCTCGCCGCCGCTATATTTGAGCATCCCGCCATCGTCATGGCCGTCGCCGTCGACGTCCTCGCCCGGGGCGATCCGATCCACCTTGGGATCGAACGCCTGCTGAAAACTGTCCTCCCAGACCGGATCGAACGTGCCGCCCGCCAGATACGTGCCGTCCTCGCCGATATTGGTGACCTGCGGCGTCAGCGGATCGAGTTCGAGGATATAGTCCGCGGTGTTGAAGATCTGGCCGTCGACATGCGTCGAATGCACGTCGCCCAGGTCGGAATTGCGCATCACGAGATCGGCGAAGCTGCTCTTCTCCAGCTCGTTGAGCATGTTCATGCCCTGCGTACGGCTGAGATAATAGAAGCGGTCGCCGTTCTGCAGGCTTTCGAGCTGGTGTTCGAACACATAGTTGAACGTCGAACCCAGCATCCCGCCGAATTCCATCTTCTCCTCGGCCAGACCGCCGATCCACAGATCGACCAGGTTCAGCCCGGTTTCGTGGCTATCGACTCCGTCGACGATGCTGGGCGCCCAGTTGCCCTTGCTCTGCAGGAAGTTGAGCCGATCGGCCGGGGCCTGCAGCACATGCTCCTCGACGCCCATCGCGGCATTCGCATGGACGACGATATCCGCGCCGCCCATCACCAGCAGGGTCGCGGCGGCGCGCTTGCCCTCCAGCGTCGTCTCGCCGGTGATCAGCGGATGCGTGCCATAAGCGGCGATGAAATTGACGATCGACAGCGGGTTCTTGATGTTCTGCGCGAAGTCGAACCAGCTCGTATAGGGCTTCAGCTGCGACTCGTTGGTCGAGGCATAGAGCTCCGCACGCACCACGTTGAACGCCGCGACGCCGGCATCGCGGCCGCGCGCGATGTTGAGCGCGGCGAGGTCGAGCGGCAGCCCGACGAGGAAATTGCGCAGCGAATCGGGCACGAACTCGTCGATCTCGCTCCCCTCGACGCGCGTCATCCCGCGGATGATCGCGCCGGCGGCGATTTCGGCATCCTCCTCGCCGGTGACGGGATCCAGACCCGCTTCCGCAAAGGCCTGCGGGTTCAGGAACGCCTCGACCAGGCTCAGCGATTGCGTCGACAGCGTCGGGTCGGTGATCTCGATCGTGTCGGTCAGCATCGAATGGCCGAACCGGTACACGGCGTGCGCGAACTCGGCGGTGATCGCGGGGTCGATGTCGGCGGTATTGCTGAAGATGAACGGATCGATATTGGGCTGGATCCGGCGCGCGAATTCCTCGAACACCAGATGCTGATACTGCATCTCGGTGCTGAACCGCCCCGCCTGGAACAGCCTCTCGCCATCCCAGTCGAGCGCGGCGATCGCCTGCGTCTTCGCCGTCCCGGTCAGCGCCTCGATCGCATCGAGCTCCGCCTGCGTGATCGCGCTGCGCGTGCCGTCCGCGGCGGGCCGCAGCCATTCGTTGACGATGGCAAGGTCACCCGATGCGATGATCGTCAGCTTGTCCGCCTCGACCACGCGGTTGTGCTCGGAATGGAAGACCGTGTGGACCGCGGTCAGCCCGATATTCTCGTTGCCGCGGCCATCGCCCGTGACGAAATGCGCGTCGAGCATCTCGCTGTCATAGGTCAGCGGGTTGTTGTCGTCGGCGATCAGGTCACGCGCGTTGATCACGCCGTCCAGATTGACGTCACGCAGGTCGTCGAGCGTGATCGCGTGGTCGCCATCCACATCGACGATCCGCCCCTCGCCCGCGACCAGGTCGGCCTCGTCGGACATGCCGTCGCCATTAAAGTCGAGCAGGTCGGTATCGGCGGTCTGCCGCACCGCGGGCGTCGCCGGATTGTGATCGAGGTCGACCAGCACCGGCTCGGCATGATGCGCGATGTCGTTGAGGAACGCGTGGCCGGTGAAATAGGCGTTCGCCGGCACCGCGACGCCCTCGGCCGTCCCCTCGAGCAGCGTGCCGTCCTTCAGCATGATCTGCGCATAGCCGTTCGCGCCGGGGATGAACCGGCCGTACGCGTCGGTCAGCAGCAGCGGCACATTGTGCACGTCGTAATCGTCGAGCCGGATGCCCAGCATCGTCAGCGCCTGCGCCTTGGTCTCGGCCCAGTTCGCCATCCCGCCGATCGCGCCGTCGAGCAGCCGCCCGGTCGAGATCGCATGCGAATCCTTGACCCCGTCGCCGTCCGAATCGACCGAGAACTTGTATTCGCGCAGGAACACCTGATGCGATGCATGCGAGGTATAGGTCTGGTTCTGGTCGATGAACGGCGTCGTCGTGTTGACCGTCTCGGTCCCGCCGACGACCGGGTTGCCGTTGGCGTCATATTGCGTCGACCGGGTCAGCGGCATGAAGTTGGGGCCGCCGGGCACATAGAGCGGATCGTCGGGCTGGAGCGGGATCAGCACCGTGCCGTTGCCGCCCTTGGTGATCAGGTCGAGCCCATGATCGAAGAACTGGCCGAAGAACGTCATCCAGGCGTTGAACGACGGCGACAGGCCGATGTCCGGCGACAGGTTCGGGATCGACGCCAGTTCCTCGTTGGTCGGGATATAGCCATCGGGCGGCGCGTCACCGCCATGCGCATCGGCATAGGCCGCCTGCGCATGCGCGTTGACGTACCAGGCGGCGATCGCCGCAGGATTGGTGTTGGTCATGTCGGCGATCAGGTTGCTGATCAGCCGCGGATCGGCATCGACCACGCTGCCCGGCGTGCCATAATCGGTGTTGGTCAGGACCGGCCCGCCGGGCCCGGTGCCGAACGTCGCGCCGTCGTTCAGGTTGCGGAACACCGGCGTCGTCAGCCGCGGCAGCAGCTGGTCCGCCGCGCCCAGCACCGCATTGCCGGGCAGCAGGTTGTTGTAGCTGCCATCGACGGTCCGCAGACCATAGGGGATCAATTGCGCCTGGGGGCCCAGGATATCCGCGAGCGACTCGCCAGCGGCATTGCGCTCGCTGATCCTGATCTGCGCCAGGATGAAGTTCAGGTCTCCCAGATCGACGGTGAAGTCACCAGACATGATGCAATTTCCCCTCTGAATGACGAAACGTGAAACGCCTCGAGCGATCGTGATCGGGTCGTGATCGAGAACCGGCGCACGTCGTGACGGCACCGTTCCATTCCTCGTCCGATTCTATAAGCCGCGTGAAGGACTTACGCCGGCCCTTGGCAGCCTAGGCCCTGTCCTAGGCCGAACGGCCGGGTTCGCGGCCGCGCCGCCTGGCGATGGACCCGAACACGCATCGAATCCCGGTCTGTGCGAGGTCGAGCGGGGCCACGCGCGGCGCTACCCCGCCGCCAGTGAGGGGGGGCTCTTTCCGGCGGCGGGGTCCCGATCCGGCGAGCAAATCGGCCGGTCGAGACGATACTGGACACGAAAGCCGCCGGGTCAGCCCCGGCGGCGTGCCAGATGACGGATCATGTCCTCGAGCGCGACCGAGGGCTGGTCGTGCATCGCATAGCCCGCGACACGCGTGTCGGGCGCGAGGACATAGATGAGCGAGGAATGGTTGATGCTGTGCCCCATCTCGCCGGGCCTTGGCGGGATATGTTCACGCGCGACGTTGAACGCCTGCGTCGCGGCGTTCAGCTGCGCGCGCGTGCCGGTCGCCACGACCAGCCGCCCGTCGAACTTCTTGGCCAGCGCGCGCATCGCGGCGATGCGGTCGAGTTCGCCATGGCCGTGATGCGGCGGCGCCTGCAGCGCCATCGCCGCCGCCGCGCCCGGCCGGCGGAATCGCACCACGCCGAGCGGCGGCACGTCGATGTCGACGAACAGCGCACGCGCCGCGATCCCCGACTGGCGCAGCCGTTCCGCCGTCTGCACCATCCGCGGAATGGCCATCGGGCAGCTCGCGCGGCAGCGGCTGTACCCGAAGAACAGCAGCGTCCATTTATCGCGAAAGTCCGCCGCACCGATCGGGCGGCCTGCGACATCGGAAAAGTCGAACGCCCCGCCCAGCTGCGTGGGCATTGCCGCATGCGTCGCATGGCCGGGACGTGCGGACGGGGAGGCGGACGGGGGGGCGGATCGGGTCGGGGGTGTGGTCATGATACGACAATCTGCGTCTTGGCCACGCCGCGGCCATTGTCCTGGACGCGGCGGGTGATCCAGTGGAGATATTCGATCGTTGCGTTGATCGCGCCGCGCTGAGTCGCGGTGATCAGGAAATCGAGCCGAGCGGCGCTGGTCAGCTCGATCGGCGTGCCCGCGGGAAAGACGATCGGCGCATTCCAGTTTTCCTTGCCCAGCCGGTGCCCGTCGCACGACACGCAGGTCACCGGCACCTGGAACGTCACCCGAAGGATCGAGTAGCTCGCGTTGAGCAGCCGGATCAGGATCGTGTCGCCGACCCGCGCCTTGGCCGCGACCCGCTGATCGGTCATCGTCTTGGTCGGGAACACACCGTTGATCAGGAAATATTTGGGCTCGAACCGGTTCAACCCGACATTCTCCCCGCACATGCCCGCATCATGGTTGTTGCTCAGCACATTGTGCCAGCGCGCATCCATGTCGTCGCACACCCAGAGCCGCTCGACCTGATAGCGCTGGTACGGCGCATTCGCCATCGGCGACGAATAGAGATAGCCGGGCCCCTCCGGCGGATCGACGATCAGCCCGCCGAACATCCCCATCTCGAAATGCAGCGGGGTGTTGCGGTGGCAGTGATAGAAGAAGGTGCCGGGGCTCGACGCTTTCCACTGATAGGTGAACTGGTTCGCCACCTCGAACGACACATGCCCGACGCCGTCATGCATCGTCGTCGGCTCGATCCCGTGATGATGGATCGTGTGCGCATGCTTGGCGGTGAGCAAAGTGACATGCACGATCTGCCCCTGCCGCACGCGCATCAGCGGCGAGGGATAGGGCGATTTGACGCCGCTCGCCGGATCCTCGAACGCCCAGTAGCGCAGCCGTACCCCGTCGGGCGCGACCAGATTGCCGCTGGTCGTCACCTGCCGGACGAAGCTGATGTCGGGCGTCAGCCGGTCGGGCGTCGGCAGGCTCGCCTTGAAGACGTTGCAGCCGAACGTCTGGAAATTGGTGACGCCCTGTGCCGCGGTCTTGGTCCAGTCGATCCCCGACGGACTGATACTCTCATCGCCCATGGTCATTCCCCATCGTCTCGACCGGATCAGAAGGCGTAGATCGGGCTGGTCATCGTCCAGTGCGTGACCAGTCCCTGCGGATAATTGCCCCCGCCCGCGGTCTGCGACATCTCGGTGTGGCAGTGCATGACGTATTTCAGCGGGAACGGCTCCTCCCTCGGCGGCCAGACCGGCACGTCGGGCGGCCGCTCGAACGGCAGGATCATGTCCTTGCGGTCCATCGGCCGCATGATCCACACGTCGCGTTCATAGACGTTGGTCTCGCAATAGGGGACGCCGCTCGCGTCCGCCTCGGTACATTCGAACAGGTGATTGCCGTGGATGTGCGCCGAATGGGTGCACAGCCCGGCATTCATCACCCGGAGCAAGGTCGGTTGCCCCTGCTTCCCGACCGGCTCGATCGCCTGCGCGGCCGCCCTGTCGACGCTGGCCGTGGTGTCGTGGACCGCGGTATCGAACCCGCTCAGGCCGTTGATGTGGAAATAATCGGGCAGGAACGCATCGATCAGCGCCTGGCCTGATATCCGATACCCCGCCGCCACGCGCGCGTTGATCGCCGAATCGGTCTGCGAGAACAGCCACAGCTTGTCGCGGGCCGGATCCCCCGCCTTCCACCGCTCGCCGGGAAACCGCGGGTGCCGCCCGAACGCATCGAACACCGCGGCGATCTGCGGCGTGTGCATCGCGCGGCTGAACGGCGTCGCCGAGCCCGCAACCGTCGTGCCCAGCGCAGGGTCGACGATGAAGGCGCCGTGCAGCCCGAGGATGCGGTTGAGCGGCGGCTCATACGGATCATGATAGAGATAGGAGCCGCCGACCGGCGCGACGAAATCCGGCACCTGCCGCGTCTGGCCGGGGGGGATTTCGGGCACGGTCGCCTGCGGGATGCCGGTGATCGCAAAACCGTGCGGGACGAGGTCGTTGTTCGTGACGCTGAGCGCGACGGGTTCGCCCTCGCGGTACCGCAACACCGGCTGTGGCTGGCCGCTCTCGTGGAAATAGAACACCATGTAGACGATCTTGCCGTCGATCATCTCCTTCTCGACCGGCTCGATGACCAGCCGGAGCGACTGCGCAAGATCGGACGAGCCCGATAGCGACATCGGCGTCGGCGCCGGGCTGCTGAGCGGCGTGTCGGTCGGCGTGATCATCTGCTGCGCCGTCGCGGCGAGCGCCACCGTCGTCGCGCCGGCCCCAATCTTCAGAAAGTCCCGGCGCTCCATCGACTATCCCCATGACGTTCGCGCAGCGCAATATCTGCCCGATTTCCCGGTATTTAGGTGCCAGACGCTGCTGCAGGATCAAGTAGGCCGCTCGGTCTAAGACCATGGACGATGCGGGGCCCGGGCGGGCCGCCGCGCGGCATGGCTGCAGGCCGGCTCAATAGGCCTGCGCATGCACCGACGCGACCGCACCGGTTCGGTTGTGCACCCCGAGCGCCTTGAACAGCCCCGACAGATGCACCTTGATCGTCCCCTCGGCGAGGTTCAGCGCATGCGCGATCTCCTTGTTCGACGCGCCCCCGACGAGCAGTTGCAGCACCTGTTGCTGCCGCCGGGTGAGCGCGCCCTCGGCCCGCACCGAGTCCGGTTCGGGCGCCGACAGGTCGCCGACCATGTCGGGCAGGTAGATATGGCCCGCGGCGACCATCCGTACCGCCTTGGCGATCTCGTCCATCGGCATGGATTCGAGGATATAGGCGTGCGCGCCCGCGCTGATCAGCGACAGGATCTTCATCCGCTCGCGCGTCTGCCCGACGACGATGATCCGAAGGTGCGGGTAGGACAGGCGCAGCCGGCGCATCATCCCGTGACCCTGGCCGTTCAGAACATCGGTATTGATGACGGCGAGCTTGGTGCAGTGCGCCCTCAGGAGATGCGCCTGGACGCTGCTCCAGTTCGATGTCGTCAGAACCGTATCGGCTAGATGCTGCTGGCTGAGAATGCTCGATATGGCGTAGCGGAATATTTCGGCATTGCTTGCGACAATAGCGTTGGATCTATCCAATTCATCATTGCGAATGATCTGCTCATTCATGACGCCCCTCCATTGGATGTTTTTGTAATATTACGCGATAATCTTACCAAAGCTGCCTAGACCATTGGCCGAGGCTGCGACCACGCCGGGTCTTAGGCAAGTCCGTACGGATACGGACCCCAGACAGTCTGTTCAGGCTTGGCACACCATGACCGTCACACCGGCTTTGCTTCAATTTGAGACGGTTGCACTGCACGAAGACCCCGGCCGGTGTCTGGAAACCCCTATGCGGAAAGCGTAGCATTTTGGTTCTTTCCGGCGGATTCGAATTTGGAGCGATCGTGCAGCGGCTATGGGCCATCGTCGACCAGCAGGAGACCGCGTCCGACTGGCGCTGGAACCTGCTGCAGGGCGTCGGTTTCGGTAGCGCCGCGCTGGTCGCCACGGCGGTCGGCCGCCACCTGTTCGGGATCGACCTGCCCTTCACCTTCGCGCTGGCGGCGATCGCGATCGGCGCCGTCCTGGGGGGTGCGCTGACCGCGTGCGTGGGCGCCGCGACGACGATCCCCACCGCGCTGGTGTTCAGCGCGCACCATCCGCTCGTGACGCCGCTGAACACGCTGGTCGTGACCGGTTTTGCGATCGTCCTCGCGCTGTTCGGCGGTCGCATGACCCTTCTGCGCCAGCGCGCCGGCCTCGCGCAGCGCCGGTCGCACCAGCGCGAACTCTGTCTCCACTCGATCTTCAACACCACCCCCGCGGCGATGATCATCGTCGACGCGGCGGGCGACGTGCTCGCGATCAACCGGAGCGCGCGCGGCATCCTGGGGATCACCGACCCCGATACCGGACGCCTGCGGCTCGCGGACCTGCTTCCCGGCCTGCCCGACCTGTCCGGCGACACCCCGACCGCGCACGCGCTGTGCCGCGCCGATGGCACGCGTCTCGCGCTGTCGCTGTCGAGCGGGCCGCTGCCGTTCGCCGCGACCGGGCTGCGCACGCTCCATCTCCGTGACGAGACCGAACAGGTCGCCGCCGCCGAACGGCTCGCGCTGCTGCAGGCGGAGCTCCACCAGCTCGCGCGCGCCACCGCGCTCGGCCAGCTCGGCTCGGCGATCGCGCATGAACTGAACCAGCCGCTGGCGACCGCCGCGAACTTCGCCACCGTCGCGCAGGCGGCGCTGGCGCGCGGCCGCGACGCTAGCGAGGTCGGCGCGGCGCTCGACGGCGCGGTCCAGGAAATCTTCCGTGCGGCCGCCGTGCTCAAAAGGCTGCGCCGGTTCGTCGAGCGCGGCCCCCTGCAAGCGCAATGGGTCGATGCACGCGACATCATCGCGGAGGGCGCGACGCTCGGGATGCTCGCGGTCCGTCAGGCCCAAGCGGAGCTGAAGGTCAGTATCGCGCCCAATCTCGGCGAATTGTGGATCGATGCGATCCAGATCCAGCAGGTCCTGCTCAACCTGATCGCCAATGCGGCCGATGCGGTGTCCGACACGGCGATCCGCGTGATCGATCTGCGCGCCGTTTCGGGACCAGTTGGGCAGTGCACGATCACCGTCTCGGACACCGGCCCCGGCATCGCACCCGGCCAGGAACAGGCGATCTTCGCCCCGTTCCGGACCAGCAAGCCCCATGGTCTCGGTGTCGGGCTCGCCATCTGCCGCGCGATCGTCGACGCGCATGAAGGGACGATCACCGCCGCGACGAACAGCAACGGCGGCGCGACCTTCCGCGTCTCGTTGCCGCAACGTCCTGGTATTGGGTCCAGTGGAGAAATGGTCGCCCATGCCGCGTGACCGGCCGATCTACATCATCGATGACGAGCCCCAGATGTGCCGCTCGCTCGAAATGCTCCTCGCGCTGGAGGATTTCGAGACCCGATCCTTCGCAAGCGTCGAGGCGTTCATCCGCGACCTCCCGCGGCTTCCGCCCGGGATCATCCTCAGCGACGTCGCGCTGGGCGGCCTCAGCGGTCTCGAGCTGCTGCAGACCCTCCCATCGCTCGACCGGTCGGACCCGGTGATCCTCGTCACCGGTCACGCGGATATCCCGATGGCGGTAGCGGCGATGAAATCGGGCGCCGCCGACCTGCTCGAAAAGCCGTTCGAGGCGCAGCGGCTGCTCGGCGCGGTGGCGGCGGTCCGCGACCGGATCCTGCAGTCGACCCTGCTCGAGCAGCGCCTCGCCTCGCTCTCGCACCGCGAACGCCAGGTCCTGCGCCAGATCGTCGAGGGGCTGACCGCGAAACAGATTGCGACGCGGCTGGATATCAGCCCGCGCACGGTCGAAACCTACCGCGAGCATCTCATGCGCAAGACGGGCGCGACCAGTCTGGCGCAGCTCGTCCGGTTCGCGGTCGAGGCGCGAGTCACGTGCGTGCCGTTGTAAGAAACAGATGATCTTAGGCTATGCTTAACCCCGCCGCCCCATAGCGCTGTCGCAGGGAGACCGTGGCTATGGTACTGGAACAATACAGTTTTGATAATGTCGCGCTGCCCGAGCTCGACACGATGCGCGTCGAGGACCGCGACACCCTGCCGTTCGGGGTGGTCGGGTTCGAAGCCGACACGCTCGTCCAGGTCTATAACGCGACCGAGGCGCGGATGTCGGGCCTTGATCCCGCGACCGTCATGGGCGTGCCGTTCTTCGATGCGGTGGCGCAGTGCATGAACAATTTCATGGTCGCGCAGCGGTTCGAGGACGAGCCCGAGATCGACGACATCGTCCCCTATGTCCTGACGCTGCGGATGCGCCCGACCAGGGTCCGGCTGCGTCTGCTCGCGACACCCGGCATTGCGCGCCGCTATATCCTCATCGAACGCTAAGCCGCTTCGATGAGCGATAGGTCGAGCGAGGAAGAGCTTCTCGAGTTTCTGTACGCCTGCCCCGTCGGCCTGATCGAGTGCGACAGCAGCGGCGCGATCGCGATGATGAACCCGCACGCGATGCAGCATCTCCTGCCGCTCGCCGGGCCGCGCGATCCCGGTAACCTGTTTGCCGCGCTCGAACATCATGCGCCCGAGTTGCGCAGCATCGTCGCTGCCTATGCGCCGGCGACGGGCCGGATCTGCGACGGCCACCGGATCTTCGTCGATCTCGCCGCGCGACGGCGCACCACCACGCCCAAGGTGCTGGCGTGCACTCTGGTCAAGCTCGGCCCCGATCGACTGATGGCCACGCTGTCCGATATCAGCGAACAGGTCGCCCAGGAGGCGCGGCTGCGTCAGGCGGATACCTGGTTTGCGACCCTGCTCGACAGCGTCAGCCATTATGCCGCGCTGACGATCACGCCCAACGGCGAGATCCAGTCCGCCGACGCCTGCTTCGCCCGCCAGACCGGACACGCCGCCGCCGATGTCATCGGACGCCACCTCGCCGAGATCGGCGGGAGCGAGGCGAGCGGCGGCGATCTTCGCCTCGACGAGCAGCTGCTGATCGCCACGCGCGAGGGCTGGCATCTCCAGGAGGGATGGCAGCAGCGCGCGGATGGCGAGCGCTACTGGTGCCAGCGGCTCGTCGTCGCGCGATCCGAACGGGGCGAGCCGCGCGCCTCCGGCTTCTCGGTCATCCTGCGCGACGTGCCGCGGCGTGGCGAGGCGGCGGAGGACATGCGCCGCCTGTTGAACCATGATCACCTGACCGGCGCCGCCAACCGACGGCATTTTGGCGAGGTGCTGAAACGCGAACAGCGGCACTGGCGCGAGTTGCGGCAATCGCTGTCGCTGATCGTTCTCGACCTCGATCATTTTAAGGCGGTCAACGACACGCATGGCCACCCGGTCGGCGACACGCTGCTCCGCCGCGTTACCGATGTGTGTACCGCGCTGCTCCCGCCCTGCGGGATATTCGCGCGGCTCGGGGGCGAGGAGTTCGGCGTCCTGCTGCCGCGGTATGACGAGGATCAGGCGGCGGCGCTTGCCGAAGCGATGCGCGCGGCGATCGCCGGCATCGCGGTCGACACGCCGCGCGGTGGGTTGCACGTCACCGCCAGCCTGGGCTGCGCCACGCTGAACGAAACCGACGGTTCGATCGAAGCGCTGCTCGCGCTCGCGGATGATCGCCTCTACGCCGCCAAGCATGCCGGGCGGAACCGGGTCCGCTCGCGCGAGACCGCGACCGCGTGACCCGGCCCGGACTGTCGCGCGCGGCGGTGCACCGCATCGCCTGCGCGGTCGTCGGGACCGAGATGGCGCGGCTGCGCGATCCCGCGCCGCCCGCCGCGACACGGGGCGACTGGCCCGACATGATGCCGATCGGCGACGAGGGCCTCGGGCTCGATTCGATGGAACAGCTCGGCGCGCTGGGCGCGCTGGCGGAGGCGTTCGACCTCGATGACGATACGCTCGGCGAGGGTCCGCCGCAGACGGTCGGCGCCTGGACCGACTGGATCCTGCGCGCGCACGCTACGGGCACCGACCGGATCGCGGTGCGGACGTCCGGCTCGACCGGCAGCCCGCGCCTGTGCGTCCACGCCGTCCCCGACCTGCTCGAAGAAGCAGCCTTCTTCGCGACACGGTTCGCCGATCGGCGCCGGGTCGTCGCACTGGTCCCCGCCGATCATCTCTACGGGCTGGTCTGGACCGCACTGCTGCCCGACGCGCTGGGCGTTCCCGTCGTCGTGCGGACAATCGGCGCACCGCTGTCGCTCGAGGCGGGCGATCTCGTCGTCGCGGTGCCCGACCAGTGGCGCGCGCTGTCGCGGATGATGCGCCACTGGCCGGGGGATGTCGTCGGCGCCAGTTCCGCCGGGCCGCTCGACGACGCCGTCGCCGCCATGCTGCTCGCGGCGGGGCTTGCCGGGCTGGTCGATATCTACGGCGCCTCCGAAACCGGCGGTATCGCGATCCGCACGCTGCCCGCGCTCGGCTATGACCTGCTACCCCGCTGGCAGCTCACGGCCGCCGACCCGGATGGCTGGCGGCTCGTCGACCGCGACGGCCGGCTCCACGACCTGCCCGACCATGTCGCGCGTCTCGGCGAGCGCGTCATTCGCCCGGACGGTCGGCGCGATGGGGCGGTCCAGGTCGCCGGGCACAATGTCTGGCCGGGGCGTGTCGCCGGCGTGCTGCGGACGATGGAGGGTGTCGCGGACGTCGCGGTGCGGCTGCACGGCAATGGCCGGTTGAAGGCGTTCGTCGTGCCGCACCCCGGTCAGGACCCCGCCCGGCTGTCCGCGCGGATCGAGCAATTCGCGGCGAACCGGCTCACCGATCCCGAACGTCCGAAAGCCTATCGCTTCGGCACGGCGGTGCCGCGCACGGTTCTGGGCAAGCTCGAAGACTGGGGCTGATGCGGCCCCGACAGCGTCTAGCGCCCAGTTAGCGCATAGCGCGGGTCTTCTCGCCGAGCGCGGCGTAGATCGCGGCCTGATCGAGGAGCAGGTGACGCTGTTCGTCGGTCTCCGCAGCCGCAGCCGCGGCCAGCGCGTCGATCGTCAGCCGCTCATAGTCGGGGGTCGGGTCTTGGTCTGGCATGGGTCTGCCGTTCATTCCTATTCACGATGTCCCGTGACGATAAATGGCCTGCCTCCGGCCGCAACCTGCTTAAAACGCTGCTTAACCGGCCAGAGAGGTTGCGCACCTCCGGGCGCCGTCGCACGGCTGCGGATACTATTCCGGCATCGCCATCGCGGATTCCCGCCGTCACGGTCGTCGTCACGGCCGGGTAATCTGAGTTAAGATTCTGACCCATATAGACGCGTGACAACAAACCCATCCTGCCACATCGCGCGCAGCACTGGATCGCGAATCTCGTCATAGGGGCAAAGCGCGAGATGGGCGACCGGATCGCTGGCGGCGATACGGCCGTCATTTCTGGCTTTCAAACAGTCTCTTGCGAAATCCGGCATCCTGCGGCCCCACTGCTGTCGTCGCGTCGTCCGCCCCATGCTCAGATTCTTACAAAAGGGGCAATGGCTTGTCCCAAACCGACACAGCGCCCCACGCCGCACGGAGACACGGTTCGCCACGCCGCGAGCCGCACGGTCCGCACTGTCTCTACAGAAGCGACGATCGCGGCCGACGCTCTACGCAAGTACAGCCGGACCAGCGAGACTCACCCGACGGCCGGACGCGGCAGATGAACCAGCAACGCCCGCCATCGCGCGCAAGGATGTTCGCCAAAGATCTGAGCCTTTACGCCCTTCGACATTGCCGCACCGCAGCAAAGTCTGTGCGCATTGCAGCAGTCATTTACCGCGCCGGCCTTTGACCTTCCCGACAACCGCCGATCGCAAGGAAAAAGCGTCCGGCCACCATTGTGCAGTGATAGCGCTATCGATATCATCCCGAAAACAGTCGAAAAGGGGAGAGCGGATATGCGCATCGGATGTCGCGGCAACGAAGTCGTTCGAGGGGCACGACGTCGTCTTGCATGGCTGGTCGGCCTGACGATCGCAGTCGCCCCGCCTGCGCTGGCGCAGTCCTCCGACACCATGGCCTCGATCGCCATCCCCGCGCAGCCCGGCGCGATCGACCTCGGCACCGGGAAACTCCCCGGGGCGACCGCCCCCGAAGCCTGGCACAGCCAATATGGCAGCGTGTTCGCGCGCAACGTCACGGTCGCGACGCTGACCCCCGTCCTGCCCGATCCCGCCAAGGCCAACGGCACCGCGGTGATCGTCGCGCCGGGCGGTGGATTCCGCACGCTGTCGATGGAGAATGAGGGCTGGGACGTGGCGCGCGCGCTCGCCGCGCGGGGCGTCGCCGCGTTCGTGCTCAAATACCGGCTGAACCAGACGCCGGCGGATCTAGAGACCTTCGCACGTCCCGCTCCCGCTGGTGCCCCCGCTGGCGCAACCCCGCCGCGCCGGGATCCCGCGGCGATGATGGCGGGCCTCACGCCGCAGATCGCCGATGCGCGCGCGGCTTTCGCGCTCGTCCGCAAGCGGTCGGGCGAATGGCATGTCGATCCGGCGCGCATCGGCATGGTCGGCTTTTCGGCGGGCGCGATGCTGACGATGGCGACAACACTGGCAGGTCAGGACGCGAAGCCCGCATTCATCGGCAACATCTACGGCCCGCTCGGCGCGATGACGGTGCCCGCCGACGCACCGCCGATGTTCGTCGCGCTGGCGGCGGACGATCCGCTGTTCGGCAATGCCGGCTATGGCCTGATCGACAGCTGGCGCACCGCCAAACGCCCGGTCGAGTTTCACCTGTTCGAACAGGGCGGGCACGGCTTCGGCATGTATCCCAAGACCACCACGAGCACCGGCTGGTTCGACGAATTCGCACGCTGGATGGCGATGCACGGCTGGATCAAGCCGGCGCAGTAACCGCGCGCCTCACGACGCGATCGCCGCCTCCAGCGTCTGCAGGAACCGCGCCGGCGCCTCGACCTGTGGCGCATGACCCAGCCCCTCGAGGCGGATCAGCCGCGCGTCGGGGATGCGTCGTGCCGCGGTCACCGCCGCCTGCGGCACGGTCTGGACCTGTGGACGACGCGCGGGCGGCGCACTGCCTGCGCGGAATGCGGTGAGATCGCGGTCGCCGATGATCAGCCGCACGGGCATCGCCAGCTGCGGCAGCTCGGCCGCGACCGGCTGGGTCTGGATCATGTCGGACAGCCGCGCCTGCGCATCGCGCACGACATCGCCGTCGGGACCGGCATATTGCCCCGCCAGCATCGCGACCCAGCGATCATAGGCCGGGCGCCATTCCCCGTGATAATAGTTACGGAACTGATACGCCTTGATCGACGCGGCATCGGTCTTCGCCTCCTCGGCGCGCAGCGCGCCAAGATCGGTATAGGGCACGCCCTGCGCCAGCGTGTCGTTCAGCCCGAGCGGATTGACGAGCACGAGCCGCGACACGCGCTCGGGGTGGAGCAGCGCGAACCGCGTCGCGAGGATCCCGCCGGTCGAATGGCCGACCAGGATGACCTTGCCCGCCCCGGCCCGGTCGAGCAGCCCGCGGGTCAGTTCGGCCATCGCGTTGAAGCTGTACTGATAGCCCTTGGGCTTGGACGATTTGCAGAAGCCGACCTGATCGGGCGCGATCACCCGGTAGCCTGCGCCCGCCAGCCCGCGCGCGGTCTCGTCCCAGGTCGCGGCACAGAAATTCTTGCCGTGCAGCAGCACGACCGTCGTGCCGTTCGCCCGCGCGGTCGGTGCGAGGTCGAGATACGCCATCCGCACCGCCTGCCCCTGCGACGATCCGTCATACCAGCGCAGCGACGCGGGATAGGCAAAGCGCTCGAGATTGGCGCCGAGCGGCACGGTCTGGGCGAAGCCCGGCGTGGCGGAGACGGCGAAGGCAGCGACGGCGATCGCGGCGGGGATTTTGAAACGGATCATCCGCCTCTAACGACCGGCCGCGGCGAGGTGTCCCGTCCTACAGGCCCGGGCCGTCCGCGTCATATTTGAGTTCGAGATACCGCCCCTGGATCGCGATCTCGTCGAGGCTGGTCCGCCCGAGGCATTCGCCGGCGCGCGCGAGCTCGGCATCGATCAGGCGCAGCCCGTTGATCAGGTGATCGTCGGGCGTCCGGCCATCCGCCTGCATTTCGCGCCGCGCCGAAATGCCGACCATCCGCCAGCTGTCGACCAGCGCGGGCAGCTCGACCGCGACCAGCTTGCGGATCGACGCCGCGGCCGGGCTGCGCGGATCGAGCCGGGCGAGGCGCGGCGCCAGCGCCTCGAACCGGCTGCCCAAAGCATCGGCGAGCCGCAGCGCGGGCAGCGGCATCCCGCGGCGTTGCGCGGCGAGCCAGATCCCCGCCTGCTCGGCGAGGCCAGGCAGCCCGGTTTCCACCAGCGCCTCGCGTCCCGGCGCGCGCGGATCGGCCTGCGCGACGATCACGATCACCAGCAGCAGCATCAGCGCCGCGGCGACGGCAAGCGCCAGCATCGCCGGCAGGACCGCGGCGAGCGCCGCGCCGCCGAGCAGCGACACGATCGCCGCGAGGACCAGCCGGACCATCAGCCGCTTCTGCCGACGCGCCCGCGCCTCGCGCTCGCGCCGCGCCTGCTCGCGGCCTTCGGGCGACAGCCGCCGGAGCAGCTCTTCGGCCTGGGTGAGCCCGACATCGGCAAACCCTGCCGCGACGCTGCGGGCACGGTCGATCATCGGGGCGCGCTGACCGCTATTGTCGTCCATCGCGCGAGGATGCCGGTCTTTGCCCGCCCGGTCCAGACCCGCGCGGCGCGACAGACGCACCCAAAGTGGTCGCAGATCAACACCAAATTGATCTATGTCAATTCCGACGGACGGTGCGATGGAACGGTTCCGCGCCTGCATCGTCCGGTAGGGGTCAGTTTCGCGAGGCCCCATGACCCCACCCACCTTGTTGTTTTTACACGCTCTTGGCGCCAGCGCGCGCGAATGGCAGCAGGTCGCCGATCACCTGTCCGACCATGATTGCATCGCGCTCGACCTGCCGGGGTTCGGCGACGCGGCCGATGCGGGGCATGCCGATGTCGGGACGATGACCGACTGGCTGGCGCAGGAAATCCGCGCCCGCGACCTCACCGCCTGCGTGCTCGTCGGGCACAGCATGGGGGGCAAGATCGCCACGCTCGTCGCCGCGCGCGCCGCCGCGGGCGAGCCGGGTCTTGCGAACATCCTCGGTGTCGTGCTCGTCGCCGCCTCGCCCCCCTCGCCCGAACCGATGGACGAAAAACGCCGGGCGGAGATGATCGGGTGGTTCGCCGATGGCCAGGCCTCGCGCGAAAATGCGGAAACCTTCGTCGATGCCAACAGCGCCGAGACGCTCCCGGTGGCGCTGCGCGATCAGGCGATCGACGACGTGCGACGCTCGAACCGAGAGGCCTGGCTCGGCTGGCTCGAACGCGGCAGCCGCGAGGACTGGGCCGCCGCCGTCGGACAGCTCGCGCTCCCCGCGCTGATCATTGCCGGGACCGAAGACGGCGATCTCGGCGAGGATGCGCAGCGCCGGCTCAACCTGCCGCATTATGCCAATGCCCGGATGCGCGTCGTCCAGGGCGCCGCGCACCTCATCCCCTATGAACAGCCCCGCGCGCTCGCCGCGCTGATCCGCGAGCACGCAGCACTGGCGACGGCGGCTGCGCTGCCCGAAGATTTCGCCCGGCTGCTCGACTCCGATCGCGTCAGCAGCGGGACGCGCGCCGCGATGCTCGACCGGATCTACCCGATGCCCGTCGGTACCGCGTTATGGGACGAGGCCGACCATGCGACCGTCGCGGCGCTGGTGGCCCGGATCCTCCCCGATTGCGGCGCCGACCATGCGCTGGCAGGTCGCATCCTCGACTCGGTCGCGCAGGGTGTCGGCGACGGCTGGCGCTTCGCCGAGCTGCCGGACGACCGTGCGGCATGGTCGCGCGGGCTCGTGACGCTCGATACGGCGACCGGCGGTTTCGTCGCGCTGGCCGATCCCGACCAGGACGGCTGGCTCGATCGCATCGCCGGCGGCACGGTCGGCATCGAAGAGGACGCGACCCGCCTGTCGCCCGTGCAGATGCGGCTCTGGTTCGAGGATGTCCGCGCCGAGACGGTCCGCATCTGGATGGCGCAGCCCGCGACGATGGCCGCGATCGGCTATGACGGCTTTGCAGTCGGCGGCGATGGCCCCCGCAAGCAGGGCTATACCCGCACCGGCGCCGACGATCCCGAAGCGTGGCAGCGCCCGTCGCAGGAGCGCGGGGCGTGACGACGAGGCAGCATGGAGCGAATGACGTCGTCGACGCGGTCGTGATCGGCACCGGCGCGGGCGGTGCGCCGCTCACCGCCCGGCTCGCACAGGCGGGCCTGTCGGTCGTCGCGCTCGAGGCGGGCCGCGCCTTCCGCCCCGACGAGCATGTCGCCGACGAGGTCGCGGCCGACATCTACTGGATGGAGGAACGGCTGAGCGGCGGATCGACGCCGACCGCGTTCGGATCGAACAATTCGGGGATGGGGGTCGGCGGCTCGACGCTGCACTGGGGCGCCTTCTGCCCGCGTCCCGATCCCCGCGACCTGCGGCTCAAGACGCTGACCGGCGAAGGCGCCGACTGGCCGATCGATCCAGCCGAGCTGACGCGGTACATCGCGGAGGTCGAGGCGTTCACCGGCGTCTCGGGGCCGGCCGACTATCCGTGGGACGCCACCCGCCGCTACGCCTATCCCCCGGTCGCGCGCAACGCCGCCGCCGACGCAATGGCGCGGGGCTGCGCGGCGCTCGGCATCACCGCGACCGACGCCCCCGCCGCCCTGGTCTCGCGCGATCGCGACCAGCCGCACTGGGGACAGCGCCAGGCTTGCGTCAATTGCGGCGCCTGTCACCAGGGCTGCCGCAACGCCGCCAAGACGAGCATGGACACGACCTATCTGCCCCTCGCGGTCGCGCATGGGGCCGAGATCCGCGCCGGCGCCCGCGTGATCGCGTTCGACTATAACGGCCGCGGCCGGATTAGCGCGGTCGTGTACAGCCAGAACGGGCAGGAGCATCGCCAGCGCTGCGCCGCGGTCTTTCTGTGCGCGGGCGGAATCGAGACGCCGCGGCTGCTGCTCAACCTCGGCATCGCCAATTCGAGCGGTCAGGTGGGGCGCAACTTCATGGCGCATGTCGCAACCCAGATCTGGGGCCGGTTCGACGCGGAGATGCGGATGAACCGCGGCTATCCCTCGTCGCTGATCAGCGAGGACATGATGCGACCCGGCGATGCCGGCTGCGCGGGCGGCTATCTGATCCAGAGCCTCGGCGTGCTCCCCGTCAACCTCGCCACCGGGCTCGCCCGCGGTGCCGGGCTGTGGGGCGAACGGCTTCAGACGCTCTTGCGCGGCTATAACCGTATGGCCGGGATCGGGATCAACGGCGAATGCCTGCCGCATGCCGACAACCGGCTGACGCTCGCCGACGAGGTCGACGCCTTTGGCCACCGCAAGGCGCGGATCGACTTCAGCTATCACGCCAACGAACAGGCGATCGATCGCCACGCGCGGCGCACGCTCAGCGACATCTGGGCGGCGGCGGGCGCGCAGGACATCTTCGCGGTCGATCGCTCGGCGCATACGATCGGCACCTGCCGCATGGGGCATGACGGCGACACCGCGGTGGTTGATTCCGACGGCCGCAGCTTCGACATTGCGAACCTGCGGATCTGCGACAACTCCATCTTTCCCAGCGCACTGGCGGCCAATCCCGCGCTGACGATCATGGCGCTGTCGCTGCGCACCGCCGACCGTTTTCTCGCATCCGACGATTGAGGAGTTTCACATGGATCTGGGTATCAAGGGCCGTATCGCGCTGATCAGCGGCGCGGATTCCGGCATGGGCAAGGAGACCGCACGGCTGCTGCTCGAAGCGGGCGTGCGCGTCGCAATCACCGATCAGCCGGGCGGCACGCTCGACACGGCGCTTGCCGAACTGTCGCCACTCGGCGAGGTGGTCGCGGTGACCGGCGACGTCACCAGTCTCGACGATGTCCGCGCGATCTGGGCGGAGGTGCGCGAGCGGCTTGGCGATCCCGACATCTATGTCAACGCCGCGGGCGTAACGGGCGCGACCGGCGACTTTCTCGACGTCGACGATGCGGGCTGGGAGCAGACGCTCGACATCAACCTCATGGGCGCGGTGCGCATGTGCCGCGAGGCGATTCCGGCGATGCGCAAGGGCGGCTGGGGCCGGATCGTGCTGTTCGCCTCCGAAGATGCGGTGCAGCCCTATGTCGACGAACTCGCCTATTGCGCGTCGAAGGCGGGCATCCTCGCGCTCGCAAAGGGTCTGTCCAAGGCCTATGGCGGCGACAATGTCCTTGTGAACACCGTCTCGCCCGCATTCATCGCGACGCCGATGACCGATACAATGATGCGCAAGCGCGCCGAGGAACGCGGCGAAAGCTTCGACGCGGCGATCGACAGCTTCCTCGAGGAGGAACGCCCGGGGATGGTGCTCAAGCGCCGCGGCAAGGCCGAGGAGGTCGCCGCCGCCGTCGCCTTCCTCTGCTCGGAGCGGGCGAGCTTCATCAACGGTGCAGGGATACGCGTCGATTCCGGCTCGGTGTTCACGATCGCCGGATGACGGAACAGCGCGTGCACCGGATCGGGTTCGGCGGCGGGTGCCACTGGTGCACCGAGGGCGTCTTTCAGGCGCTCCGCGGCGTGCAGACGGTCGAGCAGGGCTTCCTCCGGTCCGAGGCGCCGTCGGACGCCTGGGCGGAGGGCGTGATCGTGACGTTCGACCCCGCCGCCATCACCCTCGCGACACTGGCCGAGGTGCATCTGCGCACGCATTCGGCGAAATCCGGCTATTCCCCCGCCGGACGCTACCGCAGCGCTATCTATGTGTTCGAGCAGGGCCAGCGCCCCGACGCCGAAGCCGCGATCGCCCGGTTCGCAGCCGAGAACGCTGAGCCGGCCCGCACCCTGGTCCTGCCGTGCACCGGCTTCCGGCCCTCGGACGCGCGCTTCCAGAATTACTACCGGACCGATCCCGACCGGCCCTTCTGCCGCCGCTACATCGACCCCAAGCTCGACTATATCCGCACCCATTTCGCCGCCGTCGCCCTGCCCGCGGAGCCGCGCGCGTGAGCGTCTTCTTCACCGCCGACACGCATTTCGGCGACCACCGCACGATCAACATCGCGCGCCGACCGTTCGCCGACACCGCCGCGATGGACGCCGCGCTTGTCGACCGGTGGAACGCGGTCGTCGGGCCGCAGGACGTGGTGTGGCACCTTGGCGACGTCGCGCGTCGCCCCGCGGACGTGGCCGGGCTGCTCGCGCGGCTGCACGGGACCAAGCACCTGTTGCGCGGCAACAACGATCCCGATGCGACGCTGGCGGCGCCGGGCTGGGCGAGCGTTGCCGACTATGCGGAAATCACGCTCGACGACCGGCGGCTCGTCCTGTGCCATTACCCCTTCCGCAGCTGGAACGGCCAGCATCGCGGTGCGCTCAACCTGCACGGGCACAGCCATGGCCGGCTGAAACCGATGTTGCGCCAGTTCGACGTCGGCGTCGATGTCGAGGGTCACGACTATGCACCGGTCGGTCTCGACCGCCTGCTCGCGCCTCGGCGATAGGTGCGAGGGGAATGGGCGGGCGCGTGAAACGCATGGCCGGACTGGCCGAGGCGGCGGCACGGACCGCGCAGTCTGCGGACGACCCGCCCTGCGCGCTGTGCGGCCGCCCGCTCGGCCACCGCGTCGAGCGCCATCACGTCGTCCCCAAGAGCGAGGGCGGTACACAGACCGTGCCGGTGCACCCGATCTGCCACCGCACCATCCACGCCTTCGTCGCAAACCGCGACCTCGCCACCAGCTACGCGACGATGGACCAGCTCCGCGCGCGCGCGGATATCGCCCGCTACCTGCGCTGGATCGTCGACAAGCCCCCCGACTTCCGCGCCCCCACGCGCAAGCGCAGCACCCCCTGAACGCACCCTGGTGGTGTAACCCGCAAGCAACACCCGTTTCGCAATTTACCGTTGCCGATCGTAACGGAGCAGCAACATATGGTCATAAAAACTATTTTCGTCGTAACCATGGTGCACCGCCGTAAAACGGGGTGTCACAAGGGGGACAGAAATGCGTTGGACGAAATGGATGATGCGCTCGTCGCGGATGGCGATGGGCGCGGGCCTGCTGATCGCGGCCAATGGCGCCGCGGCGCAACTGGCGACCGACCCCCAGACGCCCACCGCGCCGGCAGCGACCGAGGCCCCCACCGAAGACATCATCGTCACCGGATCGCGCATCCGCCGCGACCCGCTCGATCAGCCATCGCCCGTCATCACCGTCGATGAGAACGCGATCGCGCGCACCGGTCTGTCGTCCGTCGCGGACATCCTGCAGCGCCTGCCCGCCTCGTCGGGCGGCCTCAATTCGAAGTTCAACAGCTCGGGCAATTTCGGCAACCCGCCCGATGGCGGCGGCGTCGGCGCGGGCTCCGCGGTGCTCGACCTGCGCTATCTCGGCCCCAAGCGCACGCTCGTGCTCGTCGACGGACTGCGCTTCGTCAACGGCGCGTCGGCCAGCGGCATCCCGGCGACGGTCGATCTCAACTCGATCCCGTCCTCGATGATCGAACGGATCGAGGTGCTGCAATCGGGCGCCTCGACGCAATACGGGTCCGACGCGATCGCGGGCGTCGTCAACATCATCACCAAGCAGAACCAGAAGGGGTTCAAGGGATCGGCGCAATATGGCCAGTATCTCGGCGACAATGACGGCAAGACGCAGGATTACCAGCTGAGCTACGGCTTCGGCAGCCAGGGCGTGCACGTCGTCGCGGGCGGCTATTACACCAAGCAGGAATCGGTCAGCGCCGCCGACCGCGACATCTCGCAATTCCCCAATCCGGGCCAGACCAGCTGCGCCGAACCCATCGGCGGCTGCTCCAGCTTCACGCCCTTCGGCCGGTTCCTGGTGAACGGGCAGAACATCACGCTGCGCGGCCCCGTCGCCAGCGGCCGGCCGGTCTATGACCCGACGCTCGCCACTGGCGACTTCAAGGCGTTCACCGCCGCCGACCGGTTCAACTTCGCCCCGCTCAACTATTTCCTGACGCCGGTCGAGCGCTTCGGCGGCTTCGTCAACACGCGCGCCGAGTTTTCGGAGGCGCTCAACCTGCGCGTGAAGGCGGTCTACAACCGGCGCAATTCGCAGAACCAGGCGGCGTTCCTCCCGCTCGGCATCGGTCCCGACGTCGGCAACGGCAACATGCTCGACACGCTCTCGGTCGATGCCACCAACCCGTTCAACCCGTTCGGCGTGACGCTCGTCCCCGGGCAGAACTACACCGCGATCTTCCGCCGCCTCGTCGAGGCGGGGCAGCGCACCTACAGCCAGCAGGTCGACACCATGTCGCTGACCGGCACGCTGGACGGCAAGTTCCAGATGTTCGGGCACAACTGGTATTGGGATGCGAGCGCGGTCATCGGCTATAACGATGCCAAGCAGCTGTTCACCGGCAACATCAACGCCGCGCGCCTCGCCCGCGCGATCGGCCCGATCAGCCAGTGCACCGGGGAATGCGTGCCGTTCAATTTCTTCGGCGGGGTCGGCTCGATCACCCCGGCGATGCTCGGCTATATCGGCTTCGACGAACGCGACCGCAGCCGCCAGAAGCTGAACGACTATACCGCCAATATCTCCGGCGAGCTGTTCGACCTGCCCGGCGGGCCGGTCGGCATCGCGATCGGCTATGAGCATCGCTATCAGTTCGGCAGCTTCACGCCCGACCCGATCATCCAGGCGGGTCTCGGCGCGGACATCCCGGCACAGGCGGCCAGCGGCAAGTTCAACGTCGACGAGGTCTATGGCGAAATCCGCCTGCCGCTGCTGCGCGACATTCCCGGCATCGCCTCGCTCGAACTGAACGGCGCGGTCCGCCATTCGAACTATTCGACCTTCGGGGGCAATACGACGCTCAGCGGCGGCGCGCTGTGGAAGCCGGTCAGCGACCTGCTGCTGCGCGGCCAATATGCCGAATCGCTGCGCGCACCGTCGATCGGCGAGCTGTTCGGCGCGCAGTCGCGGTTCGACGCCTCGATCGACGATCCCTGCACCAGCGCCGCGGGCGGGCTGTTCCAGTCCAACCCGACCGTCCGCGCGAACTGCGTCGCCAACGGCGTCCCCGCCAGCGGCAGCTACGCCGAACCCTCGGGCCAGTTGCCGGTGCTCACCGGCGGCAATAGCGAGCTGCGCCCCGAAACCGCCCGGACGCTGCTGTTCGGCGGCATCTACAGCCCCAGCTGGGCCCGCGGCGGCACGCTCTCGGCGCTCAGCCTCGAGGTCAACTACTACGACATCAAGGTCGACGACTCGATCGCGTCGATCCCGGCCCAGGTGCTGCTCAGCCGCTGCGCACAGACCGGCGACGCGCTCAGCTGCGCGGCGGTGCGGCGTGCCCCCAGCGGCATCGTGACCGCGATCAACGGCCTGCTGCTCAACACCGGCGGCATCCGCACCAAGGGCATCGACGCGACGCTGACGGTCCGCTCGGGCGAAACGGGCGCCGGGCGCTTCGGCCTCTACGTCTCGGGCAACTATCTGCTCAAGTACAGCGAGCGCACGCCCGCGACCGACGGCTTCGTCACGACCGACTATGTCGGCACCGAACGCGGCTCGCCCGATCAGACCTATCCGCATTTCAAGGGACTGGGCACGATCGACTGGTCGGTAGGCCCGGTCACCACCAGCGTCACCGGACGCTATATCGACAATGTCGACGAGATCGCTGCGGAGAACGCCCTGAAGAGCCGCCTCTACGGCGACGTCCAGCTCCAGTTCCGGCCGACTTGGCTCGATTCGAAGCTCGCGCTGACCTTCGGCGTGAACAACGTCTTCGACAAGGATCCCCCCGCCTGCTTCAGCTGCAGCCTGAACAACTTCGACCCGACGACCTATGACATCCCGGGCCGGTTCGGTTACCTGCGGCTCTCCTACGGGCTGTAGGATGAGGGCTGCCGACCGGCGCGTCGGTCGGCAGCCACACACGCGTCGGAAACATAGGATGCTCCGATCGCCAAAAGACCTTCGTCTCACCGATTGTGAGGAACGAAGTGGGCCGTCCCCGCGCTCGACCCTGACAGAAGGAGACGAGCAATGGACGACACCAGGGTCTGGGCATTTGAAGAAAGCCTGTGGACGGGCGACGCGGACCAGTATCACACGCTGATCGACGACGAATGCGTGATGGTGCTTCCCGAGCAACCCTTCGTGATGACCGGGGCGCAGGCGATCGAGGCGGTCGCCGACACGCCGCGCTGGTCGGAGGTCCGGTTCAGCGAAAAGCAGATCATGCGCCCGCAGGAAGGCTTGATCGCGATCGCCTACAAGGCCGAGGCGAGCCGCGAAGGCGCAACCGGTTATACCGCCTATTGCACGACGACGATGCGCCGGCTCGAGCATGAGGAATGGCGCGTGGTCCAGCACCAGCAGACGCTCGCCCCGGTCGCCGG
This sequence comes from Sphingomonas sp. CFBP 13706, assembly GCF_014842355.1. Classification (NCBI taxonomy): domain Bacteria; kingdom Pseudomonadati; phylum Pseudomonadota; class Alphaproteobacteria; order Sphingomonadales; family Sphingomonadaceae; genus Sphingomonas; species Sphingomonas sp. CFBP 13706. The sequence goes on from NZ_JACYVM010000005.1 coordinate 263,139, forward strand.
CGGCGCTTGAGCCGACCGATACGGCGGTCGCCCGACGACCGCCGTTGATCAGGAGCGCGTCGCCAGCCCCCCCGCCAGCGGCATGCTCCTGGTCCTGACCCCCGTCGCCGCTGCCAGCGCATTGGCGAGCGCGGCGGCGGTGGGCCCCTGCGCACACTCGCCCGTGCCGAGAAACGGCGTACCCGGCCGGTCGATGACCTCGACGACGACGCTGTGCGGCACGTCCGCGAACCGCAGGATCGGATAGCCGCTCCAGTCATAGTCGGTTCGGCGTGCACCGTTGTGCCCCGCCGCCTCGTAGGCGGTCCAGCTCAGTGACTGGAGCAACCCGCCCTCGACCTGATTGCGGATGCCGTCGGGATTGACCGCCTCGCCGCTGTCGACCGCGACGACCGCGCGGTGGACGATCAGCCGCCCCTCGTCGGGGATTCGCTCGACATCGAGCGCGACCGCGCAATAGGCGCCGTGATTCTTGTAGCGCGCAAAGGCGAAGCCCCGCCCGCGATTGGGCCGGGGCCGGTAGCGGCTCCATCCGAACCGCGCCGCCGCGCGCCGGATCACGTCTGCGGCGCGCGGATCGTCGAGATGCGCGAGCCGAAACGCGACCGGGTCGCGCCCCGCCGCCGCCGCCAGCTCGTCCATCGCGCTTTCGAGCGCGAAGATGTTCAGATGCGCGCCCAGCCCGCGCAGTGCCGACACCCGCACCGGCATGGCGGGCAGGAAATGGCTGACGATGCTCTGGTTGGCAAAGCGATAAAGCGGGATGGCGTTGCGATCGCCGCCGCCATTGGGCTGCGGGATCGGCTTGGGCGGCGTTGGCACGAACGGCGGCACCACCTCCACGCCTGCGAGCAGGTCGCCCGCCGCGACGGGCCGCGTGCTGTGCGTGTTGCTCCACACCTGATGCCGCCAGTTGACGATCCGCCCCGACGCATCGAGCGTCGCGTCGATCTGCGCGAGCATCGCCGGGCCGAGCGGTTCCCAGCCATGTTCCTGCTCGCGGCTCCATTGCAGCCGGACCGGAACGCCGGGCATCGCACACGCAACCAGCGCGGCATCGCCCGCGACGTCGTCCGCCCCATTATGCCCGTAACAGCCCGCCCCCTCGCGGTGGACGCAGCGGACGCGGTCGGCGGGCATCGCGACCAGCTCGGCGATTGCGGTGCGCAGCGGCTCGACGCCCTGGCTGTGCGTCCAGACCGTCAGCTGTCCCTCGGCCATCAGCGCCACCGCGCAGGATGGCCCGATCGCACCGTGCATCAGATACGGCCGGTCGTACCGCGCGGACAGCCGCCGCACGCCCGGCGCCGCGGCCGCGTCGCGACGCGTGTCGATCGCCTTGCTCTCGCGCCGCATCTCCAGCAATCCCGCGGGCATCGGCAGCAGCGCGGGCACGGCGTCCTCGCGCACCCATGCGCCCTGATTGGCGACGCGCAGCGCCTGTTCGAGCGGCCATTCGCGCGGACCGACGATCGCCGCGAACCGCCCGACCTGCACGACCCGCGCGACGCCCGGCTGCCGTCGCAGCGCGGCAAGATCGGGCGTCAGCCGCTTCCCCGAGGACGGCCCGCGCAGGACGCGCGCATGCACCATGTCCGGCAGCCGCATGTCCTGGACATAGCTCGGTAGCCCGGTCAGCTTGGCGGGCAGGTCGACGCGCGGCACCGGTCGCCCGATCAGCCGCCGCGCCGCCACGGGCTTGCGCGGCACGTCGGCGCGTGCACGCACCGCCAGCGACGTCGACGCGGCAAGCTCGGCATAGCTCGCACGCCGTCCCTGCCCGTCGAGCACGACGCCGTCGCGCGTGAACAGCGTCGTCGCCGCCACGCCCCAGCGCGCCGCCGCGGTCTCGGCGAGCAGCAGCCGGACACAGGCGGCGGCATTGGCGATCGCGGTCCCGCTCTGCTCGAGCGTCTGGCTGCCCGCGGTCACGCCCTCGTTCGGGGTCAGCGCGGTATCCGCGGTGATCAGGTCGACCCGCCCGATCGCGACATCAAGCTCGTCCGCGGCCAGCTGCGCCATCGCGGTCTTCACACCGGTGCCGAGCTCGACCTTGCCCGTGAACACCGTGACCCGGCCATCGGCACCGATACGGATCCACGCGTCGAGATCGGGGAATTTGGCGAGCGTCCCCGGCAAATCGGGCGCAACCGTCGGCGGTCCGCCGCTGCCCTCGCCGCCGCCGGTCTGTGCCAGCCCGGCCGTCGGCGCGAGCGCGAAGGCGACCAGCAGCCCGCCGAGTATGTCGCGCCGCGACGCCTGTCCGCTCACGTCACCGGCTCCGCAGGCTCGACCACCCCGCCGCCGCGCATCACCGCCGCGCGCCGCACCGCGCGCAGGATCCGCATATGCGTCCCGCACCGGCAGAGCGACGGCGCCATCGCGCTGCGCAACTCGGTTTCGGTCGGCGTGACCGTCTTGCGCAACAGCCCCTCGGCGCGCGCGATCATCCCGGGGATGCAATAGCCGCACTGCGCCGCTTGCTCGTGCAGGAACGCGCGCTGCACGTCACCCGGCGCCGCCGCGCTGCCCAGCCCCTCGACCGTCGTGACCGTGCGCGTACCGACCGCACCGACGGGCAGCAGGCAGGAAAAGACCGGCCGGTCGTCGACCAGCACGGTGCACGCGCCGCATTGCCCTAGCCCGCACCCGAACTTGGCCGCATGCAGCCGCAGATCGTCGCGCAGCACATAGAGCAGCGGGGTGGCGGGATCGACATCGACGTGCGCGGTCGCCCCGTTGACGGTCAGGTCGATCATTCACCCTCCATGCGCGCCGCAGCGACGTCTTTCTCGAGGTCCGGCCATGCCGGTCCCGTCCCGTGCCGGACCTGAAGATACGCCACGATCTCCGCCACCTGCCGGTCGTCCAGCGCATCGGCAAAGGCGGGCATGTACGGCCCGCGCGGCGCGACCGGCGGCTTCAGCCCCTTGAGGATGACCTGGATCGTATCGCGCGGATTCGCCTCGTGCAGCGGCGTGCCGAGCGGCAGCGCGGGACGCCCGGCGACCATCATCGCCGCCCCCGGCTCGTGGCAGACCGCGCACGCGCCGTCATACAGCCGCGCGCCCTCGGGATGCCGCTGGCCTGCGAGCGTTCTACGATCGGGCAGCCGCGGCTCGGCCCGCGCGGCGGGCGCAGCGCGCATCTGCCACGCATAATAGGTCGCGAGCGCGCGGACGTCGGTCGGCTTCGCGCGCGCCAGATTATAAGTAACCGGCCCCATCGGCCCCGCCGCCGCGGCATGCGCGGTGCTGAGCCCGGTCCGGAAATAGGCGTCGAGCCGCTCGACGGTCCAGGCGCGGACCGCGGGCGAGCGTGCGTTGATCGGCGGCGCATACCAGCCGCCCGACCAGCCGCCGTCATAGGCCCGGTCGCCGCGCTTCTCCTGCTGCAACAGCCCGCGCGGACTGTGACAGGCGGTGCAATGCGCCAGCGTCTCGCCGATATAGCGCCCCCGGTTCCATGCGGCCGACTGGCGCGGATCGGCGATCACCGGCTGCGGATCGAAGAACAGCAGTTTCCAGCCCGCCAACAGAGGCCGGAAGCCGAGCGGCGGGATCATCCGGTTCGCGGGCGGCACCGCGCGCACCGCCGGCCGGGTCATCAGGAATGCGTAGAGCGCGTCCACATCGCCGTCCGCCACGCCCGCATAATGCGTATAGGGAAAGGCCGGATAGAGATGGCTGCCGTCGCGCCCGACGCCCTCGTGCATCGCCCGGCGAAACGCGACGGGCGACCATGATCCGATCCCGGTCGCGGCATCGGGCGTGATGTTGCTGCCATAGATCGTCCCGAACGGCGTCTTGATCGGATAGCCGCCCGCATAGGGACGCCCGCCCGCCGCCTGATGACAGCTGACGCAATTGCCAAGCCGTGCCAGATTGGCGCCGCGCGCAACCAGCGCGGGATCGAACTGCCGGGGATCCGGGCGCGTCACGCGGGCGATCGCGGGCCGGTAGGCGATTGCGGCAAACGCGATCCCGCACAGACCCAGCAGCACGACGGCGATGACGACGATGCGCCTGATCCCGGGCCGGCTCATCCTCGCCTAGACCCTTGAGTCGCCGAACGCCGTCCGATGCATCGTCTCGTCTCCCCCGTGTGACATCGGACGCACGGGCCGATCGGACGGGGATTGAACGATCCGGATGCCGACAATCTCCCCGCGCCGGGAGATAATCCCGACCCGCCGCATCGATTCGCACTCCGCCCGCGCTGTGCTAGGCTGACCCGACACTATGAGGGGGGCGGAGATGCGCGTGATCCTGACGGCGGCGGCCCTGCTGGGCGCCGCGTTGACCGTGTCGGCGACAGCTGCGCAGCCCCCCGCGCAGACCACACCCCCACCGGCCCCCGCGCCGGCACTCCGGGGAACGCTGGCCGGCCCGTTCGAACTCCGGTCGCGGCGCTTTGCGGGCACGGTGCGGCGCTACTGGGTCTATGTCCCGCCCGGCTATGATCCACGCCGCCCGCCCAATCTGCTGCTGTTCCAGGACGGGCAGCGCGCGACGAATCCGGCAGGGTCGCTCAGGGTGCCCGCGGTCCTCGACACGCTGATCCTGCAGCACGCAATCCCGCCGACGCTCGGCATCTTCGTGACGCCCGGTCACCGCGCGGCGCACTATCCCGACACGCTCGGCATGGAAAATCCGGATCACCGGGTGGAGGAATATGACGCGCTGTCCGACGATTATGGCTGGATGACGCTGAACGAACTGCTCCCCGCGGTCGCGGCACGCTGGCGGTTCGCCGACGATCCGAAGCGCCGCGCGATCGGCGGCACGTCGAGCGGCGCGATCGCCTCCTGGACGATCGCCTGGCGGCATCCGGAAGCGTTCGGCAACGTGATCAGCTTCATCGGCAGCTATACGTCGATCGGCCTCACGCTCGGCCCGGACGGCGCACCGCGCACGCTCGGCGGCGACCTCTATCCCGGGCTCATCCGCAAGAGCCCGATCCGCCCCTTGCGCATCGTCCTGCAGGACGGGGCCGCCGATCTCGACAACGAACATGGCAACTGGTTTCTCGCCAACCAGCAGATGGCAAAGAGCCTCGCATGGGCGAACGCGCAGGCCGATGCGGATCACCGCCCGGGCCCGCGCTACGACGTCAGGACAGCCTGGACGCGCGGTGGCCATTCGGACGCGGACGGCGGCGCGATCCTGCCCGACATGCTGCGCTGGATCTGGCGCGACCAGCCCGCAACCGCGGACGCCCCGCCCCCTACTGTCCCGCCCCCTACTCCCCCACGACGATCTTGGGCAGGGTCGTGATCGGTTCGACCGTGATCGCGCGGAACCAGGTCTCGGCGCCTTCGGATTGCAGCTGGATCCGGCCATGCGTCAGCGGCTGCCGACCATCGGGGCCGATCGTCGCCAGATCATGCACTTCGCCGACCGGTATGCCGTTGACGACATGCACCGCGCGGTCGCCGACGACATAGAGGTCGAGCGTGTTCCACGCGCCGATCGGCCGCTCGGCATCGGTCGCCGCCTCGACATTCCAAGTCGGCGTGCCGTTGACGATGTCGATCTCGCGCCCCCCGGCACGGAAGCGAAGATGCGGTTCGACCAGCGACGGATCGAACGTCACCCCGGTACGGCCGCGCAGCTTACTCCCCACCGCGACGATCATCCCGGTCGATCCGGTCATGATCTCGAACTCGACCGAGGGCCGCCACGTCCCGAACACCTCGCCCGGCGCGCCATGCGTATGATAGAGCAGGCCGTTGTTGCGCGGCTGCGTCGCGCGCGGCGCCCAGGTCCTGGCGCCCCATTTGAACTGCAGCCGCAGGTGATAGTCGCGAAGATCGGCCTGGTGGACCAAACTGCCCCAGGTTTCGCCCTTCACCCAGATCGCCGGCGCCCCGTCGACGCTGCGCGCCGCGAAATCGCCCGTGGTGTCCCGGCTCGTGCCGATCGGCGGCGTGCCCGGCTTTGCCTGATAGGTGATCGACGGGTCGGGATAGCCGAGCCACGCGGTCCAGCCCTTGAGGCTGCGCCCGTCGAACAGCGCGGTCGACTTGCCCGTCGGCACGGGGATGTCGGTCAGCCTGAGTTGCTGCGGCGCCGCGGCGGGCTCGCCCGCAATCGCCCGCGCCCGGTCCTGTGACGTCTGCGCGGTCGCAGGCGCGGACACCAGCATCAGCGCGACCAGCGCGCGCTTGGATCTTCCAGACATTCGCTCTCAACTCCCCCGTCATATTTATGACCCAGCATAGCGCGTTATCGCTACCAGTTGAACTCCGATGGTCCCGCGCGCTAGGACCGGGCGGGAGATTGCACGATGCTCAAGATGTTGGCGCTGGCCGCCCTGCTCACCACGGCGCAGGCCGCGCCCGACCCGCATTTGCCGAAGGCCACGACCGACACCGTCGCCCCCGTGCTGCCCAAGGGCCTCGATCACGCGGTGCTGATCGTGTCGAAGACCAATGGCTGGCGGCATATCGAACATATCCCGCATTCGAACCGCGTGCTCGCCGACATCGTGCAGGGCCTGGGTCGCACGAGCTACGCGACCGAGAATGCGGCGGTCTTCAACGACGAACAGTTGCGCCACTTTTCCGTCGTCGTGCTCAACAGCGCCAGCGGCGGCTTCCTGACGCCAGACCAGCGCGCGGCCTTCGCCCGCTTCGTCGCGCGCGGCGGTGGCGTCGTGGCGCTGCATGCCGCGGGCGACGACAGCCATACCGACGCCTGGTACAGCGACACGGTGATCGGCACCAAGTTCATCGGCCATCCGGGCGGCGAGGATCAGTTCCAGCGCGCACGGCTCGTGGTCGACCGCCCCGACCATCCGGTCATGGCGGGGGTGCGCCTGCCCTGGACCGCGGTCGACGAATGGTATTCGTTCAACGCCAATCCGGCCGCCCGCGGCATGACCGTGCTCGCGACGCTCGACGAGGCGAGCTACCGTCCGGGCGCGAAGCTCGCGATGGGGACGCACCCCGTCATCTGGACCAACCCGCGCACCAAGGGCCGGGTGGTCTATTCGGCGCTCGGCCATTTACCAGAGGCCTATGACGACCCGACCTATCGGCGCGTGCTCGTCAACGCGATCCGCTGGGCGGGCCGGCCATAGCCTCATTCGATCGCGAGGAACGCGGTGATCGTCAGCCGCCCCGCCGCCGGATCCGCCGACAACACCGCATTGCGCGCGATCGCGCCGCTGTGCAGCACATAGCTGCGGTACAGCAGCGCCCGGTTATAGGCGGCGTCGACCAGCGCGGTCCGCTCGAACAATGCGGTATCGTCGGCGATATAGCCGTGCGGCGGCATCGCCGCGACCTCGCGGCCGAGCCGTTCGAAAAAGTCGCGCGCGCGCGTCTCGTCGACCGTCTCGAACCCGGTGGCGCGATGACGGAAGAAGGCCGTCCCGTCGCGGTTCGTCGGCGACAGATAATGGATCAGCGCGATCCGGTCGCGCGCATAGGCATCGACATGCGGCAGCCGTTGCCGGATCTCGAGCGCGTCGGGCGTCACCGTGACGATCGAGAATTGCGCATCGACGACATGGATGCGGCGGCACGGCCCGAAATCGCGGCCCAGCGCGCGGGCGATGCGCGGAAGCTGGTCGGCCAGATAGCGCTCGGGCAGCGCCGCGCGGAGACCGGGATAATGCTCGCCCGCGGATCCGAACACCGCGTCCGCCGCGGCCTTGCGCAATCCGTCCGGATCCTCGGCAAAACCGTCGATGATCACCAGCGGCTCCGCCTCCCGGCCGATACGCCGCCTGGTCACATCCCCCAGCATCATGCCTCGCCATCACCCATCTTTACCGTCCTCTAGCGATCCCGGTGACGCGCGACATAGCGAAATGCACGGGCGCAGCGTAGGGGCGGCACGCTCAGCCACACGGACGATCGCTCATGCCCCTGCCCCGCGCCAAAGCCTTCTGGGCGACGGCCTTTCCCGCCGACCGCCTGCTTGGGGGCGTCGGTGCCTGTATCGGCATCGCGCTGACGATGCTCGTCTGCGTCGCGCTGCTCCCCGCCGGCGACGTTCCTCAGATCGTCGCGCCGCTGGGGGCGTCGGCGGTGCTCGTCTTTGCGGTCCGGTCGAGCCCGCTGGCACAGCCCTGGCCGGTGATCGGCGGCAACACGCTGTCGGCCGCGATCGGCGTCGCCGCGTTTCAGCTCATCCCCGACGCCAGGCTGGCCGCGGGTGTGGCGGTCGGGGCCGCGATCCTGGCGATGTCGCTGCTCCGCTGCCTGCACCCGCCCGGCGGCGCGGCGGCGTTGACCGCAGTGATCGGCGGGCCCGGCATCCATGCGGCGGGCTATGCCTTCGCGCTCGTCCCCGTCGCGCTCAACTCTGTCGTGCTCGTGCTGGTCGCCGGCCTCTTCTACCGCGTGACGCGGCACCCCTATCCGCATCACAGCGCGCTGCCCCCCGCGGCGATCGCGGCCGACCGCCGCGCCGCGGGATTTCACCCCGACGACATCGACGCCGCGCTCGAGGACATGCACGAAAGCTTCGACATCGCCCGCGACGATCTCCACGCGCTGCTCACCAGGGCCGAACTTCACGCGCAACGCCGCCAGCGCGGCTGAGCGCAGACCAGGTCTCGCGGCGCGTCAGTCCGAAAACGTCACGCGACCTGCCGTTGCTGCCGCTCGGGGCCTGCGTCATCGCCAAGGAAATGGCGGGTAAAGGCATGCGCGTCGTCGGCCAGTGACTGCAGCGTCCGCTTCAGCATCGCGCCGGTCCGCTGGACCTCGTCGACCGAGGCCAGGTTGCGATCGACCGACGATGCGATCTGCTGGCTCGCCTCGGTGAGCATCTGGCTGCGGTCCTCGACCGCCTCGATCCGCCCGTTGAGCTGTTCGATCGCCTGCGCCTGCGCACGCGACATCGCCGCCACCCGGCCCGCACCGTCGTCCATGCCGTTGATCAGCGCCCCCAGACTGCCCGTGCTCGCCACGACCGACCGGATCTGATCCTGCACCGCCTCGATCTTCGAGCGCACGTCGCCCGCGCTCGCGCCCGTCCGCGTCGCCAGCGACTTGATCTCGGCCGCCACCACCGAAAAGCCCGCGCCCGCAGGTCCCGCGCGCGCCGCCTCGATCGTCGCGTTGAGCGCGAGCAGGTTGGTCTGCTTGGTGATCGCGCTGATCACGTCGACGATCTGCTCGATGCTGCTGGCCTGTTCCTGCGACAGCGCGACGGTATCGTTGGCACTGCGCGCATGGTCGCTGATCGACCTTGCGGCAAGGCTGGTCCCCGCCACCTCCCGGTCGATCTCCTCGAAGGTGTGCGCCAGCAGATGCGTCTCCTTGCCCGCCTCGAGCATCTCGGTCGCGAACAGCTGCGCGATCGCGTCGAGCTCCTGCGCCAGCCGGCGATTGCCCTCGATCGTCTCGTGCAGGCTGATCGCATTCGCCTCGAGCAGCGCCATCGCCTCCTGCGCCTCGCGGATGATGCCGCCGACCTGACGTTCGAACGCCTCGGCCAGCGCGGCCAGCGTGGCCTCGCGCTCGCGCCGCGCCTGCGCCTCGACCTCGGCGATCGCGCTGGCCTGGCGCGCCTTTTCCTCCTCGGCATGGCGGCGCAGCAGCTCGGCCTGATCCGCGAGGCGTTTCGCATCCTCGCGCTGCGTCTGGAACGTCGTCAGCGCGGTGACGACCAGCCCCAGCTCGTCATGCCGCTTGAGCGTCGACAGATCGATCGCCGCCTCGTGCATCACCGCATCCGTCGCCGCCGCAATGTCGGTGATCGAACCGATGATCGATCGCCCGATGACATAGGCCATTACCAGGCTCCCGCCCGTGCCGACGAGCAGGACGAGCAGCAGGATCGCGATCGTGACATGCGTGACCAGCAGCGCCCCCGATGCCGCCTGCCCGGCGCGGCCGATACCCGCGGCGGTCACGCGCCGGATCCGCGCATCGATCTGCTGCGCATTGGCGCGAAACGGGTCGACCATCGCCGCGGTGCTGGCAAAGTCGACCTCGAGCATCGACGTCAGCACGTCGACGGTCGCGGTATATCGGTCGAGATCGGCGAGCACCGGGCCCAGCTGGGCGCGCTGCCCGGCGTGGCTGCGGCGGTAGCCAACCAGCGCCGTACGGACCCGGGCCAGGTCGCGGTGGATCGCCGCCACCTGCCCGTCGACCGCGATCGTCGGCGTCGCCGCCTTCGTCACCAGCAGGTGATAGACGTTCGCGTTGGCGATATCGAACCGCTGCGTGATCGCGTTGAGCTGCTTGATATCGCGCATGTCGCGATTGACGATGTCGTCGACGCTGCGCCCGGTGATCAGCAGCGCCGCGGTGCTGGCCAGCGCCATCACCACGAACAGCACCAGCATGATGACCGGCGTCGCCGCGACCTTGACCGCGATCGGCCGGTCGGCGAGCGCCAGCCTGCGGTCGAGCCGGTCCGACAGCCGGAAGAACGCGTTAAAGCGCAACTCGCACCCCTGCGCGCACGCGACGATCCGCCGGGATCGGCGATACCGCGGCGCCGTCCGCCAGCGCCAGATTCTCGCCCGCGACATAGACTTCGAGCGCGGAGGTCAGCCGCAGCCCCGCCCGCGCATCGAGCGCCACCGCGTCGTCGACCCGGTAGAGCAGCAGCTGCGGCGTCGACGAGAAGGCGAATTGCCGCGTCGACGAGGTGTAGCGCGCGACCCCCGACAGCGACAGTCGCCCGATGTCATAGCCGAGCGCCAGATTCGCCTTGTGGACCGGCGTCGTCGACTTGGGCGACAGCGCATAGGGGATCGGCAGCGTCAGCGACGCCAGCTGCTCGTCGGTGTGCGTCCAGGTATAATTGGCGCGCCATGTGAGCGCACCGACCGCGCCCGACGCCGACACCTCGGTACCATAGGTGGTATAGTCGCCGATCGCCGTGAACCGCGCGACGAGCGAGGGCAGCGGGGTCAGGAACAGCTCGGTCTGCAGGCCGTCGCCCGGCGACGCGATCGCATTGTCCGTCTTCGTCACGAACGCGTTCGCCTCGATCTGCGTCCCGCCGATCGTCCGCGCATAGCCGACCTCGCCGCTCCACACGCCGACCGGATCGATCCGCGGCGACCCTGCCACGAAGATCGGCACCGGCGCCGGGGTGATGATCGGCAGGCGGATCCCGTAATTCACCAGCGACGGCAGCTGGTAGCCGCGACCGCCATTGATCCGCAGCTGGCCGCGCGCATCGGTCTGGACGAGCAGCGCGACGTTGAAGCTGAACCGGGTGAAGGCGCGGTCGAAATCGCTCGCCACGTCATAGCTCGGCTGCGCGATCGCGCCCGCCTGGTGCAGCCAGAGCCGGTCGATCCGCGCCGCCGCGGTGATCGAAATCGCCTCGTCCGGGTGCAGGTCGAGCATCGCATTGGCCGATCCGACGTCATAGGAAATGCGCTCGGCGAACTGATAGGCCGAGCGCAGCCGGTTGTTGCGATATTCGCCGCCGAGCCGCAGCGTATCGCTCTTGCCCAGCCGGACCAGCGTCGACGCCTGGGTGACGATGATCCGGTTCTTGAACCCGAGCGGCTCGGTCGCATCCGCCGTCGCGCCGACGCCATATTGCACATCGAGCCAGTTGACATAGCCGCCCAGCGTCACGCCGCCCCAGCCCGTGTCGCGCGTGGCCGAGGCATGGACGTTGTCGCTGCGATAGCGCTGGTTCGACAGCAGCTGGCTCGGCAGATACTCGGCCTGCCGATTGGTCGAATGGCCGCCGCCCAGCACCGTCTCCAGTCCGTCGAACGAACCGGTGATGTCGCCCGACACCTGGTCGCTCGCGACGTCGCTGACCATCGCCGGGCGCAGCAGCGTTGCCGGGATGCGACGCTCGTCCTCGCGCGCGCGGACCCCGGCAAGCCGGATCCCGATCGCCGGGGTGACGGGCAGCGTCACCGACCCGGCGAGCCGGCTGATGTCGTGATTGCCGAGCTCGGCGGTCGCGGTGACGGTCGGCGTCTGGCCGACGCGCCGGGTGATGATGTTGACGACGCCGCTGGCGGCGTTGAACCCGAACAGCGCGTTCGCGGGCCCGCGCACCAGCTCGATCTGCTGGATCTCCTCGAGCTGGACCCCCAGCAGATTCCAGTCGGTCATGCCATAATGATCGAGATAGACCTGGCGTCCGTCGACCAGCACGAGCAACCGCGCATTATAGGTCTGCACGCCGCCGCGCACCGACACGTCGCTCTGCCCCGCGGTCCAGCTGTTCACGTCGATGCCGGCATGCGTCTTCAGCAACCCGGGTACGTCGCGGGCGGGCGACCGCGCGATATCCTCGCGGGTGATGATGATCGCGGACGCGGGCAGTTCGGACGCGCGCTGCGGCTTGCCCGTGACGCTGGTCGTCACCGGCTCGCCGATCGTCTCCTGCAACGCCTGGTAATCGACGGCCTGCGCACCTGCGACGGCCGGGCACAGCACTGCACCGGCCGTCAGCATGGCGCGCAATCCGGTGGCGAAAGTCGAAACGGTCATCGTTAAATTTCCTTGATCAGCATCAGGAATGCCGACCCGAATCTGATATTGGCAGCGCGTGCCGCGGCGCGATTGACGGTGATCTGGGTCTTGGGACCCGAGGTGATGCCGACCACGCATCGCGCGGTCTGCACGCAGGCGGGGTCCGACGAGATCGTCAGGACCGACGATCTGGCGGCCGCGGCGGCGATGCCGGCATGCTCCGGGCGCAATCCCGTCGTGACAAAGGCGAGCCGGAATCCGGCCAGCGACCCGATCGCGCCGACCGGCACGCGGCGGGCGCGGATCGCACTGCGTCCGGCGGCCAGTCCCGATCCGATCGCCCGCTCGATCGCCGCCGCCTCGGCCTCCGATGCCGCATTGCCCGGCTCGAACACGATCGCCGCGGCGACCGTCCCCGCCGGACCGGGCTGAAGGAACGACACGACCCGCGCCGCGATCGGCACGTTCAGTTCCGCGGACAACGGCGTCGCGCTGCCCAGCGCGGCCACGCCGCACATCCATATCCAAGGTCTAAACACGCTGTCCCCCACCTGAGGGGACAGCGAGTATCACCCGATATTGTCCAATTAGTTAATGGCTTAGAGACCGCGATACACAATCTGCGGCCCCATCGCGCGGGCCGCCGCGCGCCCAATTAAGACGGTCGCGTAACAGAACGGTCCTCTGCGCGTCATCTGGCGCGGCCATAGCCCGCGGACGACGCCGGCCGGGCGCCAACAGGGCAGGACAATCATGCGTATCTCGACGATGCTGCGGGCGACCGCGGCGGTTCTCCCCCTCGCCCTGTTCGCAGGCACCGCGACCGCGAAGGATGCCGCGCCGCTGCGGATCAACGACATCGCCGTCATCGGCACGCACAACAGCTACAAGCAGCCGATGCCCGCCGCGACGATGGCGAAGGTGCGCGCCGCCGATCCGGCGATGGCCGACGCGCTCGACTATGCGCATCGCAGCCTCGTCGAGCAGCTCGACGCGGGCGCGCGCCAGCTCGAGATCGACGTGAACTATGATCCGCAGGGCGGGCATTATGCGCGCGGCTCGTCGGACCCCAAGCTGCAGCGGCCGGGCTTCAAGGTGCTGCACATCCCCGGCATCGACAATGCGTCGAGCTGCGTCCTGCTCACCGAATGCCTGACAATCGTCCGCGACTGGTCGGCCCGCCATCCGCGCCACGTCCCGATCCTGCTGATGTTCAACGCCAAGGACGAACAGAACGCCGCGCGCGGCGGCATCGACGCGCTGCCGTTCGACGCGGCCGCCTATGACGCGCTCGATGCGGAGATCCGCTCGGTGCTCGCGCCGGCCAGGCTGATCGTGCCCGACGACGTGCAGGGACGCTATCCGACGCTCCGCGACGCCGTCCTCGCCGACAACTGGCCGCTGCTCGAGGCGTCGCGCGGCAAATTCCTGTTCGCGCTCGACGAGCCCCCCGCCAAGGTCGCGGTCTATCGCGGGGCGCGCCGCTCGCTCGAAGGCCGGGTGTTGTTCATCAACACCGACGAGGCGTCGCCCGCCGCCGCCTATCTGACGCTCAACGACCCGGTCCGCGACGCCGAACGCATCCGCCGCGACGTGCGCGCGGGCTTCCTCGTCCGCACCCGCGCCGACGCCAACACGCGCGAGGCGCGCGCCAATGACGGCGTGCCGCGCGACACCGCGCTGGCGGGCGGCGCGCATTATGTCTCGACCGACTATCTCTGGCCCGATCCGCGCTTCGCCGGCGGCTACCGCGTCGCGCTCCCCGACGGCCATGTCGCGCGCTGCAATCCCGTCCGCATCGCCAAGCAATGCGGCGACCTCGAAGGATCCGCCCGGTAAAGCCGCTTCTCAACGCCACGTTGCACACCGCCCCCGACTTCCGCCGCGACATCGACGCCGCGCGCACGGAACTCGCGCACGCCGCGGGCGCTGTCCCCGATGTGTCGCACTGCCGGATCGAGGCCGGCGCCACCTGACGGACGGACCAGCACGCGGATGATCGACGACCCCAGGGCCACGACCCTCACCATCGCCGGCCGCGCGATCCGCGACATTGCGAGCTTCTACGACGAGATCAACCGCGTCTTCATGGCGGGCGAGGACTGGTCGCTCGGCCCCAGCCTCGATGCGCTCGATGACCTGTTCTACGGCAGCTACGGCGCGCTTGCGGGCAAGGCGCCGGTCATCCTCGTCTGGCAGGATATCGAGACGAGCCGCGCCGCGCTCGGCATCGCCGCCACCAGAGCCCATCTCCGCGCCAAGCTCCAGAACACAGCCTTCGACGCCGCACGCATCACCACCCAGCTCGACGCGCTCGAACAGGGCCGCGGCGAGACCTATTTCGACACCATCCTGACCATCATCGCCGACCACCCGAACATCCACCTCGTCCGCGCCTGACCCGGCGCGGTCGGGTTATCGCGGCGTCACCGATGCGCGAATGTGGAACAGGTTGTCGGCGACCAGGCCGACGGCGGACAACAATGTAGCTTGGCTTTTCATGCAAACTCCCGTGGCAGGTGTGTGGAGATACGCCGTACGCCCGCGTCCGCGGCGGGGATCGCCGCGGACGCGAAGGTCAGAAGCTGGTGGTCACGCCGAAGGTGAAGATGCGGCCGCTGCGCGTGTAGACGAGCGTCCGGTCGGCGCTGAGATCGGCGAACTGCTCGATCGGCTGGTTGGTGACGTTGATGCCCTCGATCACGAAGCGCAGATTCTCGACCGGGCTGTAGCGGATCTGGAAATCGACGTTGTTGGTCGGCCGGATGCCGTCGCCGACATTGGCGTTGCTCCCTGCGCCCGTGATGTAGCGGCTGCGATAGGCGGTCGAAACGCGCGCGCCGAACCGCTTGGTCTCGAAATACAGCGTCGCGTTGGCGGCCCATTTCGACAGGTTGAACAGCGGGATGGTCTGGGCGACGCCGTTGTAGATCGCCTTCTGGTCGCCATCGATCCAGGTGCCGTTGGCGACCACGCCGAAATGGTCGAACGGCGCGGGCAGGAAGGTGAAGTCGTGCTGGATCGCGGCCTCGACCCCGCGGATGCTGGCACCGTCGCCATTGACCGGCCGCGTATAGTTGTATGGCGTCGTGCCGTCCTGCCCCGGCAGCAGCAGCGAGACCGGAAAGCCGGTGGCGCTGTAGGGCACCTGCGACGTCTCCGAGGTGATGAAGCTCGCCAGATCCTTCCAGAACACGCCGACCGACGCGAAGCCGTTGCGATCCATATAATATTCGAGCCCGCCTTCCACCGAGGTCGAGCGGAACGGCTGGAGGTTGGGGTTGCCGACCGACACCGTGCCGCCGAACGGCGCGACCGTCAGCGTGCCCGCGGCGGCAAGCTGCGGCAGGCCGGGACGGTTGACGTTGCGGCTCGCCGACGCGCGCGCGATCAGCTTCGGCGTGAGGTCGAGCGCGATGTTGAGCGCGGGCAGCCAGTCGTCGTTGCTGGTCTTGACCGTCACGGGCTGGAGCACCGTGACACCGTTGGTCGCGGTCGCAAGCGACCCGCTCGAGACCAGCGCGGTATGGTAATAGCGCACGCCCGCATTGCCGCGCAGCCGCATCGATCCGAGTTCGGTATCGAGATCGAGCTGCGTGAAGCCCGCCCAGCTCGTCTCGCGGATGCGGAAGTCGCTGCCCGCGGTCAGGTTCGCCGCGGTCAGGTTCCGGTTGTTGCCGAGCAGCGCGTAGATGCCCGCGACGTCGCCGCCGATATAGGGGATCAGGCTGTCGCGGTTGATCACGTATTTCAGCGCGTCGGGCACCGCGCGGTCGCTGGTCGCCTGCGTCCCGTAGAAGATGTTGGTGAGATACTGGTACCCGCTGTTGGTGAAGCGCTTATACTCGCCGCCAAGCTCGAGCTTCAGGATCGGCGACACCGTATAGACCGCCTGCAGCTGGCCGTTGCGATAGGCATTGTCGATCGTGTTTTCCTGCGTCACCAGCCGCTGGACGTTCCAGTTCGCCGGCTTGGTCAGGTCGAAGCCATAGGTGTTGACCGGGATCGTCGGCTGCATGTCGAAACTGAACGCGGTGTTGCGCGCCTGCAGGAAGATCTTGTCGAACGTCGGCTGCGCGAAGGCCGACTTCTGATAGCCGGCGAGCGCGGTCAGCGTCAGGCGATCGCCGACCTTCCATTCGGCATTGGCCACCGCCTGATAGAAATCGGTCTGGTTCTCGACCCGGTGATGCTCGGTCCGCTGGTCGATCCCGGTATAGCTGGCGGCGACGAGCGAATTGCCCTGGATCGTCGCCGAGCGGATGACTTGCGTGCCGCTGACATTGCCGGTCAGCGCGTTATAGCCGCCCGCCGCGATCGCCCAGTCGTCACGCTTGTCGGCGAGGTGTCCGTAGAGCAGGTCGACATCGAGCTTGAACCGATCGCCCGGATGATATTGCAGCGCGCCGGTGACGCCGATCCGCTCGCGGTCGGTGTACCAGGTCGAGGGCGACTGCGCCTGCGGTGCGAAGATCGTGCCGCCGCGCAGCAGCGCGCGTGTCGCCGCATCGATCTCGGGCCCGATATTGTTCGCGCCGTAGGTGACCTTGCCCCAGTTCCAGTTGCGATAGCCATATTCGTTGTTGCGGATCTTCGAATAGGCGACCGAGACGAGCGCACCGAAATCGCCCTGGCGCTGCGAGAACAGCCCGACGAGCCGCGGGGTGATGCCGCTGGTCTGGTCGTTGGTCTGGCCCTTGGCCGACAGCACGATCTTCTGCCCGTCATAGTCGAACGGCTTGGCGGTGAAGAGCTGGACCGTCCCGGCAATGCCGCCCTCGTCCTGATTGGCGGCATAGCTCTTCTGCACGCTGACGCGGTTGAACAACTCGGACGCGAACAGGCTGAAGTCGAAGCCGCGGCTGCGGCTGACGTTGCCGCGATTGTCCATCCCCGACGCGGTGTTGCCGAGCACCTCCATGCCGTTCAGCTGGGTGCGCGTGAAATCGGGGCCGAGCCCGCGCAGCGCGATCTGGCGGCCTTCGCCGGTGTCGCGGGTGATCGCGACGCCGGGGACGCGTTGCAGCGCTTCGGCGAGATTGAGGTCGGGAAAGGCGGCGATGTCGGACGCGACGATATTGTCCTCGGTCCCGACCGCGCGGCGCTTGAGCTCCTGCGCGGCGAGCAGGCTGCGGCGATAGCCATTGACCACGATGTCGTCGGCGACCGCGACCGGCTCAGCCGCCAGCGTCGACACGCCCCCCGCGACGCCCCCCGCGACTGCCGGCGTGGCTACCGGTGCGGGTGCGCTGACGGTGCGCAGGCCCGGGCGCGGCGGCGCGCGCCGCAGGACCAGCACGCCGTTGCTCTCGACCGGGTGCAGGCCCGTGCCGCGCAGCAGCACGGCGAGGGCCGCCGGCGCGGTCAGCCGCCCGCTCACCCCCCCGGTCCGCTGTCCTTGGATCAGCGCGGGCGCCGCGATCACCTGCATCCCCGTCGCGCTCGAATAGGCCGACAGCGCCGCGGCGAGGTCGCCTGCGGGAATGGCGAACGCGCGCGTTCCCGCCGACTGTGCCCCCGCCGGCCGGGCGTGTGCCGCCGCTGGCGCCATAAGCGCACACACCGCCAGAGCGAGTGCCGACGTTCCGTAAAACCGCGTCATGATAATCCCCCGTCATGGCGTCCCCACGCGCCATTCGGGAGGAAGACGGCGCAGCCCGACGGATCCGGACAGTGTTTTTTTCAGCGTGCGGTTTCGAGCGCGAGACCCCCGTCCCGCTCGACCACCGCGAACCCGAACCCGCCGCCGATCGCCGCCAGGAGCTGGCGCGGATGATCGGTCCGGAAACGGCCGAACACCGTCGTCGAGGCGAGCGGCTCGGCAGGGCGCGCGATCCGGACGCCGCCCTGCCGGTCGAGGATCTCGACCAGATCGTCGAGCCGCATGCCCGCGGTGTCGATCCAGCCCTCACGCCAGTCGGGCAGCGCCGGATCGAAGCGCTCGGGTACCGCCGTCACGCCGCCGCGGATGCTGCTGCGATAGCCCGCACGGACCACGACGCCGCGCCGCGCGTCTGCTGACGCCGGGTCGAGCGGGTCGAACCCGACCGCACCGCGATAGACCGCCAGCGCGACCTGTCGCCGTGTCAGATCCAGGTCGAACGCGGTGCCGAGCACGCGCGTCCGGCTGGCGCCCGCACGCACGACGAAGGGGCGCGCGGCATCGTGGCGCACGTCGAAGAACGCCTGGCCCGCCAGCAGTCGCGCGCTGCGCCCGGCGGTCGTGTAGACGACCTGCAGTCGCGTCGCGCCGTTCAGCCGGACGGTGGTGCCGTCCGCCAGCGTCGCGGTCGCGCGCTCGCCGGCCCGCGTCGCGAACAGCTGCGGCGACGGTGCGACCGCGGCCGGCGGCGGGGCCATGCGGAGGCCGAGAACGAGCAGTACGGCGACGACCGGCGCGGTCGTGGCCGCGACGACGACGGACCGCCGCCGCCGCCTGAGCGCGCGGACCTGCTCGTCCGACAGCCGGCCACAGTGCAAAGCGGCGGTCCGCAGCGCATCGGTCAGCGCGGCATCGGTCACGGCCGCGCCCCCGCCCCTGCTGCCAGTGCCGGCGGTCACGCCCCCGCCTCCATCGTGAACCCCCGCCGCGCCAGCGCGGTACGAAGGTCGGCAAAGGCCCGGACGACGTGTTTCTCGACCGCGGCGGTGCTCATATCGAGCCGATCGGCGATCGCCGCGGTGGTGAGCCCGTCCAGCCGTCGGCGCAGGAATATCTCGCGGCGCAGCGGCGGCATGCGTTCGAGCGCGCCCGCCATCAGCGCGACCGCGCGGCGGAACGCCACCACCCGATCCGCCGCCGGCAGCGGACAGACCATCGCCTCGTCCAGCTCGACATGCGCGCCGCGCCGGGCGACGCGGTGATGATCGCGCAGCAGATTGCGCGCGATCGCGAAGCAGAGCGCCTTCACGTCCTCGACCCGCGCGCTCGTCTGATAGGTGAACAGCCGCAGATAGGTTTCCTGCACGACGTCGTCGCCGTCGGCGTGATGCCCCAGCCGCCCGTGCACGAACGCACGCAGCGCGCGTGACAGCGCCGCGTCCGGGCATTGCATCGCCAGCGCCGGCGTCACCGGCCGGCGCTCCCCGACGCCCCTGAAAACCCCCGCGTCCCTGTTCACCACGCCCCCCGCTTGCGATTCGGGGCGTCTTATGCGTCCATCGTGAAGCCGGGATGACACCGCGCGGCCGCGCGGGTCTTGGCCAAGCGCGACCATGCGGCGAGATCGATCCCAGGGGGAGATCGTTACCAAGTTATACTCGATCACCGTATTGCGACTATCGCGCGTCGCATCCATGCTGATAGTGGCGGCCCTACCAGACGGCGTCGGAAAGCTCCTGAATTGACTGTTGCAGGGCGGCATATCGCCATCATCGCGCCGCCGACCGCCGGGCACATCAATCCTCTGGTCGCGCTGGGCACATCGCTCGTCGCCGCGGGGCACCGGGTCACGCTGGTGCATATGGCCGACGTCGCGGCGATGCTGCCCCGCGGCGACGTCGCGTTCGCGCCGCTCGACCATCCCGCCGATCGCCAGGGGCTGCTGGCCGAACATTATCGCAAGCTCGCCCAGCCCTCGGGGCCGGTCGGGCTGCCGCGCATGATCCGCAGCACCGCGGCGATGACCGGGCTCCTGCTCGCGGCGCTGCCGGCCACCCTCACGCGGCTCGGCGTCGATGCGGTCGTGGCGGATTCGGTCGAGCCGGCGGGGGCGCTGGTGGCACGCCATCTCGGCCTGCCGTTCGTGACCGCGATCACCGGGCTGCCGCTGCTCCGCGAACCGATGATCCCCCCGCCCTTTCTCGGCTGGGCGTACCGGGCCGATGCGCTCGGGCGGAATCGCAACAATGGCGGCTATGCGGTCAGCGACCTGCTGATGCGCCCGGTGACCCGCATCGTGACGACCTATGCACAGCTTTGGGGGCTCGATCCCGACCCGCAGCAGCAATGGTCCGACCGCCTGCAGATCGCGCAATGCCCCGCAGGGCTCGACTTTCCGCGCACCGCCCTGCCGCCGAGCTTCCGCTACGGCGCGCCGTGGCGCCTCTACGAACCCGTGGACGACATCCCCGAAAGCGATGGCCGACCGCTGATATATTGCTCGCTCGGGTCGCTGCAGGGCGCGCGCCGGTCGCTGTTCGCCGCGATGACCGCCGCCTGTGCCGCGGTCGGTGCGCGCGCGGTGGTCGCGCATGGCGGCGGCCTGAGCGACGGCGACGCGGCCTCGCTGCCCGGCGACCCGCTGGTCCGCGCCTTCTGGTCGCAGACGCGTATCCTGCCGCACTGTTCGGCGGCCATCCTCCACGGCGGCTTCAACACCGTGCTCGACGCGCTCGCGGCGGGCGTGCCGATCGTCACCGTGCCCTTGGCGTTCGAACAGCCGGCGACCGCGGCGCGGCTGAAGCGGATCGGCGCGGCGCGCATCGTGTCCGCCGCCGACGCCGCCAAAGGCGGGCTCGAACCCGCGCTCCGCCACGTCCTGACCGATCCAAGCTATCGCCGCGCGGCCGGCCTGCTCGCGGCGGAGATGGCCATGGCGGGGGGCGCCGCCGACGCGGCCGCGTGCGTCGAGGCGGCGCTGCGCGACGACGCGATCGTTACGCCGGCAGGCCTGGACCTGGCTGAGGACAGGGCTGCCTGCGCTGCGTGAGGCGCTGCGCCGCGACGATCGCGGGCGGCGCGAGCAACAGCCCCATCAGCACATCGACCCCGTAGTGACCGCCGAACACCGGCGTCGCGACGATCGTCAGGATTGCCCAAGCGCGGCCCGGCCCGGCAAGGCGCGGCATCGCACCGAACGCCCAGATGAAGATCGCGGCGAGCGTCGCATGGAAACTGGGAAAGCTGACGATCCCCATCAGCATGGTGAGATCGAGCACGCGCAGCGATCCGTCGCGAAGCCCCGAGATCAGCCCCTGTTCCAGCCACGCGATCGACGGCCAGAGATGCACGTAGCGCGCCGGGTCGAACAGGTTTCCCATCGCGGGCGTCAGACCCGAGATGAGGATCGTGACGAACCCCGACAGGATCGCGGCGCACACCATCGTCCGCAGCATGTCGAACTTCCCCATCCCGCTCAGCGCGACGATGACCACGATCATCTGCACCGTCAGGCTGTGATAGGCGAGGCCCAGCAGCCAGATCAGCGGCGGACATTGGTCGAGCAACGCGAGCACGACCGGCCAGTCGAAGCCGACCGCACGATCCGCCGCCGCCAGCCGGGCATCCCACAAGGTGCCGGACTTCGCGGCCAGCGCATAGGCGAGGACCACGCCGAACAGCGTGAACAGCGTCATCTGCAGAAACGCCCTCGCCCCCGCGGCAAGCCGCGGTCGCGCGCTATACCGGCCGATCGCCAGCGCGCCGCCCAGCGCGAGCAGCGACAGGATCGCCGGCACCGCCCGCAGCGGATCGACCGTGAAACGGTCATCCTGCTGCGCGACGAGGAAACTGAGGATCATGGCTGCGACCAGCAACCAGGACGGGGTGTCGCGGTGGTCGGCACGGAAATTCGAAGCGGGCATCGGGGTCGAACGCAGCGTCCCGCCCTGCGGTGCCGCGATCGATCGCATCCGTATGATTTACCTGTGTATGCCACCGCCGGCCCGCGGCCGCCGACGCGGTGCGGCGCGTGCTTTTATGGCGGCGCGCCCTCGCATCGTCCGCCCCGAACGGTTATATATACGCCATGTTGAATGCACTGCTTCTGGTCAGCGCCGATTTGCCCGATCGCGCGTCATGACCTGGGTCGAGAAACTGGCGATCGTCGTCGGCATGGTCCTGTTCATGGAGTGCTTCGCCTGGGCGACGCACCGCTATGTGATGCACGGCTGGGGGTGGGGCTGGCACAAGTCGCATCACGAGGAGCATGAGGGCTGGTTCGAGAAGAACGACCTTTATGCGATCGTCTTCGCGATCGTGCCGATCGTGCTGTTCGTCGTCGGGCTCTGGTACCCGCCGCTGTGGTGGGCGGCGCTCGGCATCACCGTCTATGGCGGCATCTACGCCTTCGTCCACGACATGCTCGTGCATCAGCGCGGCGGCTTCCGCTGGGTCCCCAAACAGGGCTATTTCAAGCGGCTGCTCCAGGCGCATCGCCTGCATCACGCGGTCGAGGGCAAGGACGGCACCGTCAGCCACGGCTTCCTGTTCGCACGCAAGCCCGCGGTGCTGAAGGCGCAGCTGCGCGCCAATGCCGATGCGCAGCGTCGTTCGGCCCGTCCCGCGCGGACCCCGAACACCAGTCCGGCAGACCAGCGCGGGTGAGCATCACCGCCGCCCACCCGTCGGACGCGATGAAGCGCCAGATGCGGATCGGCGTGTCGCTGTCCGCCGCGATCATGGTCGCGTGGCTCGCCATCCACATCACCGGCATATTCTTCTGGCAGTGGAGCCTCGCGACGCTGCCGATCGCGGTCCTGATGGTCCTCGTCCAGACCTGGCTCTCCACCGGGCTGTTCATCGTCGCGCATGATTCGATGCATGGGGCGCTCGCGCCCGAGCACCCAAGGCTGAACCGTGCGATCGGCGCGACCTGTCTCTCGCTCTATGCCTGCCTGTCCTATGCGTCGCTGCTCCCGCAGCATCATCTCCACCACAAGCAGACCGGACGCGCCGGCGATCCCGATTTCCATGGCGGCGATCCGCGGCTGACCCGCTGGTTCCTGCAGTTCTTCAAGACCTATTATTCGCACGGCCAGATCATCCGCATCACGCTGGTGGCGCTGGTCTATACGTTGCTGCTCGGCGCGCCGCTCGGCAACATCGTGATCTTCTGGGCGCTGCCCGCGCTCGGCGCCGTCGCGCAGCTGTTCGTCTTCGGCACCTGGCTGCCGCACCGCGAGCGCGACCTGCCCTTCGCAGATACCCACCGCGCGCACAGCCTCGACATCGGACCCGCGCTGTCGCTGATGACCTGCTTCCACTTTGGCGGTTATCATCACGAACATCATCTGTCGCCGGGCACGCCCTGGTGGGGGCTGCCCGCGCGCCGCCGTGCGCTTGCGGTTCGCGCCGCCGACCGCCGCGGTGTAGAGGACCCCGCATGACGCTTGCCATCATCCTCTCCGCCATTGCGATGACCGTCATCGTCGGGGTCCGCTATCTGCTCGTGTCGGGCGCGTTCGCGTGGATCACGACGCGCAAGCATCCGGGGCTGTATCTTGGGCTCGATCCGCAGGTCCGGCGCGAGATCGTCTGGAGCCTCGCCTCCGCCGCACTCTACGGCATTCCCGCCGGCGTCGTCGCCTGGGGCTGGCAGCATCGCGGCTGGACTGAGGTCTATGCCGATGTCCACGCCTATCCGCTCTGGTACCTCCCGGTCTCGGTGTTCGCCTATCTGCTCCTCCACGATGCCTGGTTCTACTGGACGCATCGCTGGATGCACCGCCCCGCCCCGTTCAAGCTCGCGCATGCGCTCCACCACGCCAGCCGTCCGCCGACGGCATGGGCGGCGATGGCGTTCCACCCGATCGAGGCGCTGAGCGGCGCCATCGTCATTCCGCTGCTCGTCTTCTTCGTGCCGATCCACATTTACGGGCTGGGAGTCGTGCTGACGATCATGACGGTGATGGGCGTGACCAACCACATGGGGTGGGAGATCTTCCCACGCTTCATGTGGAGCGGCCCGCTGGGCGGCTGGCTGATCACCGCCAGCCATCATCAGCGCCATCACGAACTCTATGGCTGCAATTACGGCCTGTATTTCCGCCACTGGGACCGGCTGTGCCACACCGATCGCGGCGTCGGCGATTTCACGCGCGAACACGCCCGCGCCGCCCGGCGGGCCGATGCGGCCTGACCAGCCGACTGCGCGATAGGCGACGCCAGCGGCGCCCGGCTCACAGTCCCCGAACGCAAAAAGGGCATCCGGGTCGCCCCGGATGCCCTTCTCTGCACGTCGCTTGGGGACGCAGGCAGCTTGGCCCGCGACCCTGAGCGCTGTGGCTCAGATACCGTTCGACAGATTGGTATCAGCGTCGTTGGTGCGCATGTCTTCAGCCTGGTTCTGGCCGGTCGCACGCACCGCGTCAGCCTTGTTCTCGAGGCTTTCTTCGGCTGCTTCGTTGCCCGTGAGGTCGGCAGCGTCCTCGAGGTTGTCAGCGACCGCCTCGGTGTTCGACTCGATGTTGTCGGCTGCCTGCTCGCGCGGGCTGGTGTTGCAAGCTGCGAGCGAGAACAGGCCGGCAGCGACGGCGACAGCGAAAATCTTCTTCATGATCAACCCTCTTAGTGGTGCCACACGCATACACGACAACAGCCGATATTCAACGCCGATCCGTTAGGTGGGATATCGAAGAGGGGCGATGATCGAAGAGGCCGGACGTCAAAGTCGCGCCTGGCCCACCGCGCAAGCGGCCCGCTACCCTGCGTCGGCACGCTTGATGGGGGGGCACACCGTCGATCACACTGCCGGTGACGAAAATGGCGGAGACGGAGGGATTCGAACCCTCGGTACCAGTAAACCCGGTACGGCGGTTTAGCAAACCGCTGGTTTCAGCCACTCACCCACGTCTCCGGCTGCAGCAGATGCGGGGCTATAGCGAGGGTCTGCGGCGGGGGCAACCGTCGTTACGCGGGTACCGGACGCGAATTCGACTCTTCCCGCCGTTTCATTCATTGCGGGGTCAGGCGGGGGTTTGTTAACTCACGCGCACTCGGCATTGGGGAAGATAGCATCATGCGCAGTTTCTGGCTTGGCCTCGGCGCCTTCGCAGCGTCGATCGCGAGCAGCGCGCCCGCACAGGTCCGCACGATCGATCCCAACCAGGCGATCGACGGGGATCTCGCGCCCCAGACCAACACCACCCCATCGCGGGGGCAGCAGGTCCCCGACCAGCGCTATCCCGAGCCCGCGCCGGTCGAGCCGGTCCAGCCCGCCGCGCCGCCCCCACCCGCGCCTGGCCCCGGCGCGACGACGCGCGCGGAGGCGACGATGAGCGCCGCGGACACCTATGAGCGCGACGACCTGCTCGCCGCGGGCGAAGGCGTGTTCGGCAAGGGCGCGGCCGGGCTCGGCGGGATCCTCGAGAACATCCTGAAGGACCAGGGCCAGCCCAATGCCTATATCGCCGGGCGCGAGGCGTCGGGCGCGTTCATCCTCGGCGTGCGCTACGGCTCGGGGCTGATGAACCACAAAGTCGAGGGCGAGAAGCCGGTCTACTGGACCGGGCCGTCGGTCGGCTTCGACGTCGGCGGCGACGCGAACAAGGTCTTCGTGCTGGTCTACAATCTCTACGACACCGAGGAGCTCTACAAGCGCTTCCCCGCGGTCGAGGGCCGGCTCTATCTCGTCGGCGGATTCGCCGCGACCTATCTCCGCCGCGGCAACGTCGTGCTGATCCCGATCCGGCTCGGCGTCGGCTGGCGTGCGGGCGTGAACGTCGGGTACATGAACATCACCCACAAAAGCAGGTGGCTGCCGTTTTAAGGCGAAGGTGGGCAGCCGGCCACGCCCGGCTGACTCCAACAAGCCCGGCCGGCGGCGCGTAGCGCCGCCCGACGACGCGGGCTTTGCCCGCGGCGCGGCACCACCCCCGCCAAACACCCCTCATCCCCACAACCCTGGACTCCCGCCTTCGCGGGAGAACAGCGTGTGCGGCGGGCCGCCGGGCACCCACGGCGACACCAGCCCCCGGTAGCGCCCACCCCCACAATCGCCTAACGCCACGCGAATGGCCAAACCCGACCGCCTCGCCCGTCTCGACGCCCAGCGCGAGGATCTCGAAACCGACTATCGCGCAACGCTGATCGCCGCGCTCGAAAAGACTGCGAACGGCGCGCTCGGCCTGTTCGACCGCAGCAGCGACCGCCGCGTCCGCACCGCAATCGCCCCGACGATCGCCGCGCTCGTCGAGATGGCCGCCGAGATCGACGCGATGCGCGACCGGCTGATGCTCGACCCGTTCGCGCTCCACCGCGACTTCTTCGCCGCACGCGGGCCGGTCAGCGCGAGCGCACCCGGCGAACAGAAGGAAGCGCGGCTCTGGCTCGACCGACTCGCGGAGGAAGATCCGTCATCCTGACGAAAGTCAGGATCCAGAGCCAGGCAGGGCAACGCGCATAACCCTGGATCCTGACGTTCGTCAGGATGACGGGAGAAACAGACGGCGCGCCCTACCCCGCGAACCGCCACCCCGCATCAGTCCCCGCCAGGAACGGCACGACCGACGTATCCCCCTCCCCGACCCGATCGGGCACCATCACGCTCTCGCGCACCAGCGTCACCGTACCCTCGTTCAGCGGCAGCCCGTAGAACCGCGCGCCGTGCTCCGACGCGAACCCCTCGAACCGGTCGATCGCGCCCTCCGCATCGAAGACGCCGAGATACGCCTCGAGCGCGAACGGCGCGTTGAAGATCCCCGCACAGCCGCAGCCCGATTCCTTCGCCCCCACAACATGCGGCGCGCTGTCGGTGCCGAGGAAGAAGCGCGGGCTCCCCGACACCGCGGCCTTCCGCACCGCAAGCCGGTGGGTCTCGCGCTTGAGCACGGGCAGGCAATAGGCGTGCGGCCGAAGCCCGCCGTCGAACAGCGCGTTGCGGTTGATCAGCAGATGCTGCGGGGTGATCGTCGCGGCGATCGGGTGATCCGCCTCGGTCACGAACGCCGCGGCTTCGGCGGTGGTGATGTGCTCGAGCACGATCTTCAGCCCCGGATAGTCGCGCGTCAGCGGCGCGAGCGTCCGTTCGACGAACACCGCCTCGCGGTCGAAGATGTCGATCGCCTTGTCGGTCACCTCGCCGTGGATCAGCAGCGGCATGCCGATCCGCTGCAGCGTCTCGAGCACGCCGGTCAGCGCGCGGATATCGGTGACGCCGTGCGCCGAATTGGTCGTCGCATGCGCGGGGTAGAGCTTGCACGCGGTGAACACGCCCTCGGCATGGCCGCGCTCGATCTCGGCGGGATCGGTGCCGTCGGTCAGGTAGCAGGTCATCAGCGGCGTGAAGCCCGCCTCGGGGCCGCCGACCGCGGCGAGGATGCGCTCGCGATAGGCGCTTGCGGCCGCGATCGTCGTCACCGGCGGGGTGAGGTTGGGCATGATGATCGCGCGCGCGAACTGCCGCGCGCTGTGCGGCGCGACCGCGTCCAGCATCGCGCCGTCGCGCAGGTGGAGATGCCAGTCGTCGGGGCGGCGGATCGTGATGCTGTCGGTCATGCGCCCTCCTACCGACGCGCGGCAGGCGACGCCAGACGGTTGCGCGCCTTGGAAATCGCCGGGCACGCACTAGGTGAAGAAGATGACCCAGACCGACAGCGCAACCCTTCTTGCCGACCGCGCGGTGCTGCGCATCGCGGGCGAGGACGTCCGCGGCTTTCTGCAGGGGCTGGTGACCGCCGACACCGCGTTGCTCGCGCCCGGCGCGCCCGGCTGGGCCGCTTTGCTGTCGCCGCAGGGCAAGGTGCTGTTCGACTTCATCCTCTGGGCGGACGGCGCCGATGTGCTGGTCGATGTCGAAGCCACGCAGGCCGAGGCGCTGGCGAAGCGACTGACGCTCTACCGCCTGCGCCGCGCGCTCACGATCGCCCCCGATCCGCTCCATGTCCACTGGGCGCCGACGGGGACTGAGGGCAGCCCCGACCCGCGGCTTCCCGCGCTCGGCCACCGCTGGCTCGCCCCCGCGGACGCGGCGGCAGGCGATGCGTCACCCGCCTGGCACGCGCACCGGCTGTCGCTCGGCGTGACCGAAGGCGTTGCCGAGCTCGGCAATGGCGAGACGCTCTGGCTCGAATGCAATGCGCGCGAGCTGAACGGCGTCAGCTTCACCAAGGGCTGTTATGTCGGCCAGGAGAACACTGCGCGGATGCACCACCGTTCGAAGGTCAACCGCCGCCTCGTCGTCGCCCCCTTCACCGAACCGAGCAGCCGCACCCGCGTCACCTATCCCGACCTTGCCCTGATGATCGACCACCGCCGCACCGACGCCCTCGGCGACGCCCTCATCCCCACCTGGCTCGCCCCCGCGCTGGCAGAAGACGATCCCACCAGCTGACGCAAACCGCCCTCACCCCACACCCGTTATCCTGACGAACGTCAGGACCCAGGGTCACGAACGCTGGCGCTGCCTGGCTCTGGATCCTGACTTTCGTCAGGATGACGAGAGGGGGAGGTGCCGCTCGGCTCCGGGTCCTGACGCACGCACGACAGCACCCCCCGCGCGCAGCGCAACAACAATCCCGCCGCATCCTCCACGCCGCCCATCCCAAGAGGCTCCGCGCCTCCGCGCCTCCGCGCCTCCGCGCGAACCAAACTTCTTCCCGCCCCAACGAACAGCAGACAAAAGAAAAGGGAGGCCGGCTCGCGCCGACCTCCCCGATCTTTTTCCTGCATCCGATCCCGAAGGACCGGAAGGCGGAAGTCTTACTGGCCCGAACCCGGACCGTAGGTGACTTCCACACGACGGTTCTGCACTTCGCGCACGCCATCGGCAGTGTCGACGCGCGGACGGCTCTCACCGAACGCTTCGGTCGAGATCACGCCATCCGGGATCGCATGCGACGACAGATAGGCGCGGACGCCGTCTGCACGACGCTGCGAGAGACCGACGTTGTACGACGCCGAACCCGACTTATCGGCGTGGCCTGCCAGCATGACCTGTGCGTTGCCGCACGACTGGTACTGCGTGACGGCGTTGTCGAGGATCGACGCAGCCTCAGGCGTGATGTCCGACTTGTCCCACTCGAAGAACACGATGAACGGACCAGGCGAGCAAACGACTTCGACCGGCGCCGGCGGCGGCGGGGGAGCCATCGGCTCGGGTGCCGGCGGCGGGGGAGGAGGTGCCATCGGCTCGGCAGGTGCGCCGAAGTTGTACGTCACACCACCAAGGATGCTGTGCGAACGGTAACGACCGTCGAACACGCGGTTGGTGTTGTCGACCAGCTTGACGTTCTCGGCGTTGAAGAAACGATACTTCAGCGTCGCGTCGATGTGGTCGGTCAGCGGTGCACGGATACCGGCGAGGCCCTGATAGGCGAACACGGTGTCCGAATCGTTCAGGAACGAACCGTTGTCGTTGAGGGCGTAGTTCGCCTTGACGCGAGCAACACCGACACCACCGCCGACAAAGCCCTGGATGCCGTCATCCGGACCGAAGTCCAGCAGGCCGTTCAGCATGAAGCTGAGTGCCGACGAAGAACCGCCAGCATAGTCATAGTTGCCAGCCGGTACGGCGACGAGCGCGCCTGCACCCGTGAAAGCTGGCGTGGTCGTGGTCGACGAATAGCCGTCCACAGTGGCCTTGCGGTAACCGACTTCGGTTTCGAGGCGGAAGCCACCGAAATCGTAGCCCATGACTGCGTCGACGTCATAACCATAGTCATGGTCGACCGAACCGGCATTGTTCAGAGCACCGATGTCGTAATCGATGTCTTCAACGATCATCGCACCGCCTTCGATGCCAACGTACCACGACTTGTCGCGGGCGAGGGCAGGAGTGGCGAGTGCGGTGGAGGCGAGTGCCAGAACGACGGCAAGCTTCCGCATATAAATCCCCTTTCATGAGTGTCACACGGACATCGCAAACTCCCTATCCTTCAGCTTGTTTCCACGCAAGCGCACAAAAGTTCGAGGTGTTGCTGGAACGCCACAGTTTTTAGAGTGTTTAGGCGGCGATCAATCCGTGGCTCCTCAATAGCACCAGAACGGCGGAAAGTGTAGCCCGGGCGGACGTATCGACCACGGCTCCACCGACCGGATCGGCAATTGCCGCGCCTTGCGCGCCGACCACCTTGTTACCGCCGATCACGACTCGCCCGCCGGTGATATCGGCGGCTGTCCAGCCCGTCCCGTCATGCCGGATCAGCGTCGCCAGATCCTCGCGCCACACCGTCATGCCGGCCCGCGGCGCGGCGAACCGCCACCCGCCGGGCGTCCAGCCTGCCAGCGCCTGCGCATGCCCCCCCCAGTCGCCGGTCGGCGCGGCGCCGACGATCCAGCACGCGCCGCGCGCGGGCGCGGCCGGCGGCACGTTCAGCCCGACCGTGACCACGCTCGGCTGGAGCAGCAGGTCGATCAGCGCGAGCGCCTCGTTATGCCCCATCTCCTTCTGCGCCTGCCCCGGCTGCAGCAGCGGCAACCCCGTCCGCACGCTCGTCTCGTCCGTCATCGCCACTCTCCCCCTCGTCACACCATCAGCATCGCGGGCAGCGACACGCCGAAGTCGCCGCGCTGGCGCACCTCGACCCGCACCGCCCCCGCTGCGCGCTCCGCCGCGGACAGCGTCACGACCGGCGTCGCGGTCTCGACGAGCCGCGTCACCCCCGCGCCCGTCAGGACCGTCACCGCATAGGCTTCGCCGCCCTCGCCCAGCGGCACGTCGCCGCCATCGATCCAGCGCCACCCCGCCCGGCTCCGCCGCGTCCAGCGCAGCGTCGCGCCGCCATCCGCTGTGATCGTCGCGCGCAAGCCGACTGGCGACGGCGGCAGCACCGACGCGCCCGCCAGCACCAGCCGGGTCTCGACCGGCACCGCATCGCCCACCCCCGACGCCATCACGCGCACCGTCCCGCCGATCGCCGCGACCGGCAGGTCGATCGTTCGCACCGCATCCGCCGTGATCAGCACGAAGCCGTCGCCCGGCGCCTGCGTGCCGATCGCCGCCTCGGTCCCGCGCCGCCCGCGCAGCAGCTGCGTCAGCCGCCACCGCCCACCACCGAGCGGCGTCGCGCGGCCGAACTGGATCAGCTCGCCCCCCGCCATCGCCAGATTGGCCCCCGCATCGAGCGCCGCCGCATCCGCGTCCGCGAGTGCCAGGTCGCCGCGCACCAGCACCACCTCGAATGCGCCCGCCCGGTCGCTCAGTGTCGCCGGCGCCGCCTCTGCGACGACCGCGATCGTCCCGATCGTCGCCGGGGCCGCACTCGCTCCCGCCGCGATCCAGCTCGCGCCGTCGTCGAGCGAATAGAGCAGCGCCGCATGCCGCCACCCCGCCCCCGTGCCCGTCGCCGCCACCGACAGCCGCGGCGCGGCGAGCGGCGCATCCTCGAGCCCCGGCGTCTCGAACGCTGCGATCCGCGTCGTGCCGATCAGCGCATCCGCCGCGCCGACGATCCGTCCGCTGCTCCCGCGCACCGGCAGCGGCGCGGGCGTGAGCGGGGTCAGCACCAGGCTCGTCACCATCGCCTCGACCCGAGTCTCGACGATCCGCCAGATGCCCGGTTCTCCCATAATCTCGACGCAGCCGCCGGGCAGCAGCGCCAGCCCCGACAGCCCCAGCCGCACCGTCCGCCGCACCCGCGCGGTCTCGGCCCGCGCGAGCAGTCCGGTCGCGATCGTCTTGGCGGTCCCGGCATCGATCACCGCCGCCACGTCGATCCGCGCGTCGCGCACCCCCGCGCCCGGCCGCGCCACGCGCTGCAGCCCCGCCTGATAATCGCGTGCGGCATCATAATAGCCGAGCGTCATCGTCCGCGGCACCGTCTCGATCGCCGCCACCGTCCGCGTCCGCCGCGAGCCCGCTTCCCCCTGGCCCTCGACGACTCCCGCATCGGCAACGCTCGCGACCGGCCCCGCCGCATCGCGCATCACCAGCGCATCGCCGTCCCCCGCGGACACGAACCACGCGCCGCTCGCCTCGGCCAGCGCCGCCAGCACCGCGCCGACGCTCCCCCCCGCCGCCGTGAACCCGTCGAGCGACAGCGCCACCGCCCCCGACACGCCCCCGTCCGACACGTCTTGCGCGATCGCGGCGACCGGCACCGGCCCCGGATCGGCGATCACCTCGAAGGTCAGCGACGGGATCCGGTTGCCGTAATCGGCCAGCGCCATCCCCTCGAACACGGCATAGGCGCAGCCGCGATGCGCGGGCGTCATCGCGCCGCCCTCCGCCGCCGCGATCAGCGGATCGACCGCCTGGTCCTCCCCGCCGGTGTGTAGCCGGAACCCGGTCGCGGTCTTGAAGTCGCCGCCCGCCCCGCGCAGCAACTTCCCCTCCGCCCAGATCCGCCCGATCCCCAGCACCGGCCGCGCCGACAGCAGCACCGCGAACGACGCAGCGTAGCTATAGGTCGACACGCTCGGCTGCCCCTTGCCGCCGCCGCTCGTCGCCCGGCTCTCGATCAGGTCGGTCGCCCAGATCACCGTCCCCGCAACGCGCATCGTCCCGAACAGTGCGGGCACCTGGCTGCCGTAGCTCGAGGTCTGCACCGCCAGTTCGGTCAGCCGCGGCCCCTCGCGCCGCGCCGGCCGCAACAGCGTGCCGTCGATCGTCCGCCCGACCAGCGCGCCGATCGTCCCGCCCAGCGTGCTCCCGCCCAGCGGCCGGCCGATCACCCGCCCGACCGCGTTCAAGATCAATGTCGCCACGGCCCCACCTCCCCGCTGTTGCCTTCGCCGATCCGCCAGCACCCCAGCACCGGCGCCTCGACCGGCCCCGGCCGCTCGACGACGCGGCGAAGCGTAGCATCGGCATGGACAAGTCCCCGCGTCGTCCTGACCGCGAAATGCAGCTGCCCCGGCCCCGTCCGCAGCATCAGCACGTCGCCCGCTTCCGCCGCGTCCACCCTCACCAGCACGCGATCGAGCCACGCCGCCACCCGCACCGGATCGCCACCCCGCAGCGCATAGCCGGTCGGCACCTCGACCCCGCACCCGCCCGCCTTCAGCGCCAGCGCGACCAGCCCGACACAGTCGAGCCCCGTCGCCGCCACCCGGCCATGCACCCGGAACCGGCTCCCCACCGCCGCCAGCGCCGCCGCCTCGACGGCCCCCACGACCTCGGCGCCGCTCATGCCCCGGGATACCGCGTCAGCAGGTCGATCCCCGGCAGATAGGGCTCGCCGCGGAAATTCACCGCATTGCCGAACCGCGCGGCACAGGTCGCCAGACTCCTGTCGCACCCTTCGCTCAGCTCGACGAGCACGCCCGGCACCACCGCCAGCATCGGCGCCCGCGCCAGCGTCACGCGGGTCCTCCCCGCCGCCCCCGCGTCCGACGCCGCGACCGCGCTCTCCAGCCCGCTGTTTGCCCCCCCGAACCAGCGCAGCAGCCCGCCCGCATAGAGATCGCCCGCTCCCGCCGCCGCCAGGTCGAGCGTCACGACCGCCCCCTCGCACGCCGTCACCCGCGCGAACCGCCGCCGCGCCGCCATCGCCACGCGGCACCGCCGGTCGCCCAGCGTCGCGCGACATTCGGGCGACGTCTCCTCGACCACCGGCCGGTCGAACGCCGCGCTCGCGCCGCGCAGCTCGGCGGTAAACCCGTCCTCGCCCAGCTCGACCGCGCCGATCACCCCCTCGCCCAGCGTCAGCGGCGCGCGCGGATCGGTCCAGTCGACCGCGAACACGCGCACCCGCGCGCCGTCCCACCGCCCGCTCAGCAGGTCGCGCTCGCCGATCGTCGCCGAACTCAGCGCGCCCGCCACATCCATCGTATCCGCCTCCGCCCCCGGCTCGAGCACCCCCGACCGCGCGATCGCCGACGGCGTCATCCCCGGCGCCGCGCGGTGGACCAGCCCGTCGACCAGCAGATCCCGGTCATGCCCCCCCCCCCCCNAACGCCACCGTCGTCACCCCAACATCCGCCATCGAAATTCTCCAAAACCCCTCTCCCCCCGGGGGAGAGGGAGGGGCCCACGCAAAGCGTGGGAGGGTGAGGGCAAGCGAGGCTCGGGCCCGACGCCCAACCCCCGTTCGCCCTGAGCGTGGTCGAAAGGCCCGCCCGCCAAAAGTGCTTCGACTGCGCTCAGCACGAACGGAACGAAGGCGCGCCCACCCCTCCGTTCGCCCTGAGCGAAGTCGAAGGGCAGGCCCCGCGCGCCAGTGCTTCGACTACGCTCAGCACGAACGGCGTGGAGCCTACCCCTCCCGCACCTCCACCAGCGGCACCGAAGCCGCGACCCCCGCCATAAACGTCGCCCGCGCGACACTCAGCCGGTCCTCCGCAAACCGCACCGGCACGTCGAACGCGAACCCCGCGCTCACCACCGCACCCGCCGCCGGCGCCACGTCGAGCACCACCCACCCCCCGGCCACCACCGAGAAACCCGACGTCGCGACGCCGTCGACCGCGACCGACACGCTCCCCGCCACCGGCCGCGTGATCCGCCGCGTCGCCGCGTCATAATGTTTCACCAGCGCGAACCGCCGCGCGATCCCGTCGCCGACCCCCAGCACCTCCCCGACCGCCTCGGCATCGAACGGATCGCGCAACCGGAAGCTGCGCGCCGGCCCCATCCGCGCGCGGAAGAACGCCAGCAGCACGCCGATATCCGCCTCGCTCCGCAGCCCCGGCCCGACATCATAGCTCGTCCGCGCCTCCGCCCAGGCCGCGTTGCGCTGTTCGGCGCCCCCCGCGCTGGTCAGGATCGCGGTCGAAAACCCCGGTATCACCTCCGCCTCGCGCCCCAGCGCGAGCGGAAACAGCACGTCGTCATGCGCGTCCACGGCCCCGTCTCCTTCCTCAGTCTCGAAATGCACGAACCCGTCGCGCATCACCTGCGGCAGCGCCCAGACGAACGTCTCGCCGACGCCGCGCCCCCGCGCCGCCACCGCCGCCGCCTCGATCCGCGCCCAGTCGCCCGCGCGCTCGCGCGCGGTCACGAACCCCGACAGATAATGCTGCCGCGCGGCAGGATAGCCCAGCCGCGCCGCGACCAGCGCGACCGCATCCGCCGACGACGCGACGTCGCCCGCCGTCACCCAGTCATAATCCTCGAGCTGGAGCACATCGAACGCCGGCGATGCCCAGCCGACCGGCATGTTCGCGCGCTTCGCCTCGGGCGCCCCCGCATCGAGCACGGTCGGCAGATAGGTCAGCAGATGCGTCACGCACCCGCCCGCTCCCGCCTTTACCGCTGCGACCAGCGCCGCGGTCGACGCCGCCAGACACGCCCCCGCCGCCTCCAGCGTCGCGATCTGGTCTGCGCTCTTGCCCCCGCGGATGCTCGCCATCGCCACCGGCGCGAACGCCGCGACCGCGCTCGCATCATAGAGGCACGGCCGCCCGTCGGGCATCACCCACCACCAGGGCTCGCCGACCTGGAACTGCGCCGGCAGTCCCGCCGCCACCGCGAGCCCGACAAACGCGCGCGCGACCGCCTGCAGATACGCCATCGCCCCGCCATGCGCCGGCGACAGCAGCGTAGACGGCGGCTCCCACCCGGTCAGCGCGGGCGCGCCGTCCGCCGCGCGCTGTTTCCAGTCGTTCCAGCAATGCGCGTCGAACAGCTCGTAGCTCAGCGACCAGATCACGCCGTAGCCCAGCGCCTTTGCGCGCCCCGCGAAATCCCGGTGCCACGCTGCGCAAGCCGCGTTCAGCACACCCCCCGCCAGCGACACGTAAAATCCACCGCCCGCCGGCTCGAGCCGGGAATAATGGCTCATCCCCACATAATGGACGATGTTCCCCCGATACCCTAGGTGCAGCGCGTTGCGCAGCAGCCGCGCGGGCGTCAGATTATAGCTGTCGTCATAGCCGCTCGCGATCCGCAGCCCATGCTCGGGCACCACCGCCTCGCCGATCGCGAGCACCGATCCCGGCCCCTCGCACGCCATCTCGGTCAGCTCGACCCAGCCCTCGCGCATCCCCGCGAGCGGCGCGTCGACGCCGCGATAGTCGGGCGGCACCAGCGACACGAACATCCGGTCGATATCCCCCGCCCAGACGGGCTCGCTGTCCTCGGGCAGGTCGAACCCGCCGACCAGCGCCGCGAAATCGAGCGACACCAGCGCATCCTCCGGCGTCCCCACCGCATAATTCCACAACCGCACATACCAGGCCCGCGCGACCCCCGCGGCATCACGCCCCTCGATCGTCAGCGTCGGGCCATTGATCGCATCGAGCGGCATCACACCCCCCGACCGCCACCGGAACCGCAGCCGACACGCCCGAAAATCCCGCGCGGTCTCGTAGCGCAGCAACGGATGATCATAGCGATCCTCCGCCGCCCAGATCAGCCCCGCCAGATCATCCGCCCTGTAGAACACCGCATCGACGCGCAGCGCATCCGGCCCCGTAGTGACCACCGACGCCATCATCGGCCGCGGAAAACGACCGTCCAGAACCGCGGATCAAACCGCGACACCGTCCCCTCGACCTGCCCCGTCCGCCCCGAACACACCCACTGCGCCATGAACCATCTCCAATCCCAAAGGAGAGCGACCAAAAACCCCTCTCCCCTCGGGGGAGAGGGAGGGGCCCACGAAAAGCGTGGGAGGGTGAGGGCAAGTGAGGCTAAATCCCCCGCCCAACCCACACCCGTCATCCTGACGAAAGTCAGGACCCAGGGTCACACACGCCGACGCACTTGGCTCTGGATCCTGACTTTCGTCAGGATGACGGCAGTAGGGATGCGAGCGAGCGCCCCCCCAACCCCTCTCCCCTCGGGGGAGAGGGAGGGGCCCGCGCGAAGCGTGGGAGGGTGAGGGCACGTGAGGCTCGCGACTCCCCCTCACTCCACCGCCCCCTCACTCCACCGCCAGCGCCGCCCGAACCGCCCGCGCCACCTGCCGCCCCGACTGCGCGAGCACCCCCGGCGCCGCCCCCGCCGCCGCATTGACGGTGATCGCCACCCGCACCTCCCGCACGCCACCCGAGCCACCCGCCTCGACCCGCCCACTACTGGAAGGCACGAACAGCTCGGGCCCACGCTCGCCCACCACATAAGCCCGCCCCGGCGACACCGGCCCCCCGGTCGCACGCCCC
This sequence comes from Sphingomonas sp. CFBP 13706, assembly GCF_014842355.1. Classification (NCBI taxonomy): domain Bacteria; kingdom Pseudomonadati; phylum Pseudomonadota; class Alphaproteobacteria; order Sphingomonadales; family Sphingomonadaceae; genus Sphingomonas; species Sphingomonas sp. CFBP 13706. The sequence continues at coordinate 300,206 of NZ_JACYVM010000005.1, forward strand.
GGCAGCCCGCCGACCAGCCCCGCCAGCGCCTCCCCGAGCCCGCCCCCGTTTCCCAGCAAACCGCTCCCGCCAAACAGCGACCCCATCCCCGCCTTCAACGCCGCCCCCGCAATCGCATCGAGCGCGGACAGCGCGACGCCCTTCAGCTCCTCGAACCCGAACGTCCCCGTCTTCACCGCGCGCAACAGCGCCGTCTCGAGCCGCAGCGCCGCACGCTCCGCCCCCACGCCCAGCACGTCGTCGAGCTCGCCGCGCATCGCCGCGACGTCGCGCGCAAACGCCGCGCTGTCGCCGCGCACCCGCACCAGCACGGGCTCCAGATCGTCATCCATCGGGAAAAGCCTCCTGCAACCGCGCGATCGCCGCCGCATCGGGCGGCGTCGGCATGTCCCCCGTCATCGCCGCGACCACCGCGCCCAGTTCGGCGGGCGTCGCGCGCCAGAACGCGTCGGGGCTCCACCCCAGCACCGCGCCGGCAAACCCCGCGAGCCGCCCCGCGGCGTCCGCGAACGTCCGCATCACCGCCCCGCCAGGATCTGCCGCAGCAGTCCGCGCAGCACCGGCGTCGCGACGGCAAGCCCCGCCTCGACCACCGCCTCCCCCAGCCGCTCGCGCGTCAGCCCCTCCGGGCAATCACGCAGGCAATGCCAGAACAGCGCCACCATCTCGCCAACCCCCAGCTTCCCCTCCGCCGCCCGCTCGACGAGCGCAAACAAGGGCCCCAGCTCCTCCTCCGCCGCCACCAGCGCCGCAAAACTCGGCCGCACCACAAGCGTCTCCCCGGAGACCCGAAGCGCCCCCTCCCCCCGAACAGAATTCGCCACATCGCTCATGAAATTTCTCCAAAAACCCCTCTCCCCCAGGGGGAGAGGGAGGGGCCCACGCAAAGCGTGGGAGGGTGAGGGCAAGCGAGGCTAAGAACCCCGATCCCGCGCGCGCCCCGTCATCCTGACGAAAGTCAGGACCCAGGGTCCCAAACACCGCCCCCACCCCACGTCATCCTGACGAAAGTCAGGATCCAGAGCCGCCCAGGACAACGCTTGTGGCCCTGGATCCTGACTTTCGTCAGGATGACGGAAATGGGTCAGGACGAAGGTGGGTCAGCACGAAGCCAAGAGGGGACCCTCACCCCGCCACCACCGCCCCGGAACTCTCGAGACTCAGCGTGTAGGATCGCTCCCCATTGAAATCCCCGGCATAATCCAGCCGCGACACGAGGAACCGGCCGGTCATCGTATCGCCCCCCTCGAACGCCAGCCGGTAATCGTCGAGCACCCCCGACAGCGCACTCGCCTTGATCCGAAGCTCCGCCGCCGAGCCCGTGAACACCCCCGCGCCCGATACCGAGACGCTGCGCACCCCCGCCCCCGACAGCAGCTGCCGCCAGCCGCCCGAATCCTTCGTCGTCACCACGATCGCCTCGCCGTTCACCGACATCTGAGTCGTCCGCAGCCCCGCCACCGTCGCATAGACGGGCGTCGCCGCGCCGTTCCCGACCTTCAGCAGGAACGCGCTCCCCTTCTCCACCGCCATGTCCGTCTCCCCCTTCAGCTCTCGCGGTACATCCGCACCAGAAACTCGCTCGTGCCCCGCCACCGCTCGCCGACGCGCAGCACGCGCGAGCGCAGCATCTGCACGCGCACCAGCCGCCACCCTTCGCCCAGATCCGCGTCGAGCGCCTCGACCGCCTCCTCCGCCGCCGCCAGCGCCGCGCGCAGCCGCACCGGCCGCTCGCCGCCATCGTGCAGCGTCACGACGACGCGCCCCTCGCGCCCGCGCCACGTCGTCGTGCTCCAGTCGCTCAGCACCGGCTCGTCGACCACCGCATAGGGCAGCGCGCTGCGCACCGGCGGCGCGTCATAGACCCCGCCCTCCAGCACCGCCTGCAGCCGCGCGACCACGCCCGCCTGCAGCACCCCCCGCGCGCTCACGCCGCCACGTCCGGGCTCAACCGCAGCCGCCGATAGGGTCGCCACAAAGCCGCCACCGCCGCGGGCGGCACCGCATCGCTCTCGCGGTGATCGAACAGATGCGCCGCCAACATTGCCACGCCCTGCGCGACCGGCGCCGGCACCGCGTCCCAGCTCTCCGCCGCGCCGTCGCCCGCCACCCGCGCGACGATCGCCCCGCCGACGAACGCCTCGCACACCAGGATCGCCGCCGCACAGACCCGCCCCAGCAACGCCGCCTCCGCACTCCCCTCCAGCCGCAACACCTCCCTGGTGGCCGCAACCGCCTCCGCGATCACCCCCACCGGCACCCCCTGCTCACCCATAGGATTCTCCCAAAAAACCCCTCTCCCCCGCAGGGGAGAGGGAGGGGCCCACGCGCCCTTGCGCGTGGGAGGGTGAGGGCAAGCGAGGCTAAAAACCCCACCCCCTCACACCCACTCAGCTCACCGAAAACTTCATCAGCTTGATCGCCTCCGAATTCGTCACGCACCCGCCGACCCGCTTGGTCGCGTAGAAATTGACGAACGGCTTGTTCGAGTACGGATCCCGCAAAATCACCGTCTCCGCCCGCTCGGCGATCAGATACCCAGCTTTGAAGTTCCCGAACGCGATTCCCAGCGCATTCGCCGCGATGTCCGGCATGTCCTCCGCCTCGATCACCGGATAGCCGAGCAACGTTGCCGGCTGCCCCGCGGCCAGCGAAGGCGCCCACACGAACGCCCCGTCGCTCGTCTTGAACTTCCTGATCCGCGCCAGCGTGCTCGCATTCATCACGAAGCTCGCCCCCTGCCGATACGGCGCGCGCAGCGCCTGGACGAGGTCGATCAGCCGCTCCTGCGGGCTGGCCGAGAAATCCCCCGCCGTCCCGGAGGCCAGATATTGCAGCGTCCCGAACGCCCGCGTCCCGTCCGCGGTCGCCGCGGTCGGCTGCGTCAGGAACCCCTTGGGCCGCCCGCTGCCCGATCCGCCGACGAACGCCGCGCCTTCCGCCTTGGCGAATTCCATCGCGATCTCGCCCGCCAGCCACGCCTCGACGTCGAACGCCGCATCGTCGAGCATCGCCTGGCTCGCCGCCGGATTGGCATAGAGCTCGCCGGTCGGCGGCACGATCTCGACGAACACCGGCGTCGCCGTCTCGGGCCGCGCCGCATTCTCCGCCGCCCAGCCGGACGGCGTGCCCCCGGTCGTGACCAGCTTGCGATACCCCGCCGAGCCCACCTTCACGACATTGGCGATCCCCCGGATCGGCGAGATCCCTTTCAGCACCGCATCGATCTGCGCATCCACCTCGCGCGGCACCGCATAGCCGCCCGCATCGCCCGAAACCCCGGTAAACGCCTTCATCTCGATCGTCGCACCACTCCGCACGAACCCCGCAAACGCCCCCGAAGGCGCCGCCCCCTCCAGCATCGGCCTATCCATCACCGTCATGTCCATCTCCCTGCCAAGAAACAAAAAAAGGCGCCCCGAAGGACGCCTGAAACTACCCCTCTCCCCTTAGGGGAGAGGGAGGGGCCCACGCAAAGCGTGGGAGGGTGAGGGCACGTGAGGCTCCAAACCTCACCCCACCACCTCCACCCGAGCCAGTCCCTGCATAGGCACCCCCACCAGACTCACCTCGACCAGCTCCACCCCCAGCAGCACCCGCCGCGCCCCCTGCACGACCCGCACCGCCCGATACCCGACCGACAGTCCGGCAACCGCCCCAGACCGCACCAGCCCCACAAGCTCGGGATCCTCGACCACCCCCTCGACGCGCAACCCCCGCGCATCCTCCGCAACCGACGCCAGCACCCCCACCGCGCCCCCGCGATGCTGCCACAGAAGCGGCACCACCCCGGCCCCGGCAAAGGCCCCCCGCCGCATCACGTCCCCCGCGCGATCGACCACGTCGAACACCGCCGCATAGCCCGCAAACGCCACCCCGCCCCGTTCGTCCCGAGTAGCTGTCGAGCCTGTCGAGACGGCGTATCGAGGGATCACTTCAGCCACGCCGCGAACCCCAGCTTCACCGCCAGCCCCGCCAGCATCAGCGCCACGAACAGCCGCGCGATCCACCCCGCGACCGCCTTCCACACCGACCGCTTCGCATCGCGCCACGCCGCCAGCAGCTCGCGCAGCTCGGCCACGTCGCCGCGCGCCCGCTCGTCGCTCAGCCCCAGCCGCGCCAGCGCGCGCGTCGCGCCCAGCTCGCCCGCCTCCTCCGCGATCGCGCGCAGCGTCACCAGGTCCGCCCCCCGCTCCGCCCCCTGCGCCATCAGCTGCGCCAAGACTTGCCCGTCCATCGTCGTGCCCATCACGCCCCCTCCTTCACATCGAGCATCGCGCGCTTCTCCGCATCGCTCAGGAACGTCGCCGCGCTGACCATCCCCCACAGCCGCTCGCGGTCCTCGACCAGCGCCGGCACCCGGTCGAGATCGACGCGCAGCGCCGCCCCCTCGAACCAGCCCGACAGCCCCTGCGCGATCCCCGTCAGCACGCTCGTCGCCAGCGGCAGGATCGCCAGCCGCCACAAAGCGCGATTGGCCTCGCGGTAATTGGCGTAGCTATTGTCCCCCGGCAGCCCGAGCAGCATCGGCGGCACCCCGAACGCCAGCGCGATCTCGCGCGCCGCCGCCGACCGCGTCCCGGCAAAATCCATGTCCGCGGGCGTCAGGCTCAGCGCCTGCCATTTCAGCCCGCCCTCGAGCAGCATCGGCCGCCCCGCATTCCCGCTCCCCGCAAACGACGCCTCGAGCTCGCTCTTCAGCCGCGCAAACTGGTCCGCCGACAGCGCCGACCCGTCCCCCGGATCATAGACCAGCGCCCCCGACGGCCGCGCCGCATTGTCGAGCAGCGCCGTGTTCCACCGCGCCGCCGCATTGTGGATCCCGACCGCAGCGGCCGCCGCGCCCAGGCACCCCAGCCCGTAATGATCGTCGACCGGATGAAACGCCTTCAGGTGGATCACCTGCGGCCGCACCGGATCCGCCGACAGCCGCGTCACCCGCGCGCCGACCGCATAGCGATAGGCCGCGGGCCACCCGCCCGCATCCGCCTCGACGCTCACCCGCTCGGGCCGCAGCGCGTACAGCTCGGCCGCGCCGCCATCGGCATCGCGCAGCACCTGGACATAGGCATTGCCGTGGAGCAGCAGCTGCGCCGCCACCGTCTCGATCAGCATCTGCCCCCCCGACCGCGCGGTGACGAGCGCGACCAGCGCCGGATCCGACCCGTCGAGCGGCGCCGACCCGACGCCTTCGACGACCAGCTTCACCGCCCGCTGCGCCACCGCATTCCCCAGATACGCCTCGCGCACCTGCGCCTCATACCCCCGCGCCCCCGCGACACCGCCCGCCCCCGCCCAGCCAAGACTCCCCGCCCCCGACAAAGCCGGCCGCGCGCCCTCCCGCCCGGACTTCCACCCGAACAACCCCATAGAATCCTCCCGAAAACCATAACAAAAACCCCGCTCCCCCAAGCGGAGAGGGACCCAAAAACCCCTCTCCCCCCGGGGGAGAGGGAGGGGCCCACGCAAAGCGTGGGAGGGTGAGGGCACGTGAGGCTCACACCCCCCCTCAAACCACCCTCACCCCCACCTTAACCCGCCGCCGCAAGCACAACTCCGTCAGCGCCCACACCAGCGCATCCGCCCGATCCGGCGAGCGCCCGGGCCCGACATACCCCCCGCTCACCAGCCCGCAGAGCTCGTCCTCCAGCGCCGGAAATGCCCCGACATGAAAGACCCGCCCGCCCTCGTACAACGTCGCCACCGGCTCCGCCCGCGCCACCTTCCCGCGGCTCGCATGGACCAGCCGCACCGGCAGCGCACAGTCCGCCGCCATCAGCACGCTGCGCACCATCTCCCCGCCCTGATTGCACTCCGCGACCACCCGGTCCGCGCCATGCCGCGCCGCACAGTCCGCCACCGCGCGCGCCCAGCCCTCGGGCGACAGGCCCGCAACGCTTGCATCCTCGAGCACATAGGCGAGCCCGTCCTCGCCCAGCGCGACACAGACGATCCCGCACGCATCGCCGCCGGTCCCCGCCGGCGGATCGACCCCCACGACCACCCGCACCAGCGCCGGCACCACCCCGCACCGCTGCCGCTCGAGCAGGTCGCGCGTCCACAGCGCCCCCTCGACATCGTCGATCAGCTCGCCGTCCAGCTCCTGCCGCCCCAGCCGCGTCCCCGCATAGGTCTGGGTCATCGCCGCGACGAACGACGCGGGCAGGAACGGATTCTCCCCCGTCCCCCCGCGCGATTCATACAGATCCGGCAGAGCGAGCAGCCGCCGCATCAGCGGCACCGGCCGCGGCGTCGTCGTCACCAGCACCCGCGGCCGGTCGCCGATCCGCAGGCCCATCATCAGATTGTCCCAGGTCGCGTCGCCATACCGCCACTTGGCGAGCTCGTCGCACCACGCCGCATGATGCTCGGGCCCGCGCAGTTTCTCGGGCGCCTCCGCCGAATAGACGAACGCGCGCGCGCCGCTGTCGAACACGAACTCGCCCGCGTCGCGCCGCCAGCGATAGGTCTCGCCCGCCTGCGCCACCGCGATCAGCCCGCTCTCGCCCTCGACCATCACCTTGCGGACGTCGTCTATCGTGCCGCCGACCATCGCGATCCGCGCGCCGGGCATCGCGCGGGCCAGCGCGCTCACCCATTCGGCGCCCGCGCGCGTCTTGCCGAAGCCGCGGCCCGCGCGGATCAGCCAGACCTGCCAGTCGCCCGCGGGTTCGCGCTGCCCCGGCAACGCCCAGATCGCCCAGCTCTCGTGCAGCGTCCTGAGTTCCGCCTCGGACAGCTCGCGCAGCAGCGTCACCAGCTGCCCCCGCGGCAACCCCCGCAAACGTGCGAGCACGGCAGGATCGAACGTCGCACCCTCGGTGTCCGCCATCACGCATCCCCCGCCGCGGACGCCGCCTGCGCATCGAGCGCATCGAGCCGCGCGACCAGCACCGCCTCCAGCTCGGCCAGCGACACGCGCTTGCGCAGCGTCCCCGCCCCCGCTCCAACGGCAGCGCCCCCACGCTTGCGAAACCCCAGCGCCTGCACCGCGACCCGCGGATCGAAATGCGCCCCGCGCAACTCCGCCTCCGCATCCCCGTCAACGACCCCGTCAGCTTCCCCCTCAGACTCCGCCTCAGCTTCCCCCTCGGTTTCCCCCAGCGCATAGGCCAGCAAGCGCACCTCGAGCGTCTCGTACGCCGCCTCGATCGCCCGCGCCCAGTCGGCCGCGAACACCGCGTCGCGCGCCTTCAGCGCATGCGCCCCGCGCGGCGCCATCCCGACCGCGCGCGCCGACGCCGCGATGTTGCACGTCCCCGCCAGATGCTCGAGAAACGCCGCGCGCTTGGCGGGTGTCCAGCCGCCCTTGGCGGCCTTGCGCACCTGCAACCGGCCCCCAGCTTTCCCGCCACCCGCCGCCCCACCCGCCGCCATGCGCCATCCCCCAAATGGATCGGGCCGGTCCGCCGCCGGGGGATCACCCCGACCGCGTCCGGCCCGACTCGCAATTCGTCATCGTTCCCGTTATGTGCCAGAACAGCGTGACGATGTCAAGGGTGAATAACCTATCTGGTTAGCGCGTCGGCACCGGCTCCGCGCCCGAATAGTCATAGAAACCGCGCTTGGTCTTGCGTCCGAACCACCCCGCCTCGACATATTTGACCAGCAGCGGCGCGGGCCGGAACTTCGGATCGCCGGTCCCTTCGAACAGCACGCGGGTGATCTCCAGGCACGTGTCGAGCCCGATGAAATCGGCCAAGGTCAAAGGCCCCATCGGATGATTGAGCCCCAGCTGGCACGCCAGATCGATGTCGCGCACCCCCGCCACGCCTTCGCCCAGCGCGAAGCACGCCTCGTTGATCATCGGCATCAGCACGCGGTTGACGATGAACCCCGGCGCGTCGTTCGCATGCACGACCTGCTTGCCGAGCTTTTCGGCAAACGCCTCGACCGCGGCGACCGTCGCGTCCGACGTGGCGAGCCCGCGGATCAGCTCGATCGGCCGCATGACGGGGACGGGATTGAAGAAATGCACCCCCATGAACCGCGCCGGATCGGGCGCCGCCTGCGCCAGTCGCGTGATCGGGATCGACGAGGTGTTCGACGCCAGGATCGCGTCCGCTTTCAACACCTTGCCGACCTCGGCAAAGATCGTCCGCTTGATCGCCTCGCGCTCGGTCGCGGCCTCGACGACGATGAAACAGTCGCCCATCTCGGCGACGCTCGCGACCGGCTCGATGTTCGCCAGCGTCGTCTCGCGGACGTCGGCGGTGATCTTCTCCTTCTCGACCAGCCGCGCCATCGCCTTGCCGATCCCCGCCTTGCCCGCCTCGGCCTGGGGCAGGCCCATATCGGCCAGCAGCACGCGGTAGCCCGCCTGCGCGGCGACCTGCGCGATCCCCGCGCCCATCTGTCCCGCGCCGATTACGCCGATCGTCTGCATCGCACTCTCCATCTCTATTGCCGGTTGTTCGACTATGGCCTCGCCCCTATCGAAGCGGGACCGTCGCCGCCAGACCGGTCAGGAGGTCGCATGCGCTATCCAGTTCTCGTTTCGCTTCTGCCCGTTTCGGTTCTGGTGGCCGCGACGGCCTGCAGCCCCAGCGGCAACACCGGCGCGCCCAACGACGCCACCGTCCCGCTCGAAACCCCCGCCCGCCCCAAAGCGCGCCCGATCGCGCGCGGCTCGGCCCCGCAGGCCCCCGCGGAGCCTGCCGTCGACTCGAAGGCACGCCCCCGCCCGACCAGCGTAAAGACCTTCGGCGCCTGGGGAATTGCCTGCGACAACGGTGCCTATTGCACCGCGGTCTCGATGGCGCCCGACGATTCGAGCATCGCCGAACTCTCGATCGAGGTCGAGCGCGGCCCCGCCGCCGACGCGCCCGTGTCGGTGACGATCGGCACGCCGGGCAGCGCGCTCCGCCGCGTCGTCGTCGCGATCGACGGCACCCCGCTCGCCAGCGGCAATCCCGGCGACGACCGGCGCTTCACCGTCACCGGCCCGGTCGCGATGACGCTCGCTAAACGCCTCGCCACCGGCACCGCGATGACCGCGCGACTCGACGGCCGGACGATCCCCGTCGTCATCACCGGCGCCGCCGCCGCGCTCCGCTACGCCGACGCGCAACAGGGCCGCGCGGACACCGCCACCGCGCTCGTCGCGACCGGCGACACGCCGCCCGCGACCACCCCGCCCGCGCTCCCGACGATCCTCGCCGCCCCGCTCACCGACCGCCGCGCGCAGGCCCCCGCCGCGCCGCTCGTTGCGCAGATGCGCCAGCGTACCGGCTGCGCCGCGGACCAGTTCGGCCCCGTCACCAACGAGACCCATGCGCTCGACGCGACCACCGATCTCGTCCTGCTATCCTGCGGATCCGGCGCGTATAATGTCATCACCCGCGCGCTGATCGTCCGCGACGGCAAGGTCAGCGAAGCGCCGTTCGACCTGCCCCCGCAATTCGGCGAACCCGGCGCGAAACCCGCACTCGTCAACGCGGGCTATGACCCGAAGACCGGACTGCTCAGCTCCTACGCCAAGGGCCGCGGCATCGGCGACTGCGGCGTCGGCCAGGACTATGTCTGGGACGGCACCCGCTTCCGCCTCGCCGAAATGCGCATGATGGGCGAATGCCGCGGCGCGATCACCTGGCCCGTCATCTGGCGCACGACCGTCGCCCGCAACTGACGCCCCTTCTTCTTCCGTCATCCCTTCTTCTTCCGTCATCCTGACGAAAGTCAGGACCCAGAGCCAAACAGGACAGCGCGAAGTAACTCTGGGTCCTGACTTTCGTCAGGATGACGACCCCTCCGACGGCCCTCTACCGCCCCGCCAGCTTCACCAGCGCATCCCCCGTCAACCGCTGGATCGTCCAGTCCTCCATCCCCACCGCACCCAGCTTGCGATAGACCGCGATCGCATCCGCATTCCAGTCGAGCACCGACCATTCGAACCGCGCGCACCCGCGGTCGATCGCGATCCCCGCCAGATGCGCCAGCAGCGCACCGCCGACCCCCTGCCCGCGCGCCTCGGGCGTCACGTACAGATCCTCCAGATACAGGCCGCGCTTGCCCGTCCAGGTCGAGAAATTGTGGAAGAACACCGCGAAACCGACCGGTCCCTGCGGCCCGTCCGCGATCACCGCCTCCGCCGCGGGGGTATCCCCGAACAGCGCCTCGCCCAGCGTCGCCTCGGTCGCCTCGACCGCATCGGGCTCGCGCTCGAACGCCGCGAGTTCGCGCACGAAGCGCAGGATCGTGCCGGTATCGGCGCGGGTGGCGGAACGGATCTGGGTCATGCGGCGGCCTCCATCGACGTCTGCGCGATATCGCGCCGCCGCGCCGCATACAGGCATGCGACGACGATGACACCCGCGCCGCACGCGGTAAACGCCGACACCCGCTCGCCGAACACCAGATAGCCAAGCCCCGCGGCATAGACGAACGAGCTATATTCGGTCGTCGCCAGAAATCCCGTGTCGCCGTGCGCATAGGCCCAGCCGAGCAGCCACAGCGACGCGGTCGCCAGCCCCGCCGCCAGCAACAGCCGCGGCCATGTCGCCGCATCGGGCACCACCGCCAGCCACGGCGCGGCTAGCGCGAGCGTCGCGGTCACCACCAGCGCCTGGAAGAACGCGATCTCGCCCGGCCGCGCCGCCTGCGCCTGCACCCGCGCGATCACCAGGTTGACCGCATAGAGCAGCGCCGATCCCAGCACCGCGGCGACCCCCGTCAGGCTCGCCGCCCCCGCCGCGCCCTCGCGGCCATGCCCGATCATCACGATCCCGACCCCGCCCAGCGCCAGGATCGAAGCGACCACGACCCGGCGCCCGACCCGCTCGCCGAGGGTGACGGCGGCAAGCAGCAGCGCGAGGATCGGCGAGATGTAGGTCAGCGAAATCGCCTGCGCCATCGGCACGCGCGCCAGCCCCCAGAAGAACAGCAGCGCCATCGCCGCGGTCACCAACCCTCTGGCAATATGGAGTTTCAGCGCCCGCCCGCTCGGCCGCCCGCTCCGCCCGAGCTTCCAGGCGACCGCCCCCAGCCCGACACTCGCCATCTGCCGCCAGAGCAGCGCGTTATACACCCCGATGCCGAGCACGAGCGACTTCATCACCGCGTCCATCACCGAGAACAACCCGATCCCGAGTGCGGCGACAGCAAAGGCCAGAGCAGGCGAAACGCTGCGCCCCCTCACGCCGTCCGCCCCGCCGCCGAGAAGATGCCAATACCCATCCCCCCGCTTAACCGGCATCCCCCACCGACGCCATCATCGCCCGCAGGCTGTCAGCATCCTCACGATCGCGAGTGTCGGTTCCCCCGCGAAAGCGGGGGCCCAGAAGCCCCACCCCCACCGCAAAAACCCTGGACTCCCGCCTACGCGGGAGAACAGCGGAGGCGTCCTCCCCGTCATCCTGACGAAAGTCAGGACCCAGAGCCAAACAACGCCACCCCCTCCCGTTCGTGCTGAGCGAAGTCGAAGCACCGCCACGCCCCTCCCGCTCGGGCTGAGCGAAGTCGAAGCACCGCCACACCCCTCCCCGCTCGTGCTGAGCGAAGTCGAAGCACTGCTAAAATCCGAGACGTTCGTCAGGCCACCCCATCATCCTGACGAAAGTCAGGATCCAGAGCCAAACAGCGCCACGCCCCGCAACCCTGGATCCTGACCTTCGTCAGGATGACGAGGCGCAAGCAAGGCCCTCAAACGCAGCCAACCGCCTGGTAAAACCCCGCTTATTCCGCCGCCATCTCCGGCACCAGCGCCGCGACCGTCGCATCCGCGGCCTCGATCTCCGCCGCCTTGGCCTCGACCAGCTTGACGATATGGTTCACCATGTCCGCATCCTGGACATGATGGTCGGTGACCCCCGACAGATACACCATGTGCTTGCCGTTGCCGCCGCCGGTGATCCCGATATCGGTCTCGCGCGCCTCGCCCGGCCCGTTCACGACGCAGCCGAGCACGCTGAGCGACATCGGCGTGCGGATATGCTGCAACCGCTCCTCGAGCGCCTGGACGGTGCGGATCACGTCGAACCCCTGCCGCGCACAGCTCGGGCACGACACGACGCGCACGCCGCGGTTGCGGATGCCGAGCGCCTTCAGGATCTCGAACCCGACGCGCACTTCCTCCTCGGGCTCGGCCGACAGCGAGACGCGGATCGTATCGCCGATCCCGTACCAGAGCAGGCTGCCCATCCCGATCGCCGACTTGACCGTGCCGCCGACGAACCCGCCCGCCTCGGTGATGCCGAGGTGCAGCGGGCAGTCGACCTGTTCGGCGAGCTGCTGATAGGCCGCCACCGCGAGGAACAGGTCGGACGCCTTCACTGCGACCTTGAACTCGTGAAAGTCATGGTCCTGCAGTAACTTGATATGATCGAGCGCTGATTCGACGAGCGCATCGGGGCACGGCTCACCGTATTTCTCGAGCAGATGCCGCTCGAGGCTCCCGCCGTTCACGCCGATCCGGATCGCGCAGCCATTGGATTTCGCCGCGTCGACGACCTCCTTCACGCGGCTCGCAGACCCGATATTGCCCGGGTTGATCCGCAGGCACGCCGCGCCCGCATCCGCCGCCTCGAGCGCGCGCTTGTAGTGGAAATGGATATCCGCGACGATCGGCACCCGGCTTGCGCGGACGATCTGCTTCAGCGCGCTGGTCGATTCGACATCGGGGCAGCTGACGCGGATGATGTCGACGCCCGCCTCTTCGCAGCGGCGGATCTGGTCGACCGTCGCCTTGATGTCGTCGGTCGGCGTGTTGGTCATCGTCTGCACGGTGACGGGCGCATCGCCGCCGACGGGGACGTTGCCGACCATGATCTGGCGGCTCGTACGGCGGGTGATATCGCGCCAGGGACGAAGGGACATGAAGATTCCTCGTGGGTTCACCGCCGTATATAGCGGCTGGACGCGGCGAGCGAAACAACGCTGGCACATGCCGCCGCACGGCCATAGGTTGCCGCATCTCAGCGGAGCCCGATCGATGACCCTGTCCCTCTACGATGCGACGATCCCCTCCAATCTCCAGGTCCTGCGCGCGCTCGACGCACTGCTCGACAAGGCGGAAGGCTTCGCCACCGAGCGCGGGATCGACCCCGCCACGCTGATCGACGCGAAGCTCGCCGACGACATGCTCCCCTTCGGCTATCAGGTGAAGTCGTGCGTCGCGCATTCGGCGGGCGGCGTGCAGGGCGTCCGCGACGGCGTCTTCTCCCCCGACCGCAGCGCCTGGCCGACCGATTTCGCCGGGCTCCACGCCGCGGTACAGGGCGCGATCGCGACGCTCGAGGCCTATGACCCGGCCGAGTTCGACACGCTCGCCACCGCCGCGACGAAGTTCGAATTCGGCAGCTATGTCATGCCCTTCGCCGGCGCGAACTTCCTTTTGTCCTTCTCGCAGCCCAATTTCTACTTCCACGCCAGCATCGCCTACGCGATCCTGCGCGCGCAGGGCGTACCGCTCGGCAAGCGCGACTTCCTCGGCGTTCCCCGCATGGCCGCCTGACCGGGCCGGGCCGGGCGGGCCTGCGCCGGCGTGACGGGGCAGCGCGTGCTTGCAGCCCCGTCACCCGCCGCCTAGGGCGCTGCGATGACCCGGCATTACGGCATGGACTGGCTGCGGATCGGCGCCTTCGCCCTGCTGATCCTTTACCATATCGCGATGGTGTTCGTGCCGTGGAACTTCCACGTGAAGTCGGCGCATGTCGAGGACTGGGTCCGGCTGCCGATGCTCGCCACCAATGCGTGGCGGCTGACGTTGCTGTTCGTCGTCTCGGGCTATGCCAGCCGCGCGCTGCTCCGCCGGTCGAGCGGCCCGGTCCGCTTCTTCGCGACGCGCTGTTACCGGCTGCTCGTGCCGCTCGCCTTCGGCATCCTCGTCATCGTCCCCCCGCAACCCTGGGTCGAGCTCGTCACCCGGCACGGCTATGCGGGCAGCTACTGGACCTTCTGGACGCACGACGCCTTCCGCTTCGCCCCGCTCGACGGCCTGTGGCTGCCCGCCTGGAACCACCTCTGGTTCGTCGTCTATCTCTTTGTCTACACGACGGTCCTGACGCTCGGGGTCGCGCTGGTCCGGGGCCCGCGCAGCCTGCGCAGCCACCAGAATGTCCGCAGCCGCGGCGCGCAGCGGCTCTTCGACCGCGTCTTCGGCGGCTGGTTGGTGCTGCTCCTGCCGCTCGCCTGGCTGGTCTTCGTCCATGGCTGGTGGTTCCAGATGGCGGCCGAGAGCCAGGCGCTGTTCGGCGACTGGATCGCGCACATCACCTATTTCCCCGCCTTCCTGTTCGGCTTCGGTCTCGCACGCTCCGAACCCGCAATCGCCGCGATCGCGCGGCTGTGGAAGGTCGGCGCCGGGCTCGCGCTGCTCGGCTATGCGACGATCCTCGGCATAGAGCTCGGCTGGCCCGCCGGGGTTGCGAAGCCGCACTGGCTCTATACCGCCTACGGCATCGCGCATGCGCTTGAACAATGGGGCGGAATCGTCGCGCTGATCGGGCTCGCCGAACGCCATCTCAACCGCGACCATCGCTGGCGGCCGATGCTGACCGAGGCGGTCTTCCCCTTCTACCTGATCCACCAGACGATCATCGTCCTCGTCATGTACGCGCTGCTCCCCGCCGGCCTTCCCGGCTGGGCGGAGTTCCTGGTGCTGCTCGCCGCAACGCTGATCGGCTGCTTCGCCTTCTACCGAATCGGCCGCAGGGTCGCGCCCTTGCGCCCGCTGATCGGGCTGCGTCTCCACCTTCGTCCCACCCCGCCAACCTTGTGAAAGCCCCCATGCCCCAACCCAACTGGACCCTCGTCATCCACGGCGGCGCGGGCAAGCTCGACCGCGAGATGCTCTCCGCGGAGCAGGATTCGGGCGCGCGCGCCGGCCTGTCGCGCGCACTCGACGCCGGCTCCGCGGTGCTTTCGGGCGGCGGCACCGCACTCGACGCGGTCGAGGCCGCGGTCCGCGTGCTCGAGGATGATCCGCACTTCAATTCGGGACGCGGCGCGGTCTTCACGCATGACGGCGGGATCGAGCTCGACGCCGCGATCATGGACGGCCGCACGCGCGCCGCGGGCGCCGTCGCCGCCGCCACCACGACGCGCAGCCCGGTCGGCCTCGCCCGCGCGATCCTCGACGACGGCCGCCACGTCTTCCTCGCAAGTACCGGCGCGGACGCGTTTTCGCGGGAGCACGGCCTCGAACAGGCGGATCAGGACTGGTTCGCCACTGACGAGCGCCGCCGCCAGTTCGCCGAGCTCCAGGCGAGCGGCGACATGTTCGACGTCGACATGAAATACGGCACCGTCGGCGCGGTCGCCTGCGACACGCACGGTCATGTCGCCGCCGCCACCTCGACCGGCGGCGTCACCGGCAAGCGCTGGGGCCGGATCGGCGATTCGCCCGTCATTGGTGCTGGCACCTTCGCCGACGACCGCGCCTGTGCGGTCTCGTGCACCGGCTCGGGCGAGTTCTTCCTGCGCGTCGGCGTCGGGCATGAGATCGCCGCGCGCGTCCGCCTGACCGGCGAGTCGCTTCAGGCCGCGACCGAGGCGGTCCTCGCCGAAGTCCGCGCGCTCGGCGGCACCGGCGGCGCGATCGTCGTCGCCCCCGATGGCAGCATGGCCTGGTCGTTCACCACGCCGGGCATGTACCGCGGCACCGCGTCCGCAAAGGGCGCGCGCAGCGTCGCCATCTACGCTAGTGAGCAGCCATGATTCGCAAGCCCCTGACCGCGCTCGGCCTGCTCGCCGCGACCGCGCTGACCGCCGCCCCCGCCACCGCCTATTGGGAATATGGGCATGAGACGGTCGCGCAGATCGCCTATGCCAATGTCGCGCCGCGCACCAAGGTCGCGATCCGCCGCCTCCTCGCGCAACAGGCGCTGCTCGACACCCCCGAATGCCCGGCCGGCACGATCGAAGAGGCAAGTGTCTGGGCGGACTGCATAAAGCCGCTCAAGACCGCCGACGGCAAGTCGCGCTTCGGCTTTGCGTACAGCTGGCATTACCAGAATGTCGATGTCTGCGCGCCGTTCGACCTGACGCCTGCCTGCAAGGATGGCGACTGCGTCTCCGCGCAGATCGACCGCGACGTGAGACTGCTCCGCGACCGCAAGACGTCGCCGCACGACCGCGTCCAGGCGCTCGCCTTCCTCATCCACTTCGTCGGCGACCTGCATCAGCCGCTCCACGCGGGCGATCGCCACGACAAGGGCGGCAACGACGTGAAGACCGATTACGGCATCTACGCCCCCGCCCGGCTCAATCTCCATTCGGTCTGGGACGGCACGCTCGCCGAACGCGCGATCTCCGCGCCACCCTCGCTCGTCCGCCGCTACCCCGCCGCCGAACGCGCGCGCATCGCCGCCGGCACCGTCGCCGACTGGAGCCGCGAAAGCTGGCAGGTCGCGCACGACGTCACCTATGCGTCGGCGCTGGGCGGCGACGCCTGCGCCCCCGTCCCCCCGCGCGTGAAACTCGACGAAGCCACGATCGCCCGCATCGCCCCCGTCTCCCGCGAAGAAGTCCGCAAAGGCGGCCTCCGCCTTGCCAAACTCCTCGACAAGGCCCTGACCTAAAACCCCTCTCCCCTTGGGGAGAGGGAGGGGCCCATGCGCCCTTGCGCATGGGAGGGTGAGGGCACGAGGCTAGAGATACCCCCAGCCCAAAGTCATTCCCGCGAAGGCGGGAACCCAGACCGGCTACCCTCGCGACCATGCCCGACCGTCAGCCAGTCTGGATCCCCGCCTCCGCGGGGATGACGGCAGGAAAGGCCCCCGAAGGGCCCGCCCCCGGCCCTCAGTTCAGCACAATCGTGACCGCCCGGCGGTTCTCCGCCCAGGCCGCATCGTCCGACCCCTGCGCCACCGGCCGCTCCGAGCCATAGCTGATCGTCGTCATCCGCGACGCCGACACGCCGCGTGCCGCGAGGTAGTTCTTCGCCGAATTGGCCCGTCGGTCGCCCAGCGCCAGGTTATACTCGCGCGTGCCGCGCTCGTCGCAATGCCCCTCGATCGTGATGCGGACATTGGGGTTGCGCGCCAGCCACTCGGCCTGGCTGTCGAGGATCGCGCGCGCGGTCGGATCGATATCGTACATGTCGAGCGCGAAATTGACCGTGTTGCTCTGCACCGAGCGGCGGAAATCGGCGTCCGACCCGGGCACGATCGCGCCGTTCGCGCCGCCATTGGCCAGCCCGCCGGTCGGGTCGACGCCCGCCGACGAATCGACGGGGGCGGGCGGCAGGGTCTCGGGGCGCTTCTTGGCGCAGCCCGCGACGGCGATCAGCGCGGTCGCGCACAGCAGCGTTGTCGTAAACTTGGCCATCACATCTTCTCCCGTGGTCGGAACATATTCCAACATAGATTACATAATCGGTCTAGGGCCGCAGCGGACCCCAGGCTGGATCCGACCCGTCGAGCGGGGTCGGAATCTTGCGCTCGTTGACGCCCGTCAGGTCGACGGACCACAGGTCCGCCTTGCCCCCGCCACCGCGTCCCGAGCGGAAGAAGTTGATAACGCGGCCGTTCGGCGACCAGCTCGGCCCCTCGTCCTGCCAGTCGTTGGTCAGCAGCTTCTCGCCCCCGCCGCTCGGGCTCATGATCCCGATCCGGAACCCGCCGCCCAGCTTGGTGAACGCAATCAGGTCGCCACGCGGACTCCATACCGGCGTCGCATAGCGCCCGCCGCCGAAGCTGATCCGCTGCTGGTTCGATCCGTCGGCGTTCATGACATAGATCTGCTGCCCGCCCGACCGGTCGCTCTCGAACACGATCTTCGATCCGTCGGGCGAATAGCTCCCGCCCGTGTCGATCCCCGGCGAATTGGTCAGCCGCTGCGGCGCGCCGCCCTGGCTCGACACGCGGTACACGTCGGTGTTGCCGCCCTGCGCCATCGAGAACAGGATGTTGCGGCCATCGGGCGAGAAGCGCGGCGCAAAGGTCAGGCTGGCATTCTGCACCACCAGCCGCTGCCGCCCGGTGCCGATGTCATAGACATAGATCGCCGGCCGGTTGTTCACATAGCTCATATACACGATCGACTGCTGGTTCGGCGCGAAGCGCGGCGTCAGCACGATCGACTGGCCGTTCGTCAGGAACCGGTGGTTGGCACCATCCTGGTCCATGATCGCCAGCCGCTTGATCCGGCGGTTTTTGGGTCCGGTTTCCGAGACATAGACGACGCGGCTGTCGAAATAGGCGCCCTCGCCGGTCAGCCGCGTATAGACCATGTCCGCGCATTTATGCCCGGCACGCCGCCAGTCCGACGGCGGCACGACGAACCCCTGCCGGGTCAGCTCGGCACGCGACGACACGTCGTACAGATAGCAGCCGACCGTCAGGTTCCCGTCGCCATTCGCGCGGATGAACCCCTGCACCAGCGCCTGCGCACCCGTGCTGCCCCAGTAATCGAACCCCGGCGCGGTGACCTCGGGAAAGCCGATCGCGCGCAGCTGCCCGGGGGCGAGCGGCGTGAACAGCCCCGAATTGCGCAGGTCGTTGGTGACGATATCGGCCAGCTGCCGGCCGAGCACGTCGGTCGACCCCGCTGGCGTCGACACCACCGCGGACGTCGGCATCACCGGCACCGCGATCGGCATCGGCGCGGAGATCCCGCCCGTCACGTCGACCACCAGCCCGCCGGACTGATCCTCCGCCGCCGCCGGCGTGCCCGCCTGCGGGACCGGCGCCGGCGCGTCCTGCGCACTGGCCGTACCGCCGGCAACGAGTGCCATCAACCCGACCGAAGCAAGCACCGCCCTCACCCCAGACCCCACCCCGGCGAAGGCCGGGGCCCAGCTGGGAGACGCTGCTGCAAGCACGGTGCGCGCCGTCACGAAAACCTCTCCACCTGGGCTCCGGCCTTCGCCGGGAAGGAGGCTGGAGATCATGGCGGGCCGGCGGGGGGACAGCGATCGGAACATAACGGACATCCTCATCCGGGAAGCTTGTAACGCAGGCTGAAATTGCTCCAGCCATTCTGCACGTCATACAGGTCGTCGGGCAAACCGCGCAGCGGCGAACAGCCCGTGAAGGTCGCGATCGCGAGATCGTCGACGCGGTCGACATAGCGGCGATTCTCGTCGTCGACGCCCGCATGCCCGGTGATCGTCGGCCGCGATTTGAGCGTCCCGTCGCGGTTGAGCTTCAGGTTGATCGTCACGCGGATCCGCTCCGCGCCCGGCCCCGGCGTCACCTGCCGGTTCGCGCAGGGCTGCACCTGCCGCAGGATCGCCGAGCCGATATTGGCCGCCGCCTGCGCGCCGAGCTTGGCCGCCTTGGGCGCTTCCGACTTGCTCGGCGACGGATCCGCCGACAGGCCCTTCAGGAAGTTGTCCCCCAGCCGCGACCCGCGCGGCCGCGCCGCCTTCGCGTCCGCAGTCGATCCGCTGCCCTTGGTCGCGGACGGCTTGGCGGGCTTTGCCGAGGACGCCGCACTCTTGGCGGGCGCCGCGCTCGACTTGGCCGCGCTCTTCGCCGGTGCCGCCTTGGCAGGCGATGGCTTGGCCGCCGGTTTCGCGGGCGCAGGCTTGGATTTCGCCGGGCTCGGCTTGGCCGGCGCAGGCTTTGCCACCGGCTTCGGGACTGGCGCAGGCTTCGCCACCGGCTTGGGCGGCGCGGGCCTGGGCTTGGCCACCGGCTTGGGCTCGGGCTTCGGCTCGGGCTTGGGCGCCGGTTTGGGCGGGGCAGGTTTGGGCGCAGGCTTTGGTGGGGCCGGCTGCGGCGCAGGCGGCACCGGATCCGGCTGCGGCTCGGGCTCGGCCTCCTGCGGCGCGGGCGGTGCCGCATCCTCGGGCGTGCCCTCGTCGGGCGCGACCGATTCGGCGGGCGTCTCCGCCGATTGCGGCGCGGTCGCCTCGAGCGCCACGTCGGGCACCAGGCTGATGTCGATCGGCTGCTGGACGATCTTGGGCGGCTCGGGCGTGTCGAGAAACCCGACCGACAACAGCGCGAACAGCACGACATGCCCGACCAGCGCGACGCCGAACCCGATCTTTTCGGAGCGATCCATCACCAAGGGCCCATCACCGCCGCGACATCAGTTGGGTGTGCCCTCGACCGTCACCAGCGCGACGCGGTTCAGCCCGGCGCGGTTCAACTCGCCCATCACGCGCATCACCCGGCCGTAGTCGAGCTTGCGGTCCGCGCGCAGCAGCACCTGCGGCTCGTTGCCGACCGCCCGGCTCGCCGCGATCGAGGCGAGCCGCACCGGCAGCGCGTCCTCCCCGATCTGGTCCTGGTCGATGAACACCGCGCCGGTCGCATCCATCGAGATCTCGACGGGTTTCTGCTCCTGGTCCAGTGCCTTGGCGCGTGCATCGGGCAGGTTCACCGGCACGCCCGCGGTCATCAGCGGTGCGGTCACCATGAAGATGATCAGCAGCACCAGCATCACGTCGACCATCGGCGTGACGTTGATGTCCGCCATCGGCGCGCGCCGCCCGCGACCGCGACCCGAAGGAAGGTTCATCGCCATCTACGCGCCTCCCGTGCACAGCACCGGCCGGCCGCTCATCGCGCGCCGTCCAGCTGCCGCGACAGCGTCGCGTGGAAGCCGTCGGCAAAGCGGTTGAGGCTCGCCTCGATCCGGTTGATGCCGTGGCTGAAGCGGTTGTACGCGATCACCGCCGGGATGGCCGCGAACAGGCCGATCGCGGTCGCGAACAGCGCCTCCGCGATCCCCGGCGCGACGACGGCGAGCGAGGTGTTCTGCGCCGCCGCGATGCTCGTGAAGCTGCGCATGATGCCCCAGACGGTGCCGAACAGCCCGACGAACGGCGCGACCGACCCGACCGTCGCCAGCACGTTCAGCCGGTCCGACAGCGTGTCGATCTCGTGCGCGACCGCCGCACCCATCGTCGTGGCGAGCCGCTCGCGCGTCCCGGCCTTGTCGATCGTGCCGCCCGCGGTCGACCGCCGCCACTCGGTCACCCCGGCCGCGAACACGCGCGCCGACGGCAGGTCGGTCTCGCTCTCGGCCTTGTAGAACACGTCGATGTCCTCGGCCTTCCAGAAGTCGCGCTCGAACCGCACCAGCCCCTTGCGCGTCTTGCCCAGCCGCCGCCAGAACGCGACGATCAGCGCCCAGGTCCAGACGCTGGCGAGCAGCAGCCCGATCATCACGCCCTTCACGACCAGATCGGCCTGTAGGAACAAGTGGATCGGCGACAATGTCGCGCTATCCATAGTCAGAACCGGATTCATGCTTCCCCCTGCCAGACAAGGCGTTCGTAGATGTCAGTCCATGCGCGCGGCTGGCGACGCGGCCGGCCGTTGGGGGCGATCAGCGCCGCCACCACGTCCGCCTCGGCCAAGACAAGCCCGCCGCACATGACTCGTTGATGAATGGCGACGCTGGCCGCGCGGACCTGCGTGATCCGTGAGACGATCACCAGCGCATCGTCGAGCCGCGCGGGCGCGGCATAGCGGATGGCGAGGCTTGCGATCGCATAGGAGCCCTCGCCCGCCTCGAACGCGGCGCGCTGGTCGATTCCGCCGACGCGCAGCATGTCCGACCGCGCGCGCTCCATGTAGCGCAGGTAATTGGCATGATAGACGACGCCCGACAGGTCGGTGTCCTCGAAGTACACGCGCAGCGCGAACCGGTGCTCGCGCCCCGCAAAGCGCCCTCCCGCCGGTTGATCCTGCTCTGCGTCAGCCATTCCGGGGGCTGTTAACCCAAGCATCGCCGCGAAGAAAGCATTCGCGTCGCCCGACCCGCGGTTTCACACCGGCGCAGGCGGATACGCCTCGTCTTATTGCAGGGCGCCCGGATCGACCTGCAGCTGTGGACGCGGCGCAACAGGAAGCGGCGGCTGCGTGACGGGCCGGAGCTGCGCCTGCAACCCCGGCGTGGCGGGCGCGGCGGACGGCAGCGGTGCCACGCCCGAACCGCCGACCGGCACCGCGCCGTTGCTCGCAAAGATCACACGCTGTGCCGGGAGCGGCTGCACCGCGGTGCCGCGCCAGGCGTCGAACGCACGGTAGAAGTCGGTGAAGGGCTGCTCCAGCATCGGCAGCCGCGTCGCGGCAAAGCTCGCCAGCATCGGCCCCGGCACGCTCGCGCCCTCGGCCAGCACGCGCCCCGCCGCTTCGCAGAACGCATCGCGCGACGGCGACTGCGAGAAGAAATTGTAGAGCCGCGTCATCGAATCGTCGTAGCGATCCTGCCAGTCGCCGCCGCCCGCGCGATATTCCGCCGAATAGGTCGCCTCGGCCTTGGCGAGCACCGGCTTCTGCGCGGCGAGCATCGCGTTGTACCCCGCGACGATCACCGCCTCGTCCGGTCCGCGGCACGCGAGCGCCGCGACGTTCAGCGCAGCGCGCAGGTGCCAGATCTTTGCGGATTCGGTCAGGTTGCGGTTCGGCGTCGGATAGGTACCGTCGGCGAGCACCGCGGGGATCTTCATCCCCGGGAATGCACCCTTGGGCAGCGGGGCCGCGACCGGCACCGGCGCGACCGGCGCCGGTGCGGGCGCCGCGACCTCGACCGGCTTCCGCGCGCACCCGGCGAGCAGGGCTGCGGTCACCGCAATCATCGCAAACTGACGCTTCATCGACTCAAGTCCTCGCTGTCCCCCGACCGAGACAGACCTGCCGCGATAAGGTTAACAGGGTATAAAACGCGTACGCGACTGCAACCCTAATGCGACGAACGGCACGATCGCAGCGTGTTAGGCCGGCGAAGGATCAGGCCGCGCGCGCCTCGAGCGCCGCCGCCGCCTGCGCCATCAGCTCGGCGATGATGTCCGCGACCGGCTCTTCCTTGGTGACCATGCCGACCGACTGGCCCGCCATCACCGACCCATGCTCGACATCGCCGTCGACCACCGCGCGGCGCAGCGCGCCCGCCCAGTAATGCTCGATCTGCAGCTGCGCCTCGCCCATCGCCACGCGCCCCTCGTCGAGATGCCCCGCGACCTCGCGCTGCTTGGCCGAGAACAGCTCGCCCGCCGCATTCTTCAGCGCGCGGACCGGGATTACCGGCAGCCGCGCGTCGAGCTGGACGCTGGCGATCGCATCGCGTGCCGACGCGCGGATGAACGCCTTCTTGAAATTGGCATGCGCGATCGATTCGGTCCCGCAGACGAACCGCGTGCCGAGCTGGACGCCCGCCGCCCCCATGTCGAGATAGCCCGCAATCGCCTCGCCGCGACCGATCCCACCCGCGACGAACACCGGCACCAGCTCGGCGATCTCGGGCAGCATCTCCTGCGCCAGCACGCTCGTCGACACCGGGCCGATATGCCCGCCGGCTTCCATGCCCTCGATCACCAGCGCATCGACGCCACTGCGGATCAGCTTCTTGGCCAGCGCCAGCGTCGGCGCGAAACAAATGACCTTGGCGCCGCCCGCCTTGATCGCCTCGAGGCTGCCCTTGGGCGGCAATCCGCCCGCAAGCACGACATGGCCGACCTTGTGGCGCGTGCACACCGCGATCAGCTCGACCAGGTCGGGATGCATCGTGATCAGGTTCACGCCGAACGGCTTGTCGGTCATCGCCTGCGTCGCGGCGATCTCGGCATCGAGCAGCGCGGGCGTCATCGCCCCGCACGCGATTACCCCGAACCCGCCCGCATTCGAGATCGCGGAGACGAGGTTGCGCTCGCTCACCCACGACATCGCCCCGCCAAGGATCGCGACCTCGGACCCGAGAAATGCGGCGCCGCGCGCCATGCGGCGCTGAAGCCGGTCGCTGCCGATGGTCATTACAAAACTCCCGTTCGTGTCGAGCGAAGTCGAGAAACCCCGCGCAGTATCCGTGACATATTTCCCGACAATGCTCGAAACGAACGGACGGTGTCCGTCAAGCCGCATCCTCGGCATCAAGCCCGTAAGCCGTATGCAGCACACGCACCGCCAGCTCGGTATAATCCTCTTCGATCAGCACGCTGACCTTGATCTCCGACGTCGCGATCGCCTGGATGTTGATGCCGCGTTCGCCGAGCGTCGTGAACATCGTCGAGGCGACGCCCGCATGGCTGCGCATCCCGACGCCGACCACCGACACCTTGGCGACGCGCGTGTCGTGGACCAGGCTCGCGAAACCGATCGCGTCCTTTGCCTTGTCGAGCACGTCGAGCGTCCGCGCCAGATCCGCCGAGGGCACGGTGAACGTCACGTCGGTCGACCCGGTCGAATGCGCGACGTTCTGGACGATCATGTCGACGTTGATCCCCGCATCGGCGAGCGGCGCGAAGATCGCCGCGACCGATCCCGGGCGATCGCTGACCTGGGTCAGCGTGATCTTCGCCTCGTTCTTGTCATGCGCGATGCCGGTGATGAGCTGGCGTTCCATATCGTCGATTTCCTCTTCGCCCACGATCAGCGTGCCGCGGTGTCCGTCACTGGTATCGCCATCCTCGAACGAGGACAGCACGCGCACGCGCACATTCTCTTTCATTGCCAGGCCCACCGACCGCGTCTGCAGCACCTTGGCGCCGACGCTGGCGAGTTCCAGCATCTCCTCATACGTCACCTTGCCGAGCTTGCGCGCACGCGGCACGATCCTTGGATCGGTCGTGTAGACGCCGTCGACATCGGTATAGATGTCGCAGCGATCGGCCTTCATCGCCGCCGCCATCGCGACCGCCGACGTGTCCGATCCGCCGCGCCCCAGCGTGGTGACGCGCTGGCCCTCCGCCACGCCCTGGAACCCCGGGATCACCGCGACGACACCGTCCACAAGACTCGCATCGAGCGCGACCGTGTCGATCTCGCCGATCCGTGCCGAGCCATGCGCGTCCGACGTGTTGATCGGCAGCTGCCACCCCAGCCACGACCGCGCCTTGCAGCCCGCGGCCTGAAGCGCGATCGCGAGCAGCCCGCTCGTGATCTGCTCCCCCGCCGAGACGACGACGTCATATTCCTTCGCATCGTACAGCGACGACGCCTCCCGGCAGAAGCCGACCAGCCGGTCGGTCTCGCCCGCCATTGCGGAGACGACGACCGCGACCTCGTTGCCCGCATCGACCTCGCGCTTCACGCGCGCCGCGACGTTGCGGATACGTTCGATCCCGGCCATCGACGTCCCGCCGAATTTCATCACGATACGGGCCATGGGCAGCGTAAATCCCTTTGGGTCGAAGCGGCGGCCCTGATAGGTAGCGCGCATGATACTGGCAAGTGACCGCAACGAAAGCGCAACAATCGATCCCCGGGAGGCCGCGCATTTCGGCACGATGGCGGCCGACTGGTGGAACCCGAAGGGCTCGTCAGCGCCGCTCCACCAGCTCAATCCGCCCCGCCTGCGCTACATTCGCGACCGGGTCGACACGCACTGGCACGGCGACGGCACGGGCTTCACCCCGCTCGCCGGCCGGACCGCGCTCGACGTCGGCTGCGGCGCGGGGCTGCTCTGCGAACCGCTCGCGCGGCTCGGCGCCAGCGTGACCGGGATCGACGCCGCGCCCGAAAATATCGCCGCGGCAGAAATACATGCGGCGCAGAGCGGGCTCGCGATCGACTATCGCGCGGGCGGCGTCGAGGGGCTCGACGGCCAGTTCGACCTCGTCACCAGCCTCGAGGTGATCGAGCATGTCAGCGACCCTGCAGGCTTTGTCCGCGGCCTCGCGCGCGTGCTGGCCGACAATGGCCTGCTGATCCTGTCGACCCCCAACCGCACGCCCTTGTCGCGGCTCGCGATGATCACGATCGCGGAAGGCACCGGCCGCATCCCGCGCGGCACGCACGACTGGAACAAGTTCCTCACCCCCGAGGAACTGACCGCGCTGCTCCGCGACGCCGGCCTCCACGTCGTCCACACGCAAGGCCTCGGCTTCTCGCCGGCGACCGGCTTCGCGCTCAGCGATTCGACCAGCCTCGACTATTTCCTGACCGCGGTAAAAGCCTGACCCTTGCCCCGCCCGGCACCACACCGGCGGGCACGGCCACCCCAGTCGGCAAAACCAACCCGGCAGGCACTCCCACCCCAGTGCACGCTACCACCGCGGCAGGCACTACCACCCCAGCGGGCGCTACCATCTCAGCGGGCGCTACCACCCCGGCGAAGGCCGGGGCCCAGTTGGGAAAGCCTGAGTAACGGAACGCGACCCTCAGCCATGACCGTCCCCCAACTGGGCCCCGGCCTCCGCCGGGGTGGAACCAAATCCCGCCGGGGTGGAACCGAAGACTGCCGGGGTGGGACCGAATAATGGAGCCCAGCCCTCCCCATCCCTGTTCACCCGCGAAGGCGGGTGCTCAGACTGGACACCCGCCTTCGCGGGTGAACATCCTTCTTCTAGTCGGTGTAGCCGCGCTCTACATCGCGCTCGCCCTCCTCCGCCCCGTCGACCACGACGAGAGCCAGTATGTCGCCGCGGCCGTCCTCACCGCGCACGGCCTGCTCCCCTATCGCGACTTCGCCTATCTCCAGACCCCGCTCCAGCCCTTCCTCCTCGCACCGATCGCCGTCCTGACCGGCGCCTGGACCTGGCCCGCGCTCCGCCTCACCAACGCGCTGCTCGGCCTCGCAACCGTCGCGTTCGTCCACGCCGCAGCGCGCCGCACCGGCGCCGGCCCCGTTACCGCGCGCCTCTGCGCCGCCTTGTTCGCGACCACCGACATCCTGCTGTTCAGCATCGGCACCGCGCGCAACGACGCGCTTCCTGCCACCTGCCTCGCCGCTGCGCTCTGGCTGATCGTCCGCGAAGACCGGACCCGCGCCGGCGCGCTGACAATCGGCCTTCTGCTCGCCGCCGCGGTCGCCGCGAAGATCTCCTACGCCTTCCCCGCCGCCGCCTATGGCCTCTACGCGCTGGTCCATCTCCGCCACCGCGTCTGGCTGGTCGCGCTCGGCGCGCTCCCAATCGTCGCGTTCGTCGGCTGGACCTTCGCGCTGTCGCCCGAAGGCTTCCTGTTCGGCACGCTGAACTTCCCCGCCCAGGCGCCCGCGGAATATTACGCGGCCCGGCCCTGGAAGCTGTCGCTTGCCGCCAAGGCGCTCGATACGCTGAAGTTCCTTGCGCTCGGCGCCGCGCTGCCCGCCCTCGCCCTCGTCGCGCGCGCCGCGATCCGTCGTCGTCGCGTCACCCTGCCCGACCTGCTCGTCCTCGCCGGGCTGGTCGCCGCGCTGCTGCCGGTGCCGACCTGGCGGCAATATCTGCTGCCGATGCTCCCCCCGCTGTTCGTCGCGCTCGCCACCGCCTGGACCGCGGAACCGCCGACCCGCGCAACCACCCGGATCATGACGGTCTTCGCGCTGCTCGGCCTCGCGCCGACGCTCACAGCGCTCGTCGAGCCCGGCCGCCTCCCGCTCGTCACCGCCATGCGCGAAGCCGCCACGCTGAGACGGACGCTCGACGCGCGCCGGATCACCGGCCCGATCGTCACGCTGTCGCCGCAGGTCCTGCCCGCCACCGGCCGCATGCCCGATCCCCGCTTCGCCGCCGGCCCCTTCTACTTCCGCAGCCGCACCCTGCTCAACCCTGCCGCCGAGGCCCGGCTCCACCTCGTCGCGCGCGATCGCCTGCACCTCGCCCCCGCCACCGTCATCCTCACCGGTGGCGAATCCGCCGCGACCGCGGGCGATCGCCGGCTCGACGCCGCGCTCGAAAAAGCGGCATCCGGAACGGTCGCCGTCCCCGGCACCCGCTTCCGGCTGTCGGTCACGCCGCCAGCCGCCCCCGTCGCGCCGCGATCAGCCCGGCATAATAGTCCACCAGTTCCACCGCATGCGCATGATCCGAGCGGACCTGCGCCGACGCCACGACCGCCGCGCGCCTGAGCATCCCGCGGTCGCGCGCGAACAGCCGCGCGATCGCCGCCGCCGCCGAGGTCGCATCGCGCGCCGTATAGAGCTCGCTGGCATGCCGGTCCGCAATCTCGGCGCACCCGCCCGTATCGGGCACGATCAGCGGCAGCCCCGACGCCATCGCCTCCGACGCGACCAGCCCGAACGGTTCGGCCTCCGACCCGTGGATCAGCGCGTCGCAGCTCGCCATGATCGCGGCCAGCCGCTCGCGGTCATAGACCGGCGCAAACATCCGGATATGCGGCGATCCGCCGATCCTCCGCGCGATCGCCTTGCTCTGGCTGCCCGTGCCGAACAGGATCAGGCCGATCGGCAGGTCGGTACCCGCGCGCGCGACCGCGTCGACGACCAGCGGCCAGCGCTTCTCGCCGTGATGCCGGCCCAGCCCGATCAGCAGCATCGCGTCCGCCGGCAACCCGCATTGCTGCAACAACCGCGCCCGCAGCGCCTCGTCGCGCAGCCGCGGCGAGAAATGACCGCGCTCGATCCCCAGCGGCATCGCCGCGTCGATCCGCACGCCGCGCGCGCGCAACCGTTTCTCCAGCGCGGGTCCGTTGGTGACGACCGTATCGAACCGCGTCAGGAACCGGTTCATGTACCGGCTGTACCAGCCGAACGCGCGCTCGATCCGGTCGTGACTGGCAAATCCTGCGAACCAGCGCTGCGCATAGGCGGCGATATTGTCGTTGTGCATGAAGAAGGATTTCAGCGCGCGCTGCTGCCCGTCGGGCCCCGTCCAGTCGCCGACGAACCAGGCCGGCCGCCACGGCGAACAGCATTCGACGACATCCGGATCGAGCTCGTCGAGCACCCGGTGAATCGCCGCACGGTCCCAGAACAGCCCGTAATTGCGGTCGAACGGCATTCCCGGCGACTTGAGGTAGATCACCCGCCCGCCACCCGGCCGCTCCTCGACGCGGTCCTCGCGGCCCGGCGCGACGACGATCAGCTCGTGCCCCAGGTCGGCGAGGATCCCCATCTTCCGATCGATATAGGTGCGCACGCCACCGCCGGTCGGCGAGTAGAATTCGTTGACGTCGACGATCCGCATCTCAGCCCGCCCGCCCCCTCACTTGCCGTCCAGCGGGCCGAACCCGCTGAGCCCGCGCAGATATTGCGCGCGGATCGTGACATGCGTGAGTCCGGGCCCGACCTCGACGATCGCCTGGTCGACCTTGGGTCGCGATCGGCCGAGCCGGTCGCCCTTCACAAAGCCCGCGCCGTCCGACCAGACACTGAACTTGGCCCGGCCGTCACGGTCGTGCGTGAACAGCAGCGCATAGCGGCCCGGGTGCGGCACGCGGATGCACAAGGCGGTCGGACCGGTCGCGGGGGCGGGCACGCTGATACGGCGAAACGTCTTGCCCGCCGCGATCAGCTCGCGGTCGCCGCGCAGGAAATCGGCCTCGTCGGGCGGATAGAGCTCGAGCATCAGATTGCCCTTGCGATCCTTCAGGCCGACGATCGTCGCTGCGATCGCCGGCCCCTCGTCACGCTCGCACGCCTGCGCGTCGCTGCCGAGCATCGGCTCCTGGATCGCCGTCCGACCGCCGGCCCATGCCGGGGCGGCGCCCGCGACCAGCCCCGCCAGCATCATCCCCGCCCCAAGCAATCGGTTCACGCACGCGTCCTCATCGCGATCGCATGCCCGCTGAATATGACAATCAGAATGACATGGACGAGCAGCGTCAGCGCCGCGGTGAACGCGACGAGCTCGGACAGCGCCTGGTCCTGGCCGATCAGCAGGATCGCGAAATTGGCGAATAGCAGATCCTTGTTCGGCACGAGCGGCAGCCGCGACACGAGCAGCCGCCCCGCCGCCAGGAACAGCCACATCGCGATCGACACGCCGGGCAGCGCAAAATGCCAGGCGAGCGCGATCAGCAGCGATCCGCACATCAGCCGGATGCAGTGGATCATGAACACCCACCACAAGGTCGCACGCGGCAGCGAAAAGACCCTCCGCGAGAAGATCAGGAACGGCAGCGAGATCGCAAAGGTGATCGCCGCCGACCCCAGCACCGTCTTGAACAGGTCGGGCGGCAACAGGTCGCGGCTCAGCGGCAGCGCGATCGCGACCATCGCCAGCGTGATCGCGTTGCCCGCGATCGCCGACAGGATCGTCACGTCCTTCACCGCACCGAACGGCGACGCCACCATCCGCGCCCGCGCCCGCGCCCAGGCATAGAAATAGGCGTCGCCCGAATAGCCGAACACCACCTCGTTCGCGATCCGCTTCTTGATCAGCGCGACCAGCCCCGCGACCGGGATCCCCCATAACCGGCGGAAGATCACATAATCCCCCGTCGGCGGCGACATGTAGAGCAACGCGAAACACAGGTAGAATCGCGGATCGGACGGCACCGACCGCGACAGTCCGGCCAGCCCGTGCGCGAACAGCTCGCGCGCGAGCCCCGCGATCATCGCCAGCGTCAGCACCGCGCCGATGATCGCCGGCCACCGGCTGCGGAAGGTCTTCAGCGGTTCGAGCCCGACGATATCGGCCCCCGCCTGCGCCACGCCCGCCTGCACCACCCCGGCCGCGGAACGACCCGGCGGGTTCCCGGCCGTCAGCGCGGAGCCCGTCATACGCGTACGCATCGAACGATCCTCGTCCTGTACCGCGCACCCGGCCTTTCCGGGCATGCCATCACGCCGCGCCAATAGCCGCCCCGCCGCCGGCTTGCACGTGAAGATCGAGTCATCCGTCCCCGAACCCGCGCGGTTCGCCGCCGCTTACCCTCTCGCCATCGCGCCCCGGCCGCGCCATCTGTGCGCGATGCCCGGCGCGCACCACATCCTCACCTATGCAGACGACCTGTCCGGCGGCGGCGTCGAGCGCGCGCAGCTACGGCTCGCGCGCGGCTGGCTCGCCGCAGGGCGCCGCGTCACGCTGGTGATCGGCGACCCGACCGGCCCGCTCGCCGCCGAGCTTCCCGACGGGCTCGAGGTCATCCCCGGCACCGCGCGCACATTGCCCGGCCTCGTCCGCCGCATGGCCCCCGACATCCTCTTCTGCCCCGGCAATCATTATACCGGCATCGCCGCCTGGATCCGGCTCAGGCTCGGCCGCGCCTGTCCGCCGATCGTCGGCAAGATGTCGAACGCGCCCGACCGCGGCGACCATGGCCGCCTGCTCCACGCCGCGCACCGCGTCTGGCTCGCGCGTCACGGCCAGTTCCTCGATCATCTCGTCGCGATGACGCCGGCCACTGCAGTACAGGCCGCCGCCGCGACGCGCATGCCGGGCCGGGTCAGCGTCATCCCCAACCCGCCGGCACTCGCGGCGCCTGGCGCGACGCTCCCCGTGCTGCCGTCGCGGTTCATCCTCGGCGTCGGCCGGCTCGAACCGCAGAAGCGCTGGGACCGGCTGCTCGCCGCAGTCGCCGCACTTGCCGATCGCGACATCGCGCTCGTCATCCTCGGCGAAGGCACGTGTCGCGACGCGCTCACGGCGCAGACGACCGCACTAGGCCTCGCCGCCCGCGTGCACCTGCCCGGCCATGTCGCCGATCCGCTCCCGGCAATGGCGCGCGCGCGCCTCGTCGCGCTGACCTCGGATTTCGAAGGCGTGCCGGGGGTCCTGCGCGAGGCACTGTCGGTCGGCACCCCCGTCGTCGCGACCGATTCGAGCCATGCGATCGCCGAGATCGTCGACACCCCCGCACGCGGCACGATCGTCGCGCGCGACGACGGCCCCGCACTCGTCGCCGCACTCGACGCCTGGCTCACACCCGGTACGCCGCGACCGGCACCCGTCTTGCAACCCGGCAGCGACTCGGCCGAACGCTACCTCGCGCTGTTCGACACGCTCGTCAGCCCGCGGCCTTCTCGTCCTCACGGTCCGACCGACGCTCGAGCGCGGTCTTGAGCATCGCGGTCATCGGATCGGCAAGCGCGAGGCCGAGGATCCCGAACAGCGCGCTCGCGAGGATCTGCGCGCCCAGCGTCAGCGCCGGCGGCAGGTCGACGGTGCGCTTGGCGACCATCGGCACGATCACATAGCCGTCGATCGTCTGCACCACGAAATAGGTACCGATCGCCCAATAGCCGGTGTCGACGCCCGCGCTGAAGCCAACCGCGACCATCAGCACGCCGGTGACGATCGCACCGATATTGGGAATGAAGGCGAGGATGCCCGCGATGATCCCGAGCAGCATCGCCATCGGCACGCCGCCGATCGCCAGCGCGATTCCCGTCGCGACGCCCTCGACCGCCATGCCGAGCAGGCGCCCGGCCAGCAGCCGCCGCATCGTCTCGCCCATCGTCACCATCGTCCGGGCGAATTCGTCGCGCAGATCGGTCGGCACCATCCACTGCACGCCGCGCGCATAGGTGCCCGGATCCATCGCGATGAACAGCCCGAGCACGAGGATCATGAACAGGCTGGTCAGCGCGCCGATCGCGGTGCCGACCCACGATGTCACGCGCCCGACCGAGCCCAGCGCCTGCTTGGCGATCCCGCTCACGTCCGACACGCCCGGCATCAGCCCCTGCGACGCCAGATAGCCCGTGAACCGGTTCGCCTGCAGCTCGAGCGTCGAGCGCAGCTGCGTCACCTGTTCGGTCACCTGCACCCCGGTCAGCACGAACGTGCCGATCATGAACACCAGCACCAGCACCACGACGATCAGCAGCCGCCATCCGCGGCTGATCGGCAGCACGCGCCCGAGCAACCGGACGCCGCCGTCGAGCAGCGATGCGAACACCACCGCGGCGAAGATCAGCAGCAACGGCTGCACCAGCACGATCGCCAGTGCGATCAGGCAGGCGAGCCCCAACCAGATCGTCGCGCGCCGCACTTCCGTGCGCAGCGCCGGGTCGCGCATCTCGACCGGGCTTGCCTCGTCGACGCGCTTGGTCGCGCCGCTATCGTCGGCCATCTCAGTTCGCCGATACGGGATGCAGCGACGTACCCGCGCGATCCGACCGGAGCGATCCCCACCAGGTCAGCGGGTTGTAGGTCGCATCGCCGTCGAGGCTGAAGGTGATGAACTCCGCGCGCCCGCCCAGATTCTCGTACGGCACCGGCCCGCCAAGGCCGAGCTGCGTCAGCGCGAAACGGCTGTCCGCGGACCGGTCGCGATTGTCGCCCATCAGGAAGACATGAGCCGCCGGGATCGTGATCGGCCCGTAATCGTCGCCCGGGCTCCAGCCCATCTCGATCGTGTCGAACCGCCGGCCATTGGGCAGCGTCTCGGTGATCGTCGGCAGGCGACAGATCATCGCGCCGTCGGCCCGCGTCTCGCGCGCGCCGGGATATTCGTCCTCGCTGCACGGGCTGTTGGTGTCGACCGGGATCAGCGTGTCGTGGACGGGACCGCGCTTCACCGGCACGCCGTTCAGGATCACCGTCCCGCCGCGCACTTCCAGCCGGTCGCCCGGCAGGCCGATCACGCGCTTGATATAATCGTTCTGCGTCCCCGGCGGCGTCACGATCACCACGTCGCCGCGCGTCGGCAGCGACCCGAACAGCCGCCCCTTGATGAAGGGGATCTGCACGCTCCAGCTGTCTTCCTGCTGGCGAAGCACGACGCTCTTGAAGATCGCGACCGGGTTCGGGATCGTCGGCGACACGAACGACCAGCCATAGGCGAACTTGGTGACGACCAGCCGGTCGCCGATCCGCAAGCCCGGCAGCATCGATTCGCTCGGGATGTAGAAGGGCTTGGCAATGAAGCTGTGGAAGCCGAGCACCACCAGCACCAGCCAGAATATACCCTTCACCTCGCCCCACCAGTCGGTCCCGCGGCGCGCGGGTGCCGTCGTCGTGGTGGGAGGGGAACCGTCGTTGCCCGGGGGCGGGACGGGTGTGGCGCCGACCCGCGATACTGCCGGATTTTCGAGCGACTCTTTGCCGTCCAACGCCGCTTCCTTCATCGATCTTTATCCGCGGATAACAGGGGTATCGCTTCGATTATCACAAAGGCCTGCGCCCAGGGATGATCGTCCGTCATGGTCAGGTGCACGCGTGCGGCGTGGCCTTCGGGGGTCAACGCGTCAAGCCTCGCCTTGGCCCCGCCGGTCAGGGCCAGCGTCGGCGCACCGCTCGCGGCGTTGACGACGCCGATGTCCTTCATGAACACGCCCGCGCGAAACCCGGTGCCGACCGCCTTCGAAAACGCCTCTTTCGCCGCGAACCGCTTGGCGAGCGTCCCCGCCTTGGTGAACGGCCGCCGCGCCGCCTTGGCCAGCTCCACCTCGGTAAACACCCGCTGCTCGAACCGCTCGCCGAACCGCTCGACCGACGCCTTGATCCGCTCGATATTGCACAGGTCCGACCCCAACCCGATGATCATCGCGACGCCTGGAGTCGGAAGACAGAAGAGTCTGTTCGCGCGGAGGCGCGGAGGCGCGGAGAATTTGATGGCCGCAAGTGCGGCAGGATGGAAAAGCACGCGGGACGATGCCCGACACCCCTCTTCTGCTCCGCGCCTCCGCGCCTCCGCGCGAACAAACCCTTCTTAAAACTACCGCGCCGCATCCATCGCCTCGCGCATCCGCCGCACCGCCTCGCCAAGCCCGACGAACAGCGCCTCGCCCACCAGGAAATGCCCGATGTTCAGCTCGCGCACCTGCCGGATCGCCGCAATCGGCGCGACATTGTCATAGGTAAGCCCGTGCCCCGCATGCACCTCGATGCCGTTCTTCGCCGCCAGCGCCGCCGCATCCTCGAGCCGCCGTAGCTCGACGCTGCGCGCATCGCCCGACAGCTCGGCATAGCGCCCCGTGTGCAGCTCGACGACCGGCACCTTCAGCCGCACCGCCGCCTCGATCTGCCGCGCGTCGGGCTCGATGAACAGCGACACGCGGATCCCCGCCCCCGCCAGCGCGTCGACCAGCCGCGCCATCCGGTCATAATGCCCCGCGACGTCGAGCCCGCCTTCGGTGGTCAGCTCCTCGCGCTTTTCGGGCACGATGCACGCCGCATGCGGCCGGTGGCGCAGTGCGATGCCGAGCATCTCGTCGGTCGCCGCCATCTCCAGGTTGAGCGGGATCGCAAGCTCGGTCGACAGCCGCGCGATATCGTCGTCGGTGATGTGCCGGCGATCCTCGCGCAGATGCGCGGTGATCCCGTCCGCCCCCGCCGCCGCCGCGACCAGCGCCGCGCGGACCGGATCGGGATAGCCCGCCCCGCGCGCGTTGCGCACCGTCGCGACGTGATCGATGTTGACGCCCAGGCGCAGATGCGCGGTGCCGGGGGGGCTCATGCGACCGCCCTGCTGCCGGGCTTGATCGCCGGGATCGCCGCGAGTTCGGGGGGCAGCGCATCCGCTGCATAGGTCGGCACGTCGAGCCGGATCAGCGGGAAGAACGGCACGCCCAGATCCGCCGTGCCGTTCGACCGGTCGACCAGCGCCGCCGCCGCGACCGTCTCGCCGCCCGCGCGCCCGATCGCCGCGATCGCCTCCTTCGACGACAGCCCGGTGGTCACCACGTCCTCCATCATCAGCACGCGCTGCCCCGGCGCCAGCCGGAACCCGCGGCGCAGCTCGAACACGCCGTCGGGCCGCTCGAGGAACATCGCCTCGACGCCCAGCGCGCGTGCCATCTCATGACCGCAGATCACCCCGCCCATCGCCGGCGACACCACTGCGCTGATCGACGCGCGCAGGTTCTCCGGGATCCGCGCGACCAGCGCATCCGCCAGCCGCGCGCCACGCCTCGGGTCCATCAGCACGCGCGCGCATTGCAGATAGCGCGAGCTGCGCAGGCCCGAGGACAGGATGAAATGCCCCTCGAGCAGCGCCTCGGCAGCGCGGAATTCGGCGAGCACGTCGTCTTCGGTCATCGCGGGTCATCGCTCCAATGAAATCTGTCGCGCTGTACGATCGCGGCAAAGTCCACGCAATGACAACCGCCACCGCCCCCGCGCCGGCCGCCCTACGCCCCGAAAAATTTGCCGGCCCGTGCAACAAATTCAACAAAGCCCGCACCGGGGTTGAGGCTCGCCCCGCCGCCGCCTATAGCCGAATGTCAAAATGATAAGCAGACATCCGCGCGTCCGTGATACGGGTTCGCACCAAACCGGGGTCAAGAAAAACGATGCGCATACTGGGGATGAGAGGATTGGCGATCGCAGCGGGGCTCGCACTGGCGAGTCTTGGCGGCGTCGCCGGGCAGGCTGCACCGGCTTCGCAGGCCGCCGCGACCGCGCCTGACACCGGCGCCGCGGGCGCTGCACCACAGGCCGCGGCCGGCCCGGCCGGCGTGTCGAACACCGCACCCACCAGCGCTGCCGCCCCGGCGACCGCGAATCCCTCCAGCCCGGCGCTGGCCGAGGATGGCGGTTATGCGATGGCCCCGACCCCCGGCGTGGGCCAGCCCACCCCCGGCACCGTCGGCCTCCAGCCACAGGTCACCAAGAACGGCGTCTTCGCGCACTGGATGCACAATGCGATCCTGATGCCGACGATCACCGCGGTCTCGCTGCTGGTGCTCGCTTTGCTGTTCTGGGTGGTGTTCCGCTATCGCCGCGCCGCCAACCCGGTGCCGTCGAAGACCAGCCACAACACCGTGATCGAGATCATCTGGACGCTCGCCCCGGTGATCATCCTCGTGCTGATCGCGGTCCCGTCGATCGGCCTGCTCTCCGCCCAGTTCAAGCCGGCGCCCGCGGGCGCGGTGACGATCAAGGCGATCGGCAACCAGTGGTACTGGACCTACCAGTATCCCGATAACGGCGGCTTCGAAGTCACCGCGAACATGCTGAAGGAGGCCAAGGACGTCGGCGCGGGCGAACGTGCGCGCACTGATGCCGACGGCCCGCGCCTGCTCGCGACCGACAACCGCATCGTCCTGCCGGTCGGCGTGCCGATCCGCCTCATCACCACCGCGAACGACGTGATCCACAGCTGGGCGGTCCCCGCCTTCTGGATCAAGCTCGACGCGATCCCCGGCCGCCTGAACGAGACGAGCTTCACGATCGACAAGCCCGGCCTCTATTTCGGCCAGTGCTCCGAGCTCTGCGGTGCGCGTCACGCGTTCATGCCGATCGCGGTCCAGGCCGTCTCGCCAGCACAGTTCGCGGCGTGGGTCCGGGCCAAGGGCGGCTCGATGCCGACCCCGGGCCAGGCCTCCGACAGGGTCATTCCGCAGCCCGGCGCCGACGGCTCCGCGGCCAAGGTCGAGGAGGCGGCGGAAACCGCCAACGCCACCGGCCCGGTCGAAAACGTGACCACCGCAGCGCCCGCGACGACGCAGGGTGCCACCTCCAACCCGGCCGGCGCCGGCAACGCGGGACTCTAAGATGACCGACACCGCTCTCAACCCGTCGGCGTTCGTCGCCCATGATGCGCATGCGCATCATCACGATGCCGATCACAAGCCCGGTTTCTTCGCGCGTTGGTTCATGTCGACCAACCACAAGGACATCGGCACGCTCTACCTGATCTTCGCGATCGTCGCGGGGATCATCGGCGGCTCGGTCTCGGGCCTCATGCGCGCCGAGCTCGCCGAACCCGGCATCCAGTATCTGCAGGGCTGGGCCGGCATGCTCCATGGCGGCAGCGCCAGCCTCGACGAATCGCTTCACCTCTGGAACGTGCTGATCACCGCGCACGGTCTGATCATGGTGTTCTTCATGGTCATGCCGGCGATGGTCGGCGGGTTCGGCAACTGGTTCGTGCCGATCATGATCGGCGCGCCCGACATGGCGTTCCCGCGCATGAACAACGTGTCGTTCTGGCTGCTGATCCCCGCCTTCACGCTGCTGCTCGCCTCGCCCTTCTTCGGTGGCGCCGGCAATGGCTGGACGCTCTACGCCCCGCTCTCGACCTACGGCGAGCCCGGGCCGTCGACCGACATGGCTATCCTCGCGCTCCATCTCGCGGGTGCGTCGTCGATCCTCGGCGCGATCAACTTCATCACCACCATCTTCAACATGCGTGCGCCGGGCATGACGCTGCACAAGATGCCGCTGTTCGTCTGGTCGATGCTCGTCACCGCGTTCCTGCTGCTGCTCGCGCTCCCGGTCCTCGCGGCCGCGATCACGATGCTGCTGACCGATCGCAACTTCGGCACGACCTTCTTCGACCCGGCCGGCGGCGGCGATCCCGTCCTCTACCAGCATCTGTTCTGGTTCTTCGGCCATCCCGAAGTCTACATCATGATCCTGCCGGGCTTCGGCATCGTCAGCCAGATCATCTCGACCTTCAGCCGCAAGCCCGTCTTCGGCTATCTCGGCATGGCCTATGCCATGGTCGCGATCGGCGTGGTCGGCTTCGTCGTCTGGGCGCACCACATGTTCACCACCGGCCTGTCGGTGAACACCAAGATGTACTTCACCGCCGCGACGATGGTCATCGCGGTCCCCACCGGCATCAAGATCTTCTCGTGGATCGCGACGATGTGGGGCGGCTCGATGAGCTTCAAGACGCCGATGGTCTGGTCGATCGGCTTCATCTTCATGTTCACCGTCGGCGGCGTGACTGGCGTCGTGCTCGCCAACGGCGGCATCGACGACTACATGCAGGACACCTATTACGTGGTGGCACATTTCCACTACGTGCTCAGCCTCGGCGCGGTGTTCTCGCTGTTCGCGGGCTTCTATTACTGGTTCCCGAAAATGTCGGGCAAGATGTACAACGAGTTCCTCGGCCAGCTCCACTTCTGGGTGTTCTTCATCGGCGTGAACGTCATGTTCTTCCCGATGCACTTCCTCGGCCTCCAGGGCATGCCGCGCCGTTACCCGGACTATCCCGACGCCTACGCGCACTGGAACTATGTCGCGACGGTCGGCTACATGATCATGGCCGCGGGCATGGCGATCTTCTTCGTCAACCTGATCTGGTCGCTGATCGCGGGCAAGAAGGCGGCGGACAATCCCTGGGGCGAAGGCGCCACGACGCTCGAATGGACAATCTCCTCGCCCCCGCCCTATCACCAGTTCGAGACCCTGCCGAAGATCGACTGAGGGCGGACAAGGGCCATCAGGCCCCCGCCCGGCCGGCGCGGCAACGCCGCGTCCGACGACACGGGACTTTCTCCCGTGTCGGGGCCAGCCAGAAAACGCCTCGGGGCAACCCGGGGCGTTTTTCATATTCGCCGTCCCCCCAATCCGTCATCCTGACGAACGTCAGGACCCAGAGCCCGGCAGCACAGCGCTCGCTCGAAAATCGTCCCACCCCGGCACGCCCCGAAATCCCCCGCTAGCCAAACCCCGCGCGGGTCCCCAAACACGGCGCATGCCGACGCTCCAGCACCTCGCCGTCTCGATTC
Source organism: Sphingomonas sp. CFBP 13706 (assembly GCF_014842355.1). NCBI lineage: Bacteria > Pseudomonadati > Pseudomonadota > Alphaproteobacteria > Sphingomonadales > Sphingomonadaceae > Sphingomonas > Sphingomonas sp. CFBP 13706. The sequence goes on from NZ_JACYVM010000005.1 coordinate 339,116, forward strand.
TCGGCCTGACCCTCGCCGGCGGCACCGCGATTGCACTCACCGGCGCCCGCCCCGTGACCGCCACCCAGGACCCCGCCGCACCCCGCACCGCGCCGAAGGCCCGCCCCGCGGCACCCGCCCCGAAACCCGGCGCCCCGGATCCCGCCGCCTACACCGTCAAGCGCATCCTCCAGATCCCCGGCCCCATGCGGCAGGGCGACCATTACTGGGACGAGACCGGCGCGCCCCAGGGCCCCGTCATCGTCACCGTCGACCTCGCCGCGCAGACCGTCTCGGTCTTCCGCGCAGGTTACGAGATCGGCACCGCGGTCATCATCTACGGTGCGGACGACAAGCCGACCCCCTTGGGCGTCTTCCCGATCACGCAGAAGGACGCGGACCACGTCTCCAACATCTACAATGCGCCGATGCCGTACATGCTGCGGCTGACCAATGACGGCATCTCGATCCATGGCAGCGATGTCGGCGACGGCTATGCTACGCATGGCTGTATCGGCGTGCCCAGGGCGTTCGCGAAGCGGATCTTCGATGCGGTAAAGCTCGGCGACCGGGTGATCGTCACCGATGGCGAGCGACTCGACCTCGGCCAGCCGATCACCGCCGCCTGATCGGCGTTCGCCACCATACCGGGGTTTCGATTTCCCCAGCAGAACCATCGCTTTCCCCGAACGGCAGGGTCGCGTATAGGCCTGCTCAACCATGACCACTGCGACGCCCCTGCTTCCCCCCGCCGAATGGCGCGACTTTCTGGCGCTGACCAAACCCCGGGTGATGACGCTCGTCGTGTTCACCGGGCTGTGCGGCATGCTCGCCGCGCCCGTCGGCATCCATCCCGTGATCGGCTTCACCGCGATCCTGTGCATCGCGCTCGGCGCGGGCGCCGCGGGGGCGCTCAACCAATGGTATGAATCCGATATCGACGCGGTGATGCGCCGCACGCAGAAGCGCCCGCTTCCCGCCGGCCGGATGGACCGTCAGGCCGCGCTGCATTTCGGCGTCGGCCTCGCCAGCTTCTCGGTCCTGCTGATGGGGCTCGCGGTCAACCTCGCCGCGGCCGCGATCCTGACCGTCTCGATCCTGTTCTACGTCCTCGTCTACACCGTCTGGCTCAAGCGTCGCACGCCGCAGAACATCGTCATCGGTGGTGCGGCAGGCGCCTTCCCGCCGCTGATCGGCTGGGCGGCCGCGACCGGCGACGTGGCGCTGCTCCCGCTGCTGCTCTTCGGGCTCGTCTTCCTGTGGACGCCGCCGCATTTCTGGGCGCTCGCGCTGTTCGTGAAGACCGATTACGCCAATGCGGGCGTGCCGATGCTCCCCGTCGTCGCGGGCGAGCGCGTCACCCGGACCCAGATCGGCCTCTACACCATCCCGATGGCGCTCGCCGCGGTGCTCCCCTGGCCGCTCGGCCTGGTCGGGAATTTCTACGGCGTCGTCGCGACCGTCCTGACCGGGATCTTCGCCTGGCTCGTGGTCGTCGTCGCGACGCGCACGACCGGTGTCGACGACGCGATGAAGCCCGAGCGGCGCTTGTTCAAATATTCGATCCTGTATCTCTTTGCGATGTTCGGCGCGCTCGTCGTCGATAGGTGGCTGGCATGAACGACGACAAGACCCGCGAAGACCTGATCCGCCGCCGCCAGATGGGCCGGGCCAAGGTGATGGCGCTGCTGCTCGGCGCGTTCGTCATCCTCGTCTTCGCGATCTCGATCGCCAAGATCCAGGCGGGGATGCCGCACTGATGCGGGTGGAGCGCACCACGCGAACCGCCCTGCTCGCGGTGCTCGGCATCTGCTTCATGACCGGGCTCGCCTTTGCCAGCGTGCCGCTCTACCGCCTCTTCTGTCAGGTCACCGGCCTCAACGGCACGACGCAGCGCGGGCTCGTCGCCCCGGGGGGGACCGATCGCCAGATCCGCGTCGATTTCGACGCCAATGTGAACCCGAAGCTGCCGTGGAAGTTCGCGCCCGAAAATCCGTCGGACACGATCGCGGTCGGCGCGCGCGACATGGCGTTCTTCACCGCGACCAACACCTCGGACCGGCCGATCACCGGCACCGCGACGTTCAACGTAACGCCCGCGCAGGCCGGCAAATATTTCACCAAGATCCAGTGCTTCTGCTTCACCGAGCAGACGCTCAAGCCCGGCGAGACCGCGCGGATGCCGGTGATCTTCTTCGTCGATCCGAAGATCCTGAAGGATCCCGACGCGGCGGATATCCAGACGATCACGCTCAGCTACACGTTTTACCCGGTGGATTCCGCGAAAAACGCAAGCTAGGACAGTCGTAAAGAACATAGGGGAGTACCATGGCCGGCGCCAAGAACCACGATTATCACATCCTGCCGCCCAGCGTCTGGCCGCTGGTCGGGTCGATGTCCGCGCTCGTGATGGCGGTCGGCGGCGTCATGTGGATGCATGGCGGCCATGTCGACAAGCCCAATGGCGGCGGCTGGATCTTCTTCATCGGCCTCGCCGGGCTGCTCTTCACCTTCTACAGCTGGTGGGCGCAGGTCATCGCCGAGGCACGCGCGGGCGACCATACCCCCGTCGTCCAGCTCCATTTCCGCTATGGGATGATCCTGTTCATCGCCTCCGAAGTCATGTTCTTCGTGGGCTGGTTCTGGGCGTTCTTCGACTTCTCGCTCTTCCCGACCGCGATGAGCATCGTCGACGGCCAGGTCGAACGCGCCGCCGAAGGTGCGGCTGCGGTCGCCGCACAGTGGCCGCCCAAGGGCCTCACCGTCATCAACCCGTTCGAGCTTCCGCTGCTCAACACGCTGATCCTGCTGACGTCCGGCACCACCGTCACCTGGGCGCACCATGCGCTGATCCACAACCAGCGCGGTGGCGAGAAGACCGGGCTGTGGGGCATGATTGGCGTCGGCAACCGCGACGGCGTGCTCAAGGGCCTGTGGCTGACCGTCATCCTCGGCGCGCTGTTCAGCGCGATCCAGGCCTATGAGTACATGCACGCGCCGTTCCCGTTCAAGGGGATCAACTATGGCGCCGCGTTCTTCATGGCGACCGGGTTCCACGGTTTCCACGTCCTCATCGGCACGATCTTCCTGATCGTCTGCCTCGTCCGCGCCTATAAGGGCGACTTCACCCCGCGACAGCATTTCGGCTTCGAAGCCGCCGCCTGGTACTGGCATTTCGTCGACGTCGTCTGGCTGTTCCTGTTCGTCACCGTCTATGTCTGGGGCGGCTGGGGCGCCCCCGTCCACGGCGGTTGAGCGTCCACGCCTCCATCCCTGCCTACCACCCCGGCGAAGGCCGGGGCCCAGTTGGGAAGGCCGCAGTAACGAAGCGCTGCCCTCAGTCAGCAACGTCTCCCAACTGGGCCCCGGCCTGCGCCGGGGAGGCGACACCTGGCGAACCGCCCGCCCTCCCCAATCTGTTCTCCCGCGAAGGCGGGAGCCCAGCCTGGATCCCCGCCGTCGCGGGGAGCCACACCGGGCAAGGCGACCGCGCATGAGCCCCCCCCCCCCCNCGCGCTCAAGGGCCTGTGCCCGCGCTGCGGCAAGCCCACCCTCTTCGCCAGATGGGTCGAATTCGCCGACCGCTGCTCCAATTGCGGCCTCGACTTCAGCAAGTTCAACGTCGGCGACGGCCCCGCCGCGTTCCTGACGCTGATCCTCGGCGCGATCGTCGTCGCACTCGCGATCACGCTCGAGCTGACGCTGCACCCGCCGCTCTGGGTGCACATGCTGGTCTGGATCCCGTTCACCGCCGTGGGCGTCATCCTGTCGCTCCGCGCCGCCAAGGGTGCGCTCATGTCCGCCGAATATCGCAACGCCGCGCGCGAGGGTCGCAGCCAGCCGTGACGACAACCCGGCGTTTCCCCGTCCTCCCGACGCTGCTCGTAGCCCTCGCGGTCGCGGCGATGATCGCGCTCGGCCTGTGGCAGCTGCTCGACCGCCTCCCCAAAAAGGAAGCGTTCCTCGCCCAGCTCGCCGCCAACCCCGCGCGTCCGCCGATGGCGTTCCCGAGCCTCCCCGACGAGACGCTGCTGTTCCGCCGCGCGACGGGCGTCTGCCTCGAGCCGACCGCGATCCGCCTCGCCGGCGCGGGCAAGGCGGGGTTCCGCGTCATCGCCGACTGCCGCACCGGCGCCGAGGGGCCCGGCATGATCGTCCAGCTCGGCACGACGCGCGATCCGAAGCTCAAGCCGCAATGGCCCGGCGGCGCGGTCTCGGGCTATATCACCCACGCCCCCGACGGCCGCTCGCTGATCGGTTCGCTGTTCGACCCGACCCCGGCGCGGCTGATGCTCGTCGCCGACACGCCGCCCGCCGGCCTCGCCCCCAATGGCAGGCCCGACCTCGACGCGGTCCCGAACAACCATCTCGCCTATGCCGGCCAGTGGTTCTTCTTCGCCGCCATAGCCGCGATCATTTATGTCCTGGCACTGGGCAGGCGCGGCAAGGTTGTGTCGAAAGCTGCGTCCCGCTAACCGGCTTGGCCATGCGTTACATCAGCACCCGCGGCTCGGCCCCCGTCCTCGATTTCGAAGCGGCGACGCTCGCCGGCCTCGCATCCGATGGCGGCCTCTACCTCCCCGAGACATGGCCGACGATGACCCGCGACGAGATCGCCGCGCTCGCCGGCCTCTCCTATGTCGACACCGCGGTCGCCGTCATGGCGCCGTTCGTCGGCGACGCGATGACGCGCGACGAGCTGAAGGCGCTCTGCGACCAGGCCTATGGCCGCTTCTCGCACGCCGCCGTCGTCCCGCTGGTCCAGCTCGACCATGACCAGTGGCTGCTCGAACTCTTCCACGGCCCGACGCTCGCGTTCAAGGACGTCGCGCTCCAGCTGCTCGGCCTCTTCTTCGAACGCTTCCTCGCGGGCACCACCAAGCGCCTGACGATCGTCGGCGCGACCAGCGGCGATACCGGCTCGGCCGCGATCGACGCGGTGGCGGGGCGTGAGGGCATCGACATCTTCATGCTCCACCCCGCGGGCCGCATCTCGGACGTGCAGCGCCGCCAGATGACGACGGTGCTCAGCCCCAATGTCTACAACATCGCGATCGAAGGCAGCTTCGACGACGCGCAGGCGCTCGTGAAGGCGATGTTCAACGACCCCGGCTTCTCCGACCGGTTTGCGCTGTCCGCGGTGAACTCGATCAACTGGGCCCGGCTGATGGCGCAGGTCGTGTACTTCTTCTACGCCGCGGTCCGCCTCGGCGCACCCGACCGCGAGGTCGCCTTCTCCGTGCCCACGGGCAATTTCGGCGACGTCTTCGCCGGCTATGTCGCCGCCCGCATGGGTCTTCCCGTCGCGCGGCTGATCGTCGCGACCAACGTCAACGACATCCTCCACCGCGCGCTCAGCAGCGGCGACTATTCGAAGACCGGCGTCGAACAGACCCCGACTCCGTCGATGGACATTCAGGTCAGCTCGAACTTCGAACGCCTGCTGTTCGACCTCGGCAGCCGCGACGGCAGTGCGCTCGCCGCGCAGATGGCAGGCTTCGAATCCTCGGGCGCGATGCGGCTGACCAACGCGCAGTCGCAGGGGGCGGCGGCGCTGTTCCAGAGCGACCGCGTCGATCTCGACGACATGACGCTCGCGATGCGCTGGGCGCACGAGCATGCCGGCCAGGTGATCGACCCGCACACCGCGATCGGCCTCGCCGCCGCGCTGCGTACCGAGGTGCCGCCCGGCACCCCAGTTGTCACGCTCGCCACCGCGCATCCCGCCAAGTTCCGCGACGCGGTCGAGCGCGCGACCGGCGTCCGGCCTTCGCTCCCCGCGCGTGTCGGCGACCTGTTTCAGCGCGAGGAACGCTACGTCACCTTGCCTGCCACCTTCGACGCGATCACCGCCTATATCGCCGACCGCGCGAAGCCGTCGGCATGAAGACGCTCGACACCCTCATCGGCGAACCCTGGGCCGATTACGGCCTGATCGATTCCGGCCATGGCAAGAAGCTCGAACGCTATGGCCGCTTCCGCTTCATCCGCCCCGAACCACAGGCGATGTGGGCCCCCGCCTCGACCGACTGGAAGGCACAAGGCGAATTCGTCCCCGGCTCGGACGAGGATGGCGGCGGCCGCTGGGAATTCTCGGAGCCCGTCCCCCGCGAGGGCTGGACGCTCAAGTGGAACGAGGTGTCCTACACCGCGCAGACCACCCCCTTCCGCCATCTCGGCTTCTTCCCCGACATGGCGCCGGTGTGGAGCTGGATGCGCGAGCGCGTCGCCGGGCTCGACAGCCCCGAATGCATGAACCTGTTCGGCTATACCGGCGTCGGCACGCTCGCGATGGCGACCAAGGGCGTCCGCATGGTCCATGTCGATGCGTCGAAGAAATCGGTCGAGGCGGCCAAGGCCAATGCGCGGCTGTCGGGCATGGCCGATGCGCCGATCCGCTGGATGACCGACGACGCCGCCAAGTTCGTCGCGCGCGAAGTGCGCCGCGGCCGTCGCTATGACGGCATCCTGCTCGATCCCCCCAAATATGGCCGCGGTCCCGAGGGCGAGGTCTGGCGGCTCGAGGAGGATCTCCCCCGCCTCATCGCCGATTGCCGCAAGCTGCTCGACGAGAATTCGCGCTTCCTGTTCCTGACCGTCTACGCGGTCCGCATGTCCGCGCTCGCGATCGGCGAACTGCTCAACCAGGTCTTCGCCGACCTGCCCGGCAAGGTCGAGGCGGGCGAACTCGGCGTCCGCGAGGAAACCCGCGGCCTCACCCTCCCCACCGCCATCTGGGCCCGCTGGTCCCGCGACTGACGCGGGACCAGCCCCAAGCCGTTCGTGCTGAGCGAAGTCGAAGCACAGCCCCGCCCCAACCCAAACCGTTCGTGCTGAGCGAAGTCGAAGCACCAGCCCCAACCCCCGCCTACTCCATCCCCGCCCGCATCGCCGCCCCCGCGACGAACGGCGCCCCCGCCACCAGCACCAGGCTCACCGCGCCGAGCAGCTTGAACGCCCCCGCCCCGCCGACCGGATCGAGCGCCCCCGCGCCAAAGATCAGCAACGGCACCGCGAGCGGCAGCATCACCAGCCCCGCCACCGCACTCCCGCCGCGCAACCCCGCGACCAGCGCCCCCGTCGCGACCGCAAGCGCGGCGAGCCCCGGCGTCCCGATCGCCAGCCCGATCTCGACCCGCAGCAACGTCGCCCCCGACAGATCGAGCAACCCCGCCGCGATCACCGCCGCCAGCATCAGCGGCGGCGCGAACGCCACCCAGTGCGCGACGATCTTCGCCGCCGCGACCAGCGCCAGCGACACCCCGCGCACCCGCAACTGGTCGAGCACCCCGCTCTCCAGGTCCGGCCCCACCAGCCGCTCGACCGGCAGCAAGGCCGCGAGCAGCGCTGCCGCCCAGATCACCCCGCCCCCGACCCGCGCGAGCACCGCCGCATCGGGCCCGATCGCGAACGGAAACAGCACCGCGACCAGCAGGAAGAACGCGACGACCAACGCCGCCCCGCCCCCCGCATAGCCGCGCCGCACGTCGCGCAAGGTCAGCGCCAGCATCACGCCGTCTCCTCACCCGACAGATGGATCGTCTGCGCCCCCGGAATCGCCAGCGGCAGATGCGTCGCGGCCAGCACGATCCCGCCCCCGCCCCGGTGCCGCGCGATCAGCGCCTCGAGCCGCCCGAGCGACTTCGCATCGAGCCCGTTGCCCGGTTCGTCGAGCAGCCAGATCGGTGCGCCCGACGCGACCACGCGCGCCATCGCCACCCGCCGCCGCTGCCCGGTCGACAGCATCCGCACCGGCACCCCCGCCAGCGCCGCGAGCCCGACCGCGTCGAGCGCCTGCGCCACCGCCGCACTATCCGCGCCGTCGAGCGCCGCCCAGAATGTCAGCCCCTCGCGTACCGTGCGCTCCGCATCCAGCGCCGCCGCCTCGGCGAGCAGCGCGATGCGCCCGATCGCCGTGGCCTCACCCGCGGCGGGCCGCAACAGCCCCGCGGCGATCCGGATCAGACTCGACTTGCCGACGCCGTTGGGCCCCGCGACGACCGCCGCCTCACCCGCCGCCAGCGCGAACGACACGTCGTCGAACAGCCGCCGTCCGCCGCGGTCGCAGGCGACACGGCGAAACGCCAGGCTCACGCCGCGGCGTCTTCCAGCGCATGCATGTCGTCGTCGCTCAGCCCGAAATGATGCCCGATCTCGTGGATCGTGACATGCGCGACCAGATCGTCGAGCCGCACCCCCGTCTCGATCCATTCCTCGAGGATCGCACGCCTGTACAAGGTGATGCGGTCGGGCATCGCGCCCGTATCCATCGACGATTTCTCGCCCAGCGGCCGCCCCTGATACACCCCCGACAGGTCGAACGGATGCTCGATGCCGAGCTCTGCCAGCGTCTCCTCGTCGGCGAATTCCTCGATGGCGAAGACCACGTCGCCCAGATGCACGCGGAATTCGGCGGGCAACCGCGCGATCGTCGCGCGCCCGATCGCCTCGATCGCAGCCGCATCGGGCGCGAGCCCCTGCGTATCACCATGGATTGTCGCTTGCCCGCTCATGGCTCCAGCCATACGCGTTGGCGATCCATAGCTGCAAGGGTACGCGAATGATCGAGGCACTGAACGAGACCGAGCGGGCCGAGGCGCTCGATGGACTCGACGAGTGGGATTATGACGATGGCCGCGACGCGATCACGCGGACGATCGTGTTCGCCGATTTCGTCGAGGCATTCGGCTTCATGACTCAGGTCGCGCTGATCGCGGAGCGCGCCAACCATCATCCCGAATGGAAGAATGTCTGGAACCGCGTCGAGATCCTGCTGACCACCCACGACGCCGGCGGCCTCTCCCCCCGCGACATCGAAATGGCCGAAGCGATCGACGCCATCGTCGGCGACTCCTGACGGTCCTCCCGTCATCCTGACGCCCCCCGTCATCCTGACGAAAGTCAGGATCCAGAGCCACAAACGGCAACGCCCGCAACTCTGGGTCCCGGGTCGAGCCTGGGATGACGGATAGGGCGCGACACCCCGCCGCCCCCCTAGCGCTTCACACTCCGCCGCATCCGCTTGCGCAGCGACCCCGGCATCCAGCGCGCGGCGAACGCCATGCGGTGCGCGGTCTTGCCGACATAGGTGTGGACCGCATTGCCGTGCACCGCCGCCCAGGCCGCGTCGGCGACCGCCTCGACCCCGGTCAGCTCGAGCCCCGCGCCCTTCACCGTCTCGCGGATCGACCGGTTCGATCCCCCCGCGGTCGTGTTCAGCAGCGGCGTGTCGATGAAGCTCGGCACGATCGCGCGCACCTTGATCCCGTCGCCCGCCCATTCGCCGTCGAGCGCCTCGGTGATCGCGCGCACCCCGAACTTGGTCGCCGAATAGGGCGCCAGCCCCGACGAGCCATAGATCGCCGACGCCGACGCGGTGTTGAGCAGGCACGATCCCGGCGTCCGCTTCAGATAGCCATGGCCGATCTTCGCCCCGTTCAGGACGCCGACCAGGTTGACGCCGACCACCCGGTCGATCTCGGCGAACTCGGTCGTCGCGAGCGGCCCGCCTGAGCCGATCCCGGCATTGTTGAACAGCACGTCGAGCCGCCCGCCCGTCACGGCCGTGAACGCATCGAGCGACGCCACCCACGCGTCGCGGTCGCGTACGTCCATGACATAGGTCGACGCCCCCTCGGGCAGCAGCGCCGCGGTCTCGGCCAGCCCCGCGGCGCTGACGTCCGCCAGCCCGATCCGCCAGCCCTTGCGCGCGAACAGCAAAGCGGTCGCGCGGCCGATCCCCGATCCGCCGCCGGTGATGAATATGCTCTGCTGGCTCATGGCCGATCCTCTCCGTTTGATTTTGCGGTATGTTTCCCGCATCCTGCGCCCAGATGCCAGATCAATCTCCAGCGCTCGCTTTCGAACGCGTCACCAGGGCTTACGGCGCGACGATCGCGGTTGATGCGGTCTCTCTCGAGATCGCGGGCGGCAGCTTCGTCGCGCTCGTCGGCACGTCTGGATCGGGCAAGTCGACCCTCCTCAAGACGATCAACCGCCTCGTCGAGCCCAGCGACGGCCGCGTCCTGCTCGACGGCACCGACGTCACGCACGGCCCCGCGCCCGCGCTGCGCCGCCGGGTCGGCTATGTCTTCCAGAATATCGGCCTGTTCCCGCACATGACGATCGCCGAGAACATCGCGATCGGGCTGCGCATCGCCGGCCGCGGCGACGAGGCCGATGTCGGCGCGCTGCTCGATCTCGTCGACCTGCCGCGCGGCATCGCCGGACGCCTGCCCGACGCGCTGTCGGGCGGCCAGCGCCAGCGCGTCGGCATCGCCCGCGCGCTCGCGCCCGGGGCAAAGCTCCTGCTCCTCGACGAGGCGTTCGGCGCACTCGATCCCGTCACCCGCGACGCGCTCGGCACGCGCATCCGCGAGCTGCACGACCGGCTGGGCCTCACCACCATCCTCGTCACGCACGACATGGCGGAGGCCTTGCTGCTCGCCGACCGCGTGCTCGTCATGAAGGCCGGGCGGATCGTCGCCGATGCGACCCCTGCCGCGCTCGTCGCGGGTGAGGGCGGCGACGACGCCCAGGCGCTGGTCCAGGTCCCGCGCGCGCAGGCCGACCGCCTCCGGGCGCTCGTCGCATGAGCGCGTTCCTCGACGCGCTGACCCGCGTGCCGCCGCTGCTCGCCAGCCACGTCCTGCTGTCCGCGGCGGCGCTCCTTCTCGGCATCGCGATCAGCCTGCCGCTCGCCATCTGGTCCGCGCGCAACGCCGCGGTCGCACGCGTTGCGCTGGGCTTTGCCAGCCTCGTCCAGACGGTCCCCAGCCTCGCGCTGCTCGCGCTCTTCTATCCGCTGCTGCTCAGCCTGTCCGCGCTGGTCGGCGGCGGGATCCCCGCCTTGGGCTTCCTCCCCTCGCTGATCGCGCTCACGCTCTATGCGCTGCTGCCGATCCTGCGCAACGCGGTCGCGGGGCTGCAGGGGCTCGATCCCGCGGTGTCGCAGGCCGCCGACGCGGTCGGCATGACGCCCGCGCAGAAGCTCCGCCTCGTCGAGGCCCCGCTCGCCGCCCCCGTCGTCGTCGCCGGTATCCGCACCGCCGCGGTCTGGACGATCGGCGCGGCGACGCTGTCGACCACGGTCGGCCAGCCGAGTCTGGGCGACCTGATCTTCGCCGGGCTCCAGACGCAGAACTGGGCGCTGGTCCTCGCCGGCTGCGTCAGCGCAGCGGCGCTCGCGCTTATCGTCGACGCGCTGATCGGCGGGATCGAACAGGGCATCCGCGCACGCCGCCGCTGGCTGTGGATCGCGAGCGCCGCGCTGCTGGTCGCAGGGACCGCGCTCGCCACCGCGCCGCTCTGGCCCCGCGGCGGCGGCGGCGACCGGACGGTCGTCGTCGGCGCGAAGAACTTCTCCGAGCAATATATCCTCGCCCGGCTGATCGGCGACCGGCTGACGCGCGCCGGCTACACCGTCACCTATCGCGACGGTCTGGGCTCCGCGCTCGTCTTCGGTGCGCTCTCAGGCGGCGATATCGACGTCTATGTCGACTATGCCGGCACGATCTGGGCCAACGAGATGAAGCGCAGCGACGTGCCCGAGCGCACGAAGATTGTCGCCGATATCGGCGCTTGGGCGAAGAGCACGCACGGCGTCGGCCTGGTCGGCACGCTCGGGTTCGAGAACGCCTATGCCTTTGCGATGAAGGCGGACGTGGCGCGCCGCCAGCGTATCGCGAGCCTCGACGATCTGGTGAAGGCCGCGCCCGGCCTGACGCTCGGCAGCGACCTCGAATTCCTCGAACGCCCCGAATGGGCGGCGGTGAAACGCGCCTATCCGCTGCGCTTCGCGCGCACCACGCCGTACAGCCCGACCTTCATGTACCGCGCACTGCAGAGCGGGAAGGCGGACGTCATCTCCGCCTTTTCCTCGGACGGCCGGATCGCCGCGGACAAGCTGACCGTGCTCACCGACCCGCGCCACGCGATCCCGGGCTATGACGCGATCCTGATGGTCGCCCCCGCGCGTGCGAACGACGCGCGCTTCACCGCCGCGCTCCGCCCGCTTATCGGCCGCATCCCGGTCGAGGCGATGCGCACCGCCAACTACCAGGTCGACCGCGACACCGACAAACAGACCCCCGAAGCCGCCGCCCGCTGGCTCGCGAGCAAGATCGGCCTCTAACCTCAAATCCGTCATCCTGACGAAAGTCAGGATGACGCGAGCCTCAGAAAAACAGCTTCCGCACGCTCAACCGCACCGTCCGCCCCAGCGGATCCAGATAATCCGGCTGATAGGTATTCGGCACCGCCCCGCTCGCATCGGTCACCCGCTGCCGCGTGTTGAACACATTGTCGACCGACAGCGTGACGCGCATCCCGCGCAGCCACGGCCGCGCCTTCACCCATTCGAGCCGCTGCCCCAGATCCGCGAACAGCCGCACGTTTGCGGTCGCCAGCCCGCCGAAATTGAGCGTCTCGGGCGCCGCCGCGGTCCCGCCATCGACCCTAGTGCCCGCCGCGTAATTCGCCGACAGCCGCGCGCCCAGACCATTGTTGCTATAGCCCGCCTGCGCCTCGAGGCTGTGCCGCGCCGACCCGCCATTATTGCCGATCGCATCGCCGTCGAGCAGGTTCAGGCTCGGCCCGCCCTCCGCGACCAGCACGCGGTCGGTAAAGCGCCAGGTGTGATACAGCGCGAACTGGACACGCCCGCCGCCCTGCCCGCGCCCGCCGCGCCCGAAGCCGCCGCCCCCGCCGCCCGGACCGCCCGGGCCACCGCCGCCGCGTCCCTCACCCGGCCCGGCGCCTTCGCCCCGCGGTCCTTCACCCCGCCCGCCTTCACCACGCGGCCGCCCGCCGCCGGGCGGCTGCATCCCGGCAAACGGATTGGGCCCCGTCCCCGCGCGAAACGCCTCGAGCTCGCGCTGGATCTTCGACTTCAGCGGCGCGGAGAAATTGATCCCCCAGCGCAGTTCGGACCGTTCGCTCCGCGCGAAATTGATCGGCCGCCGGTCGACCTGCAGCAGCGCCCCCGTCGCGTCGCGGACGAACCGGTCCGGAAACGCCGCCTCGATCGCCGCGGTCGCGGCCGGGAAGGCGGCGATCGGATTGTCGGTCCGGCTGTCGACATAATTGGCGGTCAGCGTCACCTCGCGCCCCGCCCAGGGCTTCACCGTCAGCCCCAGCTTTGTCACGCGGTTATTGTCCGCGCTCAGCCCGGGATTGCCGCCGCTGATCGTGGTGACGGTCGCGGTCGTGCCCTGGACATAATCGAACACGCGGACATTGGGCGTCGTGATCGACGGATTGCCCAGCTGCTGCGCGGTCGGCGCCTGGTCGGTGTCGGTCACCGACGCGATCAGCCGCACCGCCGGGATCGGCGCCCAGTTCGCGCCGTAACCAAGCGTGGTCAGCGTGCCGAAATCCGACAAATGATCCTGCGCCAGGTTGAAGTTCGCCGACAGCGTGCCGAGGAACGGCAGCACGTCCTTCGACCGGCTCGCGATCGGCAGGTCGACATTGACCTGGCCGTTGACCGTGTCGCGCGCCACCTGCCCGCGCTGCGCGAACCCGCCGCGATCCGACCGGCTGTCGAAGTCGGCGGTCTCCGCGCCCAGCTTCAGCGTCGTCGACACGTCGCCCGCAGGCAGCGCGAACAGCCGGCCATTGGCGACCGCGTCGATCCCGCCGATGCTCTGCGTCGCATAGGCGCGGTTGCCCGCCGCCGCGCCGATATCCGCCGCGGTCAGCGCGCCCAGCGGCACCGCGGTCGGATCGCCCGCCGCCAGCCGCGCATTGAACGCGCCCGCATCGACGCCGGTATCGGTGAAGGTCTGCGTATCGCTGCGATCGTAATTGCCCGTCACCGTCCAGCGCCACGTGCCGACATCGCCGTTCAGCGTCGTGCCCAGATGCGCCGCGATCGACGACGCGCGCTGCGCCAGCGGCAGGAAGCCCGGATCGTCGAGCGCACGGTTGATCACGCTGCCGTCCGCCAGCGTCAGCGCGGCCACGGGCAGGCCGTTCAGGCTGCGGCTGTCGGTCGATTCGAGCCGTCCGTTGATCGTCGCGCCGACATTGCCGAAGATGTTGCGCGCATAGACGCTGTTCGCGGTGAAGGTGCTCGTCTGGCCCTGCAGCGTGCGGAACGGCGTCGGATCGACGACCGCGCCGCCCGCTCCCACCGCCCCGCTGCCGTTGCCCCCGGCGATCGGCACGATGTCGCGCTCCGCCTCGGTCAGCGCCGAACTCGTCGTATATTCGGCATGCAGGTTGACCCGCCGGTCGCGCGCGATCGTCAGCAGGTCGAGCTTGGCCTGCGGCGTATTCGTCCCCCCCTCGGTCGGCATCCGGTCGATCGCCTCCGCGGTCACCGCGCGAAAGCGGCGGCGCAGCACGAAGTTCACGACCTTCTGGTCCGCGCGATAGCCATATTTCAGCGCGACCTCCTCGGGCAGGATCTCGACGCGCTGGATCGCCTCGGTCGGGATGTCGCGGATTTCGGAAAAGCTCGAGATGCGCCGCCCGTTGAGCAGCACCACCGGCGCGCCCCCGCTGCCGCGCCCGCTCGTCGTCTGCGGGCTGAGTTCGGCAAGCAGGTCGGACACCGAGCTGACGCCGTAGGAGCGGATGTCCGCCTGGCCGAGCGTCTGGTCGGGCGGAATGTCGCCGACCACCGATCCGGGCAGCTTGCGCGATCCGGTGACGACGATCTCCTCGCCCTCGACGCCATCCTCCGGCTCGGCTGCAGCGCCGTCCGTCTGCGCGCCCTCTGTCGCCGGCACCGGCGCGGGCGCCTGTTGCGCCGCCGCCATCGCCGGCAGGCTCACCGCCAGCATCAAACCCAGTGTACGCATAACCCTGACATCCCATCGACCTGACCCCGGCACCTAGGGGCCAATTGTCGCAGGATTATGCCGCTTCACCGCGCCGCGTCGGTCGGTCCGGCCATGATTCCGGCAGCCCCGGCGGCGGGGGGCGTCCCGATCAGTTCCATCCGCGTGGTCGTCGCGCCGAGGTCGATCCCCGCCTCGCGGAACTGGCGCAACAGCGTGAACAGCAGCGCGCTGCGCACCGGATAGGCATCACGCGGGCTCGCGACATAGGCAAAGCAGTTGAGCTTCGCGCGGCCACCATCGACCGAATCGATGAACACCTTCACCTCGGGATCGTCGAGCACCTCGCTCTGGTCGGCAAAGGCGGTGAACAGCATCGTCCGCACCGCGTCGAGATCGCTCTCGATCGGCACCGAGAATTGCAGCTGGATCCGCCCGATCGGCGCGGCCAGCGTCATGTTCTGGATCGTCTTGGTGATCAGCTCCGAATTGGGGACGATCAGCGTCGATCGGTCGGCGACCTGGATCTCGGTCGACCGCACGTTGATCCGCTTCACATCGCCCTCCTGGTTGCCGATCCGCACCCAGTCGCCGATCTTGACCGGCCGCTCGGCGAGCAGGATCAGCCCCGACACGAAATTCTGCGTGATCGCCTGCAAGCCGAAGCCGATGCCCACCGACAGCGCACCGAGCACCACCGCCAGCTTCTCCATGCCGATCCCGAGCGCGGCGAGCGCCCACAGCACCGCGGCGATGATCCCCGCATAGCGCGCGACCATCGTCACCGAATTCTGCGCGCCCGCATCCATCGCGGTCGTCGGCAGGTAACTGTTGACCAGCCAGTGTTGCAGCCCGCGCATGATCGCCAGCGCAACGAACAGCACCGCGATCGAGCGCAGCACCGCGCCCGGCGAGATCGTGATCTCGCCAACCGTGATCCCGCCCGCAAGCGTCCCGAACAGCTCGAACACCGACGTCACGCCCGCCCCGAACGGCGCCATCACCGCGCCGAACGCCAGCATGATCAGCATCAGCCGCAGCACCGCCGACAGCAGGACGCCGATCTGGTCGACCGTCCGGTTGCCGACCCCGAAGCCGCTGTTCGCGCTGCGGCCGATCCGGTTGCTGCTCGACAGCGCGGCACGGCAGGCGTCGTCGGTGAAGGTCATCATCAGGTACAGCGTCGCGCCGACGATCGCCCCCCACACCATCCACTGCGCAGTCTTCAGCGCGAAATTGACGTATCCGGTCAGCGTGGCGACGAACGCGACCAGCACCGCCAGCCACACGACCAGCGCGACGATCGCGAGCAGGCTGTTGCGGGCGGGCTTCTCGGGATCGGGCTGGGCCGCCGCCCTCAGTCGCCCGAGCGCGACCAGCACGCCGGCGATCAGCGCCAGGTGGAGCAGCGCGATCAGCGCGTTCGCCGCGGTCGACGCCGCCGCACTCGCACCGACCAGCACGTTGGCCGTGATCAGCAGCTGGCCGAAGAACACCAATCCCGCCGCCGCCCAGGTGAAGGGGCGCAGCGTCTGCGCTGCGCTGTCGCCGATCGGCAACAGCCGCCAGCTCGGCTGCGCGCGCAACAGCAACGCGCCGCCCAACGCCGACAGGAAGGCCGCAAAGAACGACAATCCGACAAAACGCGCCGCGATCTGGTCGAACGCGGGCGACAGCAGGGCGGACCAGCGCAGCGACTCGACGAACGCCAGCGCGGCGAATCCGGGCAACATCGTGCCGATCACCACCAGCCACAGCGCATAGGCGGACCGCCGGATCCGCCCTCCCGGCGCATGATCGGTCGCATAGCCGCGCCCCAGCCGGTGGAGCGCACCGCGTACCGGCACGAGCAGCACCAGTGCTGTCAGCAGCCCGGTCAGCGCGATGATCGCCGCCTGCATGTCGAACCGCTGGACGAACTGGCGCACGCCGGTCGCCGCGAACCGGTTCAGCCGCGCGGTGTCGCGCGGCAGGTGATCGACGATCGCGGTCCACAGCGTCGGCGACAGCGGCGACGCGCTGCGCTCGGACAGTTGCTGGCCCAGCTCCTCCGCCTCGGCCGCACCGATATCGTCGATCTGCTGCTTGGCCTCGACCCCGATCAGCCGCGCGCGCTTGATCGCCGAATCGATCGCCGACTGGCTCTGCGCGAGCAGCCGGCGCTGCTGGCGGATCTCGGGCGCCTCGACCACCCCCGGCGTCGCCGCGCCCAGCTCGGTCACCCGCGCCTGGACCAGCGCCATTTCGGGCGTCAGCACCCGCACCGCCTCCGCCGCGGTCGCCTGCACCGCCTCCGCCCGCGTCCGCAACGCCTGCCGCGCCGCATCGTCACGCGCCTCGACCGCCGCATCGTCGACCGCCTGCAACTCCGCCGACGCCCGCGTCAGCCCCGCCGCCACGGTCGCCACCTTCGCCTCGTCCTGCGCGACGGCAGGCACGGCGGACACGAGCAGCAGCAACGCGGCGAAATAGCGCAAAACGATCATCCGCCCGGCTCTACAGCGTCACAGCCAAAAACGGGAGAGCCCGCCGCGATGGCCCGCCCTCCCTACACACCACCCCGGCGAAGGCCGGGGCCCAGTTGGGAAAGCTGAAGTAACGACGCGCAGCATCAGCCCAGCCACGTCCCCCAACTGGACCCGGCCTCCGCCGGGGAGGCGCACAATGCGTGCGGCAATAGCCCCACCCCACCCCACCACAAACCAAACCACCCCGGCGAAGGCCGGGGCCCAGGTGGGAAGGCTCGAGTAACGACGCGCAGCATCAGCCCAGCCACGTCCCCCAACTGGACCCCGGCCTCCGCCGGGGTGGTGAAGCCCATGTTCTCCCGCGCAGGCGGGAGCCCAGTCTGGGTCCCCGCCTTCGCGGGGACACAAGAGCTGAAACCTATTCCAGCTCCAAAATCACCTGATCCACCGCCAGGCTGTCCCCCGCCGCGGCCGACACCGACTTCACCACGCCGGTCTTCTCCGCGCGCAGGATATTCTCCATCTTCATCGCCTCGACCACCGCGAGCGCCTGCCCCGCCTCGACCCGGTCCCCCGCCGCGACATCGAGCCGCACGAGCAGCCCCGGCATCGGGCAGATCAGGAATTTCGACAGATCGGGCGCGACCTTCTCGATCAGGTGCGCGGCATAGGGCGCGACCCGTGCGGGCAGCACGCGCGCGACATGGCTCGCGCCGCGCGTCGTCAGCCTGAACCCCGCGCGCGCCTTCGCGATGCGGATCGTGAGATGCTCGTCGCCCTCGACCATCACCATCCGATCCCCCGGCGTATATTCGAGCGACAGGTCGAGCTCTTCGCCATCGACCGAAATCCCGTCGGTCGACACGCACACGTCGTGATCCGTCCCGCCGATCGTCACCACCCAGTCCGCGGGCGGACGCAGCCGCCGCCCGAGCTGCCCGTCGATCCGCCGCGCGCGGTCGGCTTCTGCCGTCGCGGCAAAGGCGGCGACCGCGGCGAGCGTCGTCAGCAACGCCGCATCCGCAGGCGCGCCGTGGAACCCGTCGGGATATTCCTCGGCGATGAACCCGGTCGTCAGCGCCCCCGACTGGAAGCGCGGATGCTGCATGATCGCCGACAGGAAATCGATGTTGTTCCCCGGCCCCTCGAGCTCGAACGCGTCGAGCGCCGCGATCTGCGCCGCGACCGCCCCGTCGCGCGTCGGCGCCCAGGTGATCAGCTTGGCGATCATCGGGTCATAGAACATGCTGACCTCGCCCCCCTCGCGCACGCCATCGTCGACACGGACGCGGGGTTCTTCTGCTCCCCCTCCCGCAAGCGGGAGGGGAGACGTCTCAGGCGGATTATACCGCACCAGCCGCCCGATGCTCGGCAGGAACCCGCGATACGGATCCTCCGCATAGACCCGGTTCTCGATCGCCCAGCCGTTCAGCTTCACCGCGTCCTGCGCGAACCCCAGCGG
Organism: Sphingomonas sp. CFBP 13706; assembly: GCF_014842355.1. Taxonomy (NCBI): domain Bacteria; kingdom Pseudomonadati; phylum Pseudomonadota; class Alphaproteobacteria; order Sphingomonadales; family Sphingomonadaceae; genus Sphingomonas; species Sphingomonas sp. CFBP 13706. The sequence goes on from NZ_JACYVM010000005.1 coordinate 357,811, forward strand.
TTCGCCCGCCGCCACCCGGATCATCAGCTCGACCAGATCCAGCCCGGTAATCTCCTCGGTCACCGGATGCTCGACCTGGAGCCGCGTGTTCATCTCGAGGAAGTAGAACCCCTCGCCGGTCGTATCCGCGCCCGACACGATCAGCTCGACCGTCCCGGCCGAATAATAGCCGACCGCCCGCGCCAGCGCGACCGCCTGCTCACCCATGGCCTTGCGCATCTTCGGCGTCACGAACGGCGACGGCGCCTCCTCGACGACCTTCTGGTGCCGCCGCTGGATCGAGCATTCGCGCTCGTTGAGATAGACGATGTTGCCATGCTGGTCGCCGATCAGCTGGATCTCGATATGCCGCGGGCTTTCGATGAACTTCTCGATGAACACGCGGTCGTCGCCGAACGACGCCAGCCCCTCGCGCTTGGTCGCCTCGAAGCCCTCGCGGACGTCCTGCTCGCCGTAAGCCAGCCGCATGCCCTTGCCGCCGCCGCCCGCCGACGCCTTCATCATCACCGGATAGCCGATGTCGCCCGCGATCCGCACCGCCTCGTCGGTGTCCGCGATCTCGCCCAGATAGCCCGGCACGACGTTGACGCCCGCCGCCTTGGCGAGCTTCTTCGATTCGATCTTGTCGCCCATCGCCGCGATCGCGGCGGGCGGTGGCCCGACGAACGCGACCCCCGCCTCGGCGCACGCCCGCGCGAAGCTCTCGCGCTCGGACAGGAAGCCGTATCCCGGATGGATACAGTCCGCGCCCGTCTCCTTGGCCGCCAGCAGGATTAGCTCGGCCTTGAGATAGCTCTCCGCCGCGGGCGCTGGCCCCAGCCGCACGCTCTCGTCCGCCATCAGCACGTGCGGGCTGCGCACATCGGCGTCGGAATAGACCGCGACGGTCTTGATCCCCATCGCCTTGGCGGTGCGCATCACGCGGCATGCGATCTCGCCGCGATTGGCAACCAGGATTTTCTTGAACATCTCTCGCCCTAAACTGTGCCGTCTCCCCGGCTTGGCGCCGGGTGCGGACGTGTATTTACTGGTACCAGATCATCGATTTGAGCTGCGCGGTCCGTGCCTTGGTCAGGGCGGTGCGGCAGCCGGCGATCGTCATCGCCTGCGCCGATCCGCCGGCATATTGCCCGCCCTCGATCACGCATTGCGTGTCGCGGAACTTCAGCCACGCGCGCTGGCTTTCGAGCAGCGATCCCGCAAACCCGAAGCCACCGCCACGCGACGTGTCCTGTGCATCGCGCCGCTTCATATAGGCATAGGTCCGCTTCCACTGCGCGGTCATCGCCGCATCCGCCTGCGCATAGCTGCTGCCCGCGGACCGGGTCATCTGCGCCTGCGCCTGCGACTGGGGCTGCATCGGCGCGGCGGCGACCAGGAGTGCGATCAGCAGCATGTCTTGGCCTCGCGCATCGGTTCGGCACCCGTCATCGGCGTCATCCCCAGCTTGGCCAGCAACGCCGCATCCGCGCTGTCGCCGGCATTGCCCGTCGTCAGCAGCGTGTCGCCGGTGAAGATCGAATTCGCCCCCGCCATGAAGCACAGCGCCTGGGTCGCCTCGGACATGCTCTCGCGCCCCGCCGACAGCCGCACCATGCTCAGCGGCATCGTGATCCGCGCGACCGCGACGGTCCGCACGAACTCGATATCGTCGATCTTGGCGAGCGGCGTATCGGCGAGCATGTTGCCCAGCACCGTCCCCTTGACCGGCACCAGCGCATTGACCGGCACGCTCTCGGGATGCCGCGGCAGCGTGGCGAGCGCATGGACGAAGCCGACGCGGTCGCCGCGCGTCTCGCCCATCCCGACGATCCCGCCGCAACACACCGAGATGCCCGCATCGCGCACGTTGGCCAGCGTCTCGAGCCGATCCTCGAACGTCCGCGTGGTGATGACGTTGCCGTAATTCTCCGGCGACGTGTCGATGTTGTGGTTGTAGTAATCGAGCCCCGCATCGGCGAGCTGCCGCGCCTGCTCCGCATCGAGCATCCCGAGCGTCATGCACGTCTCCAGCCCCATCGCGCGGACGCCCTCGACCATCGCCACGACCTTCGGCATGTCGCGGGCTTTAGGGTTGCGCCACGCCGCGCCCATGCAGAAGCGCTGCGATCCCGCCGCCTTGGCGTGCGCCGCGTCGGCGAGCACCGCATCGACGTCCATCAGCTTTTCCGCCTTCAGCTGTGTATCCGCGCTCGCCGACTGCGAACAATAGCCGCAATCCTCGGGGCAGCCGCCGGTCTTGATCGACAGCAATGTGCACAGCCGCACCTCGCTCACCGCGTGATGCGCCCGGTGCACGGTCTGCGCCCGGTACATGAGTGCGTCGAACGGCAGGTCGAACAGCGCCGCGATCTCCGCGCGCGTCCAGTCGGTCCTAACTTCACCCCCCTCCCCTTCAGGGGAGGGGCTGGGGGTGGGGCCCGTCCGCATATCCGACGCAGCGTTCGCGGCGGAACCCCACCCCAACCCCTCCCCTGAAGGGGAGGGGCTCGCAGGTGCCCCATATACGTCACCGGAGGGGCTCGTGCGGATCATCGTATCGGTCATTCTGCGGCTTCCTCTTGCGGGCCCATATTATGGCCGAGGAGCTTCAACACGTCCTCGGCGGCCTGGATCAGGTTGGTGCCGGGTCCGAAGATCGCCTGGACCCCGGCATCACGCAGCGCCTGATAGTCCTGTGCGGGAATAACGCCACCCGCGATCACCTTGATATCCGCGCGTCCCGCCTCGCGCAGGTGGCCGATCAGCTCGGGGATCAGCGTCTTGTGCCCCGCCGCCAGGCTCGACGCGCCGACCACGTCGACGTCCTTGGCCAACGCCAGCGCGGCAACCTCCGCCGGGGTCTGGAACAGCGCGCCCGGCACGATCTCGAACCCCAGATCGCCGAACATCGACGAGACGAGGTTGGCGCCGCGGTCATGCCCGTCCTGCCCCATCTTGGCGACCAGCATCCGGGGCTTGCGTCCCAGCCGCCGCTCGGTCGCTTCGACCCCGTCGGTCAGCCGCGTCCAGCGCGCATCATCCTCGTACGCGCCGCCATAGACGCCCGACACCGGCGTCGGCTGCGTGCCATAGCGCCCGAACACATCCTCCATCGCCGACGAGATCTCGCCCAGCGTCGCCCGCGCCCGCGCACACTCGACCGCCAGCGCCAGCAGGTTCTCGGACCCCTTCGCCCCCTCGCGCAGTGCATCGAGCGCCGCCCGGCACGCCTCCTCGTCCCGCGTCGCCTTCACCCGCGCGATCCGCTCGACCTGGCCTGCGCGCACCGCGACATTGTCCACGTCGAGGATCTCGATCGCGTCCTGTTCGGCCAGCTTGTACTTGTTCACGCCGACGATGACGTCCTCGCCGCGATCGACGCGCGCCTGGCGTCCCGCCGCGGCCTCCTCGATCATCGCCTTGGGCCAGCCCGCCGCGACCGCCTTCGCCATCCCGCCCTCGGCCTGGATCCGCTCGATCAGCGTCCACGCGCCATCGACCAGGCTCTGCGTCAGGCTCTCGACATAGTAACTGCCGCCGAGCGGATCGACGACCTTGGTCATCCCCGTCTCTTCCTGCAGCACGATCTGCGTGTTGCGCGCGATCCGCGCGGAAAAGTCGGTCGGCAGCGCGATCGCCTCGTCGAGCGCGTTGGTGTGGAGCGACTGCGTCCCCCCCAGCATCGCCGCCATCGCCTCGATCGTCGTGCGCATGACGTTGTTGTACGGGTCCTGCTCGGTCAGCGACACGCCCGACGTCTGGCAATGCGTGCGCAGCATCTTCGATCGCTCGTCCTGCGCGCCCAGCTCGGTCATCGCGCGGTGCCACAGCACGCGCGCGGCGCGCAGCTTGGCGATCTCCATGAAGAAGTTCATGCCGATCGCGAAGAAGAACGACAGCCGCCCGGCGAACTTGTCGATGTCGAGCCCGCTCGCGACGCCGTATTTGACGTATTCCATGCCGTCGGCGATCGTGAAGGCGAGCTCGTGGAACTGCGTCGCCCCCGCCTCCTGCATGTGATAGCCGCTGATCGAGATGCTGTTGAACTTGGGCATCTCGCGCGACGTGTAACCGAAGATGTCCGAGATGATCCGCATGCTTGGCTCGGGCGGGTAGATGTACGTGTTGCGGACCATGAACTCCTTGAGAATGTCGTTCTGGATGGTCCCGTCGAGCAGGTGCCGCGGCACGCCCTGCTCCTCGCCCGCGACGATGAAGAAGGCGAGGATCGGGATCACCGCACCGTTCATCGTCATGCTGACCGACATCTTGTCGAGCGGAATCCCGTCGAACAGGATCTTCATGTCCTCGACGCTGTCGATCGCGACGCCGGCCTTGCCGACATCGCCCGTCACGCGCGGATGGTCGCTGTCATAGCCGCGGTGCGTCGCCAGATCGAACGCGACCGAAAGCCCCTTTTGCCCCGCGGCAAGATTCCGCCGGTAGAACGCGTTCGACGCCTCCGCGGTCGAGAACCCCGCATATTGCCGGATCGTCCACGGCCGCCCCGCATACATCGACGCCCGCACCCCGCGCGTGAACGGCGCGAACCCCGGGAGGCCGGGGTCGGCGGTCACGTCCGCCGCGGTATAGAGCGGCTTGACGTCGATCCCCTCCGGGGTCGCCCAGGTCAGGTCGGCGCCCTTCACCTCCTTGGCAGCAGCAGCCTCCCACTCGGCAAGCGTCGGATTTGGTTTGTGCGTATCAGTCATACTTGAAACACCACCCCGGCGAAGGCCGGGGCCCAGTTGGAAAGGTCGAAATTATTGAGCGCAGCACCAGCCAATCCGCCGCTGCCCAACTGGGCCCCGGCCTTCGCCGGGGTGGCGCGATCAATGGGTGCCATGGCCCCGTGAACACCGGCGTGCCCGTCTGAACGGGTGGAACTCGTCGCGCCAGTCATGCCCAAAACACCACCCCGGCGAAGGCCGGGGCCCAGTTGGAAAGGTCGAAATAATTGAGCGCAGCACCAGCCAATCCGCCGCTGCCCAATTGGGCCCCGGCCTCCGCCGGGGTAGTGAAACAAACGGATGTCACGTCCCCGTGAACACCGGCTTGCGCTTCGTCAGGAACGCGATCCCGCCTTCCATCGAATCCGCAGACCCGCGCGCCGCACGCTGGTTGACCGCCTCGGCCTCCATCGCGCCCGCATAATCGCTCGCATAGGCTGCGGTGATCGCGCGCCGCATCAACCCCAATGCCACCGTCGGCATCGCCGCCAGCCGCTCCGCCAGCGCGAACGCCTCCGCGTCGAGCGCATCGTCCGCGACGACCTTGTGCACCATCCCCCAGTCGAGCGCCTTCGCCGCGGGCACCCGCTCGCCCAGCATCATCATCTCGGTCGCGCGTGCGCGCCCGATCAGCCGCGGCAGCATCCACGACGCGCCGCCATCGGGCACCAGCCCGATATTGACGAACGCCTGGAGGAAATACGCGCTCTCGCTCGCGACGCAGAAATCCGCGGCGAGCGCGAGGCTGCACCCGATCCCCGCCGCCGGCCCGCGCACTGCGCTGACCACCGGCACGCCCAGATCGGCGATCGCCGCCATCGCCGGATTATAGCTGCCCGTCAGCGCTTGATAGGTCGCCGCACCCGGATCGTCCGACCCCAGCGCCCCGCCGCCGACATCCGCGCCCGAACAGAACGCCCGCCCCGCACCCGCGATCAACACCGCCCGCGCACCGTCGAGCGAGGCGACCGCCGCGGCGATCTCCTCGAACATCGCCGGCGGCGCCGCATTCAGCCGGTCGGGCCGGTTGAGCGTCAGCACCAGCACGTCGCCACGCCGCTCGCTCAGGATATGCTCATAGGCGGTCATGCCAGTCTCCCCCATCGATTACGCCCCAGTCCGCAAGCCCCACCCCGTCCGTTCGCCGTGAGCGAAGTCGAAGGGCCTGAGTCCCACGCACTCCGACCACGCCCACCACGAACGGACGAAGGATGCAGGCTCAATGATCCTCCCCCGGCGTCTCCATCAATTCGACGAGCATCCCGCCAAAGTCCTTCGGGTGGACGAACACGATCGGCGTGCCATGCGCGCCGATCCGCGGTTCGCCGAGCACCGTCGCCCCCTTGGCCTTCAGCTCCGCGACCGCCACAGCGATATCGGGCACCTCGAAACACACATGATGCTGCCCGCCCGCCGGGTTCTTGCGCAGGAACCCCGCGATCGGCGAGCTGTCGTCATAGGGCTCGATCAGCTCGATCTGCGTGTTGGGCGCATCGATGAAGCATACCTTCACACCCTGCGCGGGCAGGTCGAACGGCTCCCCGATCACCGTCGCACCGAGCAGCACCCGGTACGTCTCGACCGACTTCGCGATCGACGGCGTCGCGACCCCGACATGGTTGAGGCGGCCGAGAGTCATTGCGCATCCTCCGCCGCGGGCGGCGCGGGCGGCGGCGGCGGCACGACGCCGAGCGTATAGCCGCACACCCCCAGCACCTGCCGCACCATCGCATCGCTCGGCGGCGCGACGAAATTGGCCTGCACTGCAAAGCCCGCGCCGTTGGTCGCCTCGACGCGCAGCGTCTTCGATTTCACCAGGAACGTCGTCAGCCGCGTGATCGCCACGGGATCGGTGATGTAGGTCCCCGTCCCCGGAAACTGCCAGTTATAGGTGAAGGCCGGCCCGCCATCGAAGCGCACCGCGACCGGCTTGTCCGCGCCCTGCCCGAGCGACTGCGGCTGGATGAACTGGATCGACACGATCGACTCGGTGCCGACGTCGCACTTCACCACGAACCGCGACAGCCCGTCATTGCCAGTGACCGAGGTGGAGATGCTCCGCACCCCCGCCGCATTGGTCCGGTCGGCGAGCTTCCACGCGGGCGTCGCTGTGCTTGTCGCAGCCGCGGCTTGGAGAAGCAGAAGCGCGATCATTGCTCGATCCTCGGGGTCGGTCGTATCCCGGACCGCATTTCCTCGAACGTTTCCAGGCGGATCAGGCGTCCGTTGATCTGGATGACCGAGTCGACCACGCGTCGCACCTGCCCGTTGGTCGCGGCAAGTTCCTCGTTCAACCGCTCGACCTTGCTGCGGAGCAGGATGACGGACTCGATCGTCCGCATCGCGTCGCCGATCATGCTCATGCGACACGCTCTGCGGACAGCCCGGCCTCGCGCAGCCTGGCGTCGATATCGGCGCGCAGACGCTGCTGCCCCTCGATCGCCGCATCGAGCGCGGCGTGCATCGCCGGGAGCGCCTCGTCGAGTTCGTGGATCAACAGCTTGAAGCGGTCGTCCTCGGTCATGTCGCCCTCCACGACATAGCGCGACGTCGCCTCGCGAACGACATGCCCGACGGACATGCCGTTGCTCGCCGCAAACGCGTCGAGCGCCGCCTTGTGATCGGGGGTGGTCAGAAACGTCACGCGTTCGGTCTGCATGTCACGACTCCTTCGCATGACATGATAATGTGCTTGGCATGACCCAACAAGCCGCCCGGTCAGAGCGGGATGTTGTCATGCTTCTTCCACGGATTCTCGATGCTCTTGCCGCGCAGCTTGCGCAGCCCCAGCGCGATCCGCCGCCGTGTCGAATGCGGCTGGATCACCTCGTCGATGAACCCCTTGCTCGCCGCGACGAACGGGTTGGCGAAGCGCGCCTCATATTCCGCGGTCCGCTCCGCGATCTCCTCGGGCGTCTTGCCGCGGAAGATGATCTCGACCGCGCCCTTCGCGCCCATCACCGCGATCTCCGCGGTCGGCCATGCATAGTTGAGGTCGCCGCGCAGATGCTTCGACGCCATCACGTCATACGCGCCGCCATAGGCCTTGCGCGTGATCACGGTGATCTTCGGCACGGTCGCCTCGCCGTACGCGAACAGCAGTTTCGCGCCGTGCTTGATGATGCCGTTATGCTCCTGCGCGGTGCCGGGCAGAAAGCCGGGGACGTCGACGAAGGTCACGATCGGGATCTCGAACGCATCGCAGAAGCGCACGAACCGCGCCGCCTTTTTCGAGCTGTTGATGTCGAGCACGCCCGCGAGCACCATCGGCTGGTTCGCGACGAAACCGACGGTCCGCCCCTCGATCCGCCCGAAGCCGGTGATGATGTTGGCCGCATGCGCCGGCTGCGTCTCGAAGAAATCGCCCTCGTCGACGACCTTCCGGATCAGCTCGTGCATGTCATAGGGCTGGTTCGCCGACGCCGGGATCAGCGTGTCGAGGCTTTCCTCGACCCGGTCCCACTCGTCCGCGGTCGGCCGCTCGGGCACGCCCGCCCGGTTCGATTCGGGCAGGAAGTCGAAGAAGTCGCGCGCCGCGAGCAGCGCCTCGATGTCGTTCTCGAACGCATTGTCCGCGACCGACGTCTTGGTCGTGTGCGTCACCGCGCCGCCCAGCGCCTCCTGCGTGACCACCTCGTTCGTCACCGTCTTGACCACGTCGGGCCCGGTCACGAACATGTAGCTCGAATCCTTCACCATGAAGATGAAGTCGGTCATCGCCGGGCTGTACACCGCGCCGCCTGCACACGGGCCCATGATCAGCGACAGCTGCGGCACGACGCCGCTCGCCAGCACGTTGCGCTGGAACACCTCGGCATAGCCGCCAAGGCTCGCGACGCCCTCCTGGATGCGCGCGCCGCCGCTGTCGTTCAGCCCGATGATCGGCGCGCCGACCTTCATCGCGCTGTCCATCACCTTGCAGATCTTCTGCGCGTGGCGTTCGCTGAGCGACCCGCCGAATACCGTGAAATCCTGGCTGAACACGAAGACGAGGCGGCCGTTGATCGTGCCCGATCCGGTGACCACGCCGTCGCCGGGGATCACCTGGTCCTGCATGCCGAAATCGACGCAATTATGCTCGACATACATGTCGAGCTCCTCGAACGATCCCTCGTCCAGCAGCACGTCAAGGCGCTCCCTTGCGGTGAGCTTTCCCTTGGCGTGCTGCGCTCCGATCCGCTTGATACCCCCGCCCACTCTTGCGGCTTCGCGGCGTCGTTCAAGCTCTTCGATCGTCGATGACATCGTCTCTCCGTCCTGCTGGGGGCTTTCACAGAGCGGGACGCAATGCGCAAATGCAATGTTGCAAACTTGTGCCACCCATGTTTGCAAACTACACCCGCCGCATGACCACACCCCCACGCCGCCTCTTCGTCGGACACCGGCTGCGCGACCTTCGCGGCACGCTCGGGATCAGCCAGGCGGCGATGGCGGTGCGGATCGGCATCTCGGTCAGCTATCTCTCGCAGATCGAGAATGGCGACCGCCCGGTCAGCGAGGCGGTGCTCGTCACGCTCGCACGCGAATTCCCCGCCGACTGGGGCAGCATCGACGCCGCCGACGACACCGCGCTGCTCGTCGCGACGCTTGAGGCCGTCACCGACACCAGCGTCGCCGCACCGACGCTCGACGAAAGCGCGATCCGCCGCGCGGTGAAGCACCAGCCCTTGCTCGCCCAGCGGCTCGTCGCGATGCACGACGCCTATCGCCGTGCGCAGGAACAGTTGCGCGCGCTCGATGACCGGCTGGTTGCGGGGTCAGGCGCGCCCGGGCTGCTCCCCTGGGAGGATGTCCGCGACTGGTTTCACGCCGCGGGCAATTATGTCGACACGCTCGATCGCCGTGCGGAGGAAATCGGCGAGACGCTCGGCAGCGACCGGATCACAGCGCTCGAGGCGCGGCTCGCGGCACGCGGCGTATCCGTCGCGATCTCGGGCGCGCTAGCTGCCCCCTTGCGCGACTATGACGGTGCAACGCTGCGGCTCGACGGATCGCAGCCCGGCGAGACCACGCTCTTCTCGCTCGCGCATCAGGTCGCGCGCGGCGAATTCGCCGATCTGATCGCCGACATCGTCGCCGCCTCCGACATGGCGTCGGAGACCGCGCGCGCGCTGCTCACCGCGGGGCTTACCAATTACGCCGCGGGCGCGATCGTCATGCCCTATACCCGCTTCCGCGCAGAGGCGCGCAGCGTCCGCCACGATATCGACCGGCTGCGGCGGATCTTCGGCACCAGCTTCGAACAGACCTGCCACCGGCTCTCGACCTTGCAGCGCCCCGGCGCGCTCGGCATCCCGTTCTTCTTCTGCCGCGTCGACATGGCGGGCAACATCACCAAGCGCCACTCCGCCACCCGCCTCCAGTTTGCGCGCTTCGGCGGCGCCTGTCCCTTGTGGATCGTCCACGAAGCGGTCGCGATCCCCGACCGCATCCTCACGCAATTGCTCGAGACCAGCGACGGCATCCGCTACGTCTCGATGGCCAAAGGGCTGGTGAAACCGTCCGAAACCTATACCCGGCCCGCGCGCCGCTATGCGGTGGCGCTGGGCTGCGAGGAGGCGAACGCGTCCGAATTCATCTACGCCGACGCGCTCGGCACCGGCGGTATCGCCACCCCGATCGGCGCCTCCTGCCGCATCTGCCTGCGCCCCGACTGCGACCAGCGCGCCTTTCCGCCGGCCGCCAGCGAAATCCGCGTCGACCCCAACCGCCGCGGCGCGGTCCCGTATGAGGTGGTGTGAGCGGCTAGACCACCTCCCCGGCGAAGGCCGGGGCCCAGTTGGGGGCCGGAAATAAGGTGAGGCGACGCGGAGTCATGAGGGCCGTCCCACCTGGGCCCCGGCCTCCGCCGGGGAGGTAGTGTACGTCGCTGACCGCTCGCCCCAATCCGGCGACCCAGGACAGGCGGCCGCATCCAGCCCGCCCCCCCAAAACCCGTCATCCCCGCGAAGGCGGGGATCCAGACCGGCAAACCACGGCGATACCCACAAAAGCCAGCCGCTCCGGCTTCCCGCCTCCGCGGGAATGACGGCACGGGTCGCACGTCCCGGTCAAAAAAACCCCGTTCCCCCGCGAAAGCGGGGGCCCAGGGTCAAGCAACGCAGCGCTTCATAATCCTGGACTCCCGCCTACGCGGGAGAACGGCCGGGGCAAACGCCCCTCAATCCTTCGGAAAGAACCGCTCCACCACATGACTCGCCAGTCGCGAAGGCCGCAGCGTCTCCGCATCCAGGCAACACCAGCTCGACTTCACCTCGGCCAGCACATCCTCGCCGCGCTTGATGATCGTCTCGTAAAACGCCCGCGCGCCCTGCACCTTCTCGAGCAGCACCGTCGCGATCACGTCGTCGTCCAGAAACGCCGGCTTGCGGTAGGTAATCTCGTGTTTCAGCGCGACCCACAAATGCCCCGCCACCGCCTCGGCCGGGGCGAGACGCTGCCAGTGATCGATCACCGCGGCCTGTACCCACTTCAGATAGTTCGCGTTGTTGACGTGACCCATGAAGTCGATGTCGGCCGGCTCGATGCCGATGGCGTAGATATGGGGAATGGCTGTTGACACCCCACCCATATAGCATGGGCGGGGGCTTATAGCGATGACGACGCTGCTTCGACACCGACAATAAACGCTATTCCGGCCCGCGGCGCTTGTCCCTAGCATGATGCAACGCCGCCCTCTTGTGTTGCCTAAATACAACACCATCTCTGGCCAAAGACCACAGGGATACGCCCATGAACATCGACAAATTCACCGACCGCGCGAAAGGCTTCCTCCAGTCCGCGCAGACCGTCGCGATCCGCATGAACCATCAGCGGATCGCGCCCGAGCATCTGCTGAAGGCGCTGCTCGAGGACGAACAGGGCATGGCCGCCGGGCTGATCGCGGCCGCGGGCGGCGACGCCAAGCGCGCGACCGCCGAGACCGACCTCGCGCTCGCCAAGATCCCCGCCGTCTCGGGCTCGGGCGCGCAGACCACGCCGGGGATCGACAATGACGCGGTCCGCGTGCTTGACCAGGCCGAACAGATCGCGACCAAGGCGGGCGACAGCTTCGTCACCGTCGAGCGTCTGCTCGTCGCGCTCGCGCTCTCGCTCAACACCGCCGCGGGCAAGGCGCTGAAGACCGGCGGCGTCACCCCCGAGGGGCTCAACACCGCGATCAACAGCGTCCGCCAGGGCCGCACCGCGGACACCGCGGGCGCCGAGGACCGCTATGACGCGCTCAAGAAATTCGCGCGCGACCTCACCCAGGCGGCGCGCGACGGCAAGCTCGACCCCGTCATCGGCCGCGACGAGGAGATCCGCCGCACGATCCAGATCCTCGCCCGCCGTACCAAGAACAATCCCGCGCTGATCGGCGAACCCGGCGTCGGCAAGACCGCGATCGCCGAAGGCCTCGCCCTTCGCATCGCGAACGGCGACGTCCCCGATACGCTCAAGGACCGCCGCCTGATGTCGCTCGACATGGGCTCGCTGATCGCGGGCGCGAAATATCGCGGCGAGTTCGAGGAGCGGCTGAAGGGCGTGCTCGACGAGGTGAAGGCCGCCGAGGGCGACGTGATCCTGTTCATCGACGAGATGCACCAGCTGATCGGCGCGGGCAAATCCGAAGGCGCGATGGACGCGGGCAACCTGCTCAAACCCGCGCTCGCCCGCGGTGAACTCCACTGCGTCGGCGCGACCACGCTCGACGAATATCGCAAATATGTCGAGAAGGACCCCGCGCTCCAGCGCCGGTTCCAGCCCGTCATGGTCGGCGAACCCACGGTCGAGGACACGATCTCGATCCTGCGCGGCCTGAAGGAGAAATACGAGCTCCACCACGGCGTCCGCATCACCGACGGCGCGATCGTCGCCGCCTCGACGCTGTCGAACCGCTACATCACCGACCGCTTCCTCCCCGACAAGGCGATCGACCTGATGGACGAGGCCGCGAGCCGGATCCGCATGGAGGTCGAATCCAAGCCCGAGGAGATCGAGAATCTCGACCGCCGGATCATCCAGCTCAAGATCGAACGCGAAGCGCTGAAGCGCGAGACCGACGAGGCCTCGATCGACCGGCTCGACACGCTCGAGGGCGATCTCGTCAATCTCGAGGAACAGTCCGCCGAGCTGACGACGCGCTGGAAGGGCGAGAAGGACAAGATCAACGCCGAGGCGCGACTGAAGGAACAGCTCGACGCCGCGCGATTGGAACTCGACCAGGCACAGCGCTCGGGCGACCTCGCACGCGCGGGCGAGCTCTCCTACGGCACGATCCCCGGGCTGCAGCGCCAGCTCGACGAGGCCGCGGGCGCGACCAAGGGCGCGATGCTGCGCGAGGAGGTCAATGCCGACGACATCGCCGGCGTCGTCAGCCGCTGGACCGGCATCCCGGTCGAGCGGATGCTCCAGGGCGAGCGCGACAAATTGCTCGCGATGGAGGCGACGATCGGCAAGCGCGTCATCGGCCAGGCCCATGCGGTCAAGGCCGTCTCGACCGCGGTCCGCCGTGCGCGCGCGGGGCTGCAGGATCCCAACCGCCCCTTGGGCAGCTTCCTGTTCTTGGGGCCAACCGGCGTCGGCAAGACCGAGCTGACCAAGGCGCTCGCCGAATTCCTGTTCGACGATCCGTCGGCGATGGTCCGCATCGACATGAGCGAGTTCATGGAAAAGCACGCGGTCGCCCGGCTGATCGGCGCGCCTCCCGGCTATGTCGGTTATGAGGAGGGCGGCGTGCTGACCGAGGCGGTCCGCCGGCGTCCCTATCAGGTGATCCTGTTCGACGAGGTCGAGAAGGCGCATGGCGACGTGTTCAACGTGCTCCTCCAGGTGCTCGACGACGGCCGCCTGACCGACGGCCAGGGTCGCACGGTGGATTTCAGCAACACGCTGATCATCCTGACGAGCAATCTCGGCAGCCAGTATCTCGCCAACATGGCCGAGGGCGACGACGTCTCGTCGGTCGAACCGCAGGTGATGGAGATCGTCCGGTCGCACTTCCGCCCGGAATTCCTCAACCGCCTAGACGAGGTGATCCTGTTCCACCGTCTGGGCCAGGCGCACATGGCGCCAATCGTCGACATCCAGGTATCGCGCGTCGACAAGCTGCTGGCCGACCGCAAGATCACGCTCGACCTCACGGAAGCCGCCCGCGCCTGGCTCGGCCGCGTCGGCTACGACCCCGTCTATGGCGCAAGGCCCCTCAAACGCGCGGTCCAGCGCTACCTCCAGGACCCGCTCGCCGACATGCTCCTGCGCGGCGAGGTCAAGGACGGCGCCACCGTCCATATCGACGAGGGCGACGGAAAACTGGTGCTCGCGGTCGGCTGAGCCCCCGAACCGCAGGCACAAAAAAAGGGCGGGTCCCGAAGGACCCGCCCTCATGCAGAATGCTCGTTCTTAGAAGTCGACGCGAGCGCCGACCCGGAAGAAGCGACCCAGGACGTTCGCCGTCGTCCATGCGGGGTTGTACTGGTTGATGCTGTACCCGCCGCTCGGATCGAACGGGGGCTTGATGTCGAAGATGTTGAGCACGTTGGTGTACAGCGTGAACCGGTCGTTGACCTTGACCGTCGCGGTCATGTCGACGTTCCACGTTGCCTTCGCGTTGCACAGCACGGGCGAGCCGTCCTGGTACGTCACGACCGACGAACCGATGCTCGCCTCGCAATCGCCCTTCACACCGCTGTAACCGTTCGAGACATCGGTCGATGCCAGGTCATAGCCCCCGGTGTAGTAGGCGGTCGCCGAAAGCGACGCGGCTCCGACTTCGACGGTGTTCTGCCACGTCGCACGCCACTTGGGCGAACCCGAGCACGACGTGTTGTTGCAGGGGCTGAGCGTACCGTCATAGCGTTCGGTGTTGCCGTCTGCAGTCCGCTTGTCGAACCGGAGCAGGTAAGACGCATCGGCCGACGTGGTGAACGTGACGTTGTCGCCGATCGGGAAGCGCGCATTGGCACCAAAATCGATACCCTGCACGTTCTGCTGATCCGCATTCTGGTACGAGACCTCGATGAAGCCGATCTGTGGCAGTGCCGCAGGGTTGTCATTATCGGCCAGGCCGGGACGGACGACGACGCCGGGCAGGTTCACGACACCATTGTTCGCGTAATACTGCTCGAACGCGCCGGCCGAGCTGGCCGGGTTGATGATGCCCTTCACCTTGATGTTGAAGTAATCAACGGTGAAGTTGATCCGCGATGTCGGCTCGAAGATCGCACCGAGCGTCCAGCTGGTCGACTTTTCGGGGTCGAGGTTCGGATTGCCCGTTGAGGTGTTGCCGACCGAGAACTGACCCGTTGCATAGGAGTTGCCGCCATGCGCGGCGATGAACGCAGCCTGCGCCGGGATGCTCGGGTCGAGCGACCGCGTGACATAACCCGTGGTCGGCAGGCCGTTAGCTTCGTTGAAGCTCGGGATGCGGAACCCCTTCGAATAGGTACCGCGCAACGAGAACTGCTCGATCGGGGTGAACTTCGCACCGATCTTTGGCGAGAAGTTGCTTTGACCCGACGAATAGTCGTCATAGCGGCCCGAACCGTTGATCACGAGCTGGTCGAGGACCGGCGCGTTGATTTCGAAGAAGGCCGACTTCACGTTGCGGCTACCCACTGCACCGACCGAATTCACGCCATAATAGCGGTCATAAGGGGCGGCGTCGTTCTGCGGGTTCGCGCTGGGGTTGTCGATCGACTCCTTGCGATAGGCCGCACCCACCGCGACCTGCAACGGACCACCTGGCAGCGTAAACAGCGCCTTCGAGATGTTGCCCTGGATCTGCCAGAGATCGGCCGTCGAGCGCGTCCGGTTTTCGGGCGCGATGTAGTTGCGACTCTCTTCCGAGTTCGCGCTCGGGTTGACGAAGTTATACGTCCCCCGCGCGATCACGTCGAGCAGGCGCTGCGGGATCAGGTAGTTCTTCTGGATGACGTCGAGCTGCGTGTTCGACGCGGTGAAGTCCGCATTGTAGTTCCAGTCGTCGCCGAACGAACCCTTGAGCCCTGCGGCGATGCGCAGCGCGCGCGAGTTGGTCTCGATCGTACGCGGCCGGTCATACAGGCTCAGCAGCTGCGCACGGTTGCCGCTTGCCGCGAAGGGGTTGTTCGGGTTCAGAACCCCGTTCCCCACGTTGCAGCCCGTGTTCAGCATCGTCAGCGAACCAACGCCGCCGGCGCAGACATAGGTCGGCAGGAAGAGCGGGTTCAGCACGACCGCACCCGGCGGCGTGGTCTGGTTGTTGTAGCCGAGCGGGCTCAGCTGCGTGAAGGTGTTGGTCCGGTAATAGTTACCCGAGACATAGGCCTGTGCGTTCTCGCCGACATTGGCGGTGAAACGACCGGCAAAGCCGTACCGCTCCTGTTGCGGCAATACCTGCAGATACTGCTTGCGGAAGTCCTGCTGACAGACGACCGACCCGGCGGTCGGGCTCTGCCCGGGAAGAACCGTCACGGGGTTCAGGTTGCGACACCCATCGGCCGCGTTCAGGATATTGTACCGGCCGAGCGCGGCGCCGGTCGCATCGACGGGACGGACCAGCGGTACGGTCGTCGACGCCAGTCCGGAAAACGTACCGTCGGCATTGAAGAAGTTGCGTGCACCGGCGGGCTGGCGGATGCAGCTGCCCGCGTCGTTGCAGATCCGGCTCAGGTCCGACGAGTTGAACGGATAGCCGCGATCGCTTGCATTGACTGCTGCGGTGTTCTGATACTCGCCGTTGACGTAGAAGTTATAGCCCTGGGTGGCGAGGTCGCCATAGCCCCAGGTGGCATCGAGCCGCTGCTCGGCGCCGTCGCCGCGATCCGAAATGCCCGCAGATCCGTTGAGGTGGAGACCCTCGACCTGCTTCTTCATGATGACGTTGATGACGCCCGCGACCGCATCCGCGCCATAGGTCGACGATGCACCGTCCTTGAGCACTTCGATCCGCTCGACCAGCGCGCTCGGGATCGTGTTCATGTCGACGAAGTTGCGCTGGCCGTCATCGGCCAGCGGATAGGGTGCCATGCGAAGGCCGTCGAACAGCGTCAGCGTCGACTGGACCGACAGGCCGCGAAGCGACGCCGCGGTCGCCCCGGTCGCAAAGTTGCTGCCCGTGTTCCAGCCCTGGCTGATCGTACCCGCACCGTTCGACGTCAGCCGCTGCACGGCCTCGGCCGCGGTGTTGATGCCGCGCTCCTGCAGAGTCGCGGCGGTCAGCGTGGTGACGGGCGACGGGCCGGTGTCGCGCCCGCGGAACAGCGACCCCGTGACGACGATATCCTCGCCATCCTGTGGCGTGTTGGCGGTCGGCGGCAACTGCGCAGCGTCGGAAGCGGGTTCCGCTTCGTTGGTCGGGGCCGTCGTCGGCGCCGATGCGGGGGGCGGCACGGTCTGCGCCGACGCCGGGCCGGCAAAGACGATACCGGCACCCATCAGCATGAGCGCCTGCAAGGCGGTTCCCCCGCGCAGCGCGCAGCGTGCGAAACTCGAATTGGTCACTTGAGCGTTATCCCTCGCTTGTACCCTTGCGGCTGCATCGCAGTCCGCCGGGCAATGTCGCGCCCCCTTCATCGCGCGCAGTGACGCGACCCCAAAGGACAATGGCGATGGGATGGAGGTGCTGTCGCATCCTGTAAAGAATGCATCCGGGCGGCCGAATGCTTTGGCAATCTCGTGTAGCGAAAAAGACACAATCACTGGTGCTTTTTCTTACAATCTGTTGCTTTTTCCGACAGCAGATCCTCGCTGCGCATAATAATTAGGCAAAGGCATTTTCACGTCGCACCCGCGACAGGCGCTTGGCGAGGCCTTGGTTCGGGCTTCAGCGTCACTCCGGACCGGCCGCCCGAACCAAAAAAAGGGGGCGGCGGATCCATGATCCGCCGCCCCCCGATATCGCGTCCGGAAGGATCGCTTACATGTCGATCGTCAGGCCGACGAACAGGTACCGGCCGAGCGCGTCATAGATGCCCGGATAGGTGTTGCCGTTGCCGAACGAGCCGATCGGCGAGGCTGTCGCGCTGAGGATCGGCGGCGTCTTGTCGAGCACGTTGTTGACGCCGAGGCGGTAGGTGACCTTGTCCGCGACCCGGATGGTGGCGGCGAGATCGAAATAGTCCTGCGCCTTCACGCGGCCGTCATTGGCAAAGAACGGCCCGGCCAGATCCGCATCGCTGCTGGTCCGCTCGAACTTGGTCGCCGACAGATGGCGCCAGTTGCCCGACAGGCCGATGCCGCCCAGCGTGGTCAACGACAGACGCGCCTGGTGACGCCACTTGGACATCGGATAGCCGCACTGTGCGCCGTACAGGCC
This sequence comes from Sphingomonas sp. CFBP 13706, assembly GCF_014842355.1. Taxonomy (NCBI): domain Bacteria; kingdom Pseudomonadati; phylum Pseudomonadota; class Alphaproteobacteria; order Sphingomonadales; family Sphingomonadaceae; genus Sphingomonas; species Sphingomonas sp. CFBP 13706. The sequence goes on from NZ_JACYVM010000005.1 coordinate 375,799, forward strand.
CGCGCAATCGAACTTGGTGCCGACCTTGTCCGACGTGAACTTGTCGACATAGGTGCCGTTGAACGACAGCCCGATCGTGCCGATGCTGTCCGAGCGGTAGGTATAGCCCGCCGAGGTCTCGATCCCCTGCGTGGTCAGCGACCCTGCGTTGACGTTGGTGTCGACGATGAAGCCCGCATTGCCCTGCCACAGCGTGCCGTTGGCATCGCGGTTGATCGCACTGCAGAACTGGTCGTCGGCTGTCTGGAGGCACTGCGCGATGATCGTGTCCGCGCCGACGACGCCGATCCGGTCCTTCAGCTTGATGCGGAAGCCGTCGACCGACAGGTTGAAGCCCGGCAGGAACGACGGCCGCAGGATCACGCCCGCGGTGAACGTGTCGGCCTTTTCGGGGCGCAGGTTCGGGTTACCGCCGAGCAGGCCGTTATACTGCTCGGACGGGTTGGCGGCGATCAGGCCGAACCGGTTCGCGGGAACGCCGGTCAGCGCGCACTGCGCGGCCGTGTTGCCGTTGACCAGACCGTTGACCGCGCCGCCGGCGCAGGGATCGGTCGCACCGTCGAGCTGGACCGACTGCTGCGCGAACAGCTCCTGCGTGTTCGGCGCGCGGACCGCACGGTTGTAGCCGCCGCGGAAGCGGACGTCGGAGACCGGCGCCCAGACCAGCTCACCCTTGTACGAATGCGCCGAACCCGCGGTGCTGTAGCTCGAATAGCGATAGCCGCCATTGACCGTCAGCTCGTTGACGAACGGGCGGTCGCTGACCAGCGGCACCTGGATTTCGCCGAACACTTCCTTGACGGTGTAGCTGCCGCGGATCGGCAGCGTCGCGCCGCCCTGGCCGGCCAGATCGCCGCTCAGGAACGCGTTGTCGACTTCGAGGCTCAGCGATTCCTTGCGGTACTCGCCACCGACGTTCAGCGCGATGCCCTCGCTCGCGAACGGCGACTGCACGCCGTATTCGGCGCCCTTGAAGGTGAAGTTCGCGTTGAGGACGGTTTCCTTGTTCTCGCCCGACTGGAAGCCCGGGGTCTGGACATAGTTCAGCGCCTCGGGCGTGATCCCGGCCGCGCCGAAGATGTTGAGCGGGACGCAGGTCGGATCGGTGCCGTCGACGACCGAGCGGCAGACCGCCTGACCGGTCGTTGCCAGGCCGGGGCGTGTGTCGATGATCGCGTCGAGCGCGCGCGTGGTGCGCGAGATCGAGAATTCATTGCGATACACCTGGCTGAACACGGTGCTGCCGAACTGGCCATAGGCCTCGTACGAAATGCCCTTGTCGATATCGCCGGTCGCGCCCGCGACGAAGCGATACTGGGTGTGGCGAAGATCCGCCTGACGCCCGCCGCCCTCGACGTTGCGACGGCCGATGCGGACGTTCGCCTGCTGATACTGCGAGCCGTCCGGGTTGGTCAGGTTGACCACCGCGCCATTGGCGTCGGTCACCAGGTTGGACGCACGGCAGAAGGTCGAGACCTGCGCCGCCGACAGCAGCGGGTTGTTGCAGTTCAGGACCGTCGTGTTGTTGAAATCACCTGACGGCGCGATCTGCGCGACCGAGCGATCGTCCATGAACATGAAGTCGGCATAGGGCTTGAACGCGTCGCTGACTTCATACTTGGCGAGGAAGCCCGCGGTGTAGCGCGTGTCCGGACGCTGGTAATAGTTCAGCGGGTTGGCGTTGTAGAGCGTCCGCCCCGCGACGAGCTGGCCTGCTGCGTTCAGCGTATAGCCGGTCGGCGGCCCGCCCTCGGTCGCATCGCCGAGCGTGAAGTTCGCCGGGAATGCGGTGGCCGATCCGCCGCAGACATAATCGTTGCCGACATTGCCCGACGGCGCGTTCAGCCCGCACGAGCTATAGTCGCGCGACCCCTGCAGGATCGCGCCGATCTTGCGATAGCCGCCATAGCCGACGACATGGCCGCGGCCGTCGCTGGTTGCCGCGCCGACCTTGAAGTTGATGTCGAACTGCGTGCCGTCGAACGCCTGGCCGCTCGGCGCGGGATAGCCGCTTGCCGCCGACAGCGCCTGGAACCGCTCGCTGCGGTTGTTGTGGTTGTTGATGCCGCCCGACACGTCGACGCTGAAGCCTTCGTAATCGGTGTCGAGCACGAAGTTGACGACGCCCGCGATCGCGTCCGACCCATAGACCGAACCGGCGCCGCCGGTCAGCACGTCGACGCGCTTGATCAGCGAGGCGGGGATCATGTTGACGTCGGCGGCCGCACTCGCGGTGCTGCTCGACGAGGGGTTGCCCGGCATCAGGCGGCGGCCGTTGATCAGCACCAGCGTGCGCGATTCACCCAGGTTGCGCAGGTTGATCGTCGCCGTACCGGTCGACCCGTTCGACACCGACGAGGTCTGCGTCGCGAACGACGCCGGCAGGCTGTTGAGCACGTCCTCGATCCGCGTCGCGCCGCGCAGCTTGATGTCCGCCGCGTTGACCACGGTGATCGGGCTGGCAGAGGTCAGGTTGGGGTTCGAGATACGCGATCCGGTGACGACGATGTCGGTACCCGCGGCGGTCCCGGCTGCAGCGGGATCCTCGCTCGGCGTGTTCGAGACTGCCGGGGTCGTCGCTGCCGCGCCGTCGTCGCTGGTGGTGCTCTGCGGTGCGGGAGCCGGCTCGGCTGCCGGTGCAGGAGCCGGTGCGGTCTGGGCCGCTGCCGGAAGCGCCACGACGGCGCCCGCGATCATCGTGGACGCGAGCAGGCAGTCCCGAAACATATGATTCCGCATGTATTCATTCCCCTTTCGCGCCGTCATCCGTGATGACTGACGCGATGTGTTGCGGCGCGCTCCGGCGCACTGACTGGGGGCCGGTTACGCAAACGGCAGCGCTTTTGTCCAAAATAAAATTGTAAAATAGTAACGGATCATCGCATTGACGTACCATTGTTACAAAAAGGCAACATCGTGAAACCGGCGCCCTGCGGCGGGTTTTCCGAAGGAATCAAAGGGGATATTCCGGGGATGGCGGGCCCTGCGCGCCCCCGCCCCGGATCGGCCCCGGATTGCCGAAGCCGATACGAGGATGACACAGACATGCACATATCGACACGACGGGCGGCCGCCGGCCTGCTGACCACCGCCCTGTTGATCGCGGGCCTGCCGTCCGCTGCGACCGCGGGGTCGCCCCGCGGCGAACGCGCGCCCGTGCTGGTCGCGCTCAGCCAGTGCCGCACGCTGTCGGACACCGCCGCGCGGCTCGCCTGTTTCGACCGCTCGATCGCCGCGCTCGAACAGGCTGAAGCGAACCGGACGATCGTCATCATTGATCAGCAGCAGGTCCGCGAGACGCGGCGCGCGGTGTTCGGCATCGCGCTTCCCGAAACCGGCCTGCTCGGCAAGGCCGAGGAGCTGCCGCAGATCGAGGCGGTTCTCGCGGGTGCGTCGGTCGACGACTCCGGCCATTGGCGCTTCCAGCTCGGCGATGGCGCGCGCTGGACCCAGACCGACGACAATGTGATCGCCCGGCGCCCCCGCGCGAAGGACGCGGTCGTCATCAAGCGCGCCGCGCTCGGCAGTTTCCGGATGAGCGTCGGCGGTCAGCCCGCGGTCAAGGTCCGCCGCCTCACCTAGACGTCGCGCGCTCTTACTTCATCACCCCCGCCACCAGCAACGGATCAAGCTTCGCGTCCCCCCAGCGCAGGCTCCAGTGGAGATGCGGACCCGTCGCACGCCCGCTATTCCCCACCGCGCCGACCGGCTGGCCCTGCGTCACCCGGTCGCCCGGCTTCACGTCGATCCGCGACAGATGCAGGAACGCGCTGTTCAGCCCCATGCCGTGGTCGATCATCAGCAGATTGCCCTCCAGCGTGAAGGGGTGATCCGCCGCCAGGATCACCACCCCGTCCGCGGGCGCGACCACGACCGTCCCCGTCGGCCGCGCGATGTCGATCCCCGAATGATAGGAGCCCGCCTCGCCATTGGCATAGACGCGCTGCGACCCGAATAGCGTCGAGATCCGCCCCGTCACCGGCCAGACGAACGCCTGCCGCCAGCCGTCCGACACCGCCGCGATCCGCCGCGCCGCGACGATCTGCGCCAGCTCACCGGGGCGCACGCGCGCGAATTCGGGCGCGGGGACCGGATATTTGGGCAGGCTCGACAGCCGCGAAATGTCCCATCCGCGCGCTGCGATTCCCAGCGGCTGCTGCACGACGCGCCCGTCCGCCAGCGTCGCGACGAGCATCGCCTGCGTCCCCGCATCACGGTCGAACCCCGCGACGAACCGGCGATCGGGCGCGACCGTCACCGGCCGCCCGTCGAGCGTCAGCGCGCGCGTCCCCGCAGGCGCGGTGCCCAGGATCAGCCCGCCCTGGCTCAGCGTCCCGGTCCAGACGAACCCCGTCGCCGGGGGGGCGACCGCGACAGGCGCCGGCACGGTCTGCGCGACGCCGCCCGACGCCAGCAGTATCAACGGCAGCAGCAACAGCGGGCGGATCACCGCGGTTTCATCGCCTCGGCGGCGCCCGCCGCGGTCGCATAGGCCTCCTGCCGCTCGACGCTCCAGTAGCGCAGATCCTCGAGCAGGATGCGGTGGCCGGTGACCGCGCACACGACATGATCCCCCGGGCTCAGCACACGAAAGCCGTTCGCCATGTAATGCAGCTTGGCGGCGCGGTCGGAATTGGACATCAGCATCGGGTTTCTCTCGTCGTCACAGGGGGAAGGATCAGAACAGGGTCGGCTGGCGCGGCGCGGCACCGGCGGCAGCGGACGGGGCGGCAGACGGCGTCGGCCGGCTCACAGGCTTCGGCCTGGCGGCGACCTCGCGCTCACCCCCATCGACGGTGGCATCGACCATCCCGTCACGGAAATGCAGCGTCAGCGCCCCCGCTGCACGCGCCGCCGCCGCCGACGCCAGCGTCGTGCCCCCCGGAGCCCGAGACGTCACCCGCGCATAGCCCCGGTCGAGGATCGCATCCGGGTTGAGCGACTGGACCAGCCGCCACGTCGCATCGAGCCGTGCGCGCGCGCCCTCCAGCTTGCGCTCGAGCGTCGCCGGCCGCAGCGCAGCGCCCGACCGGTCGAGGCTCCCGCGCGCCAGCGTCAGCCGCCGCTCGAGCCCGCGGTCGAGCCGCTGCCCGGCATCGTCCGCACGCTGCCGCTGCGGCCCGAGCAGCTGGTCGCGCTTGGGCAGATGCCGCGCGAGCGCGTCGAGCCGCTCGCGCCCGCGCTCGACATAGCGTCGCGCGCACCGCTCGGTCCGGTTGCGATGGCTGTCGATCGTGAGGCGCAGGTCGGCGAGCACCGGCACCGCGATCTCGGCCGCCGCGGTCGGCGTCGGCGCGCGCAGGTCGGCGGCATAGTCGCACAGCGTCGTGTCGGTCTCATGCCCGACCGCGGAGATGATCGGGATCGAGCAGGCGGCGACCGCGCGCACCACGACCTCCTCGTTGAACGACCAGAGATCCTCGACCGACCCGCCGCCGCGCGCGACGATCACCAGGTCGGGGCGCGGCACCGGCCCGCCGGGCGCGATCGCATCGAACCCGCGCACCGCCGCGGCGATCTCGGCGGCCGATCCCTCGCCCTGCACCTTGACCGGCCAGACGATGACGTGCGTCGGACAGCGATCCTCGAGCCGGTGGAGAATGTCGCGGATCACCGCACCCGTCCCCGACGTCACCACGCCGATCACCTGCGGCATGAACGGCAGCGGCTTCTTACGGCCCGCGTCGAACAGCCCCTCGCCGCCGAGCTTCGCCTTCAGCTTCTCGAGCAGCGCCATCAGCGCGCCCGCGCCCGCCAGCTCCATCCGGTCGATCACGATCTGGTATTTCGACCGCCCGGGATAGGTCGTCAGCTTGCCCGTCGCGATCACCTCGACGCCGTCCTGCGGCACGAAGGCGAGCCGCGCCGCGCTCCCTTTCCAGATCACGCCGTCGATCACCGCCTGATCGTCCTTCAGCGCCATGTAGCAATGCCCCGACGCCACGCGCTTCCATCCCGAAATCTCGCCGCGCAGGCGGACATGGCCGAATTCGCCCTCGACCATCCGCTTCAGCTTGAACGCGAGTTCGCCGACCGACATGGCGAGTGCGTTGTCGCCGGCGACCGGCTCGGCTACCAGCCGCCCCATATCGCTCGCCAGCATGTCGCTGGACACGACGTCATCGGAAAAGGGATCGGGCATGAACGTCCTGCTGTTGGGCTCGGGGGGCCGCGAACATGCGCTCGCGTGGAAGCTGGTGCAATCGGCCAGCTTTTCTCCAGGCCTCGATACGCTCTATGCCGCGCCGGGCAACCCCGGCATTGCCAGCCTTGCGACGCTCGTGCGTCTCGATGCGACGGATCACGCATCGGTCGTCGCCTTCGTCCGCGAAAAGGCCATCGGCCTCGTCGTGATCGGCCCCGAGGCGCCGCTCGTCGACGGCCTCGCCGATAGCCTGCGCGCCGCCGCCATCCCCGTCTTCGGTCCGTCGAAAGCGGCCGCCCAGCTCGAAGGGTCGAAGGGCTTCACCAAGGATCTGTGCGCGCGCGCCGGCATCCCGACCGCGGGCTATGTCCGCGTCGCGAGCCGTGCCGATGCCGACGTCGCGCTCACCCGCACCTTCTCGCTCCCCGTGGTCATCAAGGCCGACGGGCTCGCTGCGGGCAAGGGCGTCGTCATCGCCTTCACCCGCGCCGAGGCCGATGCCGCGCTCGACGCGCTGTTCGCGGACGGCGAGGCGGAGGCGGTGATCGAGGAATTCCTCGAAGGCGAGGAGGCGAGCCTCTTCGTCCTCACCGACGGCACCACGCTGATGCCGTTCGGCTCCGCGCAGGATCACAAGCGCGTCGGCGAGGGCGATACCGGCCCCAATACCGGCGGCATGGGCGCGTACAGCCCCGCCCCCGTCCTCACCCCCGACCTCGAACAGCGCGCGCTCGACGAGATCGTCGCGCCCACCGTCGCGGCGATGGCGGCGGACGGGATCCCGTTCAGCGGCGTCCTTTATGCCGGCCTCATGCTCACCGCGCAGGGCCCCAAGCTGATCGAATATAACGCGCGCTTCGGCGATCCCGAGACGCAGGTGCTGATGATGCGATTCGAGGGCGACCTGATCGCGACCATGCTCGCGGTCGCAGAAGGTCGCCTCGCCGATCTCCCCCCCGCCCGCTTTAGCGACGCCACGGCGCTGACCGTCGTGATGGCGGCCCAGGGCTATCCCGGCACGCCCAAGGCGGGCGGCGCGATCATCGGCCTCGATTCGGCACGCGCGGCAGGCGGCACCGTCTTCCACGCCGGCACCCGGCTCGAGGATGGCGGCCTCGTCGCCGCGGGCGGCCGCGTCCTCGCGGTCACCGCCACCGGCGACGACCTCGCCTCCGCCCAGGCCAACGCCTACCGCGCGGTCGAGGCGATCGATTTCGCAGAAGGCTTCTACCGCCGCGACATAGGCTGGCGCGAACTCACCCGGTAACAGAAAAGCCCCTCCCCTTCAGGGGAGGGGTTGGGGTGGGGCGCATCCCCAACCGCAACGCCACTGATACCACCGCCAACACGCATTAAGTCTCGCCCCCCCCGACCCACCCCGCTACTATAGGCAAATGAACGAAACTTCCGCGACGTCCGCCTCGGGCGACAGCCTGCTCCCCGACGGCATCACCACGCTGACGACGATCCATTTCGCGATCATCGCGGTGCTCGCGCTCTTCGTGATCGCCGGGCTGCTCTGGGGCATCAAGGCCAAGCGCAGCCGCAAAAAGGCGTCGCGCGACGTCATCGCCAACGCGCGCGAAGCCGGCGTCGAACCCGCACCCAAGCCGACCCCCGATCTGCCCCCCGCGCCGACGCCCGTCGCCGCCAGCGAAACTCGCCCGGCCCCGGCCCCGAAGCCAGCCCCGAAACCGACCCCCGCCCCCAGCCAGTCGCAGGTCCAGACTGCCCCGACCCCGACCCCGACCCCCGCCCCGATTCCGGTCGCGCGTCCGGTCGCGCCCGCACCGCAGCCAGTCGCGCCCGCGCCCGCTCCCGCGCCGGCCCCCGCGCCGCTGTCCGACGAACCGATCGCCGCCGCCAGCTTCGACGCCAACCCCGCCGCCGAAGCCGCCACCCCGACCGAGGCGCCAGCCCCCACTCCGACACCCACCCCGGCACCCGCTCCAACCCCAGCGGTCGACCACGCAGCCGCCCCCGTCACCCAGCTCAAGGGCCTCGGCCCCAAGGTCGCCACCCGCCTCGCGGAATTGGGCGTCACCACCGTCGGCGACATGGCCGCACTCTCCGAAACCGAAGCGCAGAACATCGACGCGCAGCTCGGCGCCTTCACCGGCCGCATGGGCCGCGACCGCTGGATCGAACAATCCCGCCTCCTCGCCGCCGGCGACAAGCCCGGCTTCGAAGCCGTCTTCGGCAAACTCTGACGCCCGGGCCGCGCGTCAGCGTTTTGCATCGCGAATGGTTGGGATTGGCGGTCAGCTGCCGTTCGGGTTTGCCGGGCTGAAGGGAGCGCGGTCGCCGACGACTACGCCGACCTTCGCACTAAGGTGGACGGGCGCGGCCATCACCAAAGCGTGCAATTCCTTGGCGGGCAGAGCGGGAAAGACCAGTGTGACCAAGCCGTTGGTCTCGCCCTCCACCCTCAGAGGGCGAAACCCATGCTCATCGAAGCACGCGCGAGCCGCATCCTCGTTCTGCGGATAAACGCTGAATCGCATGCCGTCCCGTTTGCGCATAGCTAGAGAGTGACAGCGGCAACAAAGGTCCGCAAGTGGTGGTGAGCCGGACGTTGCGGATGATCAGGGTGCAGCTACAACACCTTCATGCTGTGGAACGTAATTGATAGACGCACTCGTCCATATCGTTGGCGTGAGGTCGACGCAATCGTGGAGGCGGTTGAGCACGATAATAGTTGTCCCGAGGCCGATCAGGCGCCCGAAAGTAATCCATCGCTGGTGGTCGACTACGACGCGCTCGAAGCTGTTTCGGTTTAGGAGGCAATAGCTTGGGCAAGCCAGCAGCAATGCCCTGTAACTCTATATCTGTATGACCTTGGTAGTGGCTTCACAAGGGAACAGCACTTTAACGAAATGGGTGTCCGCTTCCCCGACAGCGACGAAAAATCAGCGGATTGAACGTCCGTTTGTGGGCGAAAGCTGAATGGCCGGAAATGGTGGAAAGCGGTCATACCTTCATGGATTTTGCCGTAGTTGCCACCGCTGCGAGCAAATGCTCAAATTCCTCGATTTCAACAGGTGAGACGCCAAACTTCGTCAATAAGGAAGATGTGGTTCGTATGCCGCCTACGTACGCATCCACTTGGTCATCGAACTCTCCGCCGACGAATGTTTCATAATGGAGTTGCGGGGAGCAATCCAAAACTCGCTGTTTGATTCGTGCCTTCGAGCGCGAAGGATAGCGATCAAGCATTTCAGTCGGCATGATGACAGGAATGTAACGCAGGAGAAGCTCAACAGCGGCGAAGCGAGAGTTTCTCAATTGATGATTTAATAAGGGTTCGATTACACGGCGCACCGCCTCGCTCGCTTGATCGGCTGGTCCGTAAATCTCGCTCGACGCCCAAAATTCCACGACCGACTCCTGCAAAGCTTCCTCACCTTGTAGAAAAACGGGGATGTCCACAATTGGGCGATTGTGTTGAAAAAGTCGGGCTTGCAGTAGTGTCGGCGG
>NZ_JACYVM010000006.1:0-256038 GCF_014842355.1 Sphingomonas sp. CFBP 13706
TCTCCAACGGGGCCCCGGCCTTCGCCGGGGTGGTAGAGGATATGGGCGAGACCACCCCGCTAGATCACCGCGACCCCGGCCCACTCCTAGGCCCACTCGGCTTGCCCCCCGGGCGCCCCCGGCCACCAGGCTTGGCACCCTCGACCCGCGGCCCACTCCTGGGCGCGCCGAACTTCGACCCCGCGCCCGTCCGCGAGCCACCCGTCTTCGGCCCCGCAGGCTTGCCCCCCGCGGTCTTCTCCTCGACCACACCGCGCCCGCGACGTTCGCCGCGGCGCTCCTTGCGCACCGACTTCGCATGCGCCCGCGCGCGCGACTTGATCTCCTCGCGCGACGGCGCGGTCTTCTCGTCGAGCACCAGCGCATCGCCGAGCGACTCCTCGAAGCCCAGCTGCTTCAGACTTTCCGCGAAATGCGTCGGCAGGTCGGCGGTCACGTCGATCGACCCGCCATCCGGATGGTCCACCTTGATGCGGCGCGCATGCAGATGCATCTTGCGCGAGATGCCGCCGGTCAGGAACGCCGCCGCGCCGCCATATTTGCCGTCGCCGACGATCGGGTGGCCGATCGCCGCCATGTGGACGCGCAACTGATGCGTGCGGCCGGTGAACGGCTGCAGCTCGACCCAGGCGGCGCGGTTGCCTGCGCGCTCGATCACGCGGTACCGGGTCCGTGCGGGCGCGCCCTCGGCCTCGTCGACATGCATCTTCTCGCCGCCGGTACCCGGCTGCTTGCCGATCGGCAGCTCGATCATGCCGTCCTCGATCGACGGCACGTCGACCACCAGCGCCCAATAGACTTTCCGCGCAGTCCGCCCCGAAAACGCCTTGGCGAAGAACGCCGCCGCGCGGCTCGTCCGCGCCACCAGCAGCGCGCCCGACGTATCCTTGTCGAGCCGGTGGACCAGCTTCGGCCGGCCCTCATTGTCATATTGGAGCGCATCGAGCAGCCCGTCGACATGCTGCGTCGTCTTGGTGCCGCCCTGCGTCGCCAGACCCGGCGGCTTGTTCAGCACGAACGCCTGGAAATCCTTGTGGATGACCATCGCCTGCGCGGCTTCGGTCTCCTCGTCCGACAGGATCACCCGCTCGCGCACGCGCCGCGGCGCGTCCACGTCGGCGGTGGCCTTGTCCGCCTCGGGCGGTGGCACGCGCAGCATCTGGCCGGCCGCGATCCGGTCGCCCGGCGTCGCGCGCGCGCCGTCGACGCGCAGCTGGCCGGTCCGCGCCCACATCGCTACCGTCGTGAAGCTCGTCTCGGGCAGATGCCGCTTGAACCACCGGTCCAGCCGGATGCCGTCATCGTCGAACCCGACGTTGAACTCGCGGAAATTCGTATCGCTATCGTGTTTGCCCGCAGTCATGCGACGGCCCTTACTGCGGAGAGACCCGCGAACAACGCGGCGATCGAACCGATCACCGACACCAGAACATAGCCGAGCGCGAGGCCCGGCGCGCCACGCTCGATCATCGTGACGACGTCGAGCGAGAAGGAGGAAAAGGTCGTGAACCCGCCGAGCACGCCGACGCCGAGCAGCAGCCGCCAGCCCTCGGGCGCCGAATGGCGCGCAAGCACGCCGACGAGCACGCCCATCAGCAGCCCGCCGACGAGATTCACCGCCAGCGTGCCGAACGGATAGCCGGCACCGAGCAGCGCGGTCATCGCGCGCCCGGTCAGATAGCGCGCGCCGGATCCGACCGCGCCACCGACCATGACATAGAGAAGGGGAGACATGCCCGCGCCCTAGCGCGAATCGCGGAAAACGGAAAGCCGCGCTTGACGGGCATGCGCGGCGCTTGCCCGCAGACCTGGTCGCGGTGTTCAGCGCCCGGCGTTGGAGACCAGATCGACGTCGCTGGCCCCGTCCATGCGCGGCGTGACATACACCCTATAGGCATCGCCGCCGCGCAGACCGCCGAGGACGTGCCGGCGGCCGTCGCTGCGGTGGTCGGCCGAATAGCCCGTGTCGGCGGTGCGGGTATAATAGAAGTCCAGCAGCCGCTGCGGCGTCGCCCGACTCGAAAAATGCACGACGCGCAGCCGGCAGCCGGCCTGGTCGGAACCTGCCGCCTCCGACAGTTGCGCATCGGGATAGAGGGGCAGGTCGGCGGGCAGGCGATTCGCCCACAGCGCGGAATAGCCGATCGTCCGCGTGCACGTCGCCGCGTTGGGAAACATCTGCCGCTCGGCCAGCGCGCCCAGCGTCAGCGCCGTATCGGCCGTGCGGCAGGCGGAACAGTCACCGGCAGCGGCGGGCGCGCGCTTCAGCGTGCGCGGATCGACCGTATCGGCGCGGCGGCCCGCTTCCTCGGGTGGCATCGCCCCGCCCATCGGTTCGGGCGGCGGGCGGATCGCGTCGTCGTTCGACGACTGGGTCAGCGTCGGGTCGACCATGATCTGACCCGCGAGTGCGGCGTTCAGCGCCGGGTCGCCCGCATTGCCGATGACAAGTTCCGCCTCCAGGTTCGTCGCGTCCTGCTGATCGACCGCGGGCTCGCCGCACGCGATCAGCGCGAGCGGCAGGGCAAGCGCGAGCGCGGGCAGGCGGATCATGCGGGCGGAACGGGTCATCACCCGCCATCAATGCCGGAGCGCGGATGAAGAAAGCGTTGTCGCGGTACGCTTGGTCGGCCGGCCCGCGATCTTGCCTGCGACCCGTCGAGACGCCATGTCTGGGTCATGCTCAACCTCGTCTCGATCCTCATCGGCCTCGTCACCCTCGCGCTGGGTCTCGTTGCCTTCTTCCCGCTGCTCGGCTGGATGAACTGGCTGGTCATCCCGATCGGCATCGTCGGAGCTGCGGTCGGGGCACTGTCGTCGAGCAATGCCGGGCGCAATCTCAACATCGTGCTGATCATCATCTTCACGCTGCGGCTGATGCTCGGCGGCGGCATCATCTGATCGCAGGAGTCTTGGGGTCAGCGGCAGCGGATCCGGCCGCGATCGACCGACCGGCCGGGCAGCGCGCCGCCGCGCGTATCGACCAGCGTGCCGATCAGCCGTGACTCACCGCGTGCGATGACGTTGCCAAGGACGCCGCCGGCCAGCCCGCCGGTGATCAGCCCGGTCGTCCCGTCGTCGCGGCGGCAATAATAGCGACCGTCGGCGCCGCGATACAGGCGATCCGCCCGGCTCAGCCGGCGCACCGCATAATAGCGGCCATCGCGAAAATACCGGTCCGCGAAATAGCCGCGCTGCCCCGGTTCGGGGCGATCATGATCATAGGCGCGGTATCGCTGCCAGTCGCCGGCGTCGCGTCGTGCGCCGCCGGCGATCGTCTGTGCACCGGCCGCGGCGGCACCAGCGACCCCCTCCTCTAGTCCCGCACCGAGCAGGGCAAGGGCGACGGTCGTGGCGATCCGCATGCCGGCGCGTCGATCAGGCAAGCGTGTGGTCGAGCGTGATGTCGGCGTTCAGCACCTTCGACACCGGGCAGTTCGCTTTGGCATCCGCCGCGATCGTCGCGAACTCGTCGGCCGAGATGCCCTCGACCTTCGCGTTCAGCGTCAGCGCCGACTTGGTGATCTTGAACCCGTCGCCATCCTTGTCGAGCGTCACCTTCGCGCTCGTCTCGAGCGTACCCGCCTCATAACCCTTGGCCGCGAGCGCAAAGCTCAGCGCCATGGTGAAGCAGCTCGCATGCGCGGCGGCGATCAGTTCTTCGGGGTTGGTGCCGGGCTCGTTCTCGAACCGCGTGTTGAAGCCGTAAGGCGAGTCGGACAGGACGCCCGACTGCGTCGAGACATGGCCCTTGCCGCTCTTGCCGAGGCCTTCATAGCTGGCCGAACCGCTGCGTGTCGTCATTTTCGGATCCTTCGAAACATGAAAAAGGGCGCCGCGGTTTCCCGCGACGCCCTCCTTCAACGCATCAGTCCGCAATGCGGTGCGTGGTTTAGCGGCAACGACGATTATTGTTGCTCGTGCCCTTGTCGATCGCGCGACCGGCCAGGCCACCCAGGACCGCGCCGCCGAGCGTGCCGACCGTGCGGTCGCCGCGCGTGTCGACCGTGCGGCCGAGGAGCGCGCCGCCGACGCCGCCGATGATCGTGCCGGTCGTGCCGTTGCTCTTCTTGCAATAGGTCCGGCCGTCGCGACCGCGCCATTCGCGCTTGCCGCGCTGCGCATCCGCAGCCGAGATCGGCACCGCGAGCGTCGGCAGGACGAGGGCGGTCGCGCTGAGTGCCATGATCAACTTACGCATAAAATCTACTCCCGTTTGTAATGATCTGTGTCCGTAACGGCCGGCGTTTACCCCCGGTTGCATGAACCCAAAACAACGTCGCGTTCATCTTCGCTCCGGCCATCCTGGGTCGTGCAGGCACAGCAATCTGTCCCCGTTATCCACAGCAAGTTATCCACAGGCTGTGCACAAAAGGATAAGAACCGGCAAAATTGCGCCCCGCACACGGGCTGTCCGGGCACTTTTCCCCGTTATCCACAAAATATTATCCCCGCCTGTGGATAAGTCTGTCCTCAGCCGGGAAATCGCGCAAAAGGCCGGTCGCGGCTGCACCCTCGCTTGTGCCGCGCGCCACAGCGGCTAGGCCGGGGGGATGCTACCCGCCACGATCCTGTCGCCCGACGTCCTCCCCGCCGCCGCACGCTGGCTCGATCTCGCCGGGCTCGCGGTGTTCGCCGCCTCGGGCGCGCTCGCTGCGGCCAAGCGCGGGCAGACCGTCGTCACCGCGATCTTCTTCGGGCTGATCACCGGGGTCGGCGGGGGCACGGTGCGCGACCTGTTGATCGACGCACCGGTCTTCTGGGTGCACGACGCGCGCGCCGCCAGCATGTGCCTGATCGTCGCGCTGGTGATCTGGATCACGCCCGAACGCTGGTGGCGCGACGAGGCGCTAGGCTGGTTCGATGCGATCGGGCTGGCCGCCTATGCGGTGTTCGGCGCGGCGAAGGCGCTGGGTTACGGCGTGCCGCCCGTGCCCGCGGTGCTGATGGGGGTGATGAGCGCCTGCTTCGGCGGGATCATCCGCGACGTGCTCGCGGGCGAACCCTCGATCCTGATGCGTCCCGAACTCTATGTCACCGCAGCGGCGCTCGCCGCGGCGAGCTATGTCGGGTTGGTGCTGCTGGGCGTGCCGATCGGCTGGTCCGCGGTCGTCGCGGCGAGCGCGGGGTTCAGCCTGCGCGCCGCCGCGATCCGCTTCCACCTCGCGCTGCCCGCCTACCGCGCACGCCGCTAGTCCGCAGTCAGCCGCGCACGACGCCGACCTCGGCAAAGCGGCGCGGCTCGACCGGCGGCACCGCGGCGTCGTTCAGCGCGCATTGCCAATGGCCGACATCGATCCACTGGCCGTTCTTGTACCCGACCGCGCGATAGACGCCCGCGCGGCGGAACCCGACCGATTCGTGCAGCCGGATCGATCCGTCATTGGGCAGCGCGATCACCCCGATCGCCTGGGTGAAGCCTTGCGCGCGCAGCGTGTCGATCAGCGCCTCGTACAGCAGCCGCCCCGCACCCTGGCGCTGCGCCGCATCCGCGACATAGACCGTGGTCTCGACGACGAAGCGATAGGCGGCGCGTTCGCGGAACCGTCCGGCATAGCCGAACGCGATCACCCCGCCCGCATCCCCCACCGTCGCGACCAGCCAGGGATAGAGCCCGTCCGACGCCGCCATCCGCGTCCGCATCTGCCGCGCGTCGGGCGCGTCCGTCTCGAACGAGACCGTCCCCACCAGCACGTGCGGCGCATAGATCGCGGCGATCGCGGCGGCGTCT
Source organism: Sphingomonas sp. CFBP 13706 (assembly GCF_014842355.1). NCBI lineage: Bacteria > Pseudomonadati > Pseudomonadota > Alphaproteobacteria > Sphingomonadales > Sphingomonadaceae > Sphingomonas > Sphingomonas sp. CFBP 13706. The sequence goes on from NZ_JACYVM010000006.1 coordinate 5,732, forward strand.
TCGGGTCGCGCCGCCCGGATCGTGATGGCCCCGGCCGTCCCGATCGCGGGCGACGCGCCCGGCATTACAGGCCGATCCGCGCGAGCAGCAGGTCGAGCAGCCGCGCGTCGCCGCCGTCGCCGGCACTCGGGCCGATGCCGCCGCATTCGAGGCAGCGTGCCTGGATCGAGCCCGAGGTCGCCAGCCGCTTCATGTCGCCGACCGCACGCGCGACCATCTGGCGGCGGTCGAGCGCGATCCGGCCGAACGCGTCGCTGCCGGTCGTGGTGTCGTCGTCGCCCGTGTCGAAACCGGCGGCAAGCTGGGCGAGGACACCCGGCGGCTTTTCGAGATATTCGGCATGGATCTTGGCCGGATCGAGCTTGGCGCGGCGTGCGGCCTCGGCGATCGCGTCCTTCAGCGTGCCGAACCGGTCGACCAGCCCGATCTGGCGTGCGGTGCCGCCGTCCCAGACCCGGCCCTGGCCGATCGCGTCGACCCGCGCCGGGCTCAGCTTGCGCGACGCGGCGACGCGCGCGATGAACTGGCGATAGCCATTTTCGATCCCCGCCTGGATCAGCGTGTCGAACATCGGCGTCGTGCCGGCGGTGATGTCGGGCTGCCCCGACAGCGGCGTCGTCTTCACGCCGTCGGTGGTGACGCCGATCTTGGCGAGCGCGGTCTCGAACGTCGGGATGATCCCGAAGATGCCGATCGACCCGGTGATCGTGCCGGGTTCGGCGAAGATCACGTCGGCAGGCGTCGACACCCAGTATCCGCCCGACGCGGCGAGCCCGCCCATCGACACGACCACCGGCAGGCCCTTCTTCTTGGCTTCGAGGATCGCGAGCCGGATCCGTTCGGACGCGAGCACCGATCCGCCCGGCGAATCGACGCGCACGACCAGCGCCTTGAGGTTCTTCTTGGCGAGGCCGTCGAGCATCGCCTTCTCGATCGTCTTGCCCGCCGCGGTGCCGGGACCGCCTTCGCCGTCGACGATGTCGCCCGCCACGGTCAGCACGCCGATCGCGTCGCCGCCGGTCGGCAGGGGATTGGCCTTGACCCAGGAATCATAGGTGATGGTGTTGAAACTGCCCGCAGGCTTGCTCGTATCGGCGCCCGCGATCGCGGCGACGCGCTTGCCGAACGCGGTACGGTCGCCGAGCTTGTCGACGATCCCCGCGCGCAGGTTCGTGGTCGCGATGTCGCCATTGGCGGCGAGCACCAGGGCGTCGGGACGCGCGAGGAACTGCGCGATCTGCGCCTTGGGGCGGGCCTTGGCGACCGCTTCGCGCCACTGGTCGTACAGCGTGCCGTACAGCGCCTGGCTCGCCGCGCGCGCATCGTCGCTCTGGTCGGTGCGCGTATAGGGCTCGACGAACGACTTGTAGCGGCCGACGCGGTAGACATGCGTCGTGATCCCCAGCTTGTCGATCAGCCCCTTATAGTAAAGCTGGTTACCGCCCGGCCCCATGAACAGCGTGCCGCCCAGCGGATTGACCCAGACCTCGCTCGCATTGGCCGCGAGCCGGTAGCTGCCGTCAGTATAGGCGGTCGCATAGGCGAGCACGGGCTTCTTGGCGGCGCGGACGCGCGCGATCGCATCGCCGATCTCGCCCAGCGCGGCGGGATAGGCCCCGGTAAAGCCGTCGAGGTCTAGCACCAGCGCCTTCACCCGGCCATCGGTCCGTGCGGTATCGATCGCGCGCACCACGTCGCGCAGGCGGAACTGCTTCGGCGTATTCTGTCCCGACAGCGCGGCGAAGGCGGCGGGTTCGGCGGGCTGCTCGACGATCGAGCCGTTCAGGTCGAGCACCAGCGCGCCGTCCTTGATCGCCTTGGTCCCCGGCCGCGCGTTGAGCGCCGCGAAGACCAGACCGAAGAACAGCAGCATCGCGATCAGGACGAGTGCGTCCTTGATCCCGACCAACAGCTTCCATGCGCCGCGTACCAGCTTCACCTGCGTCTCCTCATACCGGCACGGCCGGTTGGTGCGATGCCGGCAACGCCGGTTCACCGTCGACGATAGCCGCGTGTGTCATGCGGGAGCAATACGCTTCTCCGTTTCGAACGGCGGTCACCCCGCCGGTTGCGCCGCTGCCACCGCCCCGCGCGCCCTGGCCCGGCGCGCACGGCCACCCCAATCCCGTCATCCTGACGAAAGTCAGGACCCAGGGCCTAGCAGGACAGCGCCCCGCAACCCTGGATCCTGACCTGCGTCAGGATGACGGACGGGGAAGGGCAAGGCCGCCAACCTCGCCCGCCGCAACCGCCCTCCACACAACCCGCCGCCCCGATCACACCGCACCCCCACCCCAATTCCGTCATTCTGACGAAAGTCAGGATCCAGAGCCAAACAGGACAGCGCCCCGCAACCCTGGGTCCTGACTTCCGTCAGGATGACGGAGGCGGGGCGGATGACGGGGGTGGAGACGCTCAACCCCGATCGTCCCCAAGACGACCACGGCATTGGGCAGCCACCCCCCCGCACACCCCCCGCACAGATCCCAGGTGTCCCGCGCCGTAAATCCCGCTAGGGGCGGCCGGGTGATCGAACCCGTTCCCATCGCCACCGGCCCGGCGCCCGCCGATGCCCGCGCCGAGTTTCGCGCGCTGCTGCGGCTCGCCACGCCGCTGGTCGGGGCGAACCTGATCCAGATGGCGGTGTCCGCGGTCGACGTGATCTTCGTCGCGCGGCTCGGCACGGTCGATCTTGCCGCCGCGACGCTCGGCGTGTTCGTCTTCAACCTGCTGATGTTCGCGCTGATCGGGCTGACCAGCGCGGCGGCGCCGCTGATCGCCGCCGAACTCGGCCGCCGCGCGCATGCGGTGCGCGAGGTCCGGCGCAGCGTGCGGATGGCGCTGTGGCTCGGCATCCTCGGCTCGCTCCCCGTCATCCTGATCCTCACGCAGGGCGAAACGCTGATGCGGCTCGCCGGGCAGGACCCGGAGGTCGCGCGCCGCGCCGGCCGGTTCATGACGATCATCGCCTTTGCGCTGCTGCCCGGCGTGCTCGCGGGCGTCATGCGCACCGCGGCGGCGGCGCTCGGCCGGCCGGGCTGGGCGTTTCTCGTCACCGGGCTGTCGCTGCTCGTCGGGATCGCGGGCAACTGGCTGCTGGTGTTCGGCAATCTCGGCTTCCCCGCGCTCGGGCTGGAGGGCTCGGCGCTCGCCAGCGTCGCCAGCCTCGGCGTGATGATGATTGCCTATGGCGTGATCCTGACGACCGACCGGCGGCTGCGGCGCTTCCACCTGTTCGGCCGCTGGTGGCGGACCGAATGGTCACGCTTTCACGAGATCGTCCGGCTCGGCACGCCGATCATGCTGACCTGGATCTTCGAGGGCGCGCTGTTCGGCGGCGCGGCGCTGCTGATGGGGCTGATCGGCGTCGCGGAGGTCGCGGCGCATGCGATCGCGCTCAACATCGCCGCGGTCGCGTTTCAGGTGCCGTTCGGCGTCGCGCAGGCGGCGACGATCCGCGTCGGCATGGCGTACGGCGCGCAGGACCGGGTCTGGATCACCCGCGCGGGCAATGTCGCGCTGGTCGTCGGGATTGGCTTCATGGCGGCCAGCGCGCTGCTGATCTGGGCGGTGCCGCGGCTGATGATCGGCGTCTATGTCGATCCCGACCTGCCGCAGAACGCGGTCGTCGTCGCGCTCGCGCTGCGGTTCCTCGGCGTGGCCGCGGTGTTCCAGCTCGTCGACGGCGCACAGGCGGTCGCGGCGGGCGTGCTGCGCGGGTTGCAGGATACCCGGACGCCGATGCTGATCGCGCTGTTCGGCTATTGGGTGATCGGTTTCGGCACCGCGATCCTGCTCGGCTTCCGCACGCCGCTTGCGGGCGAGGGGGTGTGGTGGGGGCTGTTCGCAGGGCTCGCGGTGGTGTCGGTGCTGCTGCTGTGGCGCTGGTCGCGGCGTGATCGGCTGGGGCTCGTCCTGACCCGCGGAATGTAACGATTGACGCGATTTTCGTTTGGACGCCCGTTGACGATGCCGGGGACGCGGCACATATGACGGCTGTTGGCACTCGATATCGTCGAGTGCCAGAAATCTGTCACAAACCTAAAGGACATGGATCCCATGAACTTTCGTCCGTTGCACGACCGCGTGCTGGTGAAGCGCCTCGAAGCCGAAGAGAAGACGGCTGGCGGCATCATCATCCCCGACACCGCCAAGGAAAAGCCGCAGGAAGGCGAAGTCGTCGCCATCGGCACCGGGACCCGCGCCGAGAACGGCACGATCACCCCGCTCGACGTCAAGGCTGGCGACAAGATCCTGTTCGGCAAGTGGTCGGGCACCGAGGTCAAGGTCGACGGCGAAGATCTGCTGATCATGAAGGAATCGGACATTCTGGGCATCGTCGGCTGACGCCGACGTGGCCTGGATCGCCCTTTAGGGCTGGTCCGGACCGCGCTCAAAAATACCGTTTTCGTCTCAACATTCACAACATTCGTTTGAAAGGGTAGCTGACATGGCTTCCAAGGACGTAAAATTCGGTCGTGACGCGCGCGAGCGCATCCTCCGCGGCGTCGACATCCTCGCCGACGCGGTCAAGGTGACCCTGGGGCCCAAGGGCCGCAACGTCGTCATCGACAAGAGCTTCGGCGCACCGCGCATCACCAAGGACGGCGTCACCGTCGCCAAGGAGATCGAGCTCAAGGACAAGTTCGAGAACATGGGCGCGCAGATGCTGCGCGAAGTGGCCTCGAAGACCAACGACATCGCCGGTGACGGCACGACCACCGCGACGGTCCTGGCACAGGCCATCGTCCGCGAGGGCATGAAGTCGGTCGCAGCGGGCATGAACCCGATGGATCTGAAGCGCGGCATCGATCTCGCCGTCGTCAAGGTCGTCGAGGACGTCAAGGCGCGTTCGAAGCCGGTCTCGGGTTCGAAGGAAGTGGCGCAGGTCGGGATCATCTCGGCCAATGGCGACCGTGAAGTCGGCGAGAAGATCGCCGAAGCCATGGAGAAGGTCGGCAAGGAAGGCGTGATCACCGTCGAGGAGGCCAAGGGTCTCGAATTCGAGCTCGACGTCGTCGAAGGCATGCAGTTCGACCGCGGCTATCTCTCGCCCTACTTCATCACCAACCCCGAGAAGATGACCGTCGAGCTTCAGGATCCCTACATCCTGATCCACGAGAAGAAGCTGTCGAACCTGCAGGCGATGCTCCCGATCCTGGAAGCCGTCGTTCAGTCGGGTCGTCCGCTCCTGATCATCGCTGAGGACATCGAGGGTGAGGCACTCGCCACGCTCGTCGTCAACAAGCTGCGCGGCGGCCTGAAGGTCGCAGCGGTCAAGGCACCCGGCTTCGGCGATCGTCGCAAGGCGATGCTCGAGGACATCGCGATCCTGACCAAGGGCGAGATGATCTCGGAAGACCTCGGCATCAAGCTCGAGACCGTCACGCTCGGCATGCTCGGCACCGCCAAGCGCGTCACGATCGACAAGGACAACACCGTCATCGTCGACGGTGCCGGCGATCACGAGACGATCAAGGGCCGTACCGAAGCGATCCGTCGCCAGATCGAGAACACCACCAGCGACTATGACAAGGAGAAGCTCCAGGAGCGTCTTGCCAAGCTCGCCGGCGGCGTTGCCGTGATCAAGGTCGGCGGTTCGTCGGAAGTCGAAGTCAAGGAGCGCAAGGACCGCGTCGACGACGCACTGCACGCAACCCGCGCAGCCGTCGAAGAGGGCATCGTCCCCGGTGGTGGTACGGCGCTGCTGTACGCGACCAAGGTCCTCGACGGCCTGACCGGCGCGAACGAGGACCAGACGCGCGGTATCGACATCGTCCGCAAGTCGCTGACCGCTCTGGTTCGCCAGATCGCGCAGAATGCGGGTCATGACGGTGCGGTGGTTTCGGGCAAGCTGCTCGACGGCAACGACTCGAACATCGGCTTCAACGCCGCGACCGACACCTACGAGAACCTGGTTGAAGCCGGCGTGATCGATCCGACCAAGGTCGTCCGCACCGCGCTGCAGAACGCGGCATCGGTCGCAGGCCTGCTGATCACGACCGAAGCGGCCGTGAGCGAAATGGCCGAAGACAAGCCCGCCATGCCCATGGGCGGCGGCGGCGGCATGGGCGGCATGGGCGGCATGGACTTCTGATCTTGGACCGGGGCAGGGCAACCTGCCCCGGACACAGGATCAGAACGGCCGGCGGGCTGGACGGCGAAAGCCCCCAGTCCCGTCCGACGAAAAGGGCCGGCTTTGCTGGCCCTCCGTTCCGACCAAGACGACCCAAAGCAAAAGGGCCGGGGAGCGATCCCCGGCCCTTTGTCCGTCCTCACTATTGGCGAGAAAGCCTCAGCGGTTCTTCATCGCCGCGATCAGCTTCTTCACTTCCTGGCTGCGACCCCGCGGCATGATCAGCACGTCGTTGCCGCTCGCCACGACGATCAGGTCCTCGACCCCAACCAGCGCCACCTTGACGCCGTCGCTGCGCACCAGGCAGTTCTTCGTGTCGATCGCCAGCACGCTGCCGTCGCCATCGCCGCGATGCGCGTTGCCGTCCTCGTCGCGCGCGCTGATCGCATGCAACGCGTCCCAGCTGCCGACGTCGTTCCAGCCCATCGCCACCGGCACCACCGCGACGCGGTCGGCCTTTTCCATCACCGCATAGTCGATCGAATCATCGGGCGACGCGGCAAAGGCCTCGGCGTCGGGATAGACCCGCGTGCCTTCGCGACGGGCGAGCTTCATCGCATCGGTCGTCGCGACCAGGATGCCGGGATCATGCTGCGCAAGGGCAGCGAGATAGGCATCGGCGCGGAACAGGAAGATGCCGCCATTCCAGGCATGATCGCCCGAAGCCAGCATCGCCTCCGCCTTGTCGAGCGGCGGCTTCTCGACGAAGCGCGCGACGCGGTGGACACCCGCGGCCAGCTCCTCGCCGACCTGGATCCAGCCATAGCCGGTTTCAGGCGCGTCGGGGGCGATGCCGAACGTTACCAGCCAGCCCTGCGCGACCATCGGCAGCGCCGCGGCGATCGCGGCGTGGAAGGCGGGCAGGTCGGCGATGACGTGATCGGACGGCATGACGAGCAGCGCGTCGCCGCTGCCGGCACCGGTCTCGCCCGCGGCGATCGCCGCGAGTGCGATCGCGGGCGCGGTGTTGCGGCCCATCGGCTCGAGGATGAGCGCCTGTGCCTCGGCGCCTGCATCCTTCAGCTGCGCTTCGACCAGATCGGCATGCGCGGCGTTGGCGACGACGATCGGCGCCGCGAAGCGTTCGCCCTGTGCGCGGCCTGCGGTCAGCTGCAACATGGTCTGGTCCGCGGTCAGCGCGAGCATCTGCTTGGGCATCTCGGGACGCGACATCGGCCACAGCCGGGTGCCGGAACCGCCGGACAGAATCACGGGTATAATCGTTCGAACTGTCATGCGACCTCCACTCGGGAGACCGTATAACGACCAATCCGGGACTTCCAATCGCAAACCACCCCGCCAGCACGCGGTCTTCAGCCTTTGTTTGCGAATTGGTGCAAAGAGACAGCTAGGTGTCGGGTGCGTTTACAGTCACCCTGTCGGGATCCCGCCGAACGATGATCAGGCTCTTCAAACACTATGTCCCCTATGCGGTGCTGCTGCTCGGCATCGTCGACGCCGTGTTGCTGGTCGTGGCGGGGGAGATCGGCTGGGTCGTCCGTGCGCATCAGATCGGCATGGCGGTCGAGCCGATCCACACGCGCGTGCTCCAGCTCGCGACCTTTGCCGCGGCGTTGCAGATCGCTCTGGTCGCGGTCGGCGCCTATGGCGTCGCCTCCTTCCTGTCGCTGCGGTTCGCCGCCGCGCGGCTCGCGGTCGCCTTCTCGCTCGGCGTGATCTTCCAGTCGCTGATTTTCTTCTTGGTCCCCGCGCTCACCTTTTGGCGGTCGAACCTGCTCTATGCGACGCTGATCGCCGCAGTCCTGCTGGTGACGGTCCGCGCGGTGCTCGGCCGCGCTCTGGGCGGCGACACGTTCAAGCGACGGGTCGTCGTGCTCGGCGCGGGCCATCGTGCCGCACGCATCCTCGCGCTCTCGCAGCAGCCCGGGATCAACTTCGTCGCAGCGGGCTTCGTCGCGATGGGCGAGGCGGAGGCCGTGGTCGACGGTGCGATTCCGCGCGCCGACATCCCGAATCTGGCGGCGCATATCGTCGATCTGAACGCGGGCGAAGTCGTCCTCGCGCTCGAGGAGCGGCGCAATGCCCTCCCGCTCAAGGATCTGCTCCGCGTCCGCACGACCGGCGTTCAGGTCATCGAGATTTCGACCTTTCTCGAACGCGAAACCGGGCGGATCGATCTCAACAGCGTCAATCCGTCCTGGCTGATCTTCTCCGACGGTTTCGCCAGCGGCCGGATGCTGTCGAGCGTGTTCAAGCGCGCGTTCGACATCGTCGCCAGCCTGATCCTGCTCGCGGCCACGCTGCCGGTAATCCTGGTCACCGCGCTTGCGATCAAGCTCGAGTCGCGTGGCCCCGCCTTCTATCGCCAGCGGCGCGTCGGGCTCTACAATCAGGGGTTCGACATCCTGAAGCTCCGCTCGATGCGACAGGATGCCGAGATTGCCGGCAAGGCGGTCTGGGCGGCGGAGGACGATCCCCGCATCACGCGGATCGGTCGTTTCATCCGCAAGGTCCGCATCGACGAACTGCCGCAGACCTGGACCGTGCTCCGCGGCGAGATGAGCTTTGTCGGCCCGCGCCCCGAACGGCCGCAATTCGTCGACGAACTCGAGACCCAGCTGCCTTATTATGCCGAGCGTCACATGGTGAAGCCGGGCATCACGGGCTGGGCGCAGATCAATTATCCTTACGGCGCATCGATCGAGGATGCGCGGCACAAGCTGGAATATGATCTGTATTACGCCAAGAATTATTCGCCCTTTCTCGACATGCTGATCCTTTTGCAGACGCTCCGGGTCGTTCTGTGGCCGACCGGCGCGCGCTGAACGTGGCATGATCGCGCTGCTGATCCTGTGGACGCATGCGCTGGCCGCGCTGCTGTTCGGCGCGCTCGTGTTCAGGCAGGCGCAGCGGCCGGCCGGCGGCTGGTCGAACGCGGCCTTTGTCGGCCCGCTCGTCCTGACGACGCTCTGGGCGCTGGCCGTGTCGGGCATAGACTTTCGCGATGTCAGCACCCGGATCGCCGAGAGCGCGCGCTCCATCGCCTGGCTCGGCTTCATGTTCGCGCTCGTACGCCGGGAACGCACCGGCAATCGTGCGCTGGGTGCGGTCTATGGCACCGTCGTAGCGATCGCGGTGATCGCCGCGCTGCTCGCGGTCGTCGAATTGGTGCCGATGGATGCCGATGCGCAGGCACAGACCGAATCGGCACGGCTCGTGTTCGGGATGATGGTGGCGATCAGCGCGCTGGTGCTGGTCCATCATCTGCATCAGGCAGTACGGGCCTCGCCCGACGCGGCGTGGCACGGCGGGCGTCTGGTCGTGGTCGCGGTCACGATCATGTGGAGCGTCGATCTGCTGCTGGCTGTCAGCGCCTATGTCGCGCCGCGCTGGACGCCTGTGATCGTTGCCGTACGCGGTGTCGCGATGATCGGCATGGCGCTGCTCCTGCTCGTTGCGGTCACCCGTCGCGGCGACTGGACGTTCGCGGTGTCGCGTCGCGTCGCCACCCGGTCGCTCGCCGCGATCGCGGTGATCAGCTATGTCGGGATCACCGCCGTCGCGACCAGCGTTGCCGACGCCTATGGCGGCGATCACGCGCGGCTGATCCAGACCGCGATCATCTGCGGTGCGACCGCTGCGCTGTTCGGGCTGCTGGCCACGTCGTGGCTGCGCGCATGGGCGAAGGTGAAGATCGCCAAGCACCTGTTTCGCCATCGCTATGACTATCGCGCAGAGTGGCAGCGTTTCACCGAGACGCTGGGCGCACCGGGCGACGGCGCCGCGCCGCTCGACGGACGGATCGTGAAGGCGGTGGCGGACCTGACCGACAGCCCGGGCGGTCTCTTGCTCGTCCCCGACGGCCTCGGCATGAGCAGCGCCGCCGCCTGGAACTGGGAGATGGCAACGGCGCCGGCACCAATGTCGGATCGGGCGCTGGCCGAGCGTCTTCGTCTCAGCCCGCGGATCATCGAACTTGACCCCGTACGGCGCGGCACGGCGCCGGCGGAGGAGAGCGCTAGCGTGCCGCACTGGCTCAGCGCATGCCCCGCCGCCTGGGCGATCGTGCCTCTGGTGCATGGCGGTGCACTGGTTGGCGCGATCATTCTCGCCCGTCCGCCGGTCGATCGCGCGCTGGACTGGGAGGATTTCGACCTGTTGCGGGTCGCGGGCCGGCAGGCGGCGAGCTACCTCGCCGAAGACCGTGCGCATGCCGCGCTCGCGGATGCGCAGCGGTTCGACGAATTCAACCGCCGCTTCGCGTTCATCCTGCACGATATCAAGAACCTCGTCAGCCAGTTGACGCTGGTCGCGCGCAACGCCGAGCGTCACGCCGACAATCCGGCGTTCCGCGTCGACATGGTTGCCACTCTTCAGGACTCAGCCGATCGCATGAACGCGCTGCTCGCCCGGCTTTCACAAACGCACGCGGCCCCCAGCGAGCCGTTCCAGCCTGTGGATGTCGCAGCGCTGGTCAACCGCGTCGTCGGCGCGCGTCGCGCACAGCATCCGATCGCGGCACAGGCGACCGGACAGGTGGTCGCCCGTGCGCAGGCGGCACGGCTCGAACAGGTGCTGGGCCACCTGATCCAGAATGCGATCGAAGCGAGCGACCGCGACGCTCCGATCGTCGTCGCGGTTGCGGCGAACGGCGCGACCATCGCGATCGACGTGATCGACCAGGGGTGCGGGATGAGCCCGGGCTTCGTCCGCCATCAGCTGTTCCGGCCGTTCGCCTCGTCCAAGCCGCTGGGGTTCGGGATCGGCGCGTTCGAAGCACTGCAATTGGTCGAGGCGATGGGCGGGTCGCTCGATGTCTTCAGCCGGGAAGGTGAGGGGACGCGGTTCCGCATATCGTTGCCGGCGGCCGATGCGATGGAGGCGGCGGCATGAGCGCATCGGCATCCCCTGTGGAGGCGCGCCCGGTGCTTCTGATCGTCGAGGACGATCTCGGGCTGCAGCGACAGCTGCGCTGGGCGTATGAGGGCTATGAGATCGTCGTCGCCAGCGACCGCGCCACCGCGATCGAAGCGGTTCGTGCGCACGAACCCGCCGTCGTCACGCTCGATCTCGGCCTGCCGCCCGATCCCGACGGCGTCACCGAAGGCTTTGCGACGCTGCGCGAAATCCTCGCGCTGAAACCCGATACCAAGGTGATCATCGCGTCCGGGCACGGCGCCCGCGAAAGCGCGCTGACCGCGATCGCGGAGGGGGCGTGGGATTTCTATGCCAAACCGATCGATATCGACGTGCTCGGGATGATCGTCGCCCGTGCGTTCCACGTCCATGGCCTCGAGGCGGAGAACCGGCGGCTTGCGGCGCGGGTGGCAGCGAGCGGGGCGGGATTTGGCGGCGTGATCGCCGCCTCGCCCGAAATGGCGCTTGTCACGCGGACGCTCGAACGGGTCGCGCCCGCCAATGTGGCGGTGATGCTGCTGGGCGCGAGCGGCACGGGCAAGGAAGTGCTCGCGCGCGGCATCCATAATGCGTCGCCGCGCGCGCGAGGCAGGTTTGTCGCGATCAACTGCGCGGCGATTCCCGAGACGTTGCTCGAAAGCGAGCTGTTCGGCCATGAAAAGGGGGCGTTCACCGGCGCGATCAAGACCACCGAGGGCAAGATCGAGCAGGCGGCGGGTGGCACGCTGTTCCTCGACGAGATCGGCGACGTGCCGCTGACGCTGCAGGTCAAACTGTTGCGGTTCCTGCAGGAACGGGTGATCGAGCGGGTCGGCGGCCGCAAGGCGATCCCGGTCGACACGCGGATCGTCTGCGCGACGCATCAGGATGTCGACGCGATGGTCGCGACGGGACGTTTTCGTGAGGATCTCTATTATCGGCTGGCGGAAATCGTCGTGCGGATCCCTTCGCTGGCCGAGCGCAGCGGCGACGCGGGGCTGCTCGCGCGGCATTTTCTGGCGAAGTACGCCAGGACGATGAATGCCGGCGTGACCGGGCTCGCCCCCGATGCGCGCGCGGCGATCGATGGCTGGAGCTGGCCGGGCAATGTCCGCGAGCTCGAAAACCGGATCAAGCGCGCGGTGATCATGGCCGACGGCAAGCTGATCACCGCTGCGGATCTCGACCTTGGCGGTACCGCCGACACGGCCGATGGGCTGAACCTGCGGGCGGCGCGGGAGGTGGCAGATCGCAAGGCGATCCGTCGCGCGCTGAGCCGTGCCGGGGGCAACATCTCGAGCGCGTCCCGGCTGCTCGGGATCAGCCGGCCGACGCTGTACGATCTGCTGAAAAGCTATGATCTTCATGCGTGACCCGCGATATCCGCTGCTGCGCCGCGGACGCGCACCTCGGCGCCGGCGTGTCTTCACGCGGAGTCATGCCCGTCTGCTGGCGATCGCGCTGCTCGTGCTGGCGGTTGCGGGGACGGCGACGCTGCTGACGCTCCGGCGCGATCCCCCCGATGCGCGAGGCTTGCTCCGCGACGCGCGGATCACGTTGCAGTCGGGCAATTACAGCGCGGCCCGGTCCAATGCACAGGCGGCGATCGCGGCGGCACCGTCGAACGGGCCTGCGCATGTCGTCCTTGCGCGCGCGCTGCTCGAACTAGGCGACGGACTCGCGGCCGAGGCCGAACTGACCCGCGCGCGCGATACCGGCATTGCGATCGCCACGCTCTACCCGTTCCAGGCGCAGGCGCGGCTGCTCCAGAATGATCCGGTCGGCGCGATCGAGGCGGCCGACCGCGCTACACCGCGCCGGGCCGGCTATGCCCGCCGCATCCGCGCCGCGGCGCAGGCACTGCTGGGCAACGGGGCTGCAGCCCGCGCCGATCTCGGTCGCCTGGTGGCGGAGCAGCCTCGCGACGGGCGCAACTGGACCGCGCTGGGTCGCGTGGCGCTGGCTATGGGCGATGTCGGTACCGCCGCGGATGCTGCGACGCGTGCGGTCGTGCTGTTGCCGGATGAGCCCGCGACGCTGACGTTGCAGGGCGAGATTGTCCGCCGGCGGTACGGCCTGGTCGCAGCACTCCCCTGGTTCGAGCGCGCGCTTGCACGCGATGCCTATTATCATCCGGCGCTGATCGAATATGCCGCCACGCTCGGCGATGCCGGGCGGTATCGCGCCACGCTGGCGGCGACGCGACGCGCGCAGCGGGCTCGACCCGGCAGCCCGCAGGCGCTGTATCTCCAGGCGGTGCTCGCGGCGCGCGCGGGCCGGACCGAACTTGCGCGCGGGCTGCTCCAGAAGACCGGTGGGGCGATCGACAGTCTGCCCGGTGCGATCCTGCTCAGCGGTGCGCTCGACTATGCCGAGGGGCGGTTCGAACAGGCCGGCGCGATGTGGCGTGGCCTCGCGCGGCAACAGCCGCTCAACGTCAGCATGCGCCGGCTGTTGGGGGCCGCACTGCTGCGCTCGGGTGATCCGCGCGGCGCGCAGGAGGTGCTGAGGCCGATCGTCACCCGTGCGGACGCCGACAGCTACGCGCTCGTGCTTTTCGCGCGTGCGGCGGCCGCGACCGCAACGACGGACCGGGAGCGCGATGCTGTGGCGCAGGATCTCGATCGCGCCAACCGGGGTGCCACCGGGATGGCGACGGCCTTCGCGATCGACGATCAGGTCGGCACGCTCGACGCCGCGATCCTGCAGGCCCCGGGGGATCCGGGCGCGCTGCTGGCGGCGATCCGTGGCCGGATCCAGGCACATGCGCCGGGTGATGCGCTTGCCCGCGCGCGCAGCCTTGCGCGGGCAAGCCCCGGCGCGCCCGCCGCCCAGTCGACGCTGGGCGACACCTTCGCGGTGGCGGGACGTTACGCGGACGCTGCACCGCTCTATGCGCGCGCCGCGGATCTCAGCTTCGACGAACCGACGATGCTGCGCCTGGTCGATGCTCTGAGCCGGGTCTCGCGACAGCGCCAGGCATCGACCGCGCTGGCCCTGTATTTTTCGCAAAATCCGCAGAGCCTGACCGGCCATCGAATCCTTGGCCATTGGCACGTGATGGCGGGCAACTGGACTGCGGCGATCGAGACGCTCGAGGCGGTGCGCCGGCGGATCGGCAATCGTGACGCGGGGTTGCTTACCGATCTCGCGCGCGCCTATGCCGGGGCGGCGCCGCGTGACGGCGCAGATGCGGCTGCGCTTCGCTATGCGCGCGCCGCCCATGCACTTGCGCCGATGAATGCAGCGGCGACCGACGCCTATGGTATCGCGCTGGCGGGCGTCGGCAAGCTGGACGGTGCGCGGCAGGTGCTGACCAAGGCGGTGGCGCTGGCCCCCGGGGATCGCGCCATCGCCAGCCATCTCGCCCAGCTCCGTTAGACCTTGTCGCACGGCAGCGGTGCCGTCATGACCGCGCGATGACCGACCCGCTCGACAGGATCGCCGCCGCCCTCGAACGCCTCTCGCCGCCGCCGCCGCCAGTAGCGGACTGTCTGGCGTTTCCTGCCTATGTGTGGCGCAACCGGGCGCTTGTCCCGATCCGCGGTTTCGCCCCGCTGCCGCTCGATCTGCTGATCGGCATCGATCGGCAGAAGCACCTGCTGCTGGAGATGGTCCGGCGTGTCGCCCGCGGCCATGCGGCGCATGACGTCCTGCTATGGGGGGCGCGAGGTACCGGTAAATCGGCGCTGGTGAAAAGCGTCGTCGCCGCGGTCCAGGCCGAACAGGGCGATGTCGCGTTGATCGAGATCGCCGACATGACCGCGCTGCCGGACCTGTTTGCGATGCTGGCACCTGTCGATCGCGCGTTCATCGTCTTCGTCGACGATCTCGGCATCGATACTCCGTCCGAGGCGCGTGTGCTGCGATCCGTGCTCGAAGGCGGTGCGGAGCCGCGTCCCGCCAATGTGCGTCTGGCCGTGACGGCGAACCGCCGGCATCTGGCGCCACGCGATATCGCCGGACAGGAAAGTGCCATCAATCCACGCGATTCGATCGACGACCAGCTGGCGCTGGCGGATCGGTTCGGACTCAGTCTGGGATTTCATGCCGTCGATCAGGACGGTTATCTCGCGATCGTCGCGGGCTATGCGGCTCTACACGATCTGCCATTTCAACCCGACGAGGCCCTGACATGGGCAACGCAGCGGGGAAGTCGTTCCGGGCGTGTTGCCTGGCAGTATATCGTTGATCTAGCGGGGCGGTCCCGGCGCGCGATCAGTAAATAACGTAAAAAGGGCCGGCGCCGAAGCGCCGACCCTCAGAACAGCTTAGTTGCTGTCCGAATCGTTGTCGTTGTCGTCCTTGACGATGGCGACAACGCCAATCGCAACGACGCCAGCTGCGATCAGGCCGGCGATCACGCCAGCGCCTGCAGCCTTGTTCTTGCCGGTCGTTGCCGAACCGACGCGTGCCTTCGAAACCGACAGGCTCGACGCAGGGTTGGCAGGTGCAGCAACGGCTGCAACCGACGTGGACATCATAGCGATAGCGAGCGCGCTACCGGTCAGGTTCTTCAGCTTCATAAGACTCTCCAAAACGTACAATGGCGGGATGCTGCAACGCAGTAACATGTGTCAAGTTCCAAATGGTTCGGAACGGTTTAGCTGCCGCTATTCGCCAACCTGCTCAGCCAGTTCCAGCCAGCGGAGTTCCGCAGCCTCCTTTTCCGCGCGCGCCGCCTCGATCGCGGCGGTCAGCCTGGCGAAGGTTGCATTGTCGCGCATGTACAGGTTCGGCGCAGCAAGCTTTGCGGCGTCACTCGCGATCTGGGCGTCGAGCGCCTCGATCCGCTTGGGGAGCAATTCATAATCGCGCTGATCCTTGTAGGTGAGTTTCGCGCGCGGCGCGGGGGCCGGCGGCGCGGTCGCGGCAACCTTCTTCGAGGCCCGCTTGCCGCTGGTCTGGCTCGCACGGCGCCTTTCCCAGTCCTCGTAGCCGCCGGCAACGACATCCACGGTTCCGGACCCGTCGAGCCCGAGCGTGATCGTCACGGTCCGGTCGAGGAAGTCGCGATCATGGCTGACGATCAGGACGGTGCCGTCATAATCGCCAATCACCTCCTGCAACAGGTCGAGCGTTTCGAGGTCGAGATCGTTGGTCGGCTCGTCGAGCACGAGCAGGTTCGACGGCTTGGCGAATTCGCGCGCGAGCAGCAGCCGGGATCGCTCCCCACCCGATAGCGACCCGATCTTGGCGTCGACCATATTTGGGTCGAACAGGAACTCCTTCAGATACCCGTGGATATGCTTCCGGACGCCGAGCACGTCGATCCAGTCTCCTCCATCGGCAACGACTTCGCGCACGGTCTTCTCGGGCGCCATCAGGCTCCGCTGCTGGTCGATCACGACCGCATCGAGCGTCTTGGCGAGCTTGATCGTCCCGCCATCGGGTTCGATCTCGCCGGTCAGCAGCTTCAGCAGCGTCGACTTGCCCGCGCCGTTGCGGCCGACGATGCCGATCCGGTCGCCACGCGTGACGCGCAACGTCAGGTCGCCGATGATCGTCCGGTCGCCATACGCCTTGGTGACGTGCTTCGCGTCGATCACGACCTTCGACTTGGTGTCATCGCTGCTGGTGACGAGGTTGGCCGAACCCTGCGGCCCGATCATCGAGGCGCGTTCGGCGCGCATCTCGTGCAGCTTGGTCAAGCGTCCCTGGTTGCGCTTGCGCCGCCCGGTGACGCCGCGAAGCAGCCAATGCTCTTCCAGCTTCAGGCGTGCGTCGAGCCTCTCGGCCTGGCGCTGTTCCTCGGCATAGACCTGTTCGGTCCACGCCTCGAATCCGCCGAAACCGATCTCCGCACGCCGGATCGCGCCGCGGTCGAGCCACAGGGTCTGCTTGGTGAGACGCGTCAGGAAGGTACGGTCATGGCTGATAACGACAAACGCGCCGCGGAATCGCTTGAGCCAGTCCTCGATCCATTCGATCGCGCCGATGTCGAGATGGTTGGTCGGCTCGTCGAGCAGCAGCACGTCGGGGTCCTGCGCCAGCGCACGGACGATCGCCGCGCGGCGGCGCTCGCCACCCGACGCGGATGCGGCTTGACGCGACAGATCGATGCCGAGCTGGTCGGCGATCGAGTCGGCTTCGTAGCTGACCGGCGCATCGTCGCCGCCCATCACGTAATCGCGCAGGGTCGCAAAGCCGCGCAGGTCGGGCTCCTGCTCGAGGATGACGACCCGCGTGCCCGGGACGATCGTCCGGCGGCCCTCATCGCCCTC
This sequence comes from Sphingomonas sp. CFBP 13706, assembly GCF_014842355.1. Classification (NCBI taxonomy): domain Bacteria; kingdom Pseudomonadati; phylum Pseudomonadota; class Alphaproteobacteria; order Sphingomonadales; family Sphingomonadaceae; genus Sphingomonas; species Sphingomonas sp. CFBP 13706. Next base: position 22,949 of record NZ_JACYVM010000006.1, read on the forward strand.
GATGCTGCCGCCGAGCAGCTTGAGCAGGGTCGTTTTGCCCGCGCCGTTGCGGCCGATCAGCGCGAGGCGATCGCGTGGACCGATATGGATATCGAGGTTGCGAAAAAGCCATCCAGAACCCTGGACAAGGCCGAGGCCTTCGAATGCGAGAATAGGTGCTGCCATGTCCGGGTCACCTAGGGTCGCCGGGTGATGCAGGCAAGTTACACTATGCTGTCGTCCTGCTGTCGCCCTCATTCACAGGCTGTTCAATGCGCCGGGCCTATGCCACCTCCATGAAGATGCTGCTGTTCCTGACAACTCTTGCTGCTTTCCCGATGCTGACGCCGTTGGCGGCGGGCGTTGCGGTGGCGCAGGCGCCCGATCAGCGACATGGCGACCAGCGTTCCGCCTTCGAAGCGCGCAGGACCGGCCGGTCGCTGTCGCTGCGCGAGATCGAGGCGCGGGTGATGCCGATGATGCAGGGCGCGCAGTATCTCGGCTTCGACTATGATGCGGGCAGCGGCATTTACACGCTGAAGTTCCTGCGCAATGGCAATGTGATCTGGGTCGACGTCGATGGCCGGACTGGCCAGATCATCGGCCGCACCGGCCAGTAGCCCGGCCGCGAGCAATTCAAGCGAGAGGATTATCATGCGCGTTCTGATCGTCGAGGACGAGCCGAATCTCGGGGCTCAGCTCAAGAATACCCTCGAGGGCGCCGGCTATGCGATCGACCTCGCGGTCGATGGCGAGGAGGGGCATTTCCTGGGTTCGACCGAGAATTACGATGCCGTCGTGCTCGACCTCGGCCTCCCCGAGATCGACGGCCTCACCGTGCTCGACCGCTGGCGCAAGGAGGGCAAGGTCATGCCCGTCCTCGTGCTGACCGCGCGCGACAGCTGGTCCGACAAGGTCGCCGGGCTCGATGCGGGCGCCGATGACTATGTGGCAAAGCCGTTCCAGAGCGAGGAACTCATCGCGCGCCTGCGGGCCTTGATCCGGCGTGCGAGCGGTAACGCCTCCTCCGAGCTGACTGCCGGCGACATCCGCCTCGATACGCGCAGCGGCAAGGTGACGCGTGCGGGCGAGCCGGTGAAGCTGACCGCGCAGGAGTATAAGCTGCTGAGCTATCTGTTGCATCACAAGGGCAAGGTCGTCAGCCGCACCGAATTGATCGAGCATATCTACGACCAGGATTTCGATCGCGATTCGAACACGATCGAGGTGTTCGTGACGCGTATCCGCAAGAAGCTGGGTCAGGACGTGATCACGACGATCCGCGGGCTTGGCTACAGCCTCGAAGATCCCGACGCCTGACCGACATGATTGCGCCGAATAGCTGATGAACACGCCCCCGCTGGCTGCCGACCTGCCGCTTCACGTGCAGGCCCGGGCGAAGGGATCGCTGTCGGGACGCATGATCCTGATCGCCGCGGTGTGGATCACGGTGTTGTTGGGGGCGGGCGGGTTCGCGCTCGACCGTGTCCTGTCGAGCGCGGTGACGCGCAATTTCGACGACCAGCTGGAGTATGTCCTCCGCTCGCTGCTGAGCTCGTCCGAGATCGGGCCCGAGGGCGAAGTGATCTTCACCCGCGAAGCCGCTGCCGACCAGCGGTTTCTGGAGCCCGGTTCCGGCCTGTACTGGCAGGTATCGGGCCGGGGGCGCGAGGATTTCCCATCACGGTCGCTCTGGGACCGACGGCTGGCGTTCGGGTCGTCGCATGACGATCTGAACGTGCATTTCTACGACAGCAAACAGTTTCGCGACGAATCGCTGCGGGTCGTCGAACGCGACGTCGTCCTGCCCGGATCGAAGATCCACTGGCGCTTCCAGGTCGCGCAGGCTCGCGAAGGGCTCGATGCGCAGATCACAACGCTTCGGCGCACGCTGGTTCGCAGCTTCGCGCTGCTTGGTCTCGGCCTGATCATCATGGCCGCGATGCAGACGTTCTACGGACTCTGGCCGCTGCGCCGTGTCCGCGAGGAGATTGCGCGGATGCGCGCCGGCCAATCCAACCGGGTGGGCAGCGCGATGCCGATCGAGGTCGCGCCGATGGTCGAGGAACTGAACGCGCTGATCGAGCATAACGAACGCCAGGCCGAGGAAGCGCGACGGCATGCGGGCAATCTCGCGCATGCGCTGAAGACCCCGCTGACCGTGATCATGAACGCCGCGACTGCGCAATCGGACGATCTGGCCGATACGGTCATTCGTGAAGCGCGGACGATGCGGCGCCAGGTCGATCATCACCTCGCGCGTGCGCGTGCGGTCGGCCGGCGCGGTTCGGCGCATAGTCGCGCCGATGTCTGGCCTAGCCTTGAATCGGTCGAACGTGCGGTCGCCCGTCTGTATCGGCATGTCCGGATCGACATTACCGGCGACAAGACGCTCAAGGTTCATGTCGAACGCCAGGACCTCGACGAGATGCTCGGAAATCTGATCGAGAACGCCGCCAAATATGGCGGTGGCAGCGTCTTCGTGACGGTCGGCGCGCAGGCCGGGTTTGTCGAGTTCCTAGTCGAAGACGACGGCGTCGGGATTCCCGAGGAACAGCGCGTCCGCATCTTCGACCGCGGTGTGCGGCTCGATACGGGCAAGCCGGGTACGGGTCTCGGGCTCGCGATCGTCCGCGACGTCGCCGAAATCTACGAGGGCACAGTCGGGCTCGAGGAGAGCGAGGACCTCGGCGGACTCATGGTCCGCCTGAGGCTCCCCGCCGCGAGCTGATCAGGCCGCGATCTTCAACTCCTGCATCACGTCGGCGGTGATCGACAGGCTCCGCTTGCGCGCTTCGTGATCGTAGATCGCACTCGTCACCATCACCTCGTCGACGCCGGTACGCTCGACGAACGCGGCGATCCCGCGCGCGACCTTGGCCGGGCTGCCGACGGCCGAGCATTGCAGGACATGGTCGAGAGTCTGGTTGCCTTGCGCGCCGAGCGACTTGCGATAGCCCGCGACCGGCGGCGGCAACTGACGCGGATTACCGGTGCGGAGCGCGACGAACGACTGCTGCTGCGAACTGGCGAGCAGTTCGGCCTCGGCATCGGTATCGGCCGCGAAGATGTTGAAGCCCGCCATGACGTGCGGTTTTGCCAGTCGTGCCGAAGGGCGGAAATCGCGACGATAGATGGCGAGTGCCGCATCAAGCGCATCGGGCGCGAAATGCGACGCAAAGGCATAGGGCAGGCCGAGCGCGGCGGCGAGCTGCGCACCGAAGGTGCTGGAGCCGAGAATCCACATCTCGACATCCGCGCCCGCGCCCGGCGTCGCGACGATGCCGGTCTGGCCGTCATTGGCGAAATAGCTCTGCAGTTCCATCACGTCCTGCGGGAAGGCGTTGGCGTCGGTCTCGAGCGTGCGGCGCATCGCGCGTGCCACTCTCTGGTCCGAACCGGGCGCGCGGCCGAGGCCAAGGTCGATCCGGCCGGGGAACAGCGCGTCGAGCGTCCCGAACTGCTCGGCGATCACCAGCGGTGCGTGGTTCGGGAGCATGATCCCGCCCGATCCGACGCGGATCGTATTGGTCGCGGCGGCGATATGCGCGATCACGACCGCAGTGGCGGCGGAGGCGATACCGGTCATGCCGTGATGTTCGGCAACCCAGTAACGCTGGAATCCGACGCTCTCGGCATGGCGTGCGAGATCGGCCGCATTGGCGAGCGACTGTGAAACGGTGCCGCCTTGGACGACGGGGACGAGATCGAGCAGGGAATAGCGTGTCATGCATCGGATATAGGTACCGAGCGGTAGCTTATCCAGTGTCCGCCAAATTTGCTGCCGGGCGCCCCGCGCGATCCGACCGCGCCGGCTTGTCCCTGCGCGCGGCGATGCCTAGAGGTTCGCTCCGATGCTTGCCCGACTTGACCATGTCCGCAACTGGATCTTCGATCTGGACAACACGCTCTATCCGGCGAGCGCCGATCTGTTTTCGCAGGTCGACGCACGGATGACCGGCTTTATCCAGGACCTGCTCGGGCTCGAGCATGACGAGGCGCGGCGCGTGCAGAAGGGCTATTTCCACAATCACGGCACGACGCTGTCGGGGTTGATGACCGAGCATCAGGTCGATCCACACGCGTTCCTCGCGCATGTCCATGACATCGAGATGGACGTGCTGAAGCATGACGCGCCGCTGGTCGCGGCGATCGCCAAGCTGCCCGGGCGCAAGCTGATCTTCACCAACGGTGACACGCCCTATGCGCTGAAGATCCTCGACCGTCTCGGGCTTGGCGCGAGTTTCGAGGCGATCCACGACATCCATGCGATGGACCTGATGCCCAAGCCGCATGCATCGGCCTATGCAGGCTTTTGTACCGCGTTCGACATCGACCCCACGCAATCGCTGTTCGTCGACGACATGGTCCGCAATCTGCTGCCCGCCAAGGCCATCGGCATGACGACGGTGTGGGTCGACAACGGGTCCGAACAGTCGCCGGGCGCGGAACGCGACCATATCGATTTCACCATCCCGGTGCTCGCGCCGTGGCTGGAAACCATCCTGGAGACATCATGAGCAACCTGCAGACGATCATCGACGCCGCCTGGGACGACCGGGCCAATCTCGGTCTGGAGACGAAGGGCGAGATCCGCGATGCGGTCGACAGCGCGCTGGCGATGCTCGATGCGGGCACCGCGCGGGTTGCGGAGCCCGCCGGTGACGGGTGGCAGGTCAATCAGTGGCTGAAAAAGGCCGTGCTGCTGTCGTTCCGCCTCAACGACAATGTCGTGATCGACGGCGGATCGGGTGGCGCACCCGCGTTCGACAAGGTGCCGTCGAAGTTCGCGGGCTGGGGCGAGGCGGAGTTCCGCGCGGCGGGCATCCGAGTCGTTCCCGGTGCGGTTGCGCGCCGCGGCAGCTTCATCGCCAAGGGCGCGATCCTGATGCCGAGCTTCGTCAATATCGGCGCCTATGTCGGTGAGGGCACGATGGTCGACGCCTGGGCGACCGTCGGATCCTGCGCGCAGATCGGCAAGAACGTCCATCTGTCGGGCGGTGCCGGCATCGGCGGCGTGCTCGAGCCACTTCAGGCCGACCCCGTGATCATCGGCGACGGCGCATTCATCGGCGCGCGTGCCGAGGTCGCCGAGGGCGTTCGCGTCGGTGAGGGCGCGGTGCTGTCGATGGGCGTGTATCTGGGCGCGTCGACCAAGATCATCGACCGCGCGACCGGCGAGGTCTTCAAGGGCGAAGTGCCGCCCTATGCGGTCGTCGTGCCGGGTTCGATCGGCGGCGGGGACGGCAAGCCCGCGCTCTATTGTGCCGTGATCGTCAAGCGCGTGGACGCGCAGACGCGGTCGAAGACGAGCATCAACGACCTGTTGCGCGACTAATCCGGCCGCGGTGATGGTCGCGCAGACACTGCTCGCGATCGTCGCCGTCTACGTATTGGCGATCCTGTGGCGGGGGCGGACGTTCCGCGCTCGCCTGCCAACACGATCAGGGAGCGGCCCTGCAAAGCGTATGACGGCCTGGGCGGTCGGGTTGGCGGTGTCGTTCGGTCTGCCCGCTCTGATTGGCCTCGTACTGCTCGGCCAAAATCCGCTCGCGGCGGCGCAGCCGGCGGCAATCGCGCTGGTGCCGGACGACTGGCCGCGCCTGCCGATCGCGCCACTGATCCTCGGCATGGCGCTCGGCACGCTCGCGAACGCGGCGATCACGCATGCCTTGTGGCGCCGCGGCCGCCGCGCGTTCCAGATCGGCACCTTCCCCGATGTCCTGCCGAAGACGCGCAAGGACATTCTCCCGGCCATCGCCCTCGCGATCAGTGCCGGGGTCAGCGAAGAGCTGTTCTTCCGCCTGTTCCTCCCGCTGCTGATCGCGCTGGTGTCCGGCAGCGCGCTGGCCGGGACGATCATCGCCGCCCTCTGCTTCGGCGGGGTGCACCGCTATCAGGGGTGGCGCGGCGTCGTTGCGACGACGCTGTCGGGCGTGGCGCTGTCCATGCTCTACGGCCTGACGAACAGCGTGTGGATGGCAATCGCGTTTCACATCGCAATCGACATCAACGCGCTGGTCGTGCGGCCGATGGCGCGCGGGGCGTGGCGCGCCTAGTTCTTCATCCGCCAGCCGGTCTTGAAGATCAACGCGATCACGATGAGGCAGGCGACGAGGAACGCCGCGGTCACCGCGAGGCTGATGCCGACCGCGACATCACCTTGCCCGAAGAAGCTCCAGCGAAACCCGCTGATCAGATAGACGACCGGGTTGGCCAGGCTGAGCGTGCGCCAGGGCTGGGGCAGCATGTCGATCGAGTAGAAGGCGCCACCCAGAAACGTCAGCGGCGTGATCAGCAGCGCTGGGACGAAGTTCAGCTGTTCGAAGCCGTTCGCCCAGACGCCGATGATGAAGCCGAACAGGCTGAACGCGACCGCCGTCAGGATCAGGAAGGCGAACATCGCGAATGGATGCGCGATATGCAGCGGCACGAAACAGGCGGCGGTCGCCAGGATGATCAGGCCGATGATCACCGACTTGGTGGTCGCCGCCCCGACATAGCCGATCACCATCTCCACCGCGGACACGGGCGCGGAGAGCAGTTCGTAGATCGTGCCGGTGAATTTGGGGAAGTAGATCCCGATCGATGCATTCGCGATGCTCTGCGTCAGCAGCGACAGCATGATAAGGCCGGGGACGATGAAGCTGCCATAGCCGACGCCGCCGACCTCCTGCATCCGGCTGCCGATCGCACCGCCGAAGACGATGAAATAGAGCGACGTCGTGAGGACGGGGGTGACGAGGCTCTGCCACAGCGTGCGCAGGGCCCGAGCCATTTCGAAACGATAGATCGCCCAGACGCCGTGCCAGTTGAGGAAGGGGGTGTTCATGCGCGCTCTCCGACGAGATCGACGAAGATGTCCTCGAGGCTCGACTTGCTGGTTTCGAGATCCTTGAAGCCGATGCCGAGTTCGGCAAGCTTGCGCAGGAGCGAGGGGATGCCGGTATGGTCCGCCTGTGCGTCGAACACATAGCGCAGGCGCTTGCCGTCGTCCTGCAGCGACACGTCCCATTCGGCAAGCTCGGGCGGGATCGCGGTCATCGGTTCTTGCAACGCCAGATCGAGCTCGCGCTTGCCCAGCTGTTTCATCAGCGATGCCTTGTCGTCGACGAGCAGCAGTTTGCCCTTGTTGATCACACCGACGCGGTCGGCCATCTCCTCGGCCTCCTCGATATAATGCGTGGTCAGGATGATCGTCGTGCCGCCCTCGCGCAGGCGGTGGACGAGCTTCCACATGTCGCGGCGCAGCGCGACGTCGACGCCCGCGGTGGGTTCGTCAAGGAACAGGATCTCGGGCTCGTGGCTCAGCGCCTTGGCGATCAGGACGCGGCGCTTCATCCCGCCCGACAATTCCATGATCTTGGCATGGCGCTTGTCCCAGAGCGACAGGTCGCGCAGCACCTGTTCGATATAGGCGCTGTGGCCCGAGCGACCGAACAGGCGGCGGCTGAAGGTGACGGTGGCGAGCACCGTCTCGAACATGTCGACGTTCAGCTCCTGCGGAACCAGACCGATGCGGCTGCGCGCCTGCTTATAGTCGTGGATCGCATCGAAGCCCGCGACCGTGATCGTTCCTGCGCTGGGCGTAACGATCCCGCAGATGATGCTGATCAGCGTCGTCTTGCCGGCACCATTGGGTCCGAGCAGCGCGAAAATCTCGCCCTTGCGGATGTCCAGGTCGACGGGGTGGAGTGCGGTGGTACCGCTTTTGTAGGTCTTCGTGACGCCCGCAACGGACAGGATCGGTTCGGTCATTGGGGCCCCTTTTAAGTGAGGGGAAGATGGGGGCGGTGGGGTGTGAAAGTAAGGCCTGACGCGACCCCATCGTCATACCCGCGGAGGCGGGGATCCATATACTCGGACGTTCGCAAATATGGGTCCCCGCCTCCGCGGGGATGACGAAATGGGGGTTTGCGAGGTCGGCTTATCCGGCGCGGGCGGCGGCGACCGCCTTTTGCAGGTCCTCGAGCGGCAGTGCGCCGGACAGGATGCGGTCGCCGACCACCCAGCTCGGCGTGCCCGTCATGCCGAGCTTGGCCGCGGTTTCCATGTTCTTGCCGATCTCGGCATCGGCGGTCTTGGTGAAGCCTGCCGGATTGATGTCGACCCCGGCCTTCGCCGCTGCCGCCGCGATCGTCGCGTCACTGACCTGACCGCCGGCGTAGAGCGCGTCGTGGAACGCCGCAAACTTGCCCTGTTGGGCGGCGGCGAGGCTCGCGCGGGCAGCGATGCGGCTTTCCGCGCTGAGGATCGGCAATTCGCGAAAGACGACTCGGACCTTGGGGTCTGCGGCGATCAGCTTTGCGATCATCGGCAGGCTCGCGCGGCAATACCCGCAATTATAATCGAAATATTCGACGAGCGTGACGTCGCCCTTGGGGTTCCCCGCCCAGGCGCTGCCGAACGGCGTGACGATCGCGTCGCGGTTGGCAGCGACCGTCTTGCCCGACTCGCGGTCGCGCAGTTTCTCCATCGCTTCGGGCAGGATCTCGGGATGCGCGAGCATGTAATCGTGGACGATCGCCTCGACCTGTGCGCGCTCGACGCCACCGCCCTGGCGATCATAGCCCCACACCGCAAATCCTCCCAGGACCGCCCCGACCGCCGCGATGGCGGGCAACATCATCTTGTTCATCGGCGCCGCTTATACTGCTTGGGATTGTCGTCCATCTCGTTCTGCGCGGCCATCGCAATATCCTGCGCGCGGATCCAGTCGGGGGTGTTGGCGGGGATGTTGGCGAGCGCATATTGCGCGCTGGCCGACGCGGTCCGCATGTCGCCGCCCATGCTCGCGCGCTCGGCGGTGGCGAGCGCCGCGCGCGCGGTATCGCCGGTCAGTTCGTAGACGGTGCCGAGCTGCATCCAGGCGAACGGATTCTGATCGTCGCGGCCGACCGCGGTGCGCAGGACCTTGGTCGCCTCGGGATAATTCGCCTTGTTCTCGGTCGCGATCAGCGCGTGGCCGAAGGTCGTGGCGATCAGCGGGTTGTTGCGCGATCCCTCGGTCGCCTCGCGCAACGGGACGAGCGACTCGACCGGCCTGCCCGCCTCGAGAAGGATCTGGCCCTTGATTTCGAGGAAATAGGGATCGTCGGGCCTGGCCTTTACCAGCGCGTCCGCCTCGGCATCGGCTTTGTCGGGATATCCCGATTTATGATAGGCATAGGCCCGCGCGTAATGCGCGTAGATCGACTGGTCGCTCGGCGGATAGCTTTGCAGCGTGCGCGGCGCGGGCAGGACATACCCGGCAAGCTTGGCCTTCACGCGGCGGAAGCGTTCCTCGAGCGCGGCATCGGGCTTGTTCGCCCAGGCGGGCGACGCCTGGAGATCCGCGGTCAGCGCCGAGACGCGCTCGCCCGACAGCGGATGTGACTGCATGAACGGGTCGATATTGGCGGTGCCGAAGCGATATTCCTGCTGCTGAAGCTTCTTGAAAAAGCTCAGCATGCCGCGGCCCGTGACGTTGGCCTCCTGCAGATATTTGGCGCCGCTGGCATCCGCGGTGGATTCCTGCGTGCGGCTGAACGCCAGGTAGTTGCCCATTGCCGCCTGCTGCCCGGCGGCCATGATCCCCGCGCCCGCCTCGCCGCTGCCCGCCGCCATCGCTGCCAGGCCGAGCACCATCGAGAGCAGGTACATGCCCATGGCGGGTTTGGTGCCGCGATCGGAGAGCACGACATGCCCGTCGGCGATGTGGCCGAGTTCGTGCGCGATCACGCCCTGGACTTCGTTCGCATTGTCCGCCGCCTGGAGCAGGCCCGAATGGACATAGACGGTCTGGCCGCCCGCGACGAACGCATTGATCGAATCGTCGTTGATCAGCACGACCTTGACGTCGCGCGGCGACAGGCCTGCCGCCGTGATCAGCGGGCCGGACATTTCGGCGAACATCGTTTCGGTTTCCGCATCGCGGAGGATCGACTGCGCCTGCGCGGGTTGCGCCCAGAGCAGGAGGGTGGCGGTCAGGGCCGCGACGAAGCGCTTCATATCGCGCAGTATCGTCGATCGGCGGCGGGGGAGCAATGGCGGGGGCGACGACGTGGGCGGGTCCGACGCCCGATGGTGAGCCGCAGGACGTAGCACGACCCAAGCGGCCGATCGCGGGAGGCAATTGGTCCGAACGCGCCGACATGAAAACGGGCGCGACCTTTCGATCGCGCCCGTCTCACCGGCTATGCTCTGGTGTCAGCCGAAGGTGCGCTGCCACCAGCCACGGCGCGGCGCGCCGTCGGGGTCGTCGTTCGTGCCCGGCGCGTCGGCGTCCTGCGGCTGGACCTCGACCTGCGGTGGCGTGGTCTCGACCGGCGCGGCGAGCACCTCGCTGGTCGGGGCGGCGTCGCCGGCCTCGATCACCGCGGCCTTGCGCGGCCGACCACGCGGCTTGGCGACCTTGGCAGGGGCCTCCTCGACGGCTGCGGGCTCGACCGCCGTATCGCTCGCCTTGCGACGCGCGCGCTTGGGCTTCGGCGCGGACGCCTCCAGCGTCTCGGCAGGCGTAGCGCCGACCTCGTCCATCGTCGCATCGGCAACCGCCTCGCGACGACGCCGTGCAGGCTTGCGCGCCGGCTCTGCCGCGACCGGATCGGCAGCGGCCTGTTCCTGCGGCTCGGCCGCGGCCGGCACTTCGGACACAACCGGCTCGGGGGCCAGGGTCGTCTCATCGGCCGTCTCGGCCGTCTCGGCCGGACGCGGCTTGCGACCCCGACGCGACTTGGGCGCCGTCTCGGCGACCGGGTCAGCGTTGATCGTCGCGGCGGCCGCACGCGCGCGCGGGCGACGACGCATCTTGGGAGCCTCGGCGATCGGCGCGGACGGCGCCTCCTCGAACACCGACTCGGCCTCGGACGTCTCGACCGGCGCAAATGCCTCCGGCTCGGGCGCCTCGGCGATCAGTGCCGCGGTGTCGATGCTGCTGACGGCAATCGACTCGCCCGTCTCGGCGCCGGTCTGCTCGCCGCCCTGCTCGTTGCGCCGACCACCGCGACGTCCGCGACGTCCGCGACGACGACGGCCTTCGCCTTCGACGCCGTTGGCCTGTTCGGCCGGAGTCGTACCTTCGATCTCCTCGCCACCGCCAACTTCGACGATCTCGCCGACGCCCTCGTCGATTTCCTCGACATTGGTGTCCGCGTCCTCGAACGCACCATCCTCGTTAGTACCACCGACGGCGCCGTCCTCACCCGGGCGCGCACGGCCCCGACGACCGCGGCGGCGACGCCGCTTCTTGCCGCCCTCGCCATCGGCATCGCGGCCTTCACGCGGCGCGGTCTGCTCACGACCGCCTTCGCGGCCCCCCTCACGACGACGCGGCTGTTCGGCCTCGGCCTCCTCGACCTCGTCCTCCTCGATCTCGTCCTCGATCTCCTCGGGAAGGTCGTCCTCGTCCTCTTCGATGATCTGGACAAACTTCGGCGGATGCGCGGGCGGCGGGCCACTGGCCTCGACCGTCATGTGCGCGCCTTCCTCGTCCTGGCCGGGAATGATCTCGACGATCACACCGTAGCGATCCTCGATCTCGGCGATGTCGGCACGCTTGCGGTTGAGGATGTAGACCGCAGCCTCCTGGCTCGCGCGCAGCGTCAGCAGCGAGCCGCGACCGCGGGCGGCCTCGTCCTCGATGAGGCGGAGCGCGGAGATGCCCGACGACGATGCGGTGCGGACCAGGCCGGTGCCCTCGCAATGCGGACAGGCGCGGGTCGATGCTTCCAGCACGCCGGTGCGCAGCCGCTGGCGGCTCATTTCCATGAGGCCGAACGACGAGATGCGGCCGATCTGGATGCGCGCACGATCGTTCTTCAGCGCCTCCTTCATCGCCTTCTCGACCTTACGGACGTTGGAATTGTTATCCATGTCGATGAAGTCGATGACGACGAGCCCGGCCATGTCGCGCAGGCGCAGCTGGCGGCCGATTTCCTGTGCGGCCTCGAGGTTGGTCGCGGTCGCGGTCTGCTCGATGCTGTGTTCGCGCGTCGAGCGGCCCGAGTTGATGTCGATCGAGACGAGCGCCTCGGTCGGGTTGATGACCAGATAGCCGCCCGACTTCAGCTGGACGACCGGATGGTACATCGCCGACAGCTGGTCCTCGACGCCCGCGCGCTGGAACAGCGGCACAGGGTCGGCGTAATGCTTGATGCGCCGGGCGTGCGTCGGCATCAGCAGGCGCATGAACTCGCGCGCCTGGCGATAGCCGTCCTCGCCCTCGACGATGACCTCTTCGATTTCCTTGTTGTAGATGTCGCGGATCGCGCGCTTGATCAGGTCGCTGTCGCCGTAGACGAGCGCGGGCGCCGACGCCTTCAGCGTCGCTTCGCGGATCCCGTCCCACAGACGGGCGAGGTAATCGAAGTCGCGCTTGATCTCGACCTTGCTGCGCTGCAGCCCCGCGGTGCGGACAATGCAGCCCATCGACGGCGGCAGCTGCATGTCGGCCATGATCGACTTCAGGCGCTTGCGATCGCCCGCGTTGCTGATCTTGCGCGAGATGCCGCCGCCGTGGCTGGTATTGGGCATCAGCACGCAGTAGCGGCCCGCCAGCGACAGGTACGTCGTCAGCGCTGCGCCCTTGTTGCCGCGCTCTTCCTTGACGACCTGGACGAGCAGCACCTGACGGCGATGGATCACGTCCTGGATCTTGTAGCGGCGGCGCAGGTTCATGCGACGCTCGCGCAGATCCTCGACCGCGGCCTCGTCGCCGTTCGGCTTGCGCTTGCGACGCGGGGCCTCGCCGGTCTCTTCGCCGCCTTCGAGCTCCTCGGCGACGTCGGGATCTACCCCGCCATCGTCCTCGAAGCGCTCGATATCGTCCTCGTCGTCACCCTCTTCGTCGTCCGCGTCATAGTCGGCGCGCAGGGCTGCCTCCTCGGCGGCATGCTCGGCCTCTTCGCGGAGCAGCGCGTCGCGGTCTTCCTTGGGGATCTGGTAGTAATCGGGGTGGATTTCGCTGAACGCGAGGAAGCCGTGGCGATTGCCGCCGTAATCGATGAACGCCGCCTGGAGCGACGGCTCGACCCGCGTGACCTTGGCGAGGTAGATATTGCCCTTGAGCTGCTTGCGCTCGGCGCTCTCGAAATCGAATTCCTCGATCCGGTTACCCTTGACGACGGCGATCCGGGTTTCTTCCCGGTGGCGTGCGTCGATCAGCATACGCGTTGTCATAATAGATTCTCCGCGCGCGCGCCGGGCCTGATGGCAGCCGTCGCGCGCTTGATGGTGGTGCGGTCGGACACGGACGCCCGGACTCGCGGAAGGTATGCGAAACTGCCTCTGCTCGACGCGCATGCCGCGGGAACTCACCCTGCGGCGCCCGCACGACCGCGATCCCGTCGGCGAAGGCCGATCGGTGAGCGGGGCGGGGGGAATGCGTCATTCGAGCGTCAACCTGAAATTGCCGCGCCGTCGAGGATCCGAAGGCGGGCGTTGAGACCGGCGCGTCGCTGGCAAACTCTAGCGACGCACGGGTGCACGGCAGGACTAGCACCGCATTGCAGATCCCGCAACTGGCCCGGCGCGGGGCCGTCCGAAGCCTTGAAACCCGGCATTTTCACAGGCTGTATTTCCGCGCGGTGATCTGTCCGGCAGCCGCGCCGGCAGCCACGGATATGGGAAAACCAAGGCAAACAGGCTATTAACCCTGCTCCGCAAGATCCTCTTGCGGGGGCGTGGCGTAGGCGTCTCGTTTCGGTCGGCTCGACCGATCCAGGGAGTGTAGAATGGCTTTTCGCTGGACCGGCAGCGCGGTCGCACGGCATGGACGCAGGATGGTTGCGATCATCGCCCTGCTGCTCGGCTGGCTGTCCGGCGTTCCGGCGCTGGCGGCGACTGTACAGAGCATCGCGATCGGCCGGACGCAGATCGTGATCCGCTTCGATGCACCGGTCAGCAGCGGCGCGAGCCAGATCCTGACCGGACAACGGCAGATCGCGGTCGATATTGCGAACGCGACGCCCGGCGGACCCGTGAGGCCGGGCGGCGTCGTGACCCGCATCACGCAGCGCCGGCACGGCGGCTCCGGGCTGCGGATGTTGTTCGACCTGTCCGAGCCGGCCATCGTCGCCGATGGCGGGTTTGATTCGCAGGGACGCGAATTGACGCTGGCCTTGCGCCGCGTCGACGATGCGGCCTTTACGCAGGCCAGTATCGCCGGCCCGCTGAATTTCTTCCCGTTCACTTTCGCCGCACGACCGGCGCCGCGGTACAAGGTGTCGATCCCGGTGCCGCCCCGCGCGCGCGGGATTGCGCTGCCGCGGGTCGAGGGCGACGACATGCGTCCGCTGGTGGTGATCGACGCCGGACATGGCGGTGTCGATCCCGGCGCGATCGGGCCTGACGGGCTGCGCGAGAAGGACGTGACCCTCAAGGTCGCCAAGGCGATCCGTGACGCGCTGTTCGCGTCGGGCCGGGTGCGCGTCGCGCTGACGCGGAGCGACGACCGGTTCCTCGTGCTGCGCGAGCGGTACGGCGTCGCACGGCGGTTGAAGGGGGACCTGTTCATCTCGGTCCACTGCGACAGTACCGGATCCGAAGGCGCGAGCGGCGCGACTGCCTATACGCTGTCAGAGGTTGCGTCCGACAAGGAGGCGGCGCGGCTAGCCGCGCGCGAGAACAAGGCGGATGTGATCTCCGGGGTGAATCTGGGCGAGGCGCCTGCCGACGTGTCGTCGATCCTGATCGACCTGACGCAGCGCGAGACGATGAACGCGTCCGCCACGTTCGCGCGGTTGCTGGGACGCGAGGCCAAGCCGTTGATGCCGCTCAAGCCGAATTTCCACCGCATGGCGTCGCTGATGGTGCTCAAGGCGCCCGACATGCCCTCGATCCTGTTCGAGACGGGCTATATTTCGAACCCGCAGGACGCGGCGTTTCTCGACAGCGACGAGGGGCGGCAGCGGATTGCGGAGAGCGTGACGCGCGCGGTCACTGTGCATTTCGCGCGGCGGATGGTGGCGCGCTGATCCGGCCGGTTGCGCTCACGGCAAGAGCGCGGCATCCTGACGGCTAGTACCCCGGCGGAGGCCGAGGCCCGGTTGGAGGACGTTCCGACTGGGCTTCGGCCTCCGCCGGGGCACGTGTTTCTGGTTAGGACGATCTGATGACCGACGCGACGCGGGGCGTATCCGAGACCGGGCCCGAGACGAGCATGCGCGAGCTTACCTTTCGCGGGGTCGTGCTCGGCGCGATCATCACGCTGCTGTTCACCGCGGCGAACGTCTATCTGGGTTTGAAGATCGGGCTGACCTTCGCGACGTCGATCCCCGCCGCGGTGATCTCGATGGCGGTGCTGCGGCTGTTCAAGGATTCAACGATTCTGGAGAACAACATCGTCCAGACGATCGCGTCCGCCGCGGGCACGCTCGCGGCGATCATCTTCGTGCTGCCCGGCCTCGTCATGATCGGCTGGTGGCAGGGGTTCCCGTTCTTCACCACCGCGGCGATCACGATGTTCGGCGGCGTGCTCGGCGTGCTGTTCTCGGTCCCGCTGCGCCGTGCACTCGTCGTCGACACGGTGCTGCCCTATCCGGAGGGCCGCGCGGCCGCAGAAGTGCTCAAGGTCGGCGCGGGCAGCCGTGAGGGCGGCGAGGAGAGCGCACGCGGGCTCGGCATCATCGTCGTCAACGCGCTGGTGTCGGCCGGGTTCGCGATCCTGACGCAGACCAAATTGGTCGCTGCCGAGGCCGCGACGTGGTTCCGCGTCGGCGCAGGCGCGACCGGGATTTCGGGTGGACTGTCGTTCGCGCTGCTGGGCGCGGGGCATCTGGTCGGAATCTCGGTCGGGATGGCAATGTTTACGGGCGTGGTGATCGGCTGGTGGATCCTGCTGCCGATCCTGACCTCGGCGGGAAGCGTAACCGGCACCGCGGAGGTGATCGCGACGACCGTGTTCCGGTCGGACGTGCGGTTCTTCGGTGCGGGCGTGATCGGCGTCGCGGCGATCTGGACCTTGCTCAAGATCGCAGGACCCGTGGTCGGCGGCGTGCGATCGGCGCTGGCGGCGTCGGCAGCCAAGCGCGGCGGCGAAGTGCTGGCACTCGAGGAGCGCGACATCCCGATCGGGATCGTCGGGATTGCATCGCTGGCGATGCTCGTCCCGATCGGGATCCTGCTGTGGACGGTCCTCCAGGGCGGGCCGCTCGAGGCGTCGGCGATCGGGCTGATCGCGGGGAGTCTCGCGTTCATCCTCGTCATCGGCCTCGTGATCGCGGCGGTGTGCGGGTACATGGCGGGGCTGATCGGCGCGTCGAACTCTCCTGTGTCGGGCATCGGCATCCTCGCCATCCTCGCCGCATCGATCCTGCTGGTGTCGTGGTTCGGTCGCGCAGTCGAGCCGGGGACGACGCAGGCGCTGGTCGCCTACGGCCTGATCGTGACGGGCGTGGTGTTCGGCATCGCGACGATCTCGAACGACAATCTTCAGGATCTGAAGACCGGGCAGCTGGTCGGTGCGACACCATGGAAGCAGCAGGTCGCGCTGCTGATCGGCGTGGTGTTCGGGTCGATCGTCGTGCCGCCGGTACTCAACCTCCTCGGCAGCACGCTCGGCTTTGCGGGTGCGCCGGGGGCTGGGCCCAATGCGCTGGCCGCACCGCAGGCCGCGCTGATCTCGGCGCTCGCCAAGGGCGTGCTGGGGGGCAATCTCAACTGGGCGATGATCGGCTATGGCGCGATGACCGGGGTCGCGGTGATCGCGCTCGACGAACTGCTGGGCAAGGCGGGCAAGCTGCGGTTGCCGCCGCTGGGCGTCGGGCTGGGCGTGTATCTGCCGATGGCGGTGACGTTGCCGGTCACGATCGGCGCGGTGGTCGGCTATGCCTATGACCGCTGGGCAGACCGCGCGCGCGATCCCGAGCTCGCCAGGCGGATGGGCGTGCTGACCGCGACGGGAATGATCGTCGGTGAATCGCTGTGGGGCGTGGGGTTTGCCGGGATCGTCTATCTCACCAACCAGGAGACGCCGCTGGCGCTGGTCGGGGAGGGGTTCATACCCATCGCGCTGGTCGGAGGGACCCTGCTGTTCGCGCTGCTGACCTGGGTGATGTACCGGCGGACGATGGTGGCGTCGCGGTAGGAGGCTGGTTCCCCGCGAAGGCCGTTCCCCTCACTGGGCTCCCGCCTNCACGGTCCGCCATTATCTCCGTCGCCCAACTTGGGCCCCGGCCTTCGCCGGGGTGGAGTCCTAAGGAGGGAGCGACCGTCCTTCACTTCATCGCGGCGAGCATGTCCGTGATCTTCACGAAGGCGAAGCCGATCGAGCTGTCCGCGATGCCGTAAGGCAGGAACAGCGCATCGCCGTGGCGCAGCGCGCCGCAGCTGTAGACGACGTTGGGGACATAGCCCTCGCGATCCTGATCCTTGGCGGCGAGGATCGGCTGCTGCGTGCGGCCGATCACCTTTGACGGGTCGTCCTTGTCGAGCAGCACTGCACCGATCGAATATTTGCGCATCGCGCCGACGCCGTGCGTGAGCAGCAACCAGCCCTCGTCGAGCTCGATCGGCGGGCCGCAATTGCCGATCTGGACGAGCTCCCATGGATAGAGCGGCGTCAGGATCTTCTCGCCGTCGTCCCAGTCGGTCAGCGTGTCCGACTTCAGCAGGAACAGGTTCTCGCCGTCCTGCCGGCCTATCATCATATACTGACCGTTCACCTTGCGCGGGAACAGCGCCATGCCCTTGTTGCGCGCGGCGGGGCCAGTCATCGGGACGAGATCGAACGCGCGGAAATCGCGCGTCCGCATCAGTTCGGACTGGATGACCGAACCGTTATAGGCGGTGTAGGTGCCGATCCATTCATAATCGCCATTGTCGTGCTGGAACCGGACGATGCGCAGATCCTCCAGCCCCTTCGACTGCGCCTGGGTGATCGGGAAGATCACAGTGCCGCTGAGCGTGCTGTCGCGGTGGCGATAAACGGTGACGGGGCCCTGCGGCATCTCGTCTTCGCCGCTGCCGACCGCGTCGGTCGCGGTGGCGAAGGGCGGCTCGGGCGCGAGCTTCATCAGATTCTGGTCGGTGATGATGCCTTCGCGGAACGCGACCGACGAG
Organism: Sphingomonas sp. CFBP 13706; assembly: GCF_014842355.1. NCBI lineage: Bacteria > Pseudomonadati > Pseudomonadota > Alphaproteobacteria > Sphingomonadales > Sphingomonadaceae > Sphingomonas > Sphingomonas sp. CFBP 13706. The sequence continues at coordinate 40,967 of NZ_JACYVM010000006.1, forward strand.
ATGTGACCTTCGCCCACCGCGCGCATCGACATCAGGATCCGCAGGCTGCCCGGGGGCATGCCCGACTGGTCGAAATGCGGCACCGCGCTGGGGTTCATCAGCGCGGCGGCGGCATAGCTGTATTCATGACAGAAATAGGCGCCGATCAGCTGGCGCTTCTCATCACCGATATCCGCGCCGTTGAGCCCGAGCATGTCCTCGATCTGGTCGTAGCGCGTCATGAACACGCGCCGCGTCTGCCAGTGCCGCGCCTCGAAATCCTTCAGCACCACCTCGAGCTGGATCCGCGCCTCGGCGTTCGTCATCTCGAGGACTTCGCCGACCAGTCGCTCGGTACGACTGGGTGCACCGGCATTGCCGGCCCAGGCGATATGAAAGGGCCGGACGACGACCCGTGACGGGTCGGCGTGCAACCGCAGCTGGTGGGTAAACAGGTCCATCGTGCTTATGCCTCGCGTGCCGTTCCACCTTGGGACGCCGACGCTAGCGAGGCTATGCGACGACGCGCGAGGCTCCTGCCACGCTTTGGGCTGCGTTTGATACCCCCGAAATCGCACAATTGGCCAATTGCAGCGCCAAAATCGACTCTGCACCCTGGTTACGGTTCAATCCCGTCGGCATCAATCCATCGAAACAGCCACCATCGGCAATGCTCGCGAGCGGCAGGTTGAGGTCATTCCCGCCCAGGAACCAGCGATAGGCGCGCTCGGCCTCGTCACGCCAGCGCAGGTCGCCGGTGGCCTCGAACGCCGCCATGCAGGCATCGACGGTGGCCTGTGCCTCCAGCGGCTGCTGGTCGAACTGCAGCGGATCCTCATAGGAGCGTCCGAAGCTTTCCGTACCCACTGCGCGGAAGCGACCCTCGGGCGAGGTCTGCTTGGCGACGATCCATTCGAGTGTCGCCAGACCGCAATCGATCAGGTCCTGGCGGCCGAGCGCCTGGCCCGCACGGATGAGCGCCTGTGGCAGGCGAGCATTGTCATAGGCAAGGACGATCTCGAACCACTGCCACTCGGGACGTCGCGTCTTCTCGAGCAGTGCCAGATGGACATCCGGGAACTTTGCCAGGATCGACAGCGAGAGCTGATGCCCGGGGCTGGCCTCGAGCATCGCCGCCGCGCCGAGCATCGCAAAGGCCTGAGCGCGCAGGCTGCCGAGCTCGAGTGCACAGGATGCGGTCGAGTCATACATCGCCGTCGCCCAGTCGCGATGCTTGGCCAGCTGTGCATCGCGTGCGGTGATGCCGAGCGCCCAGACGGTGCGACCGTTCGAATCCTCGGACCCGACATCCTCGCACCAGGTCCGGTCGAAGCTCATGAAGTTGCGAAAGCGACGCTCGTCGGGGTTCCAGGCATATTGTACGAACGACGCATAGATCGTCGTCCACTTGTCACGCTGGACCTCATCCATGTCCGGCATCGCACTCATCAGCATGAGCGCACGGCAATTGTCGTCGATGCAATAGCCATGCCGGCGATCGGGGATCGAGTAGATCGAATGCTGGAGCATGCCCGTCGAATCACTCATCCGTTCGACGGCCGCGAAGTCAGGCGCAAGCGGCTTCAACGGGGGCGAAGGTTTTGCCAGACGAAAAGGGCGTGCCGCGACCACCGCGCGGATCTCTGCCATCGATGTTTCGGCAAGCTGTGGCCAGATCATCGTACGACCGCGCGCATAGGCGCGTTCGGCCAGGCGATGGCGGTCGCGATCACTCGACAGCAGCATGTCGATTTCGCGCGCAAAGGCAGCGACATCGCCGAACGGGACAAGGACGCCATGCCCATCGGCGAGGATTTCCGTCGCATGGACGTACGGGGTCGAGATGACGGGCTTGCCGACGCCGATGGCGTAGCTGAGCGTGCCCGAGGTGATCTGCGCCGGGTTGGTGTAGGGCGTCACATAGATATCTGCCGCCTGCAGATAGCTCAGCAACTCGTCATGTTCGACAAACGCGTCGATGAAGGCGACATTGCCCGCCACGCCACGGGCTTCGGTCAGCGCCTTGAGACGATCACGATAGGCCTCGCCCTGATGCGAGACGAGATTGGGGTGCGTCGCGCCGAGCACGACGTAGAGAAGATTGGGATGGCGTTCGATGACCGCGGGCAGCGCCTCGATCACCGTTTCGATGCCCTTGTTCGGCGCGAGCAGCCCGAAGGTCAGCACGACCTTGCGACCTTCCCAGCCGAATTGCGCCTTCAGCGTGTCGGGTTCGACGAGGTCACGATCGGGCACGCCGTGCGGGATCATCACGATCTGCCGCGGGCTGGCGCCATAAACGCGCTGGAGGATGTCGCGGCCACGCTCCGCCATCACGATGACGCGCGCGGCACGGCGCAACAGGCCCTCCATCACGCGGCGTTCGTCGGGATTGGGACGTTCGAGGATCGTGTGCAACGCAACGACGACCGGCAGCGTCGTGCGGTCGAGCAGCGCGAGCAGATAGTCCCCGGCCGGGCCACCATAGATGCCGTATTCGTGCTGAACCCAGATTGCCTGGGCGCCGCTCGCATCAATCTTGCGCGCGGCATCCAGATAGGCGGTCAGGTCAGTTTCGGGGATCGTTCCAACGACTTCCGGCGGATACTCGTACAGGCCAGGATGATCATCCATCGCATAGACGTCGACCGCGACCTCGGGAAAGCGCGCCCGCATCGCGGTGAACACATCCGTCGTATATGTCGCGATACCGCACCGCCTCGGCAAAAAATTGCCAATGAGTGCCAGCCGCGTGATCTTGGTCCCGTCCGCCGGTAACGCCATACCCTGTCCTTTGTCTGAGCGCGCATAACAGGCTAACCCGGCATCGCGCTCACCCCCAACGGCTGACAAGGTATGAAAGTTGCATTAATATTGCACTGCAACACACGCTTTGATGTTAAACTTTATCAACATCACTGCATGCGACGACAGCGTCAGCCACGCCCGCGATACGGGGCGACGCCCTGATCGGGCAGCCAGAGATCGGCAGGGGGCGCCGACGACTGCCAGAAGACGTCGATCGGGATCCCGCCGCGCGGATACCAATAGCCCCCGATCCGCAGCCAGACCGGCTTCATTTCGTCGAACAGCCGCTCGCCGATGCCGACCGTGCAGTCCTCGTGGAAGCCGGCATGGTTGCGAAAGCTGCCCAGGAACAGCTTGAGCGACTTGGATTCGACGATCGTCTCGCCGGGGACATAATCGATGACGAGATGCGCAAAGTCGGGCTGGCCGGTAACCGGGCAGAGCGAGGTGAATTCGGGCACCGCGAACCGCACCAGATAGGTCCGGCCGACGCGCGGGTTGGGCACGTAATCGAGCACGGCCTCTTCGGGCGAGGCGGGGAGGGCGCTGTTCTGGCCCAGATATAACGGGTTTGTAGGAGCGGTCATGGTCCGCCATGTAGGATGCGATGCGCTCCAAGAAAACCACGCTCGTGCCGATCCTCGGCGACCAGCTCTCGCTGCAGATCGCCTCGCTGAACGGGGCCGACCCGGCGGCGACGATCGTGCTGATGATGGAGGTCGCCGACGAGACGACCTATGTCCGCCATCATCGCCGGAAGATCGCCTATATCCTGTCGGCGATGCGGCATCACGCCGAGGCACTGCGCGAGGCGGGCTGGACCGTCGACTACGTCACGCTCGACGATCCGGAGTCGACCGGCAGCTTCACCGGCGAGGTCGCGCGCGCGATCGGGCGGCATGATCCGGCGCGGATCATCGTCACCGAGGCCGGCGAGTGGCGCGTTGCGGGGATGCTGGACGCGTGGGAAACGCTGTTCGGCCTGCCGGTCGAAATCCGCGCCGACGACCGCTTCCTCGCCAGCCATGCCGAGTTCGAGGCCTGGGCGGAGGGGCGCAAGCAGTTGCGGATGGAGTATTTCTACCGCGAGATGCGCCGCCGCACCGGGTTGCTGATGGATGGCGAGAAGCCCGAGGGGGGCGAGTGGAATTACGATGCGGAGAACCGCAAGCCGGCCAAGGCCGACCTGCTGATGCCGCGCCCGCTCTCCTTTGCCCCCGATGCGATCACGACCGAGGTGCTCGCGATGGTCGCGGCGCGGTTCGGCGAGCATCCCGGCAGCCTCGATGCGTTCGACTTCGCGACGACGCGCGAGGACGCGCTCAAGCAGCAGCGGCATTTCCTCAAGCATGCGCTGCCGCGGTTCGGGGATTATCAGGATGCGATGCTGACCGACCAGCCGTTCCTGTGGCACGCGGTGCTGTCGCCCTATATCAATTCGGGGCTGCTCGATCCGGTCGAACTGTGCCGTGCGGTCGAGGCGGAATATGCCGCCGGGCGCGTTCCGCTCAACTGTGCCGAGGGGTTCATCCGCCAGATCATCGGCTGGCGCGAATATATGCGCGGCATCTACTGGCGCGAGGGGCCGGAGTATGTCGAGCGCAACTTCCTGGATGCGAGGCGTGACCTGCCGGGCTTCTACTGGTCCGGCGAGACCGACATGCACTGCCTGTCGCAGGCGATCGGACAGACGCTCGACCATGCCTATGCGCATCATATCCAGCGGTTGATGGTGACGGGCAATTTCGCGCTGCTGATCGGCGCGGACCCGAAGCAGGTCCATGAATGGTATCTGGAGGTCTATGCCGATGCGTATGAATGGGTCGAGCTGCCCAATACGCTGGGCATGAGCCAGTTCGCGGATGGCGGGTTGCTGGGGTCGAAGCCCTATGCGGCGTCGGGCGCGTATATCAACCGGATGTCGGATTATTGCGGGCATTGCCGCTATGACGTGAAGCAGCGCGTCGGGGAGAATGCGTGTCCTTTCAATGCACTGTACTGGGATTTCCTGGTACGCAACGCGGACAAGCTCGATCGCAACCCGCGACTGGCGATGCCGTATCGCAACTGGGCTAAGATGAAGCCGGCGGACCGGGACGCGACGCTGGCGCAGGCAAAGGAATTTCTGGCGCGGCTCGACGGCTGAGCGCTACATTTGCCGTCAGGACGGGTGTAACGCCGTCGATAGGAGTAGGCGGATGCCGCATTTCGGCGATTACCAGAACGCGATTTACAACGCCGGTCTGAGCGGCGTGATCCCCAAGCTGCCGGTCGATTACGCGACGCTCGAACAGCGCGCGAGCGCGGCGATGCCGCCATCGGTGCTGGGCTATGTCCAGGGCGGCTGCGGCGACGAATTCACGCAGGACAACAATGCACATGCGTTCCGCCACTGGGGCATGACGCCGCGGATGATGGTCGATTGCAGCAGGCGCGACCTTTCGGTCGAGCTGTTCGGGATGCGGCTGCCGAGCCCGGTCTTCATGGCGCCGGTCGGGGTGATCGGAATCTGCACGCAGGACGGTCACGGCGATCTCGCCGCCGCGCGCGCCTCGGCCGAGACGGGGGTGCCGCTGATGGCGTCGACGCTGTCGAACGATCCGCTCGAAAGCGTGGCGGGGGCGCTGGGCGAGACGCCGGGGTTCTTCCAGCTCTACACGCCCAAGGACAAGGCGCTGGCCGAGAGCCTGGTGCGCCGGGCCGAGGCGGCGGGGTATAAGGGGATCGTCGTCACGCTCGACACCTGGGTGACGGGATGGCGGCCGCGCGACCTGAACGTCGCGAACTTCCCGCAGCTGCGCGGCGCGGTGCTGATGAACTATTTCTCAGACCCCGTCTTTCGCGCGATGCTCGCCAAGCCGCCCGAGGAGGATGGCGCGGCTGCGGTGCGGCAATGGGCAGGCGTGTTCGGCAAGGTGCTGACCTGGGACGACATGGCGTGGCTGCGCTCGCTGACGACATTGCCGCTGATCCTGAAGGGGATCTGCCATCCCGACGATGCGCGGCGCGCGATCGATGCGGGAGCGGATGCGATCTATTGTTCGAACCATGGCGGGCGGCAGGCCAATGGCGGGATCGCGGCGATCGACATGCTGCCGGGTGTGGTCGCCGCAGCGGGCGACGTGCCCGTGCTGTTCGATTCAGGGATCCGGTCGGGGAGCGACGTGGTGAAGGCGATCGCGCTCGGCGCGCGCGCGGTCGGGGTCGGACGGCCCTATGCGTATGGCCTCGCGCTCGATGGGGCGGCGGGGGCGGCGCATGTGCTGCGGTGCCTGCTGGCGGAGGCGGATCTGCTGATGGCGGTCAATGGCTGGCCGACGATCGCCGATGTGTGCGCGGCAGGCGCGGTGCGGATCTAGCGCGTCACGGCGAGGAAGGGGGCGAGCGCGTCCCAGGCAGGCTGCTTGGCGGCGCGGCCGATCGTGTGGAGCGGGCTGCTCGACGGCAGCGCGACGATCTGCGGGCCGAGCGTTCCGAGCCCCTGTCTGAGCCCCAGCTTCAACGCGGTGGCGCCGTTGAACGCGATCGCGCGGAGGTCGGGCAGGCGCGCGACAAGGTCGGCGACCGCATTGTCCTGCGCATCGAGGATCGCGGCGTCGGTGCTGCCGACGCGGTGCGCCGACCCGATCACGTCCCACAGCGCCACGCCCGCATCGCGCAACGCGACCAGCCGCTCGTCATAGGCCAGCGCGACCAGATCGCGCGCCACGACGCCCGACATCAGCGCCCAGAACTGGTTCTGCGGATGCGCATAATAGCGCGCTTCGGCAAGCGAACGGTCGCCGGGCAGGCTGCCGAGGACGAGCAGCCGCGCATCGTCGGCGGCCACGGGCGGGAAGGAGGATTTACGCGTCATCGTGCCCGACGACGTGGCGATTGCGCGCGATCGTGCAAGCATTCTATGCAGACGCGCATGAAGATCCTGCTGTCCGCAAGCCTCGCCGTGCTCGCTCTTGCAAGCGCCCCCGCCACCGCCCGCCAGCTGACCATCGACGATGTCGTCAAGCTGTCGCGCGTGTCCTCGCCCGCCGTGTCGAAGGACGGCCGCTGGCTGGTGTGGGAGCAACGCGAGACCGATCTCGCCGCCGATCGCGGCCGGTTCGACCTGTGGCGGCTCGACCTTAGCCGCAAGGGTGCGAAGCCCGAACCGCTGATCGCCGAAGCCGATGTGAACGAGACCGGCGCGCAATTCTCCGCCGATGGCGCAACCGTCTTTTATCAGTCGGACAAGGGCGGCAGCGACGCGGTCTGGTCGATCGGCATCGCCGGCGGCACGCCGCGCAAGCTGACGAGCTTCGAGGGCGGTTTCGGCGGGTTCAAGGTCGCACCGACCGGGGACAAGCTGGTGATCTGGGCCGACCGCAAGCCCGGCGCGCCGAGCCTAGCGCCCGCGATGGTCAAGAAGGACCCGAATGCCGGGGCGGGGCGGACCTATGATCAGCTGTTCGTGCGGCACTGGGACACATGGTCGAATGGCGACCGGTCGCAGCTGTTCGTGCTGCCGCTGACGGCCGCGGGCGCGCAGGGAGACGGCGTCGCGGTCACTGGCGGTCTGATTGGTGACGCGCCGTCGAAGCCGTTTGGCGGTGGCGAGGAAGTGTCGTGGAGCGCGGACGGCCGGACGCTGTATTTCGCACTGCGCGAGGCGGGGCGCATCGAAGCGACCTCGACCAATCTCGACATCTTCTCGGTCCCTGCGGACGGCTCCGCGGCACCGGTCAACCTGACGGCGGCGAACACCGGCATGGACAATCTGCCGACGGTGTCGCCCGATGGCCGCACGCTCGCCTGGTTCGCAATGGCGCGCGCCGGGTTCGAAGCGGATCGCCAGGTACTGATGACGCGCGACCTGGCGAGCGGTCAGGTCCGCGCGATGACGCAAGCCTGGGATCGCTCGGTCGCGTCGATCGCGTGGAGCCCCGACAGCAAGCGGATCTACGTCACCGCCGACGACACGCAGGAGACTCCGGTGTTCGCGGTCGACCCTGCCACGGGCGCAGTGACGCGACTGACGCAGGAGGGCCATGTCGGCGCGGTCGTGCCGACGCCCAAGGGCGTCGTCGTCGCGATCAGCAGCCTGACCGCGCCCGATGATTTCTATGCGCTGGCGGTGAAGGGCAAGCGGATGCCGAAGCCGGAGCGGCTGACCTCGGTCAACGCGGCAAAGCTCGCGGGCATCGACATGCCGACTGTCACGCGGTTCAACTTCAAGGGCGCGAACGACGACATCGTCTGGGGCTATGCGGTGAAGCCGTATGGCAGCCCGGCCTCGACCCAGAATGGGAAGGTCCCGGTCGCCTATATGGTGCATGGCGGGCCGCAGGGGTCGAGCAACAACAGCTGGTCCTATCGCTGGAATCCGGCGGTGTTCGCGGGTGCGGGCTACGGGCTGGTCGCGGTCGATTTCCACGGGTCGACGGGGTACGGCCAGGCCTTCACCGACGCGATCAGCAACAATTGGGGCGGCTGGCCGCTCGAGGATCTGCAAAAGGGGCTGGCGGCGGCGACTGCCAAATTCGGCTGGCTCGACGGCGACCGCGCCTGCGCGCTCGGCGCGTCCTATGGCGGCTATATGATGAACTGGATCGAGGGGAAGTGGCCCGACCGGTTCAAGTGCATCGTCCAGCATGACGGCGTCTTCGATGCGCGCGCGATGGCGTACGAGACCGAGGAGCTGTGGTTCGACGAGTGGGAGCATGGCGGCAAGACCTATTACGAGGATCCGGCCACGTTCGAGAAATGGAACCCGGTCAACTTCGTCGCCAACTGGAAGACGCCGATGCTGGTGATCACCGGCGAGAAGGATTTCCGCATTCCCTACACGCAGGGGCTCGCGAGCTTCACCGCGTTGCAGCGGCGCGGGATCCCGTCGCGGTTGCTGGTCAACCCGAACGAGAATCACTGGGTGCTGAAGCCGAAAAACAGCCTGCAATGGTATGGCGAGGTGATCGGCTGGATGGACAAGTGGACGGCGAAATAGGGGGCGCATTTCCCACGCCCTACCGGGCAGGCTGCTTCCCCTACGCCGTCATCCTGACGAAAGTCAGGATCCAGGGTAATGGGCGCTGACGTTCTTGGCTCTGGATTCTGACTTTCGTCAGGAGGACGGGAATGGAAGGAGCCGCTAGCCGCTCAGTGCGCCTTGGGCTTCTTCACCGCGTGGAGGCCAAGTGCGATCGCGCCGCCGAGGATCAGGCCGACCACGCCCGACAATGCGGCGTTGACCACCCAGTTCACCACGCCCTTGGCGACCGGCACCGCGGCGGCGGCGCCCGCGGCGGCATCGTGAATGAAGTGCGGGATCGTCGTCAGTCCGAAATCCTCGATCCCGTGGACGATGATCTGTCCACCGACCCAGACCATCGCCGCAGTGCCGACGACCGACAGCACCGACATGACGACCGGCATGCCCTTGACCAGGCCGCGTCCGAACGCCTGGACCGCGGGGCTTTTCCGCTCGGTCAGGTGCAGGCCGATATCGTCCATCTTCACGATCAGCGCGACGACGCCGTAGACGAGGATCGTGATCGCGACGCCGACCAGTGCAAGCACGATGGCCTGTTCCCAGATCGGTTCGGCGGCAACGTCCGACAGCGCGATCACCATGATCTCCGCCGACAGGATGAAATCGGTGCGGATCGCGCCAGAGACCTTCTGGTCCTCGAGCGTCTTCGGATCGATCGAGTCGGTGGCTTCGGCTTCGGCATGGCCGCCGCCGAGCGCTTCGAGGATCTTTTCCGCACCCTCGAAGCAGAGATAGGTCCCGCCGATCATCAGCAACGGGGTCAGCGCCCAAGGCGCGAACGCGCTGAGCGCAAGTGCTGCGGGGAGGATGAAGAGCAGCTTGTTGCGGAACGAACCGAGTGCGATCTTGCCGATCATCGGCAATTCGCGCTTGGGCGAGAACCCGACCATGTAGCGCGGCGTGACCGCGGCATCGTCGACCACCACGCCGATCGCCTTGCTGCCCGCCTTGCCGGTCGCGGCACCGATATCGTCGAGGCTGGCCGCGGCGAGCTTGGTGATCCCGGCAATGTCGTCGAGCAGTGCGACCAGTCCTGTGGGCATCGATGGGTCCTTCGCGTGATCGGTAAGAGGCGGCAATAGCCGGTCCGCGGTAACGTGACAGCGATGTCATGCAACGGGTTTCGACCTTGCGCAAAGTGCGTGACGCGCGGAATGGTTGCGCGGTGACGCACATCACGACGGGATCGAGCATGACAGACGACTTCATCACCAACCTCCCCAAGGCCGAACTGCATCTGCATATCGAGGGCAGCCTCGAGCCCGAGCTGATGTTCGCGCTCGCCGAGCGCAACAAGGTCACGATCCCGTTCAAGAGCGTCGAGGACGTGCGCGCGGCCTACAGCTTCACCAACCTCCAGACCTTTCTCGACATCTATTATGCGGGCGCGGCCGTGCTGCAGACCGAGGAGGATTTCCACGATCTGGCGCTCGCCTATTTCGATCGGGTCGCGCAGGACGGCGTGGTCCATGCCGAGATCTTCTTCGATCCGCAGACGCACACGCACCGTGGTATCCCGTTCGACGTCGTCGCCAACGGCCTGTTCGCCGGGATCGATGCGGCGCGGGCGAAGCACGGGATGAGCATCGGCCTGATCATGAGCTATCTGCGGCATCTCGACGAGGAGGATGCGTTCAGGACGTTCGAACAGGCCGAGCCCTGGCTCGACCAGATGATCGGCGTCGGGCTCGATTCGTCCGAGATGGGGCATCCGCCGTCGAAGTTCGCGCGCGTGTTCGAAGCATCGGCGGAAGCCGGGCTGCTGCTGTGCGCGCATGCCGGCGAGGAGGGCCCGCCCGCCTATATCCACGAGGCGCTCGACATCCTGCGCGTCGACCGGATCGATCACGGCAACCGTGCGCTCGAGGATTCGGTGCTGGTCGCGCGGCTCGCGCGCGAGGCAATGACGCTGACCGTGTGCCCATTGTCGAACGTCGCGCTGCGCAACGTCGACCGGATCGAGGATCACCCGATCGACCGGATGCTCGATCTCGGCCTGCGTGCGACGATCCATTCGGATGATCCGGCCTATTTCGGCGGCTATATCGGCGAGAACTACCGTCAGACTGCGCGTGCGCGCAACCTGTCGCGCGGGCAGATCGTCACGCTGGCGCGCAACAGCTTCCTCGGCAGCTTCCTCGATGACGAAGCGATCGCCGGGCATCTGGCGACCCTCGAGGCCTATGTGACCGCGCATCCGTGATCCGGCGCTTCCTATCGATCTTCGAGCCGTTCATCCTGATGCTGCTCGGCACCGTCGTACTGGCGAGCCTGGTGCCCGCGCGGGGACAGGCGGCGACGATCGTCGGCTATGTCGCCGACGTCGCGATCTTTCTGCTGTTCTTCCTTCACGGCGCGAAATTGTCGCGCGCGGCGATCTGGGACGGGCTGCGCAACTGGCCGCTTCACCTCGCCGTACTGGGGGTGACGTTCGTCGCCTTTCCCGCGCTTGGGCTCGGGCTGACCGCGTTGCCCTTCGTCGACGCGCGGATGGCGACGGGCGTGCTGTTCCTGACGCTGCTGCCCTCGACGGTCCAGTCGTCGATCGCCTTTACCGCGATCGCGCGCGGCAATGTCGCGGCCGCGGTCTGCAGCGCATCCTTTTCCAACCTGCTCGGCATACTAATCACCCCCGCGCTGGTCGCGTTGCTGATGCGGAGCGCAGGCAATGCCGGCGGGATGTCGATCGAGAGCGTCGAGACGATCATTGTCCAGCTGCTCGTGCCGTTCGTGGCGGGGCATGTGCTGCGGCCCTGGATCGGTGCATGGGTGACGCGGCGCAAGGCGATGCTGACGATCGTCGATCGCGGATCAATCCTGCTCGTCGTCTATGGCGCGTTCGGCGCGGCGGTGGTCGAGGGGCTGTGGAGCCGGGTGTCGCTCGGCGACCTGCTCCTGATCGGGCTGCTCTCCTGTGCCCTGCTGGCCATCGTGCTGGCGCTGACGCTGACCATCGCGCGGCTGATGCGGTTGCCGCGCGAGGATGCGATCGTGTTGCTGTTCTGCGGATCGAAGAAGAGCCTGGCGTCGGGGGTGCCGATGGCCGGCGTGCTGTTCCCCGCGGCGCAGGTCGGCGTGATCCTGTTGCCGCTGATGCTGTTCCACCAGATCCAGCTGATCGCCTGTGCGGTGATCGCGCGCCGCTATGCAGACCGGGCTGATGCGCGCGTGGAGGCGATGGCACCGGTGGCGTAACTGCCTTGGCTTATTTGCTTTTCCACGCGCGAAACGACATGGTCGCGGCTTGACGGAAAGGCCCAGCATCTGTGACTGATACCGCGTTGGACCTTACGGCCTGCGATCGGGAGCCCATACACATTCCCGGCGCGATCCAGCCGCACGGGCTGTTGCTCGTCGCCGATGCGGCGAGCCTGCGCGTCGTTGCGGGCGCGGGCGATATCGAGACGCGGCTGACCCCCGACTGGCTGGGCGCAGACCTCGCGACGCTGATCGGCCAGGACGTTGCCGCGCTGCTGGCGGAGCGATCGGGGCGCGGCAGCATGATCGGCGCTGCCGTCGGCACGCTGGTCGCGGGTACCAGCGAGCAGTTCCACATGGTCCTGCATGCGAGCGAGGAACACGTCCTCGTCGAGCTCGAGCCCGCCACGACGGCGCCGTCGAGCGCCGCGACCGTGCTCGGCTGGCTCGATTCGATGGCGACCGCGTTCGAGCGGTCGGGCAGTCTCCAGGCGCTGTGCGAACAGGCGGCGGTCGCGTTCCGGACGTTGACCGGGTTCGACCGGGTCATGGTTTATCGCTTTCTCGACGATGAATCCGGACGCGTGATGGCGGAGGATCGCGATCCCGCGCTGCACAGCTTCCTTAACCATCATTTTCCTGCGACCGACATCCCGAAACAGGCGCGCGCGCTGTATGTCCGCAACCGGACGCGCGCGATCCCGCATGCGGTCTATACGCCTGCGATCCTGCGCCCCGCAGGGTTCGAGACGCTCGACCTGAGCGACGTCGCGCTGCGCAGCGTGTCGCCGATCCATCTGCGCTACATGACCAATATGGGCGTCGTGGCGTCCGCGTCGATCTCGATCGTCAAGGACGGGCTGTTGTGGGGGATGATCGCCTGCCACAGCATGACGCCGCGGACGCTGGCGCCCGATATCCGCGCGACCGCGAGCACGCTGGCGAGCAGCCTCGCCCGACAGATCCGCGCGAAGGAGGAGGCCGAGGGATACCGCGAACGCCTGCGGCTGCGGTCGGTGGAAGACGTCGTCGTGCTCAAGATGGCCACCGAGGGCAGCGCACAGCGGACCGCGGCGGCGGTCGGCGACGACCTGCGCCGGATGCTGGCGAGTGACGGCTTCGCGCTCGTCCAGCACGGCGCGGTGCAGCGCGACGGCCAGTGTCCGGACGACAGAGACGTACTGGACCTGGTCGAGTGGATCCGCAGCCGCGGGACAGGCGACATCGTTTCGACGCATGCGCTGTCGACGCTCTACCCACCGGCGGAACGCTATCGGTCGAAGGCAAGCGGGCTGCTTGCGATGCCGCTGATCGACGAGGGCGCGGTGCTGTTGTGGTTCCGCGCCGAGCGGATCACCGAGATCGAATGGGCAGGCAATCCGCATAAGGCGACGTCGGGCGATCCCGCTGAACAGCTGACGCCGCGCACGTCGTTCGCGTCATGGACCGAAGAGGTGCGCGGCGAATCGCGGCGCTGGTCGCTCGAGGAGATCGAGGCCGGCTATCGCCTGCGTCGGATGTTCCACGACAGCTATGCGAGCAACCGGATGCGCGCGCTCAACCGCGAATTGCAGCGGACGCTGGCCGAAAAGGACGTGCTGATCGAGCAGAAGGACGTCCTGATGAAGGAGGTCAATCACCGTGTGCAGAACAGCCTGCAGATGGTCTCCGCCTTCCTCGCGCTGCAGGCCAAGGCGGCAGGCGACGCCAACGTCACAGCGCATCTTGCCGAGGCGCAGGCACGGCTGTCCGCGGTCGCGCTGGTGCACCGGCGGCTGTACCGCGACGACCAGGTCCAGTCGGTCGACCTCGCGCGCTATCTCGAGGAACTGGCGGGCGACATGAAGGGGACGCTGGGGCAGGACTGGGCAGCGCAGATGCGGCTCGACCTCGCGCCCGTGCTGATGCCGACCGACCGCGCGGTCAATGTCGGGCTGATCCTGACCGAGCTCGTCATCAACGCCAGCAAATACGCCTATGGCGGACAGCCCGGGCCGATCCTGATCGCGCTCGAGCAATATCGCAACCAGATCCGACTGATCGTCGCGGACAAGGGAGTGGGCCAGACCGGCACGCGCGTCGGGTTCGGCAGCCGGATGATGAACGCGGTGGTCGGGCGGCTGTCGGGATCGATCGCGCAGCATGACAACATGCCCGGGCTGCGCGTGATCATGACCGCCCCGATCGAGGACTGAGGCTCAGCGCGCGGCGGCGGCGCGGCGGTACAGATCGAAGGTCGCGCGCGCGCCGGTGATCGCCTCGTCGATCCAGACGTCCGATCCCGCAAGCGTCGCAGCGTTGTCGAGCGCGCCGAGCAGCTCGCGCCATTCGCCCGACAGATGGCGTGCGCCGAGATAGGCGGTCGGCAGCCCGTCGGGCACGGTACGCGCGAGCATGATGCCGCCGAGCCGCGATCCCTCCACGACATAGAGCGCGCCCCAGGCCGCCGCGTCGCCTGCGGGCAGCGTGAAGGGCAGGGGTGGAGGCATCGTCTCGCCCAGCGCCGCGAGGTCGGCGGCGAGGAGGGGCGTGCGGGGGGGGAAGCGCGGCAGGCCCGGGGCGGCTGCCAGTGCATCCTCCGCTGCGGGAAGCGCGCGCGCGTGCGCGTGGAGGAACGCGCGGTAGCTGTCGGGCGCAGCGAGGTCGAAGTCGCCATAGGCGGTGTCGACGCGGTCGTGATCGCCGCCGGTCGCGCTGCGCAGCGCGGCGACGATCGAGCGTGGCGGGTCGTTCAGCAGCATCGGCCACCGCCCTTGCCGCCGTAGCGCGCCTGCTCGCGGTCACGGAAGAACGCCGCGGGATCCATCGCCGCATGGCCGGGGTGATGCTCGGCCATGTGCTGCAGATAGGCGGCGTAGGAGGGCTGGCCGACCATCATCAGCGCGGTTTCGCGCGCGCGCGCCAGCAAGTGGCGGATGCGCGGCGTCATTCGGCCGGGACCAGCATGGGCGGAACCTCGGTCACGGTCGGGCGATCGACCTTCAGCGCCGCGCGGCAGCTGCGGATGCCGAAGGCGAGGATCGACACGACGACACCGAGGAACAGCGCGATCAGCGCCGCGTCGATGCGGTCGTTGAAGATGATCCGCTGCATCTCCGCCATCGTCTTGGCGGGCGCGAGGATCTCGCCGCGCGCCGCAGCGTCCGCGAACTTGGACGCATGCGCGAGGAAGCCGACCTTCGGATCGCTCGAGAACAGCTTCAGCAGCCCCGCGGTGATCGTGCACAGGCACAGCCACGCGGCGGGCAGGATCGTCACCCAGGCATAACGCTGGCGCTTCATCCGGAACAGCACGACCGTGGCCAGGATCAGCGCGACCGCGGCGAGCATCTGATTCGAGATGCCGAACAGCGGCCACAGCGTGTTCACGCCGCCGAGTGGATCGGTGACGCCCTGATAGAGGAAGAAACCCCAGGCCGTGACGCACAGCGCAGTCGCGACGATGCCCGGGCCGATCGCCGAGGCATTGCGGAACGACGGCACCACGAGCCCGATCAGGTCCTGCAGCATGAAGCGCCCGGCGCGCGTGCCGGCATCAACCGCGGTCAGAATGAACAGCGCCTCGAACAGGATCGCAAAGTGATACCAGAACGCCTTCATCGCCTGACCACCGATCAGGTTGCTGAAGATCTCCGCCATCGCGACCGCGAGCGTCGGCGCGCCGCCGGTGCGGCTGATGATGGTGGTCTCGCCGACGTCGCGCGCGGCCTGCGCGAGCGCCTCGGGCGTGATCGCGAAGCCCATGTTGGTGACCGCGGCGGCCGCCGACGCCGCGTCGGTGCCGAGCACCGCGGCGGGGCTGTTCATCGCGAAATAGATGCCGGGATCGAGGATCGTCGCACCGACCAGCGCCATAATCGCGACGAAGCTTTCCATCAGCATCGCGCCATAGCCGATAAAGGGTGCGTCGCCCTCGCTGGCGATCAGCTTGGGGGTGGTGCCGCTGGCGATCAGCGCGTGGAAGCCCGACACTGCACCACAGGCGATCGTGATGAAGAGGAAGGGGAACAGCCCGCCCGACCAGACCGGACCGCTGCCGTCGATGAACTTGGTGAGCGCGGGCATGCGCAGCGGCGGTGCGACGACCGCAATGCCGATAGCCAGCGCGACGATCGCGCCGATCTTGAGGAAGGTCGACAGATAGTCGCGCGGCGCGAGCAGCAGCCAGACCGGCAGAACCGACGCGACCGCGCCATAGCCGACCATCAGGATGCACAGCTGAACCGGGGTCAGCGTGAAGACCGGGCCCCAGAAGGCGGACTCGGCGACCTGGCCGCCATAGACGATCGCGAGCAGCAGGCCGATGACGCCGAGGATCGAGACCTCGCCGATGCGGCCCGGGCGGATCCAGCGCGTGTAGATCCCCATCGCGAAGGCGAGCGGGATCGTCGCCGCGACGGTGAACAGCCCCCACGGGCTGCCCGCGAGCGCGCGGACGACGATCAGCGCGAGCACCGCGAGGATGATGACCATGATCGCAAAGGCGCCGATCAGCGCGATCGTGCCTGCCACCGCACCCATTTCCATGCGGATCAGCTCGCCGAGCGAGCGGCCGTCGCGGCGCATCGAGATGAACAGGATCATGAAGTCCTGCACCGCGCCCGCCAGCACGACGCCGGCGAGGATCCAGAGCGTGCCGGGGAGATAGCCCATCTGCGCCGCGAGCACCGGCCCGACCAGAGGTCCGGCGCCGGCGATCGCGGCGAAATGGTGGCCAAACAGGACGTTGCGGTCGGTCGCGACATAATCGAGCCCGTCGGCGCGGCGGATGGCCGGGGTCGGGCGCGTCGCATCGAGCTGCATGACGTTGCGCGCGATATAGCGGGCGTAGAAGCGATAGGCGATCAGGTTGACCGAGACCGACGCGGCGACGATCCACAGCGCGTTGACATGCTCGCCGCGCTGGAACGCGACCACCGCGAGCGCGCACGCCCCGAGCAGGCTCATCGCACCCCAGCCGATCTTTTCGCGTAACGTCATGCGGTTGCTCCCCCGTCCGGTCCTTGTACCAGCCATCGCGGATTTGGCCGAGGAGCGCTAGGGGGGAGCGCTAGGGGGAGCCGCCTCAGACCTGTGAGTGGTGGCCCTTCAGCTCGTCGCCGACGATCCGGACGACATGCAGCACGTTGGTCGAGCCCGGCGTACGGAACGGCACGCCCGCGAGCACGATCACGCGGTCGCCCGCCTTCGCCATGCCGTGGCGCAGCGCCATGCGCTTCGACTTGGCGACCATGTCCTCGAACGATTCGACGTCGCGGGTGTGGACCGCATGCGTGCCCCACAACAGGCCGAGGCGGCGCGCGGTGTCCTGGCTCGGCGTCAGCACCAGCAGCGGCACCGAGGGCCGCTCGCGCGCGATCCGCCGTGCGGTCGAGCCCGAGGTGGTGAAGCAGATGATCGCGACCGCGGATACCGTCGCGGCGATGTTCTTCGCCGCCTCGGCCAGCGCGTCGGCGGTCGTCGGATCGGGCTTCATCACGGTGAAGTGCATGCGGTCGCCATGCTCGGGATCGGCCTCGACCGACACGCCGATCGCGTCCATCATCGCGACCGATTCGACCGGCCATGCGCCCGCGGCGCTTTCCGCCGAGAGCATGATCGCATCGGCACCGTCATAGACCGCGGTCGCGACGTCCGAGACCTCGGCGCGCGTCGGCGAGGGTGAGGTGATCATCGATTCGAGCATCTGAGTCGCGACCACCACCGGGCGGCCCATGCGGCGCGACACCTCGACGATGCGCTTCTGCAGCGGCGGCACCGCCTGCGGGGGCATTTCAACACCGAGATCGCCGCGCGCGACCATCACGCCGTCGCACGCCTCGACGATCTCCTCGAGCCGCTCGATCGCGGCGGGCTTCTCGATCTTTGCGAGCAGCGCGGCCTTGCCGCCGATCAGCTTGCGCGCTTCCCACAGATCCTCGGGGCGCTGGACGAACGACAGCGCGATCCAGTCCACGCCCTGGTCGACCGCGAAGTCGAGATCGCTGCGATCCTTCTCGGTCAGCGCGGCCATCGGCAGCACGACGTCGGGGACGTTCAGCCCCTTGTTGTTCGACAGCGCACCGCCGACCTCGACGCGCGTCGTGATTTCGCGCGGGCTGTGCGAGACGACGCGCAGCACCAGCTTGCCGTCGTCGAGCAGCAGGCGCGCGCCCGGCTCGATCGCGGCGAAGATCTCGTCATGCGGCAGCTCGACGCGGGTCGCATCGCCCGGCGTCGTGTCGCGGTCGAGCACGAAGGTCGAGCCGGTTTCGAGCACGGTGCGGCCGCCGTCGAACTTGCCGACGCGCAGCTTGGGACCCTGAAGATCGGCGAGGATCGTCGAGGGACGACGATATTGCTTCTCCAGCGCACGAATCGCCTGGATCACCGCTATCTTCGACTGCTGGTCGCCGTGGCTCATGTTGATGCGGAACGCGTCGGCGCCGGTGCGGAACAGCGTCGCGATCATCTCGGGCGTGCTGCTGGCAGGGCCTAGCGTCGCGAGGATGCGGACTTTGCGCGAGCGGGGTGCGATGGCCATGGTCATGCGTTGCGTTTCCTGGGGGAGGTCTTTGCCGCCACGGGCCTTAAACCCTATCTCGGTGGGATCAACTACGGAGCATACGAATGAACCACGATAGCGACACGCTGGACACACTCGACGATGCCGTAGCGGCGCAGGCCTTTCGCCGGCTGATCCGCCACCTGCGCCACCGCGACGATGCGCAGAATATCGACCTGATGGGTCTGGCGGGATTCTGCCGCAACTGTCTGTCCGACTGGGTCGAGGAGGCTGGTGGTCTCGACAAGGATGCGGCGCGCGAGGCGGTGTACGGCATGCCCTATTCGCAGTGGAAGGCGCAGCATCAGGGCGACGCCACGCCGGAGCAGCTCGAACGGATGAAGCAGAGCGTCGCCAAGAATGCGGTCGTCTGACCCGGGGTCGCTTGAGCCGCGAACGGTTACCGCCTAGACGCGGCGCCGCACTTGCAGCGGCGCGATTCATCGGCGGTCCTTGGGACCCCGGTCGCCGCATGCGGGTCTGTGTTTCGAGCGAATGGGGACGAGTATCATGACGGACGAACGCCAACACGGAATGGGCGGCGGCGCGGTCGCAGCGGACGAACTGCGCCTGCTGATCGAGCGCGCCGAGCGTCTTGAAGAAGAGAAGAAGGGTATCGCGGACGACATCAAGGACGTGATGGCCGAGGCCAAGGGCCGTGGCTACGACCCCAAGGCGATCCGCAAGATCCTGTCGATCCGCAAGAAGAAGAAGGAAGAATATCAGGAGGAGGAGGCGATCCTCGAGGTGTATCTCCAGGCACTGGGGATGATCTGACGATCGGTCTCTGCGCGGTGTCTCCCTCGCGATGCGTCATCGACGCCGGGGTGGACGCCGCGTCAACGTCGACGCGGTAGCGGTGAGCCATGCTCGTATCGATCGCTGCGGCGTCATTTCTGTTTCTGGTGATCAACGCGGTCACGGTCGCCGCGTTCGCGCTGGACAAGCGCCGATCGCTGGGCGGCGCATGGCGCATCCCCGAATCCCGTTTGCTCTGGTTCGTCGCGCTCGGTGGCAGCCCCGGCGCCTTCTGGGCGCGCCGTCGTTTTCGCCACAAGACTCGCAAGCAGCCGTTCGTCGGCCGGCTGCAGATGATCGCGATCGTGCAGATCGGCGTGGTCGCCGGACTGGTCTTCGCTTTCGCGTTCTAATTAAGCCGCCTCTGCCGGCAGCGTCGTCCAGCCGAGTCCCGGGATCGTGATCGAGCGCTTGCCCGCCAGGTCTGTGCGGCAGACGATCAGGTTGCGGCTCTCGATATAGCCGATCAGGCGCTTCACCCGGCCAAGCGAGCTGGTGCCATAGGTCGCGGCGATGCGCGCGTCTGAGGGGCAGGGTTCGCCCTCGCGTGCGGCGCGTGCGACCAGCAGGAACGCGCCGAGCATGTCGTCGGGCAGCCCGCTGGCGACATCGAGCGCCGCGGTCCACGCCTCGTCGGTCATGTCGAAGATCCCGGCGCGTGCGCAGCTCAGCCGGCGGACGAAGCCCGGCAGATCGAGCGGGGGCTTGGCGAGGCCGCCCATCCGGCATCGCACCTGGAAGTCCTGGAACAGCACCGAGGGCGGGCGCAGCGTCGATTCGGGATCCTCGACGATTGCGCGGAACACGTCGGCATAAACCGCCTCGACCTCGTCATCGGTCTTCTCGGGCGGCGGGGGCGCGGCGGTGCGTGGCTCGGGCGGGCGGGCGATACCGTCGAGCAGTTCTTCCGCCGGAACACGCCGCGGCCGCGAATCGAAGAGCAGGCCAAGTTCGGGCGCGTCGACCACCGGCTCGGACAGCAGGTCCTGCAGGTCCATCGGCGCGGCACTCGGCAGCGGGGTGAGCTTGGGGCTGCCGCTGCGCGCCGAGGTGGCGACGTCGCCGATCTTCACGGTGATGGGGCGGCGCGAGACCGCGGGGCCGAGTGCCATGAACGTGCCGCGCTGGAGGTCGCGGATCGCCTCCGCCTGACGCCGCTCCATGCCGAGCAGATCGGCGGCGCGTGCCATGTCGATGTCGAGGAAGGTGCGGCCCATGAGGAAGTTCGACGCCTCCGCCGCGACGTTCTTCGCGAGCTTCGCCAGACGCTGAGTCGCGATCACGCCGGCAAGACCACGCTTGCGGCCGCGGCACATCAGGTTGGTCATCGCCGCGAGCGAGGCACGGCGGACCTCTTCGGACACCTCGCCGCCGGTGACGGGCGCGAACATCTGCGCCTCGTCGACGACCACCAGCACCGGATACCAATGCTCGCGCGGCGCATCGAACAGCGCAGAGAGGAACGACGCGGCACAGCGCATCTGCCCCTCGACTTCGAGTCCCTCGAGGCTGAGCACAGCGGACGTCCGGTGTTCGCGCAGTCGGGTGGCGATGCGCGCGATCTCGCGTTCGCTATAATCGCCCGCCTCGATCACGACATGGCCATGCGGGCCCGCGAGCGTCACGAAATCGCCCTCCGGGTCGATCACGATCTGCTGGACATGCCCCGCCGACCGTTCGAGCAGGCGGCGCAGCAGATGCGATTTTCCTGATCCCGAATTGCCCTGCACCAGCAGGCGCGTGGCGAGAAGTTCCTCCAGGTCGACGCCGACGGCCGTACCATTGCCGTCGGTGCCCATATTCACGCTAACCGTCATGCCGCGCGTTTGGCAGGTGCGGGCGCATCGGGGCAAGGAGTCTTTCGCGGGTCTCGTCGCAAGCGCGGTTTTGCGCGCTGGCTTAATCCGCAATCGCGGTTACGCCTTTCGCCATGGCTACATCCTCTCCGCTTGACGATCTCTCGCACCGCCTGCTCGGCAAGCCCCCCGGCGAGCTCAACGACGAGCAGCGCCGCGTGCTCGCGGGGATCGAGGCGGGGACCACGGTCAGTCGCGACGCCGCCGACGTGGCCGACGAACGCGCGACGTTCGGCGAGCGGCTCTCGGACCGGGTTGCGGCGGTCGGTGGGTCGTGGGGGTTCATCATCGCGTTCACTGCGGTGCTGCTCGGCTGGATGATCCTCAATTCGGACATCCTCACCCATTTCAACGCGGCGTTCGATCCCTATCCCTACATCTTCCTCAACCTGCTGCTGTCGACGGTCGCGGCGATCCAGGCGCCGATCATCATGATGAGCCAGAATCGGCAATCGGCGAAGGACAGGCTCGCCGCGAGCCTCGATTACGAGACCAATCTGCGCGCCGAGCTCGACATTTTGCGCGTGCATCACAAGATCGACCATCTGGTGCTCGCGCGGCTCGACGCGATTGAGGCGAAAATCGATGCTCTGGCGAAATCGGGTGCCGGAGCCTAAGAGCGGCGCATCAGCTATAGAGGCACAGATGGCAGGCCATTCCAAATATAAGAACATCATGCATCGCAAGGGTGCGCAGGATAAGAAGCGCTCGTCGGCGTTCAGCAAGCTCAGCCGGGAAATCACGGTTGCGGCCAAGATGGGCCTGCCCGATGTCGACATGAACCCGCGCCTGCGCGCGGCGGTGAATGCGGCCAAGGCGGCGTCGCTGCCCAAGGAGAACATCCAGCGCTCGATCGACAAGGCGAGCCGCGGCGATGCCGAAAATTACGAAGAGATCCGCTATGAGGGCTTCGGGCCGGGCGGCGTGTCGCTGATCATCGAGGCACTGACCGACAACCGCAACCGTACCGCAACCAACGTGCGCGTCGCGGTCGGCAAGAATGGTGGTAACCTAGGTGCCGGCGGGTCGGTCAGCCATGCGTTCGACCGCGTCGGGCTCATTTCCTATCCGGCGAGCGCGGGCGATGCCGACACGGTGTTCGAGGCTGCGCTTGAGGCGGGGGCCGAGGACGTGACGTCGAGCGAGGACGGGCACGAGGTCTGGACCGCGCAGGGCGATCTGCACGAAGTCGCCAAGGCGCTCGAGGCGAAGCTCGGCGAGGCCGAGGGCGCGAAGCTCGCTTGGCGGCCGCAGACGATGGTCGCGGTCGATGCGGACGATGCGGCGACGTTGTTCAAGCTGATCGACGCGCTCGACGATGACGACGACGTGCAGACGGTGTGGGGCAATTACGAGATCTCGGACGAGATCATGGAGACGCTGGGTTGAGCCAGTGAGAAGAAGGATTGGTTCGCGCGGAGACGCGGAGGCGCGGAGAGAGACGCTTCGCGCACGCGTCTTCCGCGCCAGCGGCGTTTCGGCGGTAGTCCAGCCCAGTGGAATGAAGGTCGCGCTAACGCCCGACGATGGTCAAGAGCGCACCCCCTCCGCGCCTCCGCGCCTCCGCGCGAACCAGTCTTCTTTCTTCTCATGATCATTCTAGGACTAGACCCCGGCCTCGGCACCACGGGATGGGGCGTCATCCGTGCGGACGGTAACCGGCTGAGCCATATCGCCAATGGCCAGATCCGGACCGATCCGTCGATGGCGCTGCCGCGGCGGTTGACGGCGTTGTATTCGGCGTTGCTCGACGTCATCCGTGCGGAGCGGCCGGATGGCGCTGCGGTCGAAGAAGTGCTCGGCAACACCAATGCGCAGTCGACGCTGAAGCTGGGGCAGGCGCGCGGCGTGGTGTTGCTCGCGGCGGCGGGGGCGGGGCTGCATATCGGCGAATATCACCCCTCGACCGTCAAGAAGGGCGTCGTCGGCACCGGCGGCGCGGACAAGAAACAGATTCAGGCGATGATGGCGGTGTTGCTGCCCGGCGCGAAACTCGCCGGCCCCGATGCCGCCGACGCGCTGGCGGTGGCGATCACGCATGCGCATCATGTCGCGAGCGCGGCGGCGCTGTCGCGACGCACGGGAGTAGGCGCATGATCGTCCATCTGAAGGGCCGGCTCGATTCGACCGGGATCGACCATGCGGTGATCGATGTCGGCGGGGTCGGCTATCTGGTCGGCGCGTCGGCACGCACGCTGTCGGCACTCGGGCCGATCGGCGAGGCCTGCACCGTCTTCACCGAACTGCTGGTCGGCGAGGATTTCCAGCGGCTCGTCGGATTTTCGAGCGCGGACGAGCGCGACTGGTTCCGGTTGCTGACCGCGGTGCAGGGCGTCGGCGCGCGGGTTGCGCTCGCGATCCTGTCCGCGCTTGAACCCGTCGACCTGTCACGGGCGATCGCCAGCGGCGACAAGGCGATGGTCGCGCGCGCGAACGGCGTCGGGCCGAAGCTCGCCCAGCGCATCGTCATGGAATTGAAGGACAAGGTCGGCGGGATCGCGCTCGGGCTCGGGCCCGCGGTGGTCAATGCGGCGCCAGGGGCGTCGGCGGATGCGGTGTCGGCGATGCTCAACCTGGGGTTCCGGCCTGCCGAGGCGAGCGTCGCGGTGGCGGCGGCGGACGAGGAACTGGGGCCGGGCGCGACGCTCGACGCGCTCGTCCGGCTGGCGCTGCGCAAGGCGTCGAAGCCCTAGTCTCAGTCGGTCTTCGGCCGTTTCGCGGACCGGCGGGGCGCGGGGCCGGGGCCGAACGCGTCGAGCGCATCGGCATTGGTGCGGCCCCAGTCGTAGAGCAGATTGACCGGCTCGACGAACCGCCTGCCGAGCGGCGTCAGGCGATATTCGACCGCGGGGGGCATCGTCGCGAGTACGTCGCGCAAGATCAGCCCGCTGGTCTCCATGTCGCGCAGCGTCTGCGTCAGCATCTTCTTCGAAATGCCGGGCAGGCTGCGGTGGAGGACGCCGGTGCGCGCGCCGCCCTCGTGCCGCGCGTCGAGCGTGTGGAGCACCATGCTCGTCCATTTGGTCGCGAACAGGTCGAGCACCCGGCGCGGTGCGCAATCCTCGCGCCAGTCGTCGGCCACGGGGGCGGGATCGTGACCGGGGGGCGTTGTCATGTTGGGTCCCTGAACGTCGCTGGGTCCCGAAAGGTGCCCGGGGCCCCGAATGGTGCCGTCTAGAACGCGTCGCTGGCGATGCCTAGCTACTGCGTTCAAGTGAAACGGAGAATGACGATGGCCCGGACGGCATTGGTGGTTGGGACGAGCGGTATTGTCGGCAGCGCGACGGCGGCGCTGCTGATCGAACAGGGATGGACGGTCCATGGCCTCGCGCGGCGTCCGTCCGACCAGCCCGGCGTACACCCGGTCGCCGCCGACCTGACCGACGCGGCAGGCACCGCCGCCGCGCTGAAGGATCTGGCGCCCGACGCGGTGTTCATCTCGACCTGGTCGCGCCAGGCGACCGAGGCGGAGAATATCCGCGTCAACGGCGCGATGGTCCGCAATCTGCTCGATGGCCTGCGTCCTGCAAAGTCGGTGCGGCATGTCGCGCTGGTGACGGGCCTCAAGCATTATCTCGGGCCGTTCGAGGCATATGGGAAGGGCGTGCTGCCGCAGACGCCGTTCCGTGAGGAGCAGGGCCGGCTCGAGGTCGAGAATTTCTATTACGCGCAGGAGGACGAGGTGTTCGCGGCGGCCGAGCGCGACGGCTTCAGCTGGAGCGTGCATCGTCCGCATACGGTGATCGGCAAGGCGGTCGGCAATGCGATGAACATGGGGACGACGCTGGCGGCCTATGCGACGCTGTGCCGCGAGACCGGGCGGCCGTTCCGCTTTCCGGGATCGGCGGCGCAGTGGAACGGGCTGACCGACATGACCGACGCGCGTCAGCTCGCGGCGCAGCTCGTCTGGGCGACGACGACGCCCGAGGCGGCGAACCAGGACTTCAACATCGTCAATGGCGACGTATTCCGCTGGAGCTGGATGTGGTCGCGGATCGCCGACTGGTTCGGGATCGAGGCGGCGCCGTTCGACGGCACGGTCGTGCCGCTCGAGGAGCAGATGGCCGATGACGCGGTGGTGTGGCAGCGGATTGCAGAGCGCGAGGGGCTGGTCGAGGCCGATCTCACGCGCCTCGCATCGCCGTGGCACACCGACGCCGATCTCGGCCGGCCGATCGAGGTCGTCACCGACATGGGCAAGAGCCGGCGGATGGGCTTTACGCGCTATCAGCCGACCGACGACGCGTTCTTCGACCTGTTCGCACAGCTGCGCGCGGACCGGCTGATCCCATGAATCTGGTAGGCCGGTCGGGCGGGACGCGCGCGACGGGGTGACAGGGGCGGGCGTGAACGGGTAGGGAACGGGCTTGATGACCGATGCCGAACGCCTGCTCACGCCAGCCCGCCGCCCCGAGGACGTGGATGCGGCGCTGCGCCCCAAGAATCTCGACGAATTCGTCGGGCAGAAGGCCGCGCGCGAGAATTTGCGGATCTTCATCCAGGCGGCCAAGGCGCGCGGCGATGCGCTCGACCATGTGCTTTTCTTCGGGCCGCCGGGGCTCGGCAAGACCACGCTCGCGCAGATCGTCGCGCGCGAGATGGGGGTGGGGTTCCGCGCCACCTCGGGGCCGGTGATCGCCAAGTCGGGCGACCTTGCCGCGCTGCTGACCAATCTCGAGGATGGCGACGTGCTGTTCATCGACGAGATCCATCGGTTGCAGCCCGCGGTCGAGGAGGTGCTGTACCCGGCAATGGAGGACCGCGCGCTCGACCTGATGATCGGCGAGGGGCCCTCGGCACGCAGCGTGCGGATCGACCTGCCACGCTTTACTTTGGTCGGCGCGACGACGCGGCAGGGGCTGCTGACGACGCCGCTGCGCGATCGCTTCGGCATTCCGGTGCGGCTGCAATTCTATACCGTCGATGAGCTCGAACGCGTGGTGACGCGTGCGGCTGGGTTGCTCGGGCTCGCGATTTCGAAGGACGGGGCGATGGAGGTGGCGCGGCGCGCACGCGGCACGCCGCGCATCGCCGGGCGGCTGCTCCGCCGGGTTCGCGATTTCGCCGACGTCGCGGGCGCCGAGATCGTCGATGCGCGCACCGCCGACGCCGCGCTCAACCGGCTCGAGGTCGATGCGCTGGGGCTCGACGCGATGGACCGGCGCTATCTGATGATGATCGCCGACATCTATCGCGGCGGTCCGGTCGGGGTCGAAACGCTGGCGGCAGGCCTCAGCGAACCGCGCGATACGATCGAGGAGGTGATCGAGCCCTATCTGATCCAGCTCGGCCTCGTCGCACGGACCGCGCGCGGGCGGTGCATGAACGCGGGCGGCTGGAAGCATCTGGGCCTCAATCCGCCGGTCGGGAGCCAGGACGGGTTGTTCGACGTTTGAGGCGGGGCATGCAGCAATGACGATAGACCGGGCTTGCGCAGAAGAATACTTTTGTTGCGTGGCACCCAAGCGCTTGATCTGGTAGCTCCTCCCCATGCCCGTTTCGGCCGCCGCCTCCGCCCGCGAGATCCTCACCAGCCTTCACGACGTGATGGCCGCGCGCACGACCGCGCAAGCCAAGCTCAATTCGGTCGTCGGCATCATCGCCGCGGCGATCGATAGCGAGGTCTGTTCGATCTACCTGCTGCGCGAAGGCGTGCTCGAGCTATTCGCGACGCGCGGCCTTGCGCAGGAGGCGGTGCACGTCACCAAGCTGGCGCTGGGCGAGGGGCTGGTCGGCACGATCGCGCAGCAGGTCGAGGTGCTCAATCTCGACGAGGCGGCGAGCCATCCCGATTTCGCCTACAAGCCCGAGACCGGCGAGGAGCGCTATCACAGCTTTGCCGGGGTTCCGATCATCCGGCGCGAACGCGCGGTCGGCGTTCTTGCGGTGCAGCATGCCGAAACGCGCAAATATCAGGACGTCGAGATCGAGGCGCTGCAGACCGTCGCGATGGTGCTGAGCGAGCTGATCGCCAATGCCGGGCTAATCGACACCGCGGGCGGCGGGTCGGATCGCCCGCAATCGACCGCGGCGATGCGGATCCCGGGGCAGAAGCTGGTCGACGGGATGGGCGCGGGCTTTGCCGTGTTTCACCAGCCGCGCATCCATATCGAGCATACCGTCGCCGAGGATACCGATGCCGA
Source organism: Sphingomonas sp. CFBP 13706 (assembly GCF_014842355.1). Taxonomy (NCBI): domain Bacteria; kingdom Pseudomonadati; phylum Pseudomonadota; class Alphaproteobacteria; order Sphingomonadales; family Sphingomonadaceae; genus Sphingomonas; species Sphingomonas sp. CFBP 13706. The sequence goes on from NZ_JACYVM010000006.1 coordinate 68,318, forward strand.
GCGGCACCGCGTCTATGCCGCGTTCGACAAGATGCGCGAAGGCATCGAGCGGATGACGCGCGAGGCCGAGTTCGGCGTCGGCGGCGAGCATGAGGAGGTTCTCGAAACCTACAAGATGTTCGCCTATGACGAGGGCTGGGCGCGGCGGATCAACGAGGCGATCGATTCCGGCCTGACTGCGGAGGCGGCGATCGAGCGCGTCCAGCAGCGCACCCGCCAGCGGATGCGGCAGATCGACGATCCGCTGCTCGCCGACAGGATGCACGATCTAGAGGATCTGGCGAACCGTCTGCTGCGGATCGTGTCGGGCCAGATGGGTACCGCCGCGCAGATGGGGCTGCGACAGGACACGATCCTGATCGCGCGTAATCTGGGGCCGGCCGAACTGCTCGAATATGACAAGCGCCGGTTGAAGGGCGTGATCCTCGAGGAAGGATCGCTCACCGCGCACGTGACGATCGTCGCGCGGGCGATGGGCGTGCCGGTGCTCGGCCGTGTCCGCGACGTCCGGCGGTTGATCGCCGAGGGCGACCTGCTGCTGCTCGACAGCGCCGACGCCAATGTGTTCGCGCGGCCCTCCGCGGCGATGGAGGAGGCGTTCGAGGCGCGGCTTGCGCTGCGACAGAAGCGCAGGGCCGCATTCGCTGCGCTGCGCGACGTGCCGCCGATCACGAAGGATGGCCACCGGCTGACGCTGATGGTCAATGCCGGGTTGCGCGACGATGCGGCCGCGCTCGACATCACCGGTGCGGACGGGATCGGCCTGTTCAGGACCGAATTCCAGTTTCTCGTATCCGCGACGCTGCCGCAGCGCGAGCGCCAGCAGCGGCTGTACCGCGAGGTGCTGGAGGTGGCGGGCGATCGGCCGGTGATCTTCCGGACCGTCGATATCGGCGGCGACAAGGCGCTGCCCTATCTCAACAAGGCCGCCGCGGATGAGGAAAATCCGGCAATGGGCTGGCGCGCGCTACGGCTGGGGCTCGAGCGCGACGGGCTGATGAAGGTGCAGGCGCGCGCGCTGCTGGAAGCGGCCGCCGGTCGGACGCTCAACGTCATGTTCCCGATGGTCAGCGAGCCCTGGGAGTTCGACGAGGCCAAGGCGCTGTTCGAGGCGCAGCGGAGCTGGCTGGCGGGGCGCGGGCGCAAGCTGCCGACGACGATCCGCTACGGCGCGATGCTCGAGGTGCCAGCACTTGCCGAGATGCTCGACATCCTGCTGCCCAAGATCCAGTTCCTCTCGGTCGGCACCAACGACCTGACGCAGTTCCTGTTTGCCGCCGACCGCGCCAATCCCAAGCTCGCCGAGCGCTATGACTGGCTGAGCCCGTCGATCCTCCGGTTCCTCGCCCGGCTCGTCGAGCCTGCGCGCGCCGCCGGTGTCGATCTCGGCGTGTGCGGCGAGATGGGCGGGCGGCCGCTCGAGGCGATGGCGCTGGCGGGGATCGGGATCGACCGGCTGTCGATCACCCCGGCGGCGGTCGGGCCGATCAAGGCGATGGCGCGCTCGCTCGATCTGGCGGCGATTACCGCGAAGATGACGGCCTTGCTCGCCGATCCACCGCGCGACATGCGCGCCGTGCTGACCGACTGGGCAACGGAAAACGGTGTCGAGCTGGCCTGACGCGCGGGTTTCGCTAGGGCCTTCGCGTTGACATGGGTTATTGGCTCTGGAACATGACCCGCCTTGATGGGCGCGCGCTACAGCCCATAATCGGAGACAAGAATGGACGACGTCGCAACCGGGCAGATCCCTCCGCCCGCCTCGCCCGAACGGGCCGGCGATATCCTGCGTGCAACGCGCGAGGCACAGGGGCTGACGATCGCCGATGTCGGGAGCCGGACGCGCGTGCCGCTGCGGCATCTCGAGGCGATCGAGGCGTCTGATTACGCGACTTTGCCGTCGTCGACCTATGCGGTCGGGTTCGCCAAGGCCTATGCGCGCGCGGTTGGCGCGGATGAGGTGCGGGTGGCCAATCTCGTGCGCGCCGAGCTTGGCAAGATCGTGCGCCGCACGCCCGAATACGAACCCTATGAAATGTCCGATCCGTCGCGCGTACCCTCGCGCGGCGTGGCGGTGATCGCGCTCGGCATCGCGCTGGCCGTGCTGATCCTCGTCGGCATCTGGTACGGGACCGACCTGTTCCGTGGCGGCGCGACCACGTCCGGGTCTGCGGCGGGATCGGTGGCGACGGTCGCCGAAGTGCCCAGCCCGACGCCGGCCTCCCCCGCAGCGGCGCCCGCGGCGCCGGCGCTGGAGACCGGGCAGGTCACGCTTGCCGCGACCGACGAAGTGTGGATGCGCGTCTATGATGCCGACAACAAGACGCTGTATCTGGGGACGATGAAGGCCGGCGATCGGTTCGACGTGCCGCGTGACGCGAAGGATCCGATGATCAACGTCGGTCGCCCGGACAAGCTGACGGTTACGCTCAACGGCTCGAACGTGCCGCCGCTGGGAACCGGCGAACGCGCGATCAAGGACGTCCGCGTCGGCGCCCCGGCGATCGCCGCACGGCTCAACGGCGCGCCTGCCGCGAGCGGTGGCGATGCCGCTGCCGAGGGGGCACCGGGCAATGCATCGGGAACGCCTTAAGGCTGGCGACAGGAATGATGTTGCAGCTATATCGCTCGTCTTATCCAGTGCCCCGGGGGGTATAGCCCATGCATAAGTCCATCATCGTCGGCATCCTGCTTGCCGGTGCATCGCTGCCCGTTGCTGCATCCGCACAGTCGAACGTCGAAGGTCGTGTCGGCAAGCTCGAGAGCGAGATGCGCGCGGTCCAGCGCAAGGTGTTTCCGGGCGGGGCCGGGCAGTTGTTGCAGCCCGAGGTGACGGGGCCGCAGACGACCGCGGGCCCCGGTCCCGGCACGCCCGCCACCAGCGCGGTCGCCGATCTCGCGCAGCGCGTGACCTCGCTCGAACAGCAGATCGCGTCGATGACCGGGCAGGTCGAGCAGACTGAGTACAAGATCCGCCAGCTGCAGGAGCAGTTCGACGCGTATCGGCGCGCGACCGACGACCGGATGAAGCTGATCGAGACGGCCCGGACGAACAGCGCGCCCGGTGCAGCCGGATCGGCCGTCGAGGGTACGGGTGGTCCGGACGAGGACGCCGGGCCGCCGGCGCGGCCCTTGGGGGCCACCGCCGCCGCGCGGCCAGCAAACGCGGTCGAGAAGCCGTCGACCGGCAATCCGGCCGAGGACGAGTATCTCTACGGCTATCGGCTGTGGGCGGCCAAGAGCTATGCCGAGGCGCAGACGCAGCTGAAGAAGGTGGTCGCGACCTATCCGAAGGATCGGCGCGCGAGCTATGCACAGAATCTGCTTGGCCGCGCCTATCTGGACGAAGGCAAGCCGAGCCTCGCGTCGATGGCCTTCTACGACAATTACAAGAAGATGCCCGATGGTGAACGGGCGTCCGAAAGTCTTTATTATCTCGGCCAGTCGCTGACCAAGCTGAACAAGTCCGCCGATGCGTGCAAGGTGTATGACGAGCTCAACGACGTCTATGGGGCCAAGCTCTCACGCGACATGACCGCCAAGGTCGCTGCCGGACGAGCCACCGCCAAGTGCAAGTGAGCGCAGATTGCGGCGTGTGGTGGCCGGCAGGATGAGCGATCCTGTCCTCACCGAGGAGGCCCAGCGTTTTGCAGCGGAGGTCGCGAGGCTTGGCGCGGGGCTGACATCGCCCGTGCTGGCGGTGTCGGGCGGACCCGACAGCATGGCGATGCTGACGCTCGCGCAGGAATCGCTCGGGACCGGTTTCACCGTGGCCAGCGTCGATCATCGTCTGCGCCCCGAAGCCGCGGGCGAATCGGCGATGGTGGCGGCACATTGCGCGACGTTCGGAATCCGCCACGCGACGCTGGCGCCGACCGAGCCGATCACCGGGGCCAGCATCCAGGCGCAGGCGCGCGGCGTCCGCTATGCGCTGCTCGCGGACCATGCGCGCGCGATCGGTGCGGGATGCGTGCTCACCGCGCACCACGCCGACGACCAGGCCGAGACGTTCCTGATGCGCGCCGCGCGCGGGTCGGGACTGGCGGGGCTGGCAGGCGTGCGCGCCCGGACCGAGGTCGCGGGCATCCCCGTCATCCGGCCGTTGCTCGACTGGCGCCGGGCGGAGCTTCGCGCGATCGTCCGCCGCGCCGAGGTGCCGTTTTTCGACGATCCATCCAACCACGACGATCGGCATGACCGCACGCGGTTTCGTCGGCTGCTCGTCGCGAACGAATGGCTCGGCACGCCCAATCTGGCGCGCGCGGCTGCGGCACTGGCGGAGGCGGATGCCGATGTCCGCGCTGCGGTCGAATGGCTCTGGGACGACCGTGCGAAAGTCGCGGCGGGCGAGGTCCGGCTGACCGTCGGCGACGTGCCGCGCGAGTTGTTGCGCCGGATGGTCCGGCGCGCGATCGGCGTGGTGCGTGATGCGGTGACGGAGGCCGCACGCAACGATGCCGGGCAGGACACGGACGCCACGATCGAGGGCGACTGGAGCGCGGCGGTCAATATCGAACGGCTGCTCGATGCGCTGATCGCGGGCAAACGCGCGACTCAGGCGGGGGTGATCGCATCGCCCCGCGCGGGTGTCTGGCGCTTCCGTCCCGCGCCACCGCGTCGCTCGGTGTAGATTCGTCCCGCGCGGACACATTGATTGCTGCCAAGTCGCGGCTTGTTCCATTGCCATTAACCTGCGCGCGCTTATCTTGTAGGTTCGAAAGGTATCCGGCACCCATGAACGACAATGACAATCGAGGGGACAACCGCGGCAACAAGCCACAGGGCCCCGAAAATGGCAGCCCGTGGATGAAGAGCCTGCTCATATGGGTCGGCATTCTCGTCGCACTGGCGCTGTTCGTGACCATGTTCGACGGCCGCACCGCGACCTCGAGCGGCAACACGATCGCCTATTCGGCGTTCCTCGACAAGGTCGACGAGGGCACCGTCAAGGACGTGAACATCTCGCGCGACATCATTTCGGGTACGTTGTCGAGCGGCGAGAAGTTCAAGGCCTATCCGATCCAGGACGCGACGCTGGTTCCCAAGTTGCGCGAAAAGGGCGTGGCGATCAGCGCGAAGCCTGAGGAAGGGCCGTCGATGCTGGCGCTACTCCTCTATCAGTCGCTGCCGTTCCTGCTGTTCCTCGGCATCGCCTTCTTTGTCCTGAAGCAGATGCAGAAGAATTCCGGGTCTGGCGCGATGGGCTTCGGCAAGAGCCGCGCGAAGATGCTGACGCAGAAGGAAGGCAAGGTCACCTTTGCCGACGTCGCGGGCATCGACGAGGCGCGTGAGGAACTGGAGGAGATTGTCGAGTTCCTGAAGGACCCGACCAAGTTCGCCCGTCTCGGCGGCAAGATTCCCAAGGGCGCGTTGCTGGTCGGCTCGCCCGGTACCGGCAAGACGCTGCTCGCCCGCGCGATCGCCGGCGAGGCTGGTGTGCCGTTCTTCACGATCTCGGGTTCCGATTTCGTCGAGATGTTCGTCGGCGTCGGCGCGAGCCGCGTGCGCGACATGTTCGAGCAGGCCAAGAAGTCCGCGCCGTGCATCGTCTTTATCGACGAAATCGATGCGGTCGGTCGTCATCGTGGCGCCGGTCTCGGCAACGGCAATGACGAGCGCGAGCAGACGCTGAACCAGTTGCTGGTCGAGATGGACGGCTTCGAGGCGAACGAAGGCATCATCATCATCGCCGCGACCAACCGTCCTGACGTGCTCGATCCTGCGCTGCTGCGTCCTGGTCGCTTCGATCGCCAGGTCGTCGTGCCGCGGCCGGATATCGAGGGCCGGATCAAGATCCTCGAAGTGCACATGAAGAAGGTGCCGCTGGCACCCGACGTCGATGCCCGCGTCATCGCACGCGGTACGCCGGGCTTTTCGGGCGCGGATCTCGCCAACCTCGTCAACGAGGCGGCGCTGCACGCGGCGCGCAAGGGCAAGCGTCTGGTGGCGATGGCTGAATTCGAAGAGGCTAAGGACAAGGTCATGATGGGCGCCGAGCGTCGCTCCATGGTCATGACCGATGACGAGAAGCGGATGACCGCGTATCACGAGGCCGGCCATGCCGTTGTTGCGATGCACGAGGCTGCCTCGGATCCGATCCACAAGGCGACGATCATCCCGCGCGGTCGTGCGCTGGGCATGGTCATGCGTCTGCCCGAGCGTGACAGCTACAGCTATCACCGCGACAAGATGTACGCGAACCTCGCGGTGTCGATGGGTGGTCGTGTCGCCGAGGAGGTCATCTTCGGCTACGACAAGGTCTCGTCGGGCGCGAGCGGCGACATCCAGTACGCCACGGGTCTGGCACGCGACATGGTCACGCGCTGGGGCATGTCGGACAAGGTCGGGCCGCTAGAATATGGCGAGCCCGAGGGTGAATCGTTCCTCGGTTACTCGTCGAGCCGTCCGTCGCGCATGTCGAATCAGACGGCGCAGCTGATCGACGACGAGATCAAGCGGATCGTCGAAGGCGGTCTCGACCGCGCCAAGCAGGTGCTGAGCGATCATGTCGACCAGCTCCATACGGTCGCGGGCGCGCTGCTCGAATATGAGACGCTGACGGGTGATGAGATCAAGCAGCTGATCGCTGGCGAAGATCTCGACCGGCCAGATCCGGGTGCGAAGGCGAGCCTCGTACCAAAGGCGGGGACGTCGATCCCCAAGACCCGGCGACCCAATGGGCCGTTCGGAACGCCGACCCCGCTAGGCGCCTGATCCGGTTCAGCGGCTAGTCAGCTAAATGCCTCCATGGGCGGTCTTTTCTTCGGAAAGGCCGCCCATGTCGTATGTGCTTCCCAAGGCCGTGATTGCCGCGATGCTCGTGGGCGGGATGGCGATGCCCGCGTCCGCGGCGATGACCGTGGGGACGTTTCTCGCCCGCGCCAATGCATTGCGGGATCAGGGGCCGATGGCGCTGATGTCGCCCGACTTCCCGGCATTGAAGGCGGAGGCGAAGGCCGCGACGACGCAGCTGAAGGCCGAGCGTGCGGCACGCGCCGCGGCCGGCAAGCCGCCGATCGCCTGCGTCCCCGAGGGGGAGTCGGTGGGGATCATGGACATGCTCGACGGCCTGTCGGACTTGCCGGCGAGTTATCAGAAGCGGCCGTTGAAGGACGGCTATGCGCGCGTTCTGGCGAATTTATACCCGTGTCGGTGAGCGGGTGAGCAAGTGAGCCGGACGCGGGGAGGGGCTCGTCGAGGCGAAGCCGAGCAACCGCTGGCGGCTAGGTCTACTCCGTCAGGCCGTGCAGCAGGATCAGCACGACGAACGCGATCAGCACAGTGAACGCGAAGGTGAGCAGCGCGACGGTGCGCCAGCCGGCCGAAACCTTGCCGAGCGTATAGGCACCACGGAGCTGCGCGAACATGTGGACCGGCGGGACGAGCAACGCCGCCATCACGATCCACCCGCTCGCCAGCCCCGCCATGCCTCCGAGCATCAGCGCGATCACCAGCAGCATCATGAACGCCAGCGAATAGGTCACGAAGATCGCGTGGTCGTAGAGATGGTGCTTGCGGCGCCACAGGAACAGCAGCGCCATGAACGGCACCGACAGCGGGATCAGCCCCCAGCTATATTTATACGCGCTCGACTGGAGCTTGTAGATCATCAGCCCGGGATTCGCGTTCGCCTTGGCGATGCCGCGGTCGAGCAGTGGCCAGCCGGTCTTCTTCACGTCGGTGAAGGTGAAGTCGTCCGTGTCGCGTCTGGCCGTGCCGCTTGCGCTCGTCAGCGCGCGGATGCTGCCGCGCAGGACGAGTGCCTGCGTATCGAGATCGGCGGTCGACTGACCTGTGCGCACCGCGATCGCGCGGTCCCGCTCGATGCGGGCAAGGTCGCCACGGGCCTCGTCCAGCCCGCGTGCGAGTTCGGCGCGGTCGCGCGTCGTGGGGGCGGCGATCTGCTCGGTTATCTCGCCACCGACCACACCGATCGTCGCGAACATCAGGAAGACGGTGAACAGGAACAGCGCGAGCGGCGAGACGAACCGCGCGCGCTCGCCGTTGACGTAGCGCCGGGTGAGTGTGCCGGGATGCAGGACGAGCAGCGGCAGCGTGCGCCAGATCTTGCCCTCGAAATGGAACACGCCATGCGCAATCTCATGCCCGATCGCGCCGAGCGACCGGTGGACATGCGCGGCCTGACCACAGGCATGGCAGTGCGCGCCGATCAGCGCGGTGCCGCAATTGAGACAGAGCGCGCCCGTTGCATGCGTCCTGCCGATTGCGGTCGATTCGCCAGCACATGGTTCGAACGCGCGTCCGACCAATGCCCCCGTGGCGATGTCCGCCGTTGCCCCCATGTCCCCGTTCATAACGCAAGCGTAACGCAGCCCGGGCGTTGGCGCGAGTCGGTTTGGCGTGATAGTCGGATGGCATGACCGACCTTCCCGACGCCGAGACGCACCCTGAAACCCTGATCGCCGACATGGGCGCGCGCGCGCGTGTCGCATCAGGCGTTCTCGCGGCGCTGCCGACTCCGCGCAAGGCCGCAGGCCTGGTGTCTGCGGCGGCGGCGCTGCGCAACGCGGCGGCGACGATCGAGGCGGCGAACCGCGAGGATATGGTGCGCGCGACCGCCTCGGGGCTGTCGGGGGCGCTACTCGATCGGTTGCGGCTCGATCCCGGGCGGATCGCGGCGATGGCGGACGGCGTCGCCGCGGTTGCCGCGCTCGCCGATCCGGTCGGCCAGATCATGGATTCGCGCGCACGTCCCAATGGCCTCGTCCTCAGCCGGGTCCGCGTACCGATCGGCGTGATCGGGATCATCTATGAAAGCCGGCCCAACGTGACCGCCGACGCTGCCGCGTTGTGCGTGATGGCAGGCAATGCCGCGATCCTGCGCGGCGGATCGGAAGCCGTGGCGAGCAATCGCGCGATTCACGCCGCGTTGATCGAGGGCTTGGCCGCGGGCGGGGTCCCCGCGGACGCGGTGCAGCTGGTCCCGACCACCGACCGCGCGGCGGTCGGCGCGATGCTCAAGGCGGACGGCGCGACCGACCTGATCATCCCGCGCGGCGGCAAGAGCCTGGTCGCGCGCGTCCAGGCCGAGGCGCGCGTGCCGGTGCTCGCGCATCTCGACGGGATCAATCATGTCTATGTCGATGCATCCGCCGATCCCGCGATGGCGGCGGCGGTGGTGGTCGATGCGAAGATGCGCCGGACCGGCATTTGCGGCGCGATGGAAACGCTGCTGATCGACCGCGACTATGGTGGCGCGGCGTCGCTGATCCGCCATCTGGCTGGTACAGGTTGTATCGTGCGGGGCGATGCGGCTGCGATCGCGCTCGTGCCTGAAATCGCGGCGGCGGACGCGGCGGACTGGGATACCGAATATCTCGACGCGATCGCCTCGGTGGCGATCGTCGATGGGCTGGACGGCGCGGTCGCGCATATCGCGCGGCACGGGTCGCACCATACCGATGCGATCGTCGCGGCGGATATGGACGTCGCCGAGCGGTTTCTCGCGCAGGTCGACAGCGCGATCGTGCTGTGGAACGCCTCGACCCAGTTTGCCGATGGCGGCGAATTCGGGCTGGGCGCGGAGATCGGCATCGCCACCGGGCGGCTCCACGCGCGCGGGCCCGTCGCACTGGAGGGGCTGACGACCTACAAGTGGATCGGACGCGGTACGGGGCAGGTGCGCGGGTGAGGTGTCGGGCCGATCGGCGTCGCGCGTGACGCCATGACCCGGGTCGGTATTCTCGGCGGATCATTCAACCCGGCACACCGGGGGCACCGCGCGATCACGCTTTCGGCGATCGAGGCGCTGGCGCTCGACGAGGCGTGGTGGCTCGTGTCGCCGGGCAATCCGCTGAAAGAGGCGGCGCGCGACATGGCGCCGCTGGCGGCGCGGCTCGCCTCTGCCCGGCGAATGGCGCGGCGCGCCCCGATCCGCGCCACCGATATCGAGACCCGGCTGCACACCCGCTATACGCTCGACACGATCCGCAAGCTCAGGCGACGCCATCCGAAGATCCGCTTCATCTGGCTGATGGGCGCGGACAATCTCGCCGACTTCCACCGGTGGAAGAACTGGCGCGCGATCGCCCGCGAGGTTCCGATTGCGGTAATCGCTCGGCCGGGATATGACGGGCGCGCCCTCGCGGCCCCCGCGATGGGTTGGCTGCGGCGCTTCCAACGGCGCACAGACCATGCGAAGAGCTGGACGACGTGGAGATTGCCGGCCCTTGTGCTGTTGCGCTTCCGACCCGACCCGACCTCCGCAACCGGCCTGCGCGCCGAAAATCCCGACTGGTTCCAGCATGTTGCCGGGCCGGTAACCTGACCCAGGAGCTGACTTGGCCACTTTCCCTACTGCCCCTCGCGCGACCGACCCCGAAGAGGTTGAGGCGCTGCATCGCCTGATCCTCGCGTCGCTCGACGACGACCAGGCGGTCGAGACCATCTCGATCCCGCTCGCGGGCAAGACGAGCATCGCCGATTACATGGTGATCGCCAGCGGCCGTTCGACCCGCCAGGTCGCCTCGATGGCACAGAAGCTGGCCGAGCGCATCAAGGCCGAGTTTAAGCGCCCGGTGAAGATCGAGGGGCTGCCGACCGCGGACTGGGTCCTGATCGACGCCACCGACATCATCGTCCACCTGTTCCGCCCCGAAGTCCGCAGCTTCTACAATCTCGAGCGGATGTGGGCGTTCGGCGATGCGCCGACGCCGCCGACTGCTCCGTTCGCCGACCTGTCCGACCAAGACTGACCCGGGTGCGCGGGCGATGCTGCTGCATATCGTCGCCCGCGGCCGGATCGGGCGATCGCCCGAAGCCGAACTCGTTGATCGCTATCTGAAGCGGATCGCCTGGCCGACCAAGGTGTCCGAGCTGCCCGACACGGGGGGGCGGATTCCCCCGGTTGGCGACCAGACTAGGTGGATCCTGCTCGACGAGAAGGGCGACGTGCTGTCGTCCATGGCGTTCGCCCGCGTGCTCGAGCGGTGGCGCGACGACGGCGTGCGCGAGGCCCGGTTCATGATCGGTGCGGCCGACGGGTTCGACGATGCCGCGCGCGACGAGGCCGACCTGCTGGTCTCCTTCGGCCGCGCGACCTGGCCGCATCTGCTCGCGCGGGCGATGCTCGCCGAACAGCTCTTCCGTGCGACGAGCATCCTGGCCAACCACCCGTATCACCGCGAAGGCTGATCGTGCGGATCACCGCGTCATCGCGCCTGTCATCGGCGGCGCTGTTGCTGTTCGCAGCGCTCGCCCTTGGTCTTGCAGCCACCCCGCGCGCGAGTGCGGCGGCGACACCGCAGCAGCGACTGATCGAGGCAAGGCGCGGCGCGCGGATCGCGGCGATACGCGCCGAGCGTCTGGCCGCCGCCGCGTCGCAGGAGCGCGACGCTGCCGAGCGCGCCAAGGCTGAGGCGCGCGCAATGGCGGCAAGGATCGACGCGACCCGCGCCGATATCGCCGCCGCGCGGATCCGCCTCGCGATCCTCGAACAGCTGCTCACCGAACAGCGCGCGGCCCTGGGCGTCGTCCAGTCACCGATTGCGCGGTTGCTGGCGGCGCTGCAATCACTGGCGCGGCGGCCGACGATCGTTGCGGTCGCACAGCCCGGATCGGTCGATGATCTGGTTCATGTCCGCGCGGTTCTGGGCACCGCCCTGCCTGCGGTCCGGCTGCGGGCCGACGCGGTGCGCACCGCGCTCCGACGGACCCGGCGCCTGCAGACGGGCGCAGCGCAGGCGGCACGCGCGCTGCGTGACGGACGGATCCGGCTCGAGGCACAACGCGTCGCGCTCGCCAAACTCGAAGCGACGCATCGCCGTCGCAGCCAGGCCCTGGGGCGCGGCGCGATCGGCGAATCCGATCGCGCCATCGCGCTGGGCGAACGCGCGCGCGACCTGGTCGACAGCCTCGCCGAGTCGGGCAGTGCGGAGGCGACCGCGATCGACCTGGCGGCGCTGGCGGGGCCGGTGCCGCGCCCGCTTGCCCCCGGCAGCATCCCCGCCGCCCGTGTCCGCGGCGCCTATCGCCTGCCCGTACGCGGTCGGCTCGTCACCGGCTTCGACGCGGTGTCCGATGTGGGCGTGCGATCGCGCGGGCTGACCTTCGCGGTCGCGCCGGACGCGCGCGTGGTGGCGCCGGCGGCGGGCATCGTCCGTTACGCCCGGGCGTTTCGCGGTTATGGCCGGATCGTGATCCTCGATCACGGTGATGGCTGGACGACGCTGTTGACCGGGCTTGCCGACACCGGGGTGAAACCGGGCGTCCACGTCGCCGCCGGATCGCGGATCGGGACCGCGCCGGGGGGCGAGGATCCGCTGATCACCGTCGAGCTTCGGCGGCGCGGGCGACCCGTCGACGCGGCCGCATTGATCGGCTAATCAACCGAGAACCGGTCCGGCGTCCATTCGCCGGACCGCGAAGACCGTCGCGGCTTTGCTCCGCGCGCACTATACCGCTACGCTGTGCCTTCCCCCGGTTTCAGGACCTTAGATGCCACGTCCGATCCTTACCGCTACCGCCATCCTCGGCGCGCTGACCCTCGTGCCGCTGGCCACCTCGGCGATGGCGGCGGTCGACACCGACACGTATCGCGAGTTCGACCAGTTTCTCGACGTCTTCAACCGCGTGAAGGCGGAATATGTCGACAAGGTCGATGACAAGACGCTGATCAAGGGCGCGATCCAGGGGATGCTCGCAAGCCTCGACCCGCATTCGAGCTATGTCGATGCGCTGGATTACGAGAATTTGCGGATCATGACCGAGGGCAATTATGGCGGCCTCGGCCTGACGGTGCAGATGGAGGACGGCGCGATCAAGGTCGTGACCCCGCAGGAAGACTCGCCCGCCGCGCGCGCGGGCGTCAAGTCGGGCGATTACATCACGCATATCAATGGCAAGCTGATCTACGGCGATTCGCTCGACGAGGCGGTCGCACAGATGCGCGGCAAGCCCGGCAGCAAGATCACGCTGGGGCTCGTCCGGCCGGGTCGCGACAAGCCGCTCGACGTGTCGATGCTGCGCGAGATCATCGTCCAGAAGCCGGTGAAATGGGAGGTGCGAGGCGATGTCGGTTATATCAACATCAACACCTTCAGCGAGAATACCGGCGCGGACACGCGCGCGGCGATCATGGCGATCGACAAGTCGCTGGGGCATCGTCCGCTCGGCTATGTCGTCGACCTACGCCAGAATGGCGGCGGGCTGCTGACCCAGGCGATCGCGGTCAGCGACGCGTTCCTCGATCACGGTGAGATCGTGTCGCAGCGTGGCCGCGAGAAGACGGATATCGAGCGCTATTATGCCAAGCCCGGCGACGACGCGCATGGCCTGCCGGTCGTCGTGCTGACCGATCCGGGGACCGCATCGGCCTCCGAGATCGTCGCCGGCGCGCTGCAGGACCACCACCGCGCGCTGATCATGGGCGAACGCACGTTCGGCAAGGGATCGGTCCAGACCGTGCTCCAGCTCGGCCCCGAGACCGCGTTGCGCCTGACGACCGCGCGCTACTTCACGCCGTCAGGCCGGTCGGTGCAGGAGGGCGGGATCGAACCCGATATCCGCGTGCCGCAGATCAGCGACCCCGATCACAAGGCGCGCCCGGTGTTCCGCGAGGCCGACCTGCGTCGTCACCTGATCAACGAGGTGAAGGCCGACAATGCGGTGCTCGAGGAAGATACCAAGGACGATCCGCGCTTTTCGGCGACGCCCGAGGCGCTGAAGAAGCAGGGGGTCGAGGACTTCCAGCTTTATTATGCGCTGAAGACGGTCGCCCGGCTTGGCGGCGCCGCGCAGGTCGCCGCCGCGACCAAGGCACCCGTCAAGTGAGCGTACGCCGCGGGCTGGGGATGACGAAGAACGAGGAGATCGCCCGGTCGATCGCGCTTGTGCTGCCGCTGCTGCTGCTGCTGGGGGCGCTCGGGTCGCAATATCTTGGCGGGCTCTATCCATGCGAGATGTGCCATTGGCAGCGCTGGCCGCATTATTCGGCGGTGTTGCTCGCGGCGGCGACGTTCGTGGTGCCGCAGCGCTCGCTGCGCGCCTCGCTGGTGCTCGTCGCGGCGTTGCTGATCGGGATCAGCGGCGCGATCGGGCTGTTCCATGCCGGGGTCGAATATCACTGGTGGAACGGCATCACCGCCTGCACCACGACGGTGTCGATGGCGGGCACGACGCCGGCCGAACGGCTCGCCGCGATCATGAACGCGCCGATGGTGCGCTGTGATTCGGCGCAGTGGTCGCTGGCGGGGATTTCGCTCGCCGGGTTCAACGCGATCTTTTCCCTGGGCGGCGCGATCACCATCTTCGTGCTGATGAGGAAGACACGATGACCACAGCGACCCCGATCCCGACCGTCCCGCGCGGCACCGGCTGGAAGCCGGGCGATCGCAAGCATCCGAGCGAGGCGATGGTCCGCGTCGACCAGGCCGGCGAATATGGCGCGATCCGCATCTATGCAGGGCAGCTGGCGGTGCTGGGCGACCGGCATCCGTCGTCGCGCCTGATCCATCACATGGCGCAGCAGGAGGAACGCCACCGCGCGTTCTTCGACCGGATGATCGTCGAGCGGCGTGTGCGGCCGACCGTGCTGCAGCCGATCTGGAAGGTCGCGGGCTTCGCGCTTGGCGCGGTCACGGCCGCGATCAGCCCGCGTGCCGCGATGGCCTGCACCGCGGCGGTCGAGACCGAGATCGACAAGCATTATGCCGAGCAACTCGCCGCGCTGGGCGACAGCGATCCCGAACTGAGCGCCGCGATCCTCGATTTCCAGGCCGAGGAGCTGGAGCACAAGGCGACCGCGATCGCTGCCGGCGCGGAGGAAACCCCCGGCTATCCGGTGATGAGCGCGCTGATCCGGCTGGGGTGCAAGGTCGCGATCGCGACCGCAAAGCGGATCTGACCGCGGCGCCGGCCGTTGGGACTGAAACGCGTGGCGTTGCGGCGTTCAGCCTAGGGCCACCGACGATCGCCGATCCTGTCGGCCAACAGATACGGATTATGGGAGTGGTGCGTATGAGGATGATAATGGCGGCGGCCTTGCTGGTCTCCAGCCCGGTGGCGGCGCAGACGGTAACGTCGGGTGCGGCGATCCCGGCCAAGCCCGGTGCCCCCGCAGCCAAGCCCGCCTCTGCGCCGGGCGAGGTGTCGCGCAGCGCGCCGGTCAATGGCGTGCTCACGCTGTTCGGCAACGAGCGCTGCCCGACCAATGCACAGGGCGAGGAAATCGTCATCTGCGTGCGTCGCAGCGCGCAGGAGCAATATCGCGTCCCCAAGGAGTTGCGCGAGTTCGCCGTGACGCCCGAAAATGAGAGCTGGGCGGCCAAGGCGCAGGGCACGCTCGGCACCGGTGTCGGTGCGAACAGCATCGGCAGCTGCTCGACCGTCGGCCCTGGCGGCGCAACCGGATGTTTCGGGCAGCGCGTTCGCGAAGCGCGCCGCGAAAACAAGGAGCGCGCAGCCGAGGTGCCCATTCTCCCATAGGCTGCCGCGACCGGTTTGCGTTCAGCGCGCGAACCCGTCGATGCTGTTGCGTCGTCAAAGACAACCGCATAGCGTTGGCGCGTCCGCGTGACTGGCGCCGAGTGGATCACCACGGGGAAGCGCGGACGGTTCCGCCGCGCGCCTGGGCAGCCCCTCTGGACGGAGCTTGTGCCATGCGCGACCCTTTTCGTATCGCCTTCCTGCTGTTTCCCAACGTCACCCAGCTCGACCTTACCGGTCCTGCCCAGATCCTGTCGCGGCTTGGCGAGGCGCAGGTCGATCTTGTCTGGAAGACGCGCGATCCGGTGCCAACCGACGCCGGGTTTTCGATCCTTCCGACCGCGATCTTTGCCGAGGTGCCGTACGCGGACATCCTTTGCGTCCCGGGAGGCTTCGGACTCAACGACGTCATCGCCGACGACGAAGCGATGGCATGGGTGGGGGCCGTCGGGGCGGGCGCGACATGGGTCACCAGTGTCTGCACCGGCTCGTTGATCCTGGGTGCCGCGGGATTGCTCGACGGGTACCGCGCGGGGTGCCACTGGGCTCAGCGTGACATGTTGCCGCTCTTCGGTGCGATCCCCGTCGACGCGCGCACCGTGGTCGATCGGAACCGAGTCACCGGCGGCGGTGTGACGGCAGGCATCGACTTTGCGCTGACGCTGATCGCGCTGATCCGCGGCGAGGCGCATGCACGCATGGTGCAATTGGCACTCGAATATGATCCCCAGCCACCGTTTGACAGCGGTTCACCCGCACAGGCCGGGCCGGAGATCGTCGCCGCGTACCAGCGCCGCGTGCAGATGCTGGCACCAACGCGTGACGAAGACCTGCGCGCGCTTGCCCGGCGTCGTGGTTACGGGTGACGCTTCAGCCCGCGGACGCGGTGCCAGATATAGAAGCCGACCAGCGCGATCAGGACGATGCCGATCAGCAGGTCCGCGCTGTGGAAAGCGGCCTTCACGCGCGGGTCGCTGTCCCATTTGTTGCCGAGCTTCATCCCGACCCAGGCAAGCCCGAAGCACCACGGCCACGAGCCGATGAAGGTGTAGAGGTGGAAGGGCACGAGCTTCATCCGCGCGACACCCGCCGGAAAGGCGATGAACGAGCGGATGACGGGAAGCAGACGCCCGATCAGCACCGCCATGCTGCCCCAGCGCGCGAAGAACCGGTCCGCCGTATCGAGCTCGCCCGGGCCGATCAGGACATAGCGACCCCAGCGCTCGGCCATCGGTCGACCGCCACGCTTGCCGACCTCATAGGCGACGATCGAGCCGAGATTGCACCCGATCGCGCCCGCGGTGGCGGCGAGATACAGGTCGAACCGGCCGGTCGACACCAGATAGCCGGCGAACGGCATGATGATCTCGGATGGAAGCGGTATACACGCGCTTTCGATCGCCATGAGGATCGCGATGCCGACATAGCCGCCGGACGAGATCACCCAGATCGTGAAGGTGGCCAGCACGGCCAGAATCTTTTCGAACATGGCGCGGGGATTTGCGCGATGCGGCGCGCGAAGGGAAGGGCCAATCGGTTCGCCTAGCCCACCCGCGCGCCGGCCATACGCAGATCCTCGACGAATCGCGCATATTCCTCGTCGGCCTGAACCTTGTCGGGCAGGCGCAGCAGGTAGCTGGGATGGACGGTGATCCATGCCTCGCCGCCGCCGGGAAGCTGCAGCGCGCGGCTGCGTTCCTTGCCGATCGTCATCACCTTGCCGAACAGTGAGCGGGCCGCGGTGGCGCCGAGCGCGATCGTCACCTTGGGCGCGACGAGCATCTGCTCCTGCTCGATCCACCACCGGCAGGCCTCGATCTCGCCGGCGCCGGGCTTGGCGTGGATGCGCCGCTTGCCGCGCTGTTCGAACTTGAAGTGCTTGACCGCGTTGGTGACATAGGCGCGGCTGCGGTCGAGTCCCGCCTCCGCCATCGCGCGGTCGAACATCTGACCGGCGGGGCCGACGAACGGCCGCCCGGCAAGATCCTCTTGGTCGCCCGGCTGTTCGCCGACGAACATCAGCGGTGCGTCGATCGGTCCCTCGCCGAAGACGGTCTGGGTCGCGGGCTTGTAGAGCGGGCAGCGGGTACAGCCCGCGGCCTCGTCACGCAGCGCCTCCCAGGCGATCATGCTGTTGCCGCCGACGACGTCGCGAGCGCGCTCGATCATCCCGCTCTCGCGTGCCTGTGCGGTGGCAATCATGCCGGGGACGAGATCGGTTTCGGGCATGTTCTTCCAATATTTGCGGGGCATCTCCTTCAACATCGCGCCGATCTTGACGCGTGCGGGGTTGAAGGTGCTGGCGTAATAGGTCTTCCAGACCTCTTCGGTCGGATCGCCCTCGGGTGCGTCGGTCTTCTTGGCACCCGGTCCTTCGCTGAGCATCGTCCCGTCCCAGTGGATCGAGACGTCGGGGGTCAGGATCGACCAGCGCATGCTTGCGAAGCGATTGACGAAGAAGGCGGCGTTGGCGCGGACGATGTGATGATCGGGTTCGAACCAGGCGACGAACCGGGTTTCGCCCTCCTCCTCGACCTCGCGGAAGCGCAGGAACGCGCGCATCTTGTGGATGTCGCGGCGGACATCCTTCGCAATCCGGTCAAGCCGTCGCACGAGCGGATCGGCCCGATCCTCGATCAGCTTGGGTTCCCGGCGCAGGCGGTGGAGCAGCGTGTAGAGCAACGCGAACCGCTCCGGATCGCTGCCGAGGATGACGCTGCGGGCAAGATCGAGGAACGCGCGCGGGACCGAGACGGTCGCGGAGGCCGTCCGCGGCGCGGATGCTGCAGGAGGATCCGGTGGCACCGTCCCGAACAGGTCGGCGGGGGCGCTACCGACCTGCCACACGACATCGTCGGGGGGCACGTCATCGGCCATCAGGCCGCGCGCTGCATCGCGCCAGCCATCGAAATCGTCCGGTTCGGCAAGGGTCACGACGCGCATCGCCGGTTCTACGCCGGGTAGCGGCGCTTGTTCCGCCGCGCTTGTATCTCGACCCCGGCGGATCGTCGTCCTATTTTATGGTGATGACCCAACAGACCTCAGCCCCGGAACCCGCTCGTCCGCTGATCGGGCGCGATACACGCCTGTGCATGTCCTTGTCCGCGCGACCGGGCAATTTCGGGACCCGGTTCCATAATCGGCTCTATGCGCTGACCGGGCTCGACTATGTCTACAAGGCGTTCTCGACCCGCGACCTGGAGGGCGCGGTACGCGGTATCCGGGCGCTCGACATCCGCGGCTGCGCGATCTCGATGCCGTTCAAGGAGGCGGTGATCGCGCTGCTCGATGGACTCGCGCCCTCGGCCGCGGCGATCGACAGCGTCAACACGATCGTGAACGACGATGGCGTGCTGACCGGGCACAACACGGATTATGCCGCGGTCGCCGCGCTGATCGCCGATATCGACCCGGCAACGCGGTTCGTGCTGCGCGGGTCGGGCGGGATGGCGAAGGCGGTCGCCGCGGCATTGCGCGACACGGGCTTTCGCAACGGCGTGATCGTCGCGCGCAACGAACCCGCCGGGCGTGCGCTCGCCAATCTCTATGGCTTCGCATGGTGCGCCGACCTGCGCACGGACGAGCAGGCGGACCTGCTCATCAACGTCACGCCGATGGGAATGACGGGAGCCGATGCGGACGCGCTCGCCTTTCCGCCGGCGATGATCGCGGCGAGCGCCATTGCGTTCGACGTCGTGCAATATCCCCCGGAAACGCCGTTCCTGCGCGCCGCAGCAGCGGCGGGGAAACGCTGCATCACCGGCACCGAGGTCGCGATCCTTCAGGCGCTCGAGCAGTTCGTGCTCTACACCGGCGTCCGCCCGACCGACGCGCAGGTCGCCGCCGCCGCCGCCTTCGCGCGGTCGCACGGCTGAGCTCCGGCAGCGATTTACCCTTGTGATCGGGCACGGGCGGCACAAGATATGCTGCACTGCACCATTCACGGGGCCGGGCGTCAAGGCGTCGGGCGCGCATGACGGGACGATCGATGGCCAGGCTTTCGGAAACACTCGCTCAACTGGCGCAGGCGCAACGCGCCGCGGCGGCGCGCTTCGCCGAGCAGCCGGAGAACGAGGACTCACGCCTGCGCCCGCTCGAATCATTCGGCGCGAATCCCGGCGCGTTGCGCGCGTTGACCTATGTCCCCGACGCGACGTCCGACCGGCGGATGCCGCTGGTCGTCGTTCTCCATGGCTGTACGCAGACCGCCACGGGGTACGACCGGGGGGCGGGCTGGTCCGATCTCGCCGACCGGCACGGGTTCGCCGTGCTCTATCCCGAGCAGCAGCGCGCGAATAACGGCAATCTGTGCTTCAACTGGTTCGACGCCGAGGACATTCGCCGCGGTGGCGGTGAGGCGCAGTCGATCCGGTCGATGATCGCCACGATGGTTCGTGACGTCGCGATCGATCCCGACCGCATCTATGTGACGGGATTGTCGGCCGGCGGCGCGATGGCTGGCGTGATGCTCGCCACCTATCCCGAGCTGTTCGCTGCCGGGGCAATCATTGCGGGGCTTCCCTATGGCACCGCGACCTCGATGTCGCAGGCGCTCGACCGGATGCGCGGGCGGGGCCTGCCCGCCGATCCCGCGCTGGCCGCGCTGGTCGACGGCGCGGCGCCGGCCGGCGGGCGCGTGCCGCGCGTCTCGGTCTGGCACGGTGATGCCGATGCGACCGTGGTGCCCGCCAATGCCGATGCGATCGTCGCACAGTGGCGCGGCGTGCACGGGCTCGCCTACGCGCCCGACGAGGTCGAACAGGTCGAAGGCCATGCCCATCGCCTCTGGCGCGACGCGCAGGGCCGTGCCGCGGTCGAGGAGTATCGGATCCGCGGGCTGGGCCATGGCACACCGCTGGCCACGACGGGCGCCGACGGCCTCGGCCAGCCGGGTCCGCACATGCTGGAGGCGGGGATCTCGTCGACGTTGCACAGCGCCGCGTTCTTCGGGCTGATCGAGCGCCCATCGGCGCGCGCGGCGGCGACCCGCGCGAAGCCGAAGCCCGCATCGCCCCGTCCGCATCCATGGAGTCACAGTCCGGGCCGATCGCAGGTCGGCGACATGATCAACGGTGCGCTCCGCGCTGCGGGGCTGCTGCGCTAGGCGCGGACCCGGCGACGGTGCGGGCGGCCGGCGCAGGTCGTGGCGCCGAGGATTGATCGAGATCCGCGCCAACCGCGAAGGCGGCAGCTTGCGGGGCGGCGATCCACTGTTATACCTTGGTATAACAGTCGTCGTATTCCGGGGAAAAATCCATGTCGTTGAAGCTCTTGGCCCTAGCTGGCGTCGCCACCGCCGCGCTTGTCGCGCCGGTTGGCGCGCAGGTCGCAAAGCCTGCACCGGTCGCCACGCTCGTCACCTCGGTCGATATTCCCTATCAGCAGTTCACGCTGAAGAACGGGTTGCGCGTGATCGTGCACACCGACCGCAAGGCGCCGGTCGTCGCGGTGTCGGTGTGGTATGACGTCGGGTCGAAGCACGAGCCGCAGGGCCGCACGGGCTTTGCGCATCTGTTCGAGCATCTGATGTTCAACGGCAGCGAGAATGCGCCGGGCGATTTCTTCGCGCCGCTGAAGGAGGTCGGGGCGACCGACTTCAACGGCACGACATCGTTCGACCGGACCAATTATTTCGAGACGGTCCCCGCCGCCGCGCTCGAGCGCGCGCTGTTCCTCGAGAGCGACCGGATGGGGCATCTGACCGGCGCGATTACGCAGGGCGTGCTCGACGAGCAGCGCGGCGTCGTCCAGAACGAGAAGCGCCAGGGCGACAACCAGCCTTACGGCCTTGTCCAGTACAAGCTGTTCGGCGGGCTATTCCCCGCGGACACGCCGTACGGCCACACCCCGATCGGGTCGATGGCGGATCTCGATCGCGCCAGCCTTGCCGATGTGAAGGACTGGTTCCGCTCGCATTATGGCCCCAACAATGCAGTGCTGGTGCTCGCGGGCGACGTCGATGCCGCGACCGCGCGGCCGCTGGTCGAGAAATATTTCGGCGATATCAAGACGGGCCCCAAGTCGGTCCTGCCGACCGTCACGGTGCCGACGCTCGCCGCGCCGGTGAACGAGGTGATGAAGGACCGTGTCGCAGCGGTGATGATCACCAAGAACTGGGCGGTGCCGGGGATGCTCGATCCCGATGCCGCGGCGCTCGACGTCGGCGGTACGGTCTTGGGCGGGCTCGCCTCGTCGCGGCTCGACAATGCGCTGGTCCGCAAGGAGAAACTCGCGGTCAACGTGTCCGCCGGCTATAGCGACATGGCGCAGATCGGCATGTTCACGATCCGCGCGATCGTGCGGCCGGGCGTCGACCCCGCAGTCGTGTCGAAGCGGCTCGACGAGATCCTTGCCGACTTCCTGAAGACCGGACCGACCGCGGACGAGATTCAGCGCGTCCAGACGCAGGCGGTTGCAGGCCGGATCCGCGGCTATGAATCGGTCGGCGGGTTCGGCGGCAAGGCGGTCGCGCTGGCGGGCGGCGCGCTCTATGCCAACGACCCGGGCCACTACAAGAAGGAGCTGGCGGCGATCGCGGCGCAGACGCCGGCGAGCGTCAAGTCCGCCGCGACGCGCTGGCTGACGCGCCCCGCCTACACGCTGACCGTGGTCGACGGCGAGCGCGACAAATATGAGGAGGCGGTCGTACCGCCTGCGGTCGCGGTGAAGCCCGCGGCCGAGACGCCGGTCAAGGGCACGCGCGCCGGCGGTATCCCCGCGGTCGGCACGCTGACCGGGCTTGCCTTCCCTGCGGTAGAGCGTGCGCGGCTGTCGAACGGGATCGAGCTCGTCTATGCGCGGCGCGATGCGGTGCCGATCACGCAGGCGGTGCTGAGCTTCGACGCGGGCTATGCCGCAGATGTCGCGGACAAGCTGGGCACGCAGCAGCTGACGCTGAGTGTGATGGACGAGGGGACGCGGACGCTCGACGGGATCGCACTGGCCGAGGCGCGCGAGCGGCTGGGCGCATCGATCGGGACGGGCACCTCGCTCGACCGGACGACGCTGTCGATGAGCGTGCCGAGCGCGAACCTGACGCCCGCGGTCGCGCTGTTCGCGGATATCGCACGCAATCCGGCCTTCGCGGACGAGGAGGTCGGACGGGTCCGCAACCAGCAGCTGGCCGGCATCCAGCAGGAACTGACCAGTCCGCAGGGCCTGGGCAACCGCGTGATCGGCAAGCTGATCAACGGAGACACCCCTTACGGCAAGGCGATGGGCGGTGGTGATCCGAAGGCGGTCGCCGCGCTGACGCGCGCCGACCTGATCGCGTTCCAGCAGGCGTGGCTGCGCCCCGACAAGGCGAAGATCTTCGTCGTCAGCGACCGCCCGCTCGCCGAGGTCAGGGCGGTGCTCGACCGCGGGTTCGGCGACTGGACGGCGCAGGGGCCGGCGGGCGTCAAGAGCTTCCCGACGACGCGCACCCCGCTGACGCCGAAGATCGTGCTGGTCGACCGGCCGAACAGCCCGCAATCGCTGATCCTCGCGGGCCAGCGGACCGGGTTGAAGGGCAGCGACGACATGCTGGTGTTCAACACCGCGAACGATGCGCTGGGCGGTAGCTTCCTCAGCCGGATCAACATGGACCTGCGCGAGGAGAAGCACTGGTCCTATGGCGCGGGCGGGCGGTTCCAGACGGCCGCGTTCGATGCGCCCTATGGCATTTCGGCCGGGGTGCAGGCGGACAAGACCGGCCCGTCGATCACCGCGCTGCAACAGGACGTGACGCAGTTCGTGACGACCAAGCCGATGACCCAGACCGAATTCGGGCTGGCGATCGACGGCGGGATCCGCGCGTTGCCCGGCAGCTTCGAGACGTCGGGCGCGGTGCTCGGCGCGATGCAGCAGAATGATTTGTTGAAGCGCCCCGACGATTATTACGCGACGATCACGCGACGCTACGGCGCGCTGACCCTGCCGCAGCTGAACACCGCGATCGCGGGGGTGATCGACGTGAAGAAATTCACCTGGGTGGTCGTCGGCGATGCCAAGACGGTCAAGCCGCAGCTTGACAGCCTGGGGTTGCCGGTCGAGGTCGTGAGCGCGGCTTCGGTCGCGGGGCTGCCGGTGGTTCCGGTGACGCCGCTTGCGGCCAAGGCCAAGTAATCGAAGGAGAGAATAGCATGGCAAATGTCGATGGCAGCTGGGATTGCGTCGTGAAGTCGCCGCTGGGCGATCAGAAGATGACGCTGACCGTGAACAGCGCGGACACCAGCTTTTCGGGCGCGGTGTCGGGTGCGATGGGCGGCATGGATGTGACCGGCGAGGTCGATGGCGACACGCTGAGCTGGAAGCAGGCGATGACCGTGCCGATGCCGATGACGCTCGACTGCAAGGCGACCGTCGATGGCGACACGATGACCGGTACCGTCGGTGCAGGCGCCTTCGGCAGCTTCCCGCTGTCGGGAACGCGCACCGCTTGATCGCCTCTGGCATCATGACGTGACGAAGAACGGCCCGTCTTCCCGGTGGAAGGCGGGCCGTTTGCATTTCGGAGAGTGGGATGAGTTTGAAGATCCATCGCCGTGCGGTGCTCGCCGGCACGATGCTGGGCGGCGCGGCGTCGCTGGTACCGGCGCTCGCGCAGGCGGCCGAGGCGCCCGCGACGCCGCTGTCGCGACTGTTCGACCAGCTCGTCCAGGCGCAGTTGCGGCGCAGTCCCGAGAGTGCGACCTCGCTCGGGCTCGACACCGGCGCCAATGCCGATCTGCGCGCGAAGCTGTCGGATCCGTCGGCGGCGGGGATCGCCGCGGCGAAGGCCCAGACCAGGGCCGAGCTGGCGCAGCTTGCAGCGATCGACCGCGCCGGGCTGTCGCCGGCGGAGCGGATCGACCTCGACTGCGTGATCTATACGCGGCGGTCGGCGGCGGCGGTGCAGGCGTTTGATTTCGGCGGCACGTCCTATGGCCCCAGCCCCTATGTCGTGTCGCAGCTGTCGGGTGCGTATCAGTCGGTGCCCGATTTCCTCGACACCAAGCACCGGATCGAGACGAAGGGCGACGCCGACGCCTATCTGCAACGGCTCCAGGCGTTTGCCGGACAGATCGACGCGAACACCGCGCGCATGCGGCATGACGCGGGCGTCGGCGTCGTCGCCCCCGACTTCATCCTCGACCTCGCGCTCGACCAGATGACCAAGACGCGCCAGCCCGCGACCGAGGCGCTGGTCGTGCAGAGTCTCGTCCGGCGCGCGGCGGCCAAGGGGCTGGGCGAAAGCTATGGCCGCGATGCCGCGCGGATCTATGACGCGGCGGTGCTGCCCGCGCTCGACCGGCAGATCGCGGCGACCCGCGACCTCCGCCGGACGGCCACGCATGATGCCGGCGTGTGGAAGCTGAAGGAGGGCGCCGCCTTCTATCCCGCCGCGTTGCACGCAACGACGACGACCAATTTGTCACCCGACGAGGTGCACAGGTTCGGGCTCGACCAGGCGAAGATGCTGTCGGCGCAGCTCGATACGCTGTTGCGCAAACAGGGGTACAGCAAGGGGAGCATCGGCGCGCGGATGGCCGCGCTCTACAAGAATCCCGACCAGCTCTATCCCAACACCGATGCGGGCAAGCGCGAGGCGATCGCCTATTGCAACGACCGGCTCGCGGCGATCCGCGCGAAGCTGCCCAGCGTGTTCGAGCGGATGCCACCTTATGGCTTCGAAGTGCGGCGCGTGCCTGCGCAGACCGAGGCCGGTGCCGCCGCGGCGTTCGCGCAGCCACCGGCGATCGATGGCTCGCGCCCGGGGTTGGTCTATTTCAATCTGAAGGACAGCGCCGACTGGCCCAAATTCTGCCTCGCGACGACGGTCTATCATGAGGGACTGCCGGGGCATCAGATGGAGAGCGGGCTCGCGCTGTCGAACACCCGGCTGCCGCTGATCCGCAAGATGACGAGCTTTTCGGGCTATGGCGAGGGATGGGCGCTCTATGCCGAACAGCTCGCGGACGAGATCGGTATGTATGACGACGATCCGCTCGGGCGGCTCGGCTATCTGAAGTTCCAGCTGTTCCGCGCGAACCGCTGTGTCGTCGATACGGGCATCCATCACCTGCGCTGGACCCGCGAACAGGCGATCCGCCATTTCATCGACGCGGAAGGCGAGGCGGAGGGCTTCGCGACTCGCGAGGTCGAGCGCTATTGCGTCAATCCGGGCCAGGCGGCGAGCTACAAGCTTGGCCATTCGGTGTTCGTCGATATCCGCGAGCGCGCCAAGGCGAAGATGGGCACGGCGTTCGACCTCAAGGCCTATCATGCGGCGGTGCTCGCTTATGGGCGCGTACCGCTCGATATGCTGCGCGAGATCGGCGATGCCTGGATCGCGAAAGGCTGAACGAGGGGCGCGCTGAGCGGCCGGCCGCGTAACTCTACGTAATCGCCCGTTAAAGCCTGACCGTGCAAGGGGAGGGGGATGCCGAGTGCTCCCCCTCGATGACGCGTGCCGTCCGCCCAAGGCCCGATCCGGTCATCAGCGTCGTCATGCCGGTGTATAATGGCGCAGCCTTGTTGCCCGCCACGCTCGATAGCCTCGCCGCGCAGTCTTTCACCGATTTCGAGGTGATCGTCGTCGACGACTGCTCGACCGACGCGACCCGCGCCTGCGTCGCGGGCTGGTCCGATCCGCGCGTCAGGCTGGTGGCGATGCCGGTCAATGGCGGCCCGGTGCTGGCGCGCAACGCCGGGGTCGCTGCAGCGCGGGGCCGCTATATCGCCGCACTCGATGCCGATGATCTGTGTCGCCCCGACCGCTTCGCCCGCCAGGTCGCGTATCTGGAGGCGAACCCGGCGACCGTGCTGCTCGGCACGGCGGCGGACCTGCTCGTCGACGGCGTCATCAGGCCGTCCGACCATGCCGCGATCACCACGCCCATGCTCATCGATTGGCTGACGGGAATCGAGAACCCGCTGATCTGGTCATCGGTCATGATTCGCGGCGACGCGGCGCGGCGGCTCGATCCGTTCATGCGGCCCGAGCGGCTCTATGCGGAGGATTTCGACCTGTATCAGCGGATCCGCCGGTTCGGCGCGATCGCACGCCTCGACGAGCCGCTGATGGTGTACCGCGTGCACGCGGGCGGGGTGTCGAAGCGGTTCACCGAGCGGATGGAGACCGTGACCGCTGCGATTCTGGCCGAGCGGCATGCCGATCTGTTCCGCGAACAGGTGGACCGGATCGCGGCGCTGATCGTGGCGCACATCCTGGCACGGCGCCCGGTGCGCGATCGCGCTGCGTTGATGGCGCTGGGCAGCGCACTGGGGGCGATCCAGACCGAGTTTCTCGCACGGCATCGCTGTTCGGCGGAAGATCGCCGGCTGATCCGATGGGAAACCGCGCGGCGCTGGCGCGGTATCGGGCGGGCCGGCCTGCGTGCGGGGACGCTCGGGGTCGCCGACCTGCTCGCCGCGCGGCCGGCGCATCTCGGGCTTGGCTATGCCGGGCTGCCCGCGCTGTTATGGTCCGGGGCGATCGGCGGCGTGCGCCGCGCGATGCGCCAACCGGCGCGCGTGCCTTAGACCTTGGCGGCGAAGATCATCCGACCCTGACCCAGGCGTGCAAACACCTGGTCGAGATCCTTCTCGCCGACGGCAAAGCAGCCCTGGCTGCGGCCGAGCATGCCGTGCGACGCGATCATGTCCTTGTTCGCATACCAGGCCGAATGGACGACGATCGCCCGACCGAGTGCGTTGTTGTTGGTGCGATCGAGCCCGATCAGCCGCTGCGACCGACCATGTTTGCCGACGTAATAATCGTCGGTCACGAAGGCGCCTTCCGACGACGCATTCGAGCCGAACGCGTTCGAGAAGCGCTCGAGATAGCCGGTATGCGCCGGGTCCGAGCCGCTGCCGTGCGACACGAGCAGCGACGTGCTGCGGCCGCTGGCGAGGTCGACGAAGTGGAACCGCGGCTGCGACGACGAGGCGGTGAAATCGGCGATCGCGATCCGGTCGTGATGCGGGATCCGGCTGCCGTTGCGACCCAGCGCGGCCATCGCCTGGCGCAGCAATTCGGGGCGCACGACGCGCGACGACGAAATCGGCATCGCCGGCGAACGCGGCAATGGTGGCTGAGTCATCGGCTTCAAATCGCGTGCCGTAAGACGTTGTGTTGCAGATACCGCACTCGGAACTGCAAGTGCACCGGCCAATACAAG
Source organism: Sphingomonas sp. CFBP 13706 (assembly GCF_014842355.1). Lineage (NCBI taxonomy): Bacteria > Pseudomonadati > Pseudomonadota > Alphaproteobacteria > Sphingomonadales > Sphingomonadaceae > Sphingomonas > Sphingomonas sp. CFBP 13706. The sequence goes on from NZ_JACYVM010000006.1 coordinate 95,905, forward strand.
GCCGTTCTTTAGAATGGCACGACGATCTCGCCGTGCGCCCTGTTCATCGTACATCGAAATTCCCGAAAAACCCCAATCCCGTGACCCTCTCTATAGCGTAGAAATGATGAACATTCCTCAACCATTTCCACCAGTTGTCGTGATGTTCCTTCTGTCCGCCCCGGTAAGGAGGCGGTTCGTCGTAGGCCGGCGCGCAGCGGAGTGACTCTTCGATCGGCCAGGGGCGTCGGCGCGGGGTGCCATAACGGGCGACACGATTGGTCCTGACGCGGCACATCCGATGCGCGGTCTTCGGGCGTTTCTATGGGAAGTACGGGCACGCATCGTCGTGCGCGCACGGTTCAGCGCGGGGGCGTCTCGCCCGTAGCGGCAATCGGCAGGCCCAGTTCAACGAGTCGCGACCGGAAGCTGGCGGCATCGGTGAACAGCACCGATTCGATCCCTAGCGCGCGTGCGGCGGCGATATTGGCCGCATTGTCGTCGACGAACACCGTCTCGTTCGCACGCACGCCGAATCGATCGAGCGCGAGCCGATAGATGGCGGGGTCGGGCTTCATAATCTTCTCGTCGCCCGACACGACGATGTCGCGGAAGCGGTCGAACATCGCCGATTCGCGGGTGCGAAACGGCGGCCAGAATTCGTGGCTGAAATTGGTGATCGCGAACAGCGGCACATCCGCCGCGTCGAGATCGCGGACGAGTTCGTGCATCCCCGCAATCGCCGGGCCGATACTCTCGTTGAAGCGCGGGCCCCAGACGGCGATCAGGTCGGCATGCTGCGGATGCAACGCGGCCAGCTCCGCCGAGGTGTCGGCGAAGTCGCGACCAGCATCATGCTGGAAATGCCAGTCGATCGTGACGACATCGCGCAGGAACGCGTCGAGCGCCCGATCGTCATCGATCAGGCGCTCGTACAGGATCCGGGGATCCCAATCGTACAGGACACGACCGACGTCAAAAATGACGCTGGTCTTCAGGGGTTTAGCCCTGGCGTGCCTTGAAGCGACGGTTGGTCTTGTTGATGACGTAGGTACGGCCACGACGACGGATCACGCGGTTATCGCGGTGACGATCCTTGAGCGACTTCAGGGAATTGCGGATCTTCATGATCGATTCGCTTCTTTTCAAATCTAGGTGTGCGGAAAGACGGGATCGCCTAATGGCGGGGTGTGTCCAAGTCAAGCAACAGACGCACTCGTTCCGGCCGGGAACCCTCCCGGCTGGTCCAAGCGTTACTGTAGCGCAACATTCTAAGGAAGTCCCGATGGCGGTTCGTTCGATCATGGTTCTCGCGCTGGCGGGCGCATCCCTCACGGCCTGCGCGACCGGTCCGTCGCTGCCGCCGACCGAGGTCTTGCGCTATCACCTCGGCGAGCCACTCGACCGCGGCACGATCGCGGTACAGCCGCTGACCGCGGGCGCGCCGGCGAGCCTCGAGTTCAAGAGCTATGCCGCCGCCGTGCAGGGGCAGCTGATCAAGGTCGGGTACAACCCGCCCGCGCCGGGTGCCAAGCCGATGCTGATCGCGACCGTCGCCTTTACGCGTACCACGCAGGCGGGGCCGCCCAAGCGGTCGCCGTTCAGCGTCGGGATCGGCGGCGGTGGCTTCAGCGGCGGCCGGGGCGGCGGCGGTGTGGGGCTTGGCGGCGGGGTCGGCTTCCCGATCGGCGGGGGCGGCCGCGACGCGATTCTGGTCACCGAGATGGCGGTGACGATCAAGCGGTCGCTCGACCAGTCGCCGGTCTGGGAGGGGCGCGCGCAGACCTTCGCCGACGCAAGGAAGCCCGATGCGACGAGCCAGATCCAGGCCGAAAAGCTCGCCAGCGCGCTGTTCGCGGGGTTCCCCGGCGAGTCCGGTCGCACTATCCAGGTGAAATGAACGATCGCCCGATGACCGCCGCCGCCACCACGCCTCTCGCCATCAACGCCGCCTTCGATGGCGGCAATATCCGTCTCGTGCGGGTCGATGGCGACCGGATCGACCTGGAAATCGTCAAGGACCGTGACTCCGACTATTTTCAGTGGTTCTACTTCCGCGTGGCGGGGGCGGCGGGCCGGACGCTGAGCTACCGGATCCTCAATGCCGGTAGTTCGGCCTATCCGTTCGGCTGGCCCGGTTACAAGGCGCGGGCGAGCACCGATCGGCAGGCGTGGCGGATGATCGAAACGCGCTACGCCGATGGCGTGTTGGAATTCGATTTCACCGCCGAGACCGACCTCGCCTGGTTCGCTTATTTCGCGCCGTACACGATGGAGATGCATGCGGCGCTGGTCGCGCGAACCGCCCTGCTGCCGGGCGTCACGCACCGCGAGCTTGGCCAGTCGCTCGACGGGCAGGCGATCGATGCCTTCACGATCGGCACCGGGCTCAAGCAGGTGTGGATCTATGGCCGCCAGCATCCCGGCGAATCGATGACCGAATGGTGGATGGAGGGCGCGCTGGAGCGGCTGACCGATTCGGCCGACCCGGTGACCGCGACGCTGCTGGAAAAGGCGACGTTCCACGTCGTGCCGAACATGAACCCCGATGGCACGTACCGCGGGCATCTGCGCACCAATGCGGTCGGGGTGAACCTCAACCGCGAATGGGCGACGCCGAGCGCGGAAAAGAGCCCCGAAGTCTTGTGCGTCCGCAACGCGATGGACGTGACCGGCGTCGACGTCGCGATGGACATTCATGGCGACGAGGCGATCCCGGCGAACTTCATCGCGGGCTATGAGGGCATCCCGTCCTGGACCGATGCACACGGCGAGAAATTCTACGATTATGGCCGCCGTCTCGCGGCGCATACGCCCGATTTCCAGACCGAGAAGGGCTATCCCAAATCCGCGCCCGGCACCGCCAACCTGTCGATGTCGACCAACCAGCTTGCCGAGCGCTTCGGCGCGGTGTCGATGACGCTCGAGATGCCGTTCAAGGATCATGACGCGAATCCCGATGCCGAATTTGGCTGGTCGCCGGAACGGTCGAAGCAGCTTGCGCATGCCATGCTCGAGACGCTCGCGGATGTAATCGACGCGATCTGATCCCTAACCGTCAGCCTGACTTTCGTCAGGATGACGGTTAGGGGGCAATCGCCGCATTTCCATTTCGTCCCTCGCCATTGCAGGAGCCCGCATGCCCAAACTCGTCCTGATCCGCCACGGCCAGTCCAGCTGGAACCTCGAAAACCGTTTCACCGGCTGGTGGGACGTCGAAATGACCGCCAAGGGCGAGGCCGAGGCCAAGGCCGCCGGCGAGCTGATGGCGGCCAAGGGGCTCGATTTCGACCAGACCTTCGTCAGCCTGCAGACGCGCGCGATCAAGACGCTGAACATCGCGCTCGAGGCGATGGGGCGGCTCTGGCTGCCAGTCGAGAAGGACTGGCGGCTGAACGAGCGGCATTATGGCGGGCTCACCGGGCTCGACAAGGCCGAGACCGCGGCCAAGCACGGCGACGCGCAGGTCCATATCTGGCGCCGCAGCTTCGACGTGCCGCCGCCCCCGCTCGAGGATGGCAGCGAGTTCGACCTGTCGAAGGACCGGCGGTATGACGGCATCACCATTCCGAAGGCCGAAAGCCTGAAGGACACGATCGATCGCGTGCTGCCCTATTGGGACGCGCGGATCGCGCCGGCGCTGAAGGACGGACAGCGCGTGCTGATCTCGGCACACGGCAATTCGCTGCGTGCGCTGGTCAAGCACCTGTCGAACATCCCGGACGACGAGATCACGAGCCTCGAGATTCCGACGGGTCAGCCGATCGTGTACGATCTGGACGCGAACCTAAACGCGACCGATCGTTACTATCTGAGCGAGCGGTAAGCCTTTCTTCTCGAATGACCCACGCCGGCGAGATGCGCCACCCCGGCGAAGGCCGGGGCCCAGTTGGAAAGGTAGCAGTAACGGGGCGCCGTGCTTCGTTGACGGCATCCCCCAACTGGACCCCGGCCTCCGCCGGGGAGTGCGGTCGGAAATGGCGGCAATCGCGTTTGCCGGTCGATCCGTACGATGCCACCAACAGCGTTGCCCTCGTCCCCCCGCGTCGCTAGGCACGGCGCTTCCTGAAGCGGGGGGCGAAATTGGCTCTAATCGGCATCATCATGGGCAGCACCTCCGATTGGGAGACGATGCGCCACACCGCCGAGACGCTCGATGCGCTCGGTGTCGCGTACGAGACCAGGGTCGTCTCCGCGCATCGTACCCCGCAGCGGCTTTACGACTATGCGACCACCGCCGCCGATCGGGGCCTGAAGGTCGTGATCGCGGGCGCGGGCGGCGCGGCGCATCTGCCCGGCATGGCGGCCGCGATGACCCACCTGCCCGTGCTCGGCGTGCCGGTCGAATCCAAGGCGCTGAAGGGCATGGATAGCCTGCTGTCGATCGTCCAGATGCCCGGCGGCATCCCGGTGGGCACGCTGGCGATTGGCAAGCCCGGCGCGATCAACGCGGGGCTGCTCGCCGCGGCGATCGTCGCGACCGCCGACGATGCGCTGGCCGAGCGGCTGAAAGCCTGGCGCGCCGCGCAGACCGATTCCGTCGCCACCGACCCAGCCTGAAAGACGCCGACATGACGCCGCTTCCCCCCGGATCGACCATCGGCATTCTCGGTGGCGGACAGCTCGGCCGGATGCTTGCCACCGCCGCGGCGCAGCTCGGCTATCACACGCATGTGCTCGCCCCCGACCAGGAGAGCGTCGCCGCGCAGTCCGCCTCGACGATGACGCGCGCCGATTATCACAACCGGATCGTGCTCGCTGACTTTGCCGACGCCTGCGACGTGGTGACCTATGAATTCGAGAATATCGCGGTCGAGCCGGTCGAATGGCTCGCCGACCGTGTGCCCGTGCATCCAAGCCCGCGCGCCTTGCGGGTCGCACAGGAGCGGATCGGCGAGAAGCGCTTCGTCGAGAGCGTCGGTGGCCGGCCCGCGAAATGGGCGGCGGTCGACAGCCTTGCGAGCCTGCGCGAGGGACTGGCGCGCGTCGGGACGCCCGCGGTGCTCAAGACCGCGCGGTTCGGCTATGACGGCAAGGGGCAGGTGAAGATCGATGCGCCCGAGGGTGCACAGGACGCCTGGGATGCGATCGGCGGCCCCGCAGTGCTCGAGGCGTTCGTGCCGTTCGAGCATGAATTCTCGATCCTGATCGCGCGCGGGCTGGATGGCAGCATCGTCCGCTACGCGCCGCCGCTCAACCTCCACCGCGATGCGATCCTGCGGCACTCTACCGTGCCCGCGCCCGCCGCGGTGCTGGCGCAGGCGGACGAGGCGGCGGCGCTCGCCGAGCGGATCGCGACCGAGCTCGACTATGTCGGCGTGCTGGCCTGCGAATTCTTCGTCGGCGCGGACGGGCCGGTGTTCAACGAGATGGCGCCGCGGGTGCATAATTCGGGGCACTGGACGATCGAGGGCGCCGAATGCTCGCAGTTCGAGAACCATATTCGCGCGATCTGCGGCCTGCCGCTCGGCGCACCGACGCTGACCGGGCGCGAGGCGACGATGGAGAATCTGATCGGCAGCGACGTGGATCGCTGGCAGGATCTGCTCGCCGAACCGGGCGCGCATCTCCACCTCTACGGCAAGGGGACGGCGCGGCCCGGCCGCAAGATGGGTCACGTCACGCGGGTGCGGCGCTAGGCGCGGCACCCGCTGCGCGTCACTTCGCCGGGGGCTTGCCCGCAAGATCCTGCATTGCGTGCGCCAGTTCGATCCACATCGCGCCTTCGGGGATGACATATTCATTCTCGCCCCAGAAGAACGGCCAGTCCTCGTGATTTTCAGGGAAATCGGGTTTCACGATCAGGACGCCCGGCACCACGCCGCCGGCGATGAACGAGAAGTCGGCGCGGTTGTTGCCGTATGCGACCTCCTTGGATCGTGTCCCGACACCCGACACGAACGAGATGTCCGAACCGGGGTGATGCCCCAGCAGGAACTCCGCACCGCGGAACACCGGATCGGCGGGCATGATGTCCGGAAACGCCTTGTGCAGCGCATAGGCGTTCAGCGCACCGGCGATCACCGTGCCGCTACCAGCCCAGCCCCCCGTCGTGATCGGCACGCCGAACGGGTTTGCCGCCGCCGCCTTGACCGTCGCCGCCGCATAGGCGCGGACCGCGGGGATCATGCCCTCGCGATAGCTTTGCGGCATAAGCGGGATCGCGGCGACGGCGTCGCGCAGGTTGAACGCGAAGCGCCGCTCCATCGCCGGCCATAGCGTCTGGACCGCGGTGGCGAAGCGCGGGTCGCGCGTCGTGCGCAGCAACTCGACAGCGGCGGCGAACCGCTCCGAGTCGAGCGGGCCACCGGTGGTGTTGCCGTGCTGGTACAGGTCGGGGGCATGAGTCTGCTCCTCCGCCCAGATGCGCGTCGCGATTCCCAGCGCCGTCTTGGCCAATGCCGGATCGGCTTCGGCAAGCGAGCGCGATGCGGCGGCAAGCGCGGCGATCGAACCATAATTGAGTGCCGAGGCCTTGGTCGTGAAGGCCCAGCGATCGTCGGGCGTCCCGCTGCGGCCACCGCGTTCCTCGCCGAGCTTCAGCGCCGGATCATGGATCAGCCCGTCGGTCTTGGTCGATGCGTCGCCGAGATGCGTATATTGCGCGACGTCGGGCTCGACGATGCCGTGGATCGCATGGCCGACCGCATCGAACTGGGCAACCAGCTGGAGCGTGCCATGGCGGATCTGCTCGAGCAGATCGGGCGTGCCGTCGGGGACGTGGATCTCGGTCCGGCGGCGGGTCCAGTCGACCGCGGTCGTGTCGCGCGTCGGGCGCCACCGTTCCCAGGTGTCGACCAGCGACCGGACGACCTGATATTGCGACTGGGTACGGATGTCGAAATCGCCCGCGTCGAACCAGCCGCCGACCGCGAGACCGGGGATATGCTCCCCCGGCTTGTACTTTGTATCGGTGGTCGGACCCTGCGCGTAGAGATCGATATGTTCGTGGTTCAGCGGCGCCTGGCGCGCATCGTCGCGGTGCGCGTCGCCATGCCACACGCGATAGCCCTCGTTCACGTACATGTGATCCATTGCGACGGGGAAGTAGACGTCGAGCGTCGGATGCCATGCGCCCGCATAGACGTCGTCGGCGATGCGGAACGGCGCGGTGCGCGTTGCGCCATATTCGAGCATGTAGAGCCCGGGCTGGCGGACGTCGCTGAAGTCGAGCTGCCGGTAATTGTAGCGCAGATAATCGCCCCAGCGGGTCGCCGGTGCGGTCTTGACCGCGGTCGTGCTGCCATCGGTGCCGACCCGGAGCAACCGCGCCGGTGCCGTCGTGCGATCGTTGCGATCGAGCTCGATCGTCGCGACCTTGCGTGCGCCGGGGGCATAGCCGAGCTGCGAATGCGCGATCACGGGCGCGCGCAGCCAGCCCGGGACGCTGTTCGGCTGAACCTCCCATTCGAGCACGGTCCCGATCCGCCCGGCAGGCAGGAGCGAGCGGAGCACGAACCAGCCATTCTGCGCCTGATTACGACCGTCGAACAGCTGCACCGGCGCGCTCGAGCGGATCGTCACGCGGCGGGCGGGATCCTCGGGCGCGAGGACGAAGCGGGTGCCCTGCGCAATGGCGTTCGGCTCTGCGCCAAGCCCCTCGGCGCGACCGCTCGCCGCATTGCGCTGTGGCGTCGCGGTCATCGTGTCGGCGGGGTGCAGCGGGAAGACGCCGCTGCCATCGTCGGCGATATAGCCGTGGTGGAAATAGGCGGCGGGGAGGAATTCGAGGTTGAATCCCGCCTTGCCCGCAAGCGCCGCGGGAACCGGCGCGTCGAGGATCACCGCCAGCGCGACGGCCGCGCCCTTGGTCGAGGAGCGGATCCGGTATCGCCAGTTATAGTCGGGATATTCGAGCGTGACGGTGACGGTGCCGGCCGCGCGATCGACCTGCCGGTCGACGAATCGCGCGGTCGCATCCCATTGCCCCGGCGTGGCGGACAGGCGCACATCGCCATTGGTCGCGATCCGTTCGCCCTGCTGGATGATCTCGACGCCGCTGATCTTCGAATCGGCGAACAGCCCGTCATACCAGTTCGAGAAGACCAGCACGTTGACGGCCGGCGCCTCGTAATAGCCCGCCTCGCCAAGCGTCGGTGCAACCGCGTCCGGGCGTGGAGCCCGACCTGTGCGGGCAGGGGTGATACGTGGTCGTGCGGTGGCATCCTGCGGGGCTGCGGCGTCGCGTGCTAGTGCACGCGCCACGCCGGGCGTCGCGGTCGAAACCAGTGTCCCCAGCAGGCAAAACCAAGCCGTTCCCGTCATATACCCTCTCCCAAGTCCCGGTATCGCCGATTGCTGATCGGTCAATCTTACTCAGACTATAGCGCTAACTTCTGGCGGCGCTACCATGTCATTAGGACCTGGAAAGCCAGCCGATACGCGGCTGGACATGATAGCGGTATCGACTTACGTTCGCACCTTACGAGCAGGGCAGGCATCGGGCGAAGGCGCCGGTGGATCGACCCGATGCCGTGGCGGAGGGAGAGAGATGACGGGGCTCATCACCGATCGAAGTCGCGCACCGCGGGGATCGCTTGTGCACTGGGCATGCGTGCCGTTGCTGGCAGGCCTGTCGCCCGGCACGGCGGCGGAGCCCTTGGCGAGGCCAGGTCCGGACTCAATCGCCGCCGTGGCGGATCCCCAGACTGCGGCCAGACCGATACCACCCGCGCTGGCGCCCTATTTCACGGCGGTGTCGGAGGCGACGACGACGCCCGACCGCGACGGCTTTCTGCGCCGCTGGTTGTTGCTCGAACCGATCGCCAAACCCAATCGCACGAACACCGGCTTTACCGCCACCTATGTCCGGCAGGCCCTGACCGCATCCCAGCCGGGGTCGCCGACCGCAATCCCGAGGGACGGGCAGGTCGAGACGGCCGCCGGGCCATTGCGCTGGCATGCGCTTGATTCGAGGGCGTTCGACGTCAAACTGTTTGACTTCGCCAAGGCACTGGGGGCGCCGGCCTATGGCGTGATATTCTGGGCGGTAACGATCGTCGACAGCCCCCGCGAGCAGCGCGACGTCCGCCTGGCGGTCGGTTCGAATGCGGCATCGATCTGGTGGTTGAACGGCACCGAGGCGGTCGGGCTGTTCAACGACCGTCGCATGGTGATGGACGACGTGCTGTCGGATCGCCTGACGCTCCGCAAGAGACGCAACGTCATCCGCGGCGCGGTGATCAACGGCCCCGGGCTGAGCAGCTTCTGCGTCCGCTTCGTCGACGAAGCCGGCCGCCCGATCACCGATCTGACGACCCATGTTCGATAGCGCCCGTCGCGATACCGCGGATCGGCAACAGCGAGGTACCCGGATGCGGTGCGGACTGATCGCGGTGTGCCTCGGGTTTGCGGGCGCAGCGCCCGCCGCCGCGCAATTGGCGGGCGAACCCTTCATTCACGATCCCTCGACCGTCACGCTGTCGGACGGGAAATACTACACGTTCGGCACCCGCGGCGGCGGGCTGGTGTCCGAAGACGGCTGGACCTGGCATGGCGGCCCCGAGCGGCCGGGCGGCGGCGTGGCGCCCGACGTCATCAGGATCGGCGACCGCTATTACGTCGCCTATGCGGTCGGCGGCGGGGGCATGGGGGGCGGCCATGCCAGCCAGGTCAAGATGATGTGGACGCTGTCGCTCGATCCGGCATCGCCGCGTTTCAAGTTCCACGACATCGGCGTCGTCGCGTCGAGCGACGGTGTCGAGACGGCGGATGCGATCGATCCTGCGTTTCTCTACGCCGAGGGGCGGTTGTGGCTGACCTACGGCACCTATTTCGGCCCGATCCGGATGATCGAACTCGACCCGAAGACGGGACTGCGCATGGCGGGCAACGCCCCCGTCGACGTGGCGATCGACATGGAGGCCACCGCGATGCTGTATCGCGACGGCTATTATTATCTGCTGGGGACGCACGGCACGTGCTGCGACGGGCCCAATTCGACCTATCACATTCGTGCCGGCCGGGCGCGCAGCCCGCTTGGCCCCTATCTCGACCATATGGGGATCCCGCTGCTGCGGGGCGGCGGCAAGATGGTCGTCAACGCGCGCGGCCGCCGCATCGGACCGGGGCATTTCGGACGGATCGCGCTCGCCGGCGGGATCGAGAAGCTGTCGCTGCATTATGAAGCCGACATGGATCGCAGCGGTCGGAGCGTCCTTGCGATCGAACCCCTGCGGTGGACCGACGGCTGGCCGGTCGTGGGCGAGACGGTGGCGCCGGGCACCTATGAGATCGCCTCCGAGCGCAGCGGCTATGCCTTGAGTCTGGCGACCGATATCGTCCGCATTCCGTTCGACGTCCGCCGCAGTTTCATGGCGGCCGCGACCGATCCGGTCGGGCCGATCCCCGACCAGACGCTGGCTCAGGATTCTGCCGACTGGCCACGCGGGCGGATCCGGGTGGATCTGGCGGACTATCTGGTGCGGCCGCATCAGTTGTGGACGATCACGCCGGTGCCCGCGGCGGGGGGATATTTCGGCGCCCCCTATTACCGGATCGCGATCGCAGGCACGTCGCGCATGCTTGCCGCCACCCCGAACGGGGAGGTCGAGACGATCACCGCCGCCACCGCAGGCGCCGAGCCCCTATGGCAGATCGATCAGCTCACCGACGGCAGTTACCGGATCAAACCGAAGGTCGTGCCCGGGGACGGGCGGGATCTCGCGCTGGTCGCGATCGGTGCGAGCACGCCGACCCTTGCGGCATTCGATCCGGCAAGCCCGGCGGGACGGTGGACGTTCAAGCGACCCTGACACGGCCGTCGGTCGCCAAGCGCAGTTGACGGATGCGTAGAGTCGACTACTCCTACTATTAACTTCAAAAGACGGGGCCTCGCCAAGGGGCCGAAAGGGAGAGCATGAACCGGATCAGTCCTCGCCTCGCACGGTCGTGCGCCATCCGCCCTCGTAGCATGGGACGCATTACCGCAGCGTCGTTGCTCGCGCCGCTGATCCTTGCGGGGACGGCGCTGTCCGGCGCCGCCGCAGCGCAGACCCTGTCGGCGGAGACGGCCAGTGCGACCTTGCAGGCCGACAAGCCCGGCCCGCAGATCCACCGCGACGTGTTCGGGCAGTTTGCCGAGCATCTCGGTCATGGCATCTATGGCGGCATCTGGGTTGGCAAGAACTCGCGGATCCCCAATGACGGCGGCTATCGGCGCGACGTGCTCGCGGCGATGAAGGCGATCAACGTGCCGATGGTGCGCTGGCCCGGTGGCTGTTTTGCGGACGAATATCACTGGCGTGACGGGATCGGCGCGACCAAGGCGCGGCCGACCAAGGTCAATACCAACTGGGGCGGCGTCAACGAGGATAACAGTTTCGGCACGCACGAATATTTCGGGTTGATGGACCGGCTGGGCGGCAGCACCTATGTCTCGGCCAATGTCGGCAGCGCACCGCCTGCCGAGACCGCGCAATGGGTCGAATACATGACCGCGCCGCAGGGTAGCACGGTGCTGGCCAAGGAGCGCGAGCGCAACGGCCACGCCGCGCCGTGGAAGATCCAGTATCTCGGCATCGGCAACGAACTATGGGGCTGTGGCGGCAACATGCGTGCGGAATATGCCGCCGATCTGACCAACCGCTATGCCCAGTTCGCCAAGTCCGCCAACGGCCCGATGCTCAAGATCGCGAGCGGCCCGAGCGATTCCAACTATGAATGGACCGAGGCGATGATGCGCATCGCCGGCAAGAATATCGACGGACTCGCGCTGCATTACTACACGCGTCCGCGCGACAAGAACTGGGCCGACAAGGGGCCGGCGCTGGGCTTTGCCGAGCGCGAATGGGCAAGCACCATGGCGCACACGCTGCAGATGGAGGAGTTCATCACCAAGCATTCGGCGATCATGGACAAATATGATCCCGCCAAGCGCGTGATGCTCGCGGTCGACGAATGGGGGACATGGTATGACCCGACGCCGGGCAGCAATCCGGGCTTTCTCGAGCAGCAGAATTCGGTGCGCGATGCGGTCGTCGCGGGGCTCAACATCAACATCTTCGCGCGCCATGCCGACCGGGTGAAGATGGCGGCGATCGCGCAGATGGTGAACGTGCTGCAGGCGATGCTGCTGACCGACGGCGCCAGGATGGTGAAGACGCCGACCTATTGGGTGTTCGACCTGTACAAGCCGTGGCAGGGCGCGACGTCGTTGCCGATCACGCTGACTTCGCCTTGGTACCACAAGGACGAGGTGGCGGTGCCCGCGGTCAGCGCGTCGGCGGTGCGTGACGCGGCGGGGCAGGTGCATGTCGCGCTGGTCAACCTCGACCCCAATCGGGCGATGCCGGTCTCGGTCGCGCTGACGGGGTTGCAGGCGACCCAGGCGAGCGGCCGGATCGTCACCGGTCCGACGATGGACGCGCATAACAGCTTCGATTCGCCGGATGCGGTGACCCCGCAGCCCTTTGCCGATGCCCGGATCGCGGGTGGAACGCTCAGCGTGACCGTCCCGGCAAAGTCGGTGCTGGTGCTCGATCTGCGCTGACCGGCCGGCCGGGCATAACGTGTTCGGCGGCGATGATGGATGGGGGATGCGATGCGGAGTCGTGGTGGAACGTGGCTGCTGGGTGCGGCGCTGGGGCTGGCATCGATCGGGAGTGCGGGCGCGCAGGTGAAGACCCCGGCGCCTGCGGTCGTGGCAGGCGCGAAGGCCGTCACGGTGGATCGCATCACCGTCCATTCACCCGCTATCACCGGCAATCTGGAGGGGAATAGTCCCGACCGCGCGGTCATCGTCATCCTCCCGCCCGGCTACCGGACCAGTCCGGGCAAACGCTATCCCGTGGTCTATGCGCTGCACGGCTATTCGATCGGCGTCGAGCAATGGATCGGCGAGATCCATGTGCCGCAGACCATCGAGGGGGCGTTCGCCAAGGGCGTCCGCGAGATGATCGTTGTGCTGCCCGACAGCAAGACGGTGCATAACGGATCCTTTTATTCGCGATCGGTGACGGTGGGCGATTTCGAGCTCTTCGTCGCGCACGACTTGGTGGCCTATGTCGACGCGCATTACCGGACGATCGCGGATCGGCGCAGTCGCGGCCTCGCGGGGCATTCGATGGGCGGCTATGGCACCGCACGGATCGGGATGAAGCATGCCGATATTTTCGGCGCGCTTTACATGATGAGCCCCTGCTGCCTGTCGACGCGCGCGCTGGACACCCCCGATGCTGCGGTCGAGGCCATGATCCGGGCGCTGAAGTCGCCCAACGACGGCGCGACACTGCCCTGGGGCGTGCGGGCGCAACTCGCGACCGCCGCCGCCTGGTCGCCCAATCCCAAGGCCCCGCCGCTCTATCTCGACCTGCCGGTCAAGGACGGCCAGCCCCAGCCCGACGTGACCGCGCGCTGGGCCGCCAACGCCCCGCTCGCCATGCTCGACCAATATGCCGGTGACCTGCGCCGCTATGCCGCGATCGGGATTGACGTGGGCGACCGCGACGGCCTGAAGGACGACGCGGTCAAGTTTCACGAGGCGCTAGACCGCTACGGTATCGCCAACGGCTTCGTGATCTATCCGGGCGATCATACCAGTGGCGTCGCGGGACGTGTGCAGGACCAGATGATGCCGTTCTTCGCGCGCGCGCTGGCGTTCGGCAAGTGAAGGCGGGATCGGCGATCGCCGCGGCCCTGCTCCTCGCGACCGCGGCCTCGGCGCAGGTCTGGCGGTCGGATCAGGGCGATGGCAGCTACCGCAACCCGGTGCTCTATGCGGACTATCCGGATCCCGACATCATCCGCGTCGGCCGCGACTATTATTTCGCGTCGACGACCTTTGCGAACACGCCGGGGATCACGATCCTGCACAGTCGCGACCTGGTGAACTGGACGATCACGTCGCATCTGGTGCCGCGTCTTGAGGGTCGGCCGCAATATGACCTGGTCGGCGGCAACGCCTATCGCAAGGGGCTCTACGCCTCGAGCCTGCGCTATCACGCGGGCACCTATTATCTGGCCAACACGCCGGTCGGGCAGAATACGCGGATCTGGTATGCCAGGGATGTGCGCGGCCCGTGGCGCTACCACGAGCTCGATCGCCAGGCGTTCGATCCCGGCCTGTTCATCGAGCCCGACGGCCGCGCCTATCTCGCCACCGCGAGCACCGCCGACGGGACGATCACGCTGTTGACGCTCGATCGTGCGCTCGCGCACGTCACGGCATCACGCAAGATCCATTATATCAAGGGGGCGGAAGGGTCGAAGCTGCTGCGGCGTGGCGACTATTATTATCTGTTCAACGCGCTGCCGCCGCGGCTCGCACTCTCCGTATCGCGGTCGCGCAGCCTGTTCGGGCCGTGGGAAACCCGCGACCAGATCGACGACACGACCGGCGGGCATCAGGGCGCGCTGGTCGATCTGCCGGGCGGGCGCTGGTTCGGGTTCGTGATGGAGGATAGCGGCGCGATCGGGCGGATGACCAATATCAGCCCGGTCTTCTGGCGCGACGACTGGCCGGTTTGGGGTACGCCCGCCGCCCCGGGCCGCGTGCCGCGTCAGGCAGCCAAGCCGATCGCGGGCCATCGCTTTGCCGAGCCCGCGACGTCGGACGACTTCGGGCGGCGGCGGCTCGGGCTGCAATGGCAGTGGAACCATAATCCCGACCCGGAGCGCTGGTCGCTTGCCGCACGCCCCGGCTGGCTGCGATTGCGCCCGACCGTGGCGGAACGCTTCTGGTCCGCGCGCAACACGCTGACGCAAAAGGGGCAGGGGCCCGCGAGCCGCGGCGAGGTGAAGCTGGATATCGGCCATCTGGCGCCCGGCGATCGCTGCGGTTTCGGCACGCTGGGACAGATCAGCGCGAACCTGACCGTGACGCGCGACGCGAACCGCCGGGCACGGGTCGCGATGGAAGTGACGACCGACCGGGTCGAGGGGGCGCAGACCGAAACGCGTGCCACCACCGACCTGCCGCAGGGTAATACACTGGGGCTGCGCACCGACATGGACTTCACGACGAGCCGGGGCCGGGTCGCCTATAGCGCGGACGGTGTTCGCTGGACGGGGCTCGGCGGTGACTTCCCGCTTGCCTTCGCATGGCAGACCGGCACGTTCCAGGGCGAGCAGTTCGCGCTGTTCTGCTACGCGCCCGCCCGCAGCACCGGCTGGATCGACATCGACAGCTTCCGCCTCTCGCGACTGGCACCGGCGGGCGGCGCGGCCCGATAGGCGAAGGCGGGTCGCCGCCTATCGCAGCAGCGCCGCGTCCGCCCAGGCGACGGGCTGCGCCGCGGTCGCGGTGCTGCCGCGGGCGACGAGTTCGACGATCCGCACCCCCTTGATGTCCGCGCGCAGCGGCGCGGGCGCCATGCCGAACGCCATCGCCGGGGAGGTCGCGAGCAGGCGCCCGTCGCCCCAGACCTCGAACGTGACCGTGCCTGCCTTGGGGGTGCCGGAATCGTTGACGCCGACCTTCGTCGCGAAGCGCGTGAACCCGGCGTTGCGCACCTCGAGACGCGACTGGCCGAGCACGCCGAGCCCCGTGTCGAAGTCCGTCCCGGCGATCCGCAGCAGCTTGCCATAGGGTGCCCGGTCCGCCTCGGCCCCGCCCCAGCCGCCATATTGCGCATGCTCGCTCGGGCCGTGCGTGCCGATCCAGGGGGTGATCGAATGGTGGATGGTCGGATCGGCCTGGGGCGACGCCACCCCGTCGACCGCTGGATTGACGCGTCCGGTCTGTTCGGAAAGATAGAGCCCTTCGGAAAGGCGCCGGGTGCCCGCGGCGCGGAACACGCGCGTCTCGTGCGGGGCCAGCGACAGGGCCATATCCTTGCGGAAGCTGCTGTCCGCCTTGCTCCACAGGTCGCGCAACCGGACATCGGTATCGGGGCGCAGCTTGAGATGCTCGGCGGTCAGCGTTGCCTTGGCGGGCTGCGCGGTCCGGTTGACGACGGCGACGCCCTTGCTGCCGTCGGCCAGCGTCTTGACAAGGATCTGCACCTCGTCCGAGTCATAGGCGAGCACCGCCTGGTTGCCGGCCGGGTCCTGGTTCAGCGCGACGATGTCGGCATTGCCGAAGATCGCGAGCAGATCGGGCGTCAGCTTGCGCAGGTCATAGCCGATGATCAGCGGCGAGTTCAACATCGCCCAGAGCGTGAAATGCGCGCGCGCCTCGACGAGATGGCTGCGATCGAAATCGCCCGACCCGACGAACAGCATGTCGGCGTCGTTCCACGACCCGGGATGCGCATAGAGCGCACGGTGCGTCACGGTGTCCATATTGGTCAGCATGCGCGGCCAGAGCGGCTGGATGTCGTCGCTGGTGCGCGAGGTGTTGCCGACGTCCTTGCCCCAGGCGCGCACGTCGCCCGCGCCCCAGAGGCACAGCGAGTAGACATAGGGACGTCCCGCCGCCTCGGCGCGGATCGCCGCCCCGACATCTTCGTAGAGGCGGCGGATACCCGCGACGTCGGACCGACCGAGCGACTGCATGTCGACCAGCGGTGACAGCGCGCGATACAGGCCCGATCGCACGCGCGGCGCATCCGCGGGCAGCCCCCGGATACCGCAGGCATCGACCTTGATGAAATCGAAATTCCAGTCGCGGAAATAGGTCTTCATGTCCTGATCGACATGGCCGTAGAGCCCGACTTCGCGTTCGGCGACGCTGCCTTCGGGCTGGTTCTTGAAATCGGGGGTGTAGATCTGGCCGCAGCTGTTGCGGCCGATGTCCGAATAGATCCCGGCCTTCAGCCCCATCGCATGGAGCCGGTCGGTGAGCGGGCGGAAGCTGGTGTCGGCGCCGGTCGCCGCAGACGGGAAATGGCTGGTGCGGATGATCATCCGCCCGTCGGGCTGGCGGCGCTTCAGCCACCAGCCATCGTCGATATTGACGTAGCGATAGCCGAGCGTCGCCAGCTTCGTGTCGACCAGCGCCTGCGCGGAGGCGAGCACCTTCTCCTCGTCGACATCGCTGTTGAACGCGTTCCACGAATTCCAGCCCATCGGCGGGACGGGGGCGTGGCCATCGGCATTCGCGCTCCACCGGCCGGTCGCCGCAAGCGGATCGCGCGGGGCGGCGTGGGCGGGTGAAGCGGCGGCGCCGGCGAATGCGAGCGCGGTGCCGAGCAGCAGGGCCGAGCGGGCGATCATAGTGGCAGTGCCGCGGAGGCGCGCGTGGTGAAGCTTGTCGTCGCGCCCGGAACGCCGGTGCCGGGTTGGCCCGACCCCAGCGTCACGCGGTACGTGCCGGCAGCGACTGATCGCGTGCCGTCGAGCGCGACCGAACTCAGGTCGCGCGGCGACAGGTCGAAGCTGAGCATGCGGGTTTCTCCGGGGGTGAGGTCGACGCGGCGAAATCCGCGTAGCGCGATCCGCGGCGTGCCGGGCCGGTCGGGAAAATCGAGGTAGAGCTGCGCGACTTCGGCGCCCGCGCGCTTGCCGATATTGCGGAGCCGCGCGGTGACGCGGACGCCGGTCTCCGCCCCGCCCGGCGCGGGTTCGACCCGGACCGAGTCATAGGCGAAGCGCGTGTAGCTGAGCCCCGCCCCGAACGGATAGACGGGCGTTCCGGTGAAATAGCGATAGGTGCGTCCGGCCATCGCATAGTCGCCGAACGGCGGCAGATCGGCGACGCTGCGGTAGAAAGTCAGCGGCAGCCGGCCCGACGGATTGGTCCGGCCGGTCAGGATATTGGCCGCGGCGAGCCCGCCCTGTTCGCCCGGGTACCAGGCCTCTAGGATGGCGGCGGCGTGATCCTTGGCCCAGGCGAGGTTGATCGGGCTGCCGTTCATCGCGACCAGCACGATCGGCTTGCCTGCGGCGCGCGCCTGTTCGAGCATCGCGATCTGGTCGGCGGGAAGGTCGAGCGTGGTCTTGTCGCCGCCGGCAAAGCCCGGGACGCTGACGCCGGTTTCCTCGGCTTCGAGATCGGAGGTGAGGCCGACGACCGCGACGACGATGTCGGCCGCCGCGGCGGCGCGTTTCAGCGCGGCGGCGGGATCGTCCGATACGCGTTTCCAGACGAGATCGCCGCCGCCGCCGTCGACCTCGATGCGGTAGCGTCGCCCGGCGGTGAGCGTGAGCGTCTTCATCCCGGGCAGATCGTTCCAGCGCGCCTTGCGACGGTCCGACACGACCACCCCGTCGACCGCCAGCACGCCGCCCGCCCCCGACAGGCCGAGGCGATAGGTGCCGGTTTCGGGGGGAATGAGAAATCCGGTGCGGATCGTCCGGTGCACGTCCGCGACCCCGGCCAGCGCGAGCTGACGGTCGCCGACATCGGGCTCGATCCGGGTCACGACGGGGGTGTCCCGATACCGCACCGCCGCGACGATCGCGTCGCGCGTGCCGGGGGCAAAAGCGGTCGGCAGCGGGGCGACCGGGTTGTAATAGCGTGCGAGCACGCCCGGCTTGCCATCGGGGGTCTGCAGCGCGGTGGTCGGAACGCGGTCGCCGTCGGTCACCGATTCACCGAACGGGACCAGCGTGATTCTGTCAGTGCCCAGCGTCGTGCGCAGACCCTCGACGATCGAGACGGGGGGGCCCGACAAGGGCGATGCGTAGTTGCCGCGCAACACGCGCGTGGCGTCGCCCAGCGGCCCGATCACCGCGACCTTCGTCCCGGCGCGCAGCGGCAGGACGCCGTTATTCTTCAGCAACACCATCGACCGTTCGGCGGCGGTCAGCGCGAGCCGGCGATGCTCGGCGGCACCGACCGCGTCGACCGACACCGCCGCGGGCGCGCCGGCCAGACCGGGCAGATCGCCGGTGCGGTAGCGCGCCGCGAACAGGCGGACGAGGCTGCGATCGATATCGGCCTGGGTGACGAGGTCGCGCTGCAACGCGGTGCGATAGCGGGCGTCGAGCCCCGCCGTGTCGCTGAGCGTATCCCCGCTGCATTCATTGTCGACTCCCGAGCGCAGTGCCGCGGCGACCGCGGCCGCGCCATCGGGGGCATATTTGTGGTTGTCGGCAATGTCCTTCACCGCGTCGCAATCGGACACGACATAGCCCGAAAACCCCCAGGCGCCGCGTAGATGCGTCTTGAGCAGCGGGTCACTGGCACAGGCGGGCTGGCCGTTGATGCGGTTATACGCGCACATGACCGACCCCGCCTGTCCGTCGACGATTGCTGCGCGGAACGCCGGCAGGAACGTATCCTCAAGGTCGTGCGCGGAGACATAGACATTGGCCTGGTGCCGCGTGGCTTCCGGCCCGCTGTGGACGGCGAAATGCTTCGGCGTGGCGATGACCTGCGGGTGCTCGGGATCGGGGCCCTGCAGGCCACGGACGAAGGCGACGCCCATCGCCGCGGTCAGGACGGGATCCTCGCCATAGGTTTCCTGGCCGCGTCCCCAGCGCGGATCGCGGAAGATGTTGATGTTGGGGGACCAGCTGTCGAGCCCGGTGCCGATATGCCCGACCCGCCCGGTTTCGCGCGCCAGCGTGTGAAGCCCGCGGACCTCCGTGCTGATCGCGCCGGCCACCGCCTGGACGAGCGGCGCATCGAAGCTGGCGGCCAGACCGATCGGCTCGGGGAAATTGGTCGTCGCGATCGGCCCCATCGCGCCGTGGAGCGATTCGGTCCACCAGTTATAGGCCGGAATGTCGAGCCGCGGGATGGCGGGCGCTACGTTGAGCAGTTGCGGCAGCTTCTCGTCCGCGCGCAGCTGCGAGACGAGCGCGGTGGCCATGACCGTGGCCTGGTCGGGCGCGGCCGGGCTGGTCTGCGCAGCGATGGGGGCCGCGACGAGCGCCATCGCAAGCGCGAGCGACGGGCCAATCGCCGCGCGCCGGGTGGGCATCATACTCTCGCGCATCATCGTCTCCCCCATGCTCGCCGGACGTCGCCGCCGGCGCGTCACGATAGCGGCGTTTCGAACGGGCCGACGGGCAGCCCTGCATCATCGACCAGATTGATCGCGGGCGCGTCCGACCAGGCATAGCGGACCCGCGTGACGGGCTGGCCGTCGCCGGGCAGCGTCACCTGCGTGCCGACGACCGTGCCGGATGCGTAGCGACAGCTTGCGGCGGCGGCACCGCACAGCTCGAACCCGATCGCCTCGCGTGCGCTCTTTGCGTGCAGCGCGCCGGTCACGCCGGAAAAGTCGAGCGCGACGCCACCACCGGCGGCACGCTGCGCACGGGCGAGGGCCGGGCCCGAGGGTGCGATCCGTTCGCCATAGACCGTCGCCCGCATGACCTGGGCAAGGCGTTGCCCCACCGCATGTTTTTCACCCGGATGGATGTCGAGTGCATCGCCGATGTCGAGCGTGACCGCGACGCCGGCGTGGCGATCCGCGGCGGCGACGCGACGTTGCGCATCGCGCACGGTGGCCCAGCCGCTCTCGCCCGGCGCAAAGGACGGTGCGCCGTAGCCGGCGAGCTGGGCGATGGCGAAGCCGGCCTGCGGGCTGCCGAGACGCGTGCGCCAGTCGGCGATCAGCGCGGTGAGACGCTGATCATAGCCCGGAATGCCGGTGTCGGACTCGCCCTGATACCAGGCGATCCCGGCGACGCGCGTCCGGCCAAGCGGTGCGATCATCGCATTGTAGAGCGTCCCGGCGCCGTTGATGTCGTCCCACGGCACCCGGGGGGCGGAACCCGCGATCCGCCGCGCCTTCGCATAGCGCCAGCCGTCGCCGAGCGGCACGCTGCTGCCGTCCGCAAAGGTGATCCGCATCGTGTCCGCAGGACCGGTCATCCCGCCATAGGCATAGACGTCGTCGTCATTGACGGTGACGACGTTGCGCCCGGCCTTCAGCGTGCCGACGGGCAGCGCATAGACGCGCGACTGGGCGGCGAGGCTGCTGCCGCCGACACCGATTCCGTTGACCCAGGTCCGGTCGGCATCGTCGATCGTCCCCAGCACGAGCGTGGCGGGACCGCGCGCCTGTTCGGCGGTGATCTCGACGCTGCGCTGATACCACAGCATGCCGTTGTAGCTGGCGAGGTCGGCGATGCCCCAGGTCTCGAAATTGGTCATCGCGGGCACCGCCTGCCAGTCGAGCGCGGCGCCGGGTTGCCACGGCTCGCGGCCGACCGCGTCGCCCGATCCGGTCCGCCACCATGTCTCCCACAGCGTCATCGCACGCCGGTTCGCCGCCCCGGGATCGCGGGCATAGAGCGCCAGCAGATCCGCTTGGTCGCCGAGCCCCGCCTGCCGCAGCGCGGGATCGCTCATCCACGCGCTGATCCGCGACCCGCCCCAGCTCGCATGGATCGCACCGATCGGCACGGCCGCGCTCCGCCGGAGCGCCTGCGCCATGTAGAAGCAGGCCGCGGAGAAGGCGGGCTGGCTCTTGGGGCCGGCGACGGTCCAGCGCACCGCATCGTCGAGCCGCGCGGCCGGCGTCGCCGCGGCGCGCTTCGGGATGGTCAGCAGGCGCAGGCCGGCGTCGACGGGTGCATGCGCGTCGGGGATCAGGTCCTGCGCCTCGCTGACCGCCAGTTCCATGTTGCTCTGGCCCGAGCAGAGATAGACATCGCCGATCAGTACATCGTGCAGCACCGCCGCGCCGCTCTGCGCCGCGATCGTCAGATCATAGGGACCGCCGGCGTCGAGCGCGGGCAGCTCCGCAACGAAGCGGCCTGCTCGGTCCGCCTTTGCCGTGACCGAACGCCCCGCGAGCGTAATCATCACCGTCTCCCCCGCCGCGGCGTCGCCGGACAGCGCGATCGGCTGACCCCGCTGGATCACCGCGTGATCGGTCAGCACGCCGTCGAGGCGCGGGGCGGCCAGCGCGGCGGACGCGCTGCTGGCGAGAAGGACGGCGAAGGCGAGACGCACGGGCAGGCGTTGCATGATTCGATGGGTCCTCTGGCAGGTCAGACGGGCTGGAGCCCGGAGCGAACGAAACGGTGGATACGATCGCGGTGGTGAGGCGGGCTGGCCACCAGACGGTGTGTCGGGGCGTCGTTTTCGATGGAGCCGGGCATCACCGCCGTGCGTGCGCGGAGGCTGACGACTATGTCGTTACCAGCCCCGTCTATTGCGGGCAGGGGTAGCGTGTTGCTCTGAATGGCAATGTCTTGCGCGAAGGCGGGCAGCGCGCAGGTAAGCGCGGCAACGCTGATCACGTGCGCGACTGCAGGGCCACGGCGGGCGAGCGTCGGGTTTTGGGCCGCAACGGTGGAAGCAGCAGACGTCGTCGAGCCCATCCTGACCTCCCCTCATGGGTCGCATTGCCTCATCGTGCGTGAGGCATGGGCGACCGAATTGCATGTCTCCGACTTCAGAAGGAGATGTGCAATTTAGCATTTGCGATAGCGCTCACACTAACCCGGATGTCGGGCTTTGCAAGTATTTGTCGGAGTGAATCCAAAACAGCTCTCAAATGCCAGAGCGCCATGCGATGTGGAGCACAATTGACAAGACTATGGGCTGGATGGCCGCCCGGGCGAGGCTGGACCATGAACGGCATGATGCGGCGGCTGAACGCGCTTGGACGCCTGCCGCAGAGTACGGTTCGACGTTGCTATATCTGTTGGCGTATTCTTGAACTGCCCGTCCCTCTAAGGCGTTCGCACAAAATGTAAGCTAACCCATGTAAGCGAAAATGCCCTTTTGCGATCGGGACCGCAACCGCCTTTGCAAACGATCGATCGATGTAGACCGCGAGGTTGAAGCACTGGAGCAGCATGATGAAGGTTGAACGGCATCCGCCTCCGTACCTCAAGCCCGGTGGCCGATGTTCAACGACATGCCCTGCGCCAAAATAGTGAGAGGTCTCTTGGGCACTGGTGTCGGGCGAAGGAAGAGGACAGCGCCGCCCTCTGCGCCTTCGCATCCAACATCGAAGCCATGCGGGTCCAGACTATCGCGGCCAACCTCCGCACCATCTCGTGATTTCATCCTCGCTCGCCCATGGGGGCGGTACTGGCGGTACTCCGATGGACATGGACCAATCGGAACACCGTCGCGCCGATTCAGCTACGAGCGGCCGAGCAGCGGCGCGCTGGTCCTCGTCCATGTCGTTCCAGAGAAGATGGGCGATGACGATGCGGTTCCCAGGAGCGAGCTTCTCCCAAGGCGGCGGGACGGGCATCCACAAGCTCTCATCGACCGATCGATCGGAGACCTGCAAGCGCGCACCGGACGCCACTCGGCACGCGAAGGGCACAATCAACGTAAAGCGCCGCTGTCCTTTCGCCGTGTAGCTGGACACGATCGGTCCGACAGGCGCGAAGACCGGATCCTGCAGTTGTTCCCTGGTCAAGCCGGCCTCCCGGTGGACGCGGTCGAACAAGGAGGCGCGCAGAAGATACTCCGGCGCAGTGCTCTGGCCATCGGACGACCCGCGCGTGCGCGTCATTCCTCCCGGCAGCGCGTGCAGACCTTCGAATTCATAGGCGCTCTGCTTCCCTGGCGCCTTTCGCACCACTGCAAAGACGTCCGCGCGGCGAGCGAAGAGCACGGCTCCCAGCCTCCACGACGTCGATTTCGACAAGGAGAGGAAGCCGTCCGGCTGCACCATGCAGCGTCCGATCATGGCGGACAGAGCTGTATCTCCGCGCATCTCGAAAATGCCTTTCCATGGCCGCCCGGCGGCGCCGTCGAGGACCGGTCCAACGGTATCCCGTCGGCATCCCGGTCCTGACGGTACTGGGCAGCGCTCGTCGTGCGGGTCTCGTCGGGAGAAGAGCTCAAACCGGGCGTCTGCTGCATCGATCGCTAGACGAGCTCCGCAGCCGCGGCTGCCTGCGGTACATGAGGCGCTCGACCGAAGTCGCCTTCCTAGGACGGAGGCTCCGTTCTCGATCACCTGATCAGGGAGTCTTCCGGACACGATTCCTCGTTCGGCTTCATGCGGACGGTTCGTACTATGCGCTCTCCTCGTCTTCGTCGGGTTCCTCCAGCAGGTCCTCCATCTGATCGGCTGCGCTGGAGAGGTGCTTTGAGGCCAGCCTCAGCATGCGAGCGGCGTAGCGGGTCCGCTCATCCACCGGAGAGACGCCCGCCTTCGACTGAGTGGCGAGCAGTCGCACGGCATCACGCGTGTCGTACGAGAGATCCTGTAGGAGGAATGCGAGATTGTCCAATGAGAGCATCGTCGAACTGAGCAGGGGACCCTTGTCCTCGGCCTTAGGTTCGACGCCGGCGGACATGAGGTGGCCGTAGGTCTGCCAGTCGACCAGTGGCACCAGGACATCGCGACCGTCGGACAGCTCACCGAAGGTCAGCACGAGACGGACGCTGGACGCGCGGATCATGGTGAGTCCGCCATGAAGATCCCCGTACAGGGATACGGTCTTATCCTCCTCATCATCCGGTCCCTCCTCGACGGAGCCCGTCCTGGTGGCGGGCTTGTCGGACCCGATCGTCGTGCGGCTGGAAGGTTTGACGATCTTGGCCCGGCCTCGAGCTGGCGTCTTCACTGGACGAGCTCCCTTATCCGTAGGGGCGGCGACCTTCGGGATCCGAACGCGCTGGGCCCTCGCATGATCTTCGGCGGCCTGTAGGTCGGCTCGTGGTCTACGGGCCCGGTGACGTCGCGGTCTCCCGCACCATCGCCGCCGAAGTACTTCACCACGGTCAGGGGCTCGAAGTGTGCCCTTTTCCCTCGATCGAGATCAGGCATCGGTGGATGCGGCATCTCCACCCTTGCACGCTCCCGCTCCTTCGGATCGGGGGCGGTCACCAACGCCAGACCGTGTTGGGTCGCGCGGAACGATGCCACTTTGCCGAGAGGTAGACGCTCGACGAGGCTGTTCGCCGTCATCAGCGTGAGCACCCTCGACAGATTCGCATCCTCCAGACCGACGGCCTTCTTTATCTGCTCGCGCTCCACGTGTTCGCCGACCCGCTCGGTGAGGAAGCGCAGTATCTCGAGTACGTGCGCCCGCTTTCCGAGCTCCGTCGGGATCGATGCGGCCGCGGCGTCGATGGAAAGCCGTACCATGTCGGCGAGCGCACGAAGCCGCTCGGCCGCGGCGGCGGGCTCCAATCGTGAACGCGCACGGGTACGCGGGGTCGCAGCCGGTGCGGCTCCGGCGAGTTTGCCCGCTGCGTCTAACAGCAGTCGGTGCCAGGAGCGAAGGTCGTCGTCGAGGCGCCGTTCCACCATCGCGCGCCACGTCCAGCGGCAGAGCGCCGAGTATGCCTCGCGAAAGCCGACCTGACTATCCAAGGCGGTCCAGACCACGTCTCGAGCGGCGGCGGCATCCACCTGGTCGTATGCCAGTGCCTCCATAGTCTCTTCCATGTCTTTTCCCCTCATCAAGGATGATACACCTGCCACAATTCGATTTACAACACTTTACGCTTTCGGGGTGCTGAACCGATCCGGCTTCTGCTCACACTGAAATGTAGTAAAGCCGCTACTCCCGGCCAAGGCCTTCAGTTCCGTCTCACGCGGTTCCGCAAGACCTCGCAGTAGATACCCGACCGCATCCGTCCCCTTAAGCGGGTAGGTCTGCTGGGCAACGATCGCCCTGGAGCCGAAGCCGACCTTCATGTCGTCGGCGGCGTCTCGGTGCGCGGTCATCGTATTGGGCCTTCCCATCGAAGGGACGAGCACGAGGTCGACGTCGAGCTTGGTCACCGGCGTCGGTATGGAGTTGGCCTTGTCGCAGAAGTCCTTGCAAATCGCGAAGGCGATGAGCTCCTGATCCGTCACGAGTACATGGATGCGTCCGTAGGGTTCGATGGCCTCGGACCGGCCTTCGAAGACGAAGACCCTGCTCTTGCCGAACGGCTCCAGATCGCCGCCGCGACCATCGAGGACGGGCGACATGTTCCGGTAGGTGCCGTCCTCACTCACGTGCCAAGACCCAGCGACCACGATCGGCGCCAGCGCAGTGCGGAGGGGAGAATCGCTCAGCTTCCGGCGCAGTTGATCGACCCTGTCGGGTGGGATCGTCAGTTCGGGCCAGATGAGAACGTCGCAGTCCGCCTCCTTGGCTTGCGCGCAATGACGATCCAGCGCCGGTGCCATGCCTCCGTCGCAATCGACCGAGGTGACGATGAAGCGATCCTCGCCCATCTTGTCGTAGCCCAGCGTGAAGCCCTCGAAGATTCCGCATCCTATCGTGCGTCGGATGTCTGCACCGAGAGGTTCCGACACATCGGGATGCAGATCGACGACGATGTCGACGTCGTCGACGCGTCTCGGAATCACCCGATGCCTGAGCAGACCGCGCCGCTCGAACGCCTGCCGCCTTCGTGGGCCGCCTTCACGCATGACGGGTCGGGGCGTCGGAATCACGTAGTGCTCGCCATCTGAGGTGAGCCAGCATTCCGGAGCATCGTCGGCGATGTGCTCGTCGCCCTCGAGAAGGAGCTCGTCGAGCGCGCGCAGCATGACGCCGCAACGCATGAGAGCCTCCTCCGCCGGCGTGGCGACCGAGCACTTCTCCCTGGCACCCATATGACACATGATGTGGCGGGCGCGACGCTCGAGCTCGGCTTCGTCGAAGTCGTCGAACTTCTGAAGCAGATTGCCCGGGGTGGTTTGCATCAGGACGTAGAGATCCCGGAGGAGCGTCCTGCGAGATGCCCTCTGCTTCCACCCTTTCCAGCTTGTCGCCGCCTCGAAGGCCTCTACCGTCGCCAACCACTCGGATCGTGCTTTCTCGGCGGCCGTCATTCGATCATCGTCTTCCATCCACAGAGTTCGCGCGCCATCTGACGCCGAACCGTATCGGGAGCAAGTCGAAGGAGAGCGTGCGGCATGGATCGTCACCAAGCGACGAGCAGGACCAATCTGGTTGTTGTTCGGGTTGCGGGAAAGCGCGAAAGCTGAAAGTTGGTTGATGCAGTGTTAACCTGGAAGAGCCAGAAGGATCAGCCGTAATGCCGTCGTATCAAGTCGCGCACCTTCGTGAACAGGGGCAGGACATGCTGTTGTTCCCGCTGGACGACCGTTTCGGGCAGATGTCGTCGAATGATCAGAACGATCTGCTTCAGGAACTGGAGATGCGGGCGAACGAAGCTGGACTGGCCGGTGGCGCAGCGGTGTTCTGGCGTCATGGCCGACACGAACATTTCATGGGTCCACAGCCGTGGCACCCGTTTCTGCGAAGCGTGGGGATGGACTTCGTCCAGCGCAACTTGAACCAGGAGATATCCTGGTAAAGCCAAGGGCATGGCAATTGGACCAGCGCATCTTGGAGCAGCGTCGGGGATGCTGGCCGCAATCGGATGCTCCGGCGTACATCCGGCGGTGCACCTGGCGTAGAGTGCTGGCGCGGGCATCGAGTTGCCTTTCGGCGCATGTCACGGAACGAATACCGCCTTCGATGACGCCGGACTCGGTAACTATCGCTATCACGAGGGCTTGGTCGGCCACGAGCAGCTGCAAATATTCAAGGCCTACCGACCAGTTCATCGTGGTTCGTGATACGGGTCGCACGAGCATCACATCTCCATTCAACAGAAACTGCTAGGAATAAGACATGGCGAGCATCTCGCATTCTCTGATGATCAAATACGGCCTGCCCTCAGGCCCGTCTCAAACGCAGTCGGACCAATGGGTTCAACTGGTCGATGCCCTGGTCCGTCAGGGGTTCAGCGCCGAGGACGCCGGCCGAAGAGCGGCCAGTCAGATATTCACCGGCTTTGAAACACGCGTCTACGCCTCGGAAGCAGATACCATCATGTCCCTTCTCGGACGAGCTAAGGATAAGTAGTGGCGGTAGTGAGCCCCGCGACTCTGACGATGGTCAAGGACTTCGCTCCGATCATCACCTTCGTACTCGGGTTCCTGACGTCCCGGCTCTTCATGACCCGCAAGGAGCGGGCTGACGTGTCGCAGAAATGGTTCGAAAACTCGCGCAGCCTCATGGAGCGGCAGGAGGAGACGTTTCAAAAGTACATCGCTGCGATCACATCGTACGTGAATTGTGAGAAGGCGGGCGAGGTCGATCATTTCATATCGATCGCTACGACCGGGGAAACGTACTTCTATCAGCTCCGTATCGCGAGCGACGCCATCATGTCTGGGCATGTGACGCCATCAGCCCGCGACAATACCCTGGTGCCGAAGATCAGGGAAGCTACCGAGAAGACGTTGCCGGAACACTATGACGTCCTCACTAGTATCGCGACGAAGAAGGCGTTCAGGTACGACGGAGCTCTGGAGCGCCGAAACTACGCCAGCTTGTATTCGGTAGTCGAGAAATACGGTCATCTTGCTCATTGAGATAGGTTTGTCAGGCCGAAGATGCGTTACGGAATCCGATGTTCGGGCGTCAGAGCCAAGCGCTACCAGGTGGGGTGATCGGCCCGGGTCTGCCATGGTCGACGCAGCTGTTGATCACCGAAGTACAGGGTGCAAGTTTGATACAGTCAGTGGGGCGCGGCTTCACGGGACGGCAGGGCGTCGAGCGAGCGGCGCGGTCCTCGGCAACCATGATGAGAGTCGGTCGAGGGCTTCCTCGGTGTGGATCAGCGCTGCGGCGGCATCTTCGAGGCGCAGGAACTGGCCATGTGCAGGCGGATTTCGATACCGGGCGGTTGCCGAACCGATCATATCCGCGAGCCCGTTCATGGCGTCGTCTCGTTTGCCGCTCTGGCTGAGCAGCGTCGCGAAATGCGTCCGCATTGCTCCTCGTGCTGTGGATTCAGGGGAGCCGTCGATCGCAGGGGCCGCGAGTTCGGAGAGCAGGTTCGTCAACTCCCCGAGCATCATCCCCTTGCCTTCGGGGTTCGCTAGCTTGCCGAGCACGTTCTTCAAGGCTCCCTTCGTAACGGTTCCCTTGAGGGCGCTGGCATCGATGCCTGCCGCGAGCGGTCGTACGAGACGGGCATTGAATTCGACTTCGATGGCCCGGAACAGGCCGAGGGATATCAGCCCGCAGTCGCGCCAGACATCGTTCGCTTCCCGCGCTTCGTCCAGGCTGGCGGCCGCCGCGAGGAACGATAGTCGTCCCATGACAGTAAGCCGGTTTGCGATCGCCAGGCGATTGGCCGCGAGACTGCTCGGCGCTATCCGATCGGGTCCGAGCAGCTTCTCGAACCTGCGAGCTGACCTGTCCCCGATCAGCACGGCTGCCGTATGGACGGTAGCGACGCTGTCGACGTCACGATGCCAAGGGAGCCCTGGGCCATGGGGAAAGCGCTTGGCGAGTGAGATGACTTCCCGCGATTCGTTCGCCGCCGACAGGAGTTCCAGTGCCGTTCGGAACGCTCGAAGGTCGCCGCCTGCGATCAACGGGTAGAGACGGGCGGCGACATCGGGTGCTCGTCCGCGTCCACCGAGCTGATGCTCGACCATCCAAGCCGCCTTTCCGTGGTGGAACACGGGATCTGACGAGATCTGGTCCTGAGAGGGCATCTCGCCGGTCGCCTCGGCCGCATCGATCATTTCACGATCGCGTGCAATCTGCCGCCCCATCATCTGAGCATGCCGCATCGCCCATTCGCCGTAGGCCGGATCAGAACCGGTCATGAAGTTCACCTTCGGGAACCGCGACGTGAAGAATGAAAGTTCGCCGTCGTGAAGCGTCGGATGAAGCAGTTCGAGAAGGTGGAGCCAACCGCAGGTGGTCAGTCCGTCACCGATCTCCGCAAGAAGCGGTTCGAGTGTCGCCGCATCTCCATTCAAAGCCGCGGCCTTGGCGGCTAGCCACGCAGCCCTCGGTCGATCGATCGCGTCGTGGGGAACCTGTGCGGCACTACTGATCGTCCGGTCGAGTTTGCCTGCGGCGTAGGCCGCGAACGCACGGAGAAAGGCCCTCTCACCAGGATCATGGTCTGCTTCATCCAGGCTGCCGAGAAGAAACTGGGCGTCCTCATAAGCACCACGCTCTATGGCCGAAAGCAGGCGTACGCGCAGCGCGGCGGCGCTGACGTTCTCGGCGTCTAGCGTCGGATCGTCCGGCAGCGTGTCGTGCAGTAGCGCGTCGACGACCTGTTGACCGCGACCGCCATCGAGAAACAGACTGCGGAGTAGCTTGTAGCGTCGGAAGTCCATGGGGCTCGTCCGCCCCGACTTCATCCTTTCGTGATATCTGGTCAGCAGCATCATCGCTGCACTGCTGAAGGCCGCGCGCTTCGCATGCGGCGTTCGCATTATGGCCTCGCGCTCGCTTTTCAGCCTGCCGCCCATGAAGGCCTGAAAGGAGGCATAGTCAGGGATTTCGCGAGCCTTGGCGGCACGAGTGAGCGCGACCTCTATGCGACCGATCGATGAACTGAGGCTGGTTGAGTTCGTCATGCTATCCCTTCGTGGGGCGCGGTGTCGGTTCGACGCGCGTCGTCTCGGGCCCACGCCTCAATACCGTCATGGTAGCCGTTCGCAGTATCGGGAGTTTCTTAGAAACCATCTAGCGAACGTGCCCCTCAAGTTCGAAATGGGCCGTGATCCCGATCAAGCGCGCAGATGAAGCAAGGACGCGCAGTCTCATGCACAGGCAAGCGAAGCGAGCGGCGACGGCGGGACAGTTTCGGGGGTTGGCTGCAGATTTGGGTTCTGGGAACCCTCGGCCTGGCTCGCTGTCCGTTAGGCGGGGCCAGGAACCGCTCGGACGGTCGCCGTCCGGTCAACCGAGCTCAAAGAGAACAACGGGACGGCCCTCATGATCGCGTTGGATGAGCTGCCATTTGGTGAACAGTCCTGTGGTTCCGTCAGAGGCATTGACGCTGGTGCCGACGTCAAAGGCCACACGGCTCCCCAGCCGACCGGATGGCACCGCCGATACATAAACCTTGCCGCCCGTGATGCTGATCGCGCCCCTTGCGAAGCGCGGGGCGTCGACGAACGTCCCGGCCTCCAGATCGACCAACACTTCGACCGGTCCGAGGCTCACGCCCGTCCAAGCGATGTCGTCGTCGCTCAGAACGAACGCTTCGAATATCCATTTGGGATCGCTCGCCTTCAGGATGATCGCGAACTTCACCCCGTCGCGTTCGACGACCCAGAACTCCGTCGCATTGGTCTCTACCTCCAAGGACCGGAAATATCCCAGAGGAGCGCTGGGGCCGAGCCGTGCCGGCACCAGCTTCGCTGCGTCATGTAGGTTTGGCATGCAACGAAGGCTATGGAGCATCGCCGCAAGAGTCTAGCCGGGACCTCCAGATGCGGATCGAATGGCTGGAGCCGAGCCAACGGCAATGGCGGCAATGAGGCTGGCCGCGCGGCCGAACAACGGCGTGATGGCCCTCGAACTGAGCCATGGGATCATAGGTCGCCATGATCTTGTCCTTCGAAACGTGTTCTGAGGCCCGATCGATCAGGGCGCGGCTTCCCGAAACCGTTCGGTCAGGATCGTGGAGAACGTCGTTCGCCGACTGGAGAAGCACGTGCCGTGCGGCGAGCCGCGTTCGGGTACAGACGGCCGATGCCCTACCTGCTCCCTTGAAGTCGTGCATACGGCCGCCGCGTCGAGAGTTCGGCTGTCAGGGGCGTGCCGAGTGGGCCGCGGAATTGCCTGCTCCCGGTACGTCGGCGTTGAGGCGCAGGATCTCGGCTCGAAGCCTGAAGTCCGACCGACCGGAATCCGGAGCACGACCGCCGTCTGGTACACAACCGAGTGTGCACCTAATGGTAGGAACTGGAAAAGCGGTTCACGGGACGGACGATGAGCGACGATGCGACTGTGGTTTTCTGGGGGGCGGGCGCAACCGCGAGCCTGAGGATGCGCATGACCGGGCAACAGGGGAAGTTCATCGTCGACCTCACCGGCGCGGGGGCGCCGGGACGAAGATCCCTGCGTTCCAGGGTCAAGCGAGCCGTCGGTCCGGGCGTCGACGGCCGCTACCGCCGACTTCTGCGGGACCTGCTGACGATCCTGGGAGATGACGCGAAATCGGCCGATGGCATTCATGTCGTCAGCGACGAGCAGATCGCCGCGATGAGGAGGAGCTGTGCGAAGGGCGCATCGGTGGAGCATCTGAGCGAGCGCATCGTCGCACTCCGCCTCACCTATGACTGGCCCGCCTTGCAGGCGGTCATGCGCATCTGTCCGGGGATCCGGTCAGACGACTTCAAGATCAACGACCTCTTCAACATCCTCGACATGCATGCGCCCTCTGGCCACGGCTTTCGGGATCAGAACGGTGATTTCCTCGACGGCCGCCGGCTCGTGGGCGCAAAAGCGGCGTTGAAGATGCTTCTGCATACGGTGTTGTACGTCGACTACCAGACGTGCATCGCCGATCCGAACGCTCTCGAGCCGTACCGCCTGTTCGCCGACTGGCTGGGACGACGGATGCAGCAAGACGGCTCGGCATTCTCCAAGGATTTCGACCGCACCGAGTTCATCCGTTCCGACATCAGCTTCGTGAGCCTGAACTACGACCCTATCGCCCTATGGGCCCAGTTCGTCGCCAACAGGGACCTCAACCGTGGATCGCGCGCGACCATGGCCGGCCGGGGCCCGCTGCAACTGTATCACGACATGGGGCACTTCATTCCGTCTCGCCGGATCGAGCCGAACAAACGACCGGCATTGTGGTATCCGATGAACGAAGCCTCCGCTCAGCGGCTCAACGAGACCGGGCCAGCAGGCGGGTCGAGGATCCGGCTGACGAAGTTCCTGTTCCCCCACGGCTGTCTTTGCTGGAGGGAATGCCCCGACTGCGGCAAACTGTCCGCCTATCACGGCGACGAATGGGATCTGTGGTCGGAAAGCCTGATTCCGGCGCCGCCGCTCAAGGGGTTCGATCGGCGAAAGGAGTATCCCAATCTCGGGAAGCTGCACCCCGTCGACAAGAAGCATCGGAAGACCGAGAGGCGGTTGTGGAAGGATGGCGTCGTCGACGCCCGCGCCTGCCTGCATTGCGGGACGATCACGACGACGCAGCACTCCCAGACGGTCATGCAGAGCTCGTTCAAGCAGACGCCCCCGTCGTTCATCGACGAGATACAGCGCGATCTGCGGGCGCTGGTGATGGGGGCCAACCACATAGTGCTGATGGGATACTCGCTCCCGCCCGACGACGTCAGCTACCGATCGTTCTTCGCCGCCCGGCAGCAGCGCGCCGACGGGACGAAGCCCGTGAAGTGCACCATCGTCGACCACAAGCCGGGGCGGGAGGGACCTCTCGGTCCCAGCGATCTGATCCCTGATGACTTCAAGCCCGGCAGCGCCGTGAGAAGCGCGCAGGAGATCTTCGGACGCGAGAACGTCCGCTTCTTCGGCGCCGGCGTGCCGGCCGTGTTCTGCGACGCTGCCGGACACGTGTCGGACGCTCAGCTCGAAACGCTCTTCAACTGGAGCGACCCATCGAAGTAGCGGTGGCCGGCCTGGTCGATGCGTGGACGTGGGTGCGCCAGGGACACGACGTCCGGCTGGCGTTCGAATTCATTCCGTTGCTCTCCTCACGCGGAGGCCGAACGTGCTTTCGTAGCCATGCTCATCCGATCCGGACGTTTCTCGCGTTGCAATGGGCGCACGGCCGGGCATTTTGTGGAGCGACCGGATCGTAGCGAACGGTCGCCCCAACGCCCATCGGGACGTTGCAGGCGCGCTCCACCGGTACGGGACGAAGTAGTTGAACGACATGCCTGGGGTAACGAGGGTCATGGTCCCGGACGGGTCGGACTGGGACGGGGTCCTGAGGTTCTCGGCGGGATTGACGAGGCTGCCGGTCACGGGATCGTTCGTGTTCGACTTCGCGAACGTCCGGTTCACGGGCCCGGGGTGGATGATCGTCGTCGGGAACGCCCTCAACGGATTCCGCGACATGCGGCCCGGGCTCAAGCGTCGGGTGGAGAACCACAAGGGGGTCGCCATGCGATACGCTGCGGCTGCCGGGTTCTTCCGGTACTTCGGCGTGGACTGGGGCCATGAGCCCGGCGCGCTGGACTCGACCGACGCATTCGTACCGCTCACGACGCAGCCGGTCGACGACCTGAGGATGCGGGCGGCGGAGGGGATGATGCATCACGGCGACGTGATCCAGGCGGACGCGGAGCGGCTGGTCACCGTCCTGACGCGTCTCGACGACGGGGACGTGTTCGAAACGCTCGCCTATTCCATCCGCGAGATCGTCCGCAACGTGGTCGAGCACAGCGAAGCCGACAGCTACGCCTTCGCCGCCCAGTGGTGGCCTACGATCGGGCGCGCCGAACTCGTCGTGAGCGATGCCGGCATGGGTCTGGCACGTTCGCTGCGACGCAATCCCGGGATCGAGGTCGAGGACGACGAGGCGGCGCTGCTGATGGCGACGCGGCCGGGCGTGACCTCACGCGGCCGCTCGGGTCGCGCCGGCGACGTGTGGCGGAACACCGGATACGGTCTCTACATGACGAAGGGCATCTGCGACGCTGCGGGTTCGTTCACCCTCATCAGCGGCGGTTCCGCGATGGTGGGGGATCGTCAGGGCGACCGGATGGTAGACTGCAGCGCCGTCGGAACGACCGTCGTCATGACCCTCGACACCGGTGCCCTGGGGGATCTCTCGGACAGGCTGGCCGAGCTCCGCGATCGGGCGGGGAAGCCCTCCGGTGCTCCGTCGGTAGCATCACTCTCGAAACGCGTCACACCCGGGAAGAAGGTATCGAATGGCTGATCGGATCACGGTCCTGGAGAAGTTCCAGGGTCTCGTCGAGGACGGGGGGCTCGACGTCGTCGAGCGCATCGACGTGGCTCCGCGTCAGGAACGCCGACTGCCTCTGGCGGCGCACTACCTCGAAGGCCGTCTGGGTGCCTGGGTCGCGCGGAAGCTTCCCGACGGCAGCGCATGGCGGCACCAGAGCATCGCGCTCGAACGCATCGATGCGGGAAGCAACGTCGTGGTCGCGACCGGCACGGCGTCCGGCAAGTCGCTCATCTTCCAGTTCGCGGTGATGCGGGAGATGCTCGAAGGGACCGGCTGCGCGATCGTGGTCTATCCGCTCAAGGCGCTGCTGGCCGATCAGCTGCAGCGATGGAAGGTCCTCGCCGGCGAACTCGGCCTGCCCGAGGGGACCGTTCAGGAACTGCACGGCGACGTGCCGATGGAACGAAGGTCGGAAGCGCTGCGCACGGCGCGCGTCCTGGTGGCGACGCCCGACCTCCTGCAGGCCTGGTTCATGCGGCAGGTCGGATCACCAGCGACGAGGGAGTTCCTCACGCGACTGCGGTTCCTGGTGATCGACGAGGCGCACGTCTACGAGTCGGTGTTCGGCAGCAACGTGGCCTACCTGTTCCGTCGTCTGCTGGTGGCCCGTCAACGGGTCTGCCGGGCGACGGGGAGCGACACGAGACTGCAGCTCATCGCGGCGACCGCGACGATCTTCGGACCACGCGATCACATGCAATGCCTGACGGGATGCGATTTCGACGAGATCGGCGACGTGGACGACGGCTCGCCGAGCCACGGCAGGACGCTGCTGCACGTCGCAGGCCCGGAAGGCGCTTCGGCGGAGGGCTCCCTGGTCGACGTCATCGGCCGCATCCACGCGGAAGCCGGAACCGGCAGCTTCATCGCCTTCCACGACAGTCGGCAGGGCGTGGAGCGGGTGTGCTCGGCGGTCGCCGACGACGCGGTGCTGCCGTATCGGAGCGGCTACGAGACCGCGGATCGCACGCGCATCGAGAGGGAGCTGCGGGCGGGAAGCCTGCGCGGCGTGGTCTCCACCTCCGCGCTGGAGCTCGGCATCGACGTCGCAGGGTTCACGGTCGGCATGAACCTCGGCGTTCCCCAGTCGAAGAAGGCCTTCCGTCAGCGGCTCGGCCGCGTCGGCAGGGCTTCGCCGGGCGTGTTCGCCGTGATGGCGCCGCCTCAGGCGTTCACGAGGTTCGGTTCGAGCTTCGCTGAGTACTACGCTGGCTCGGTGGAGCCGTCGTATCTCTATCTCGACAATCGGTTCATCCAGTTCGCTCACGCGCGCTGCCTGATGGACGAATCGGAGCAGCTGGGATCCAACGGAGGATCTGTCCCCGCAGGCGTCGATTGGCCCGCATCCTTCGCTCTGGTCTACGAGCATTCGAAGCCGGGGGCGCGCCGTCCTCGGGAGTTCGACTACATCGCCCAGCTGGGAGCGGATTCGCCGCATCTCAACTATCCGCTCCGCCAGGTCGGCGAGGCGAACTACAAGCTGAAGATCGGTGCTCGGGACGACGTGGAGCAGATCGGCGGCATCGCTCTCAATCAGGCGATCCGCGAGGCCTACCCCGGAGCTCTGTATCTGCATCTCAAGCGTCCCATGAAGGTGCGCGAATGGCGATCGAGCGCCTTCGATCGGTCCATCCGTCTGGAGGACGCCGTCAAGGCGGCGCCGACGCGACCGATACTGCACACCACGGTGAACGTGGGGGCGGGCATCGACGACGTGGTGAACAGCCGCATCATGAGCGGGGCGGGCGGGTTGCTGGCGGAGGTGGCGCTGCAGGTCAACGAGTCCGTGCTGGGGTTCAAGGCGGGAGGCGCCGCACGGATGTATCGGGACATGCGGACGTCCGATCCCCGGATGACGAAGAAGCAGCGGGAGTTCGGAACCACAGGCGTCGTGATCCGCATCAACGAGCCGTGGTTCAGCGGAGGCTCCGGTTCCTCGCCGATCGTGCGCGCCGCCGTGGGCGAAGCGCTCAAGCAGCTCCTGATCCGCGAGAAGAGCGTCGCTCCCAACGACATCGACTACGCCTCGACGAACATCGCCTTCTACGAGAAGGGCGTCCCACGCCGAGTGACCGATACAGTGGTCCTCTACGACAGCATCTATGGTGGCCTCAGACTGACCGAACCGCTCTTCACGGACTTCGACGAGTTCCTCGAGCGGCTGGAGCGCGCAGCGGATCGGGCGGGTGCCGGCGCCTTCGTCGGCGAGGACGTGGTGTCCGGACTCTCGGCCTGGTACCGCTCCCTCGCCGAAGGCCTGGCCGACCAGGACGGCGGCCTCGTGGCTCCCGACGGCGATCTGGTCGTGTATGCCTCCGACAGCATCGTGAGCGTCCGGGTGAACGGCGTGTACGTCGAGCGGGCCATACTCGAGCCCAAGCTGTTCGAGATCGGGAGCACGACGATGCTGATGTACCGATACGATACCGGAGGCGAGGGCGAAGGCTGGGTGCCGCACGATCAGATCGAACCCACGGGCCAGGACTGGCGACGCGTGTTCTGGAACCCGAAGACCGGCGTCGTGACCGATCCTGAAGAGGACGGCGTGTTTTGAGCGCCGCATCGGCGCAGCGCGCGTTCGCTCCGGAGGAAGCCGGGTCGGCGACGTTCGCGGGGCGGCTGGATCATCGTCCGCGGATCGTGCTTCCGTACGGCTCGTGGGCATCATGCGGGAGGACGTCGATTGGCACAGCTTGATGAGAGGGTGCAGCTTCTGATCTCCGCGCTTCAGAGGGGCGGAGCGACGGGCATGGCTTCGGAGATACTCATGAGCATAGAAGAGGCCGAGTCTCCGGACGATACGGCGGACCTTGTCGGGGACGATGACGACGAGGGCGAGCCTGTGGCGCCGATGCCGGTCGAGGACGAGGACGCGCGTGGTCGTCGCCAACTTCGCATCGCGAACCTCGTGGTCGAGGGACTGCTGGATCGGGAGATCGATCTCGTTCCCGCCATCCGGGATGAGCTCTCCGCTCTGAGTATCAGCGCCAAGCGCAGCGAGAGCGTGTTCCGCGTCGAGGACGTCGTCGTCGCTTCCAGCGCGCGGTCGGCTCGTCCGCAGCACGGGCTGGCGAGCCAGGAACGGCTCGTCGCATTGAAGAACCTGCTGGCTGCCTGGAAGGCCGCTTGGGGACCTGCGTTCGAAGGGACCTGGCGTGACGTTCGCTGAATGCCTCGAAGCGGTCGAGAAGGCGGCGGAGGCGCTGTCGATCGTCGCCCCCGACGTGACGTCCGGCAAGGGCAAGGCGTTCGAGGCCTGGGCCATGCTGGCGATCGCCCGGCATCTGAGCGACATGGGGGCGACGATAGCCGCGGTGGGATGCGACGATCAGCCCGTGACGACGTTCGTGGTCCGCGGAGGTCCCGGGCACATGCCTGCCGCTTCCGACGACCCGGCGACGGCCCCTTCTCACATCGTCGTCGAACGCACGGAGATAGGACCGCAGGGTCAGGAGGTTCAGATTCGCAGCGAGATTCATCTGAGCCTGCGGCACCGGTCCGACAGTGGAGCGACGCATGAACTCGATCTTTCGGTGCTGCCGGGCCGTGACGCGTTCGCATGTCGCTGGCGTGGTGGTGGTGCGTTCGTCGGCGGTGTCCTCGTTGCGGTCGAACTGAAGGCGTACGACGGAAGAGAGAGCCTGAATCTGATGTTTGCTCGAGCCCTTCTGGGAACGATGCTCGACCTGCAGCCTTGGCGCGTGATCCATGACGTCGAGCTCCACATGAGCGGGAACTACAGTCGGATGCTCGTGCCGCTCTCCCGGCCGGCCACGATGTATCTCGTGACGACGACGTCGCTCTACGACAATTCGCGTAGATTGCTCCGTCGGCACGACGGCGTCGGCATCGAGCGGGTCTTGCCGAAGACGGGTGCTCATCGGCTCGAGCCCATCGCCAGGGAGATCTTCTACTTGTAGCGGTCCGGAACTCGGATCTGGCCGCCGACCGCCACGAAGATCCGGCTGTTCACCAGCACCCCGAGTTCGAACGTCGCTTCGAGCATGAGTGCCTCTGCGGGCCCCAGTTGCGAAAACGGTAGCCGGCAGTCCTTGGGACACATGGGATCGTATGCGTCACGAAGGTCATGGGGGATGCGCGGGGCGCTGGTGCCGCCGCCGTTCTGCGACAGCACCCACGTCGTATGCGCGGTCCGGTCGGCTGAGGTTCGGCCTGCGGGAGCTCCCAGCAGGCCTTCCACCTCCTCCAGCGTCGTTTCGCCCGGGATCCGCCTCAACGGCAGGATCGGCGTAGCGGAACCCATCTGCGAGAGCGGCACGCGTACCAACGCATCACCCGAACACAGCAGTTCGAACACCGCGTACGACCTCAGGTGGACCGGGACTCCGGTCCCTGCGGTGGCCTCTACGATCCCGCCCAGCGTTGCGGATCCCCCCTCGATCTCCTTCAGCAGGGCCTCGCGCACGCGTCGATCCCTTGCCGTGATGCCTTCGATGCGCCTCTGCCTAGCTTCGATGTCGTCCGTCATTTTTCGTCTCGCCTTCGATATCGGCGATGCCGATCCAGACACCACGATCGGGCGCATGCCCGATCGTCTCGACGTGATGCCCGCTTCCGCGACGTGCCGATCGCCGGTCAACCCGGTGGAGCGAGTCCGGTCGGCTGGACTGGGACGTGTCCACTGTCGTCGCCGACCGCCCCTGCCAGGATCCCCAAGAGCTTGTTGGTGAGCTTCTCCGACCCGTAGTCGCCTGCGAGATCGGCCCAGGCCTGCCAGCGGTCGAGGCGCGTGCAGAGCCAATCGTAGAAGTCGTCCCGCTGACCCTCCGTCTCGAACGACAGGCTCCAGACCGTCCGCAGCACCGGCATCGGCCCGCCCGCCCGCTTCGTCAGCACGATGCTCCACCTACCCGCTTCCTTGCGACGCAGGAACGCGGCGTCCCAGCGGATCGCCTCCCGCTCCAACCTTTCGAACCTCGCTTCGCGTCCCTCCGGTCCGAGGCCGAGTTCGCCGAGCATCGCGATGGTCGCCGC
This sequence comes from Sphingomonas sp. CFBP 13706, assembly GCF_014842355.1. Taxonomy (NCBI): domain Bacteria; kingdom Pseudomonadati; phylum Pseudomonadota; class Alphaproteobacteria; order Sphingomonadales; family Sphingomonadaceae; genus Sphingomonas; species Sphingomonas sp. CFBP 13706. Next base: position 135,308 of record NZ_JACYVM010000006.1, read on the forward strand.
ACAGGGACGGTCGCGGCGGACGTCGTAGGGTCGCGTCGCGGTCAGCAGGTGCAGGACGGCCCAGCCCTCCTCCGTCAGCTCCGCGATGCCGTGTCCGTTGTCCTGGGGCACCGCCAATCCGCTCGACCCGAGCCAGACGTCGAACATGCGTTGGAAGAGCACGTTGCCGCCGAAGAGGTCGTTGAGCTGTTCCCGATGGCCGGGGACGCGACGGACGGTGGCGGCGAGGACGGCGTGGATCAGTTCGAGCAGTTCCGGCGGCGGTCCGCCGTTGCGGTCGCCCATGCCGAGGCGACCGTTCCACAGCGCGGAACGCGGCGACGGCCACGATTGCCCGGTCGCGTCGTCGACGTACGCGAAATGGCCCCCGTGGGCTTCGATGCGGAGCCAGTTGCCCCATGGCAGTTCGGGATCGATGCTCATGGCGGTCACATCCTGTTCCGGTAGGGATCGTTGACGGTCGAGACCGGACCGGGGTCCGCATCGCGGGGGTCGCGGCCCTGCGCGATCGCCATCAGCTGAACGGCCAGACGGAGGCATTCGCGGTACACGAACGCCTCCGTCCGATAGACGGGATCGGCCACCCCGGCGAGCAGGGCCTGGTCCTTGTGGCGCTTGTAGTCCGCTTCCGGTTTGACGTCCCCGAGATGGTTGCAGGAGAAGCCGAACCACCAGGCGTCGTCGTGTCCCCTGGCGACGTCGTTCTCGTAAACGTTCTGCCCCGACGACCGCGCGCCCCGTGACGACCCCTCTCGGCCGGAGGGATGGCAGATCGACACCGGCTCGGGTTCCCTGGCTTGGCAGGCTGCAGCGTAGTCGAGCCCTCCGTGGACGCCGACCAGATGGTCGCCCAGCGTCTCCGTGCCGCGGCCGAACAGCGGGTGGCTGGGTGGAACGGACACGTATCCGCACAGGTGCTTGCCAACCGGCGATCGGCGGATGATGCAGCCGTAGCCGGTGGCCATGTCCGTCCAGCTGATCTTGTCGGCCTCGGCACTCCACGGCCCGATCTGGGTCGGGTGGACGGCTGGAACGCGGAAGACGGCGTCGACCCTGACGACGTCGCTGCTTCCGACCAGGGCGTGGTGCGTCTCGCGCGTGGCGCGGGCGGTGGTCGCCAGGGCCTTCCCGGGCTTCGTGGTCTTCTTCGGCATCTGCGAACTCCTTGCTGGGCTTCCATTCACGATGGGGCGGGTTTCGGTCTTCGTAGGCGCGCGTCGTTCGGGCTGGCCGTCGACCGTCGCTCGTGGTCCCGTGGTCCGCCGCGAGCGGCACGGGCCCAGCCGTCGTACCGGGCGTGGACCGACCGCGGTCATGCGCCCTGCCGGGGCATGAACTAATGACGTCGTCGACCCTCCGTTCGGTTTACGGTCGCCGGGAAATGTGGACGCGCATGCCGGAGCGCCAACGATACTGAGGATCAGTTTCCGAAACGCGAGGATCACTTCGGAGTGATCCTCGAGACCGTTGCTGCGGATCGAGGCACATCGTAGGGGCGAAAGCGGATGGATGCAGGCTCCGGGTGGCGCACGAGCAGCCATGCCAAGCGAGGCGGACATTGCCGGGAACCGCGCCGGGAGACCGCATCGGAGTGGGCGCCGGACTTGACGATGCTGAAGCTATTGCGGCACGTATTTTCCATCCCATGGGAAGCCGATGATCGCAGCGTGCGATCATCGGCTTCGGCCAGCGCACCTTCGTCCGGTCGGCAGGCAGGTCACGACGCGTTCGACGTATCTCTCTACGACTTCGCTTGGGGGCGGAGTTCCGCGATCGTGTCGAGCATGGCGGCGATCCTCTCGGCGCCCTGCGGACTATCGTCCCATAGCCGGCGCACGCTGGCCTCCAGCTTCGACCAAGCCGCATCCTTCCGCCGCGAGGGTGTCGCGACGGTCTCGATCTTCAGTCCCAGAACCTTGCAGATCTGCACGACGTTGTGGCTCACCGTCTTGAACTGGCCTCGCACGATCCTGCTCACCTGACCCGCATCCACCTTCGACAATCGGCCTATCTCCGCGTTCGTCAGGCGCTTGCGCCCACGTGCAGCTGCGATCCGTAAGCGAAGAGTCGCGAGATGATCCGGCGTTGCCTTCATGCAAAAACGCATGTACCAATCAATGTGAATTTGCAAGGAACTGCGACATGGATGACGAAATCCGCTTTTACCGTGCGAGCGAGCGTCCGTGGGGCGCGTTCAGCAACCTGTTCCGTCGTGAGATGGAGTTCGAAGGGGAGCGCTTCGTCACCAGCGAGCACGCCTATCAGGCGGGAAAGGCGCGTAAACCGGAGGTGCGCCAGTGGCTGATGTCCGCGCCGTCACCGTCGCTCCTCGCGATGGCCGCCCATGGCCTGTACTATTGGGACGTCGCTCCGGGGTGGTCGACGAACAAGTTCGGGCGGATGCGGGCGGTGCTTCGCGCGAAGTTCGACCAGCATCAGGACCTGCGCGCGCTCCTGCTTTCGACGGGCACCGCGCGGCTGGTCGAGAGCGCGACGGTCGACAGCGACGTCAATCGGCTATGGGGCGAGGTGAACGGCGTGGGGCGCAACATGCTCGGAGTCATGCTCATGGAGTTACGGGCCCAGTACCAGTGCGAGGATGCCGGCGGGGGCGTGCTTGTCGCTGCCGAGTAGCGTCGGCCCGTCGCCGATCGATCCCGGAGGCGCCCTCCTTCATCAGGCGGATCAGGGTAGGGAGAGGATGCGGCGCGCATGCATGGCGCCCTTCTCCTGGAAAAGGCCTCTGGCTCCGGCATAGCCGCAGTTCTCGGCTGCAAGTCGCTGGCCGGCGACGACGCCGCGCACCAATCCGCCGAGAGTCATCTCGGGGCCCGGCGTGCCGCGGCTGGAAAGAAGCCAGTCGATCAGGCCTACGCTAACCATGTCGCCGGAGCCGCACGTGTCCATGACGCGATCGGTGGCTATGGCGTCGCACCACCGGACGTCTGTACCCTGACGCATCTCCAGCCCGGCTTCACCATGCGTCACGATCGAAATCGCGCCACTCGCCGCGGTTCGGGCGTCGAGATCACCGCCGAGCCGATCGGAAGAGTACTTTAGGATCGTCGCCGCCCTAAGTGCGCGTTCGAACAGCTCCTCGTCGTCGATGTCGGACGGTTCGAAGTAGACGACCGCTCCCGAGGAGCGTGCGGACTCCATGGCGGTCACGATTCCTACCGAAACGCGGTCCGAATAGAACACCGCGCAGGTACCGATCGCGCCGTCGGCATTGGCCGCCTCGTCGACTCCGATGGAGCGGTATCTAGGGAACTCGGCGTCGGTATCCAGGCACGTGAAGCGAAAGCGGTGTTCGCCGGTGGTCGTATCCAGTTCCTGAGCAAGAACCGGCGATGCGAGATCGGCGTGAAGAGAGATGAAGCTGACGTCGGCTCCCGCCGACTGGAACTCGTCCACGAGCTTCCGCCCAACGTCGTCGCATCCGAGGACCAGAACCGGCGCGACGGCGCGGTCGAGCATCGCAAGGGACACCAGGACGTTGCCGCAGGACCCGCCCAGAGCCTCGGCGGAGAAGCCGCCATCCGCATAGATCCTGTCGAGGACGGTGAAACCTGTCCCGACGACCTCCGGAGCACCGTGTTTCGTTCGCATGTTCACCTTATGTGCTCATTGATCGGCGGCGTCGAGGCAGAAATCCTCGACGTGAAGCCGCATCCTGCCATCAAGCGACGGCCTTATTGCACGCAACACCTCTACCAGCGCCTCAGGGCCGGTGATCTCGCGCCCGAACATGGAATGGGATCCTTCGGAACGGCCGCAGACTTCTCCGACGCTGATGCCCGCCGACCTGGAGAGGATTTCGCAGTCGTTCCCTCCTCGCGCTCCGCTGTCCCCGATGGTCAGTATCTGCTTGTCGTTCGGCGTTCGCGCCTGCAGTGCCGTGACCACGGCCATCTTGCTTGCAGATCGCGCTATGACGTCGATCGAGTGCCCGGATCTCGCCATGCGAAGCTCGCCACGCTGCAGTTCCGGCAGTTCTGCTATGAGGGCGGCGAGGTCATCGGCTTCTGCGGGTCGCGCGACCGTGATGGTTATCTGGACGGCACCGACCTTCATCCGGCCATCAACCGATGCGCGCGCATTCGTGCGCAGCCATCCGCCGACCCGCACGATCGCGTCGTTCGGTACCGGAGGCTCGTCGACCAGGTCCACGGATAGAGGGGCGAGGTGTCCACCGTTGTAGTAGCCTACGATGACGCTGTCGTGGATCTCCCGTGGCAGGGCTCGCCGAAGTTCCTCGCCGGCGGATCCGCCTCTGCCGGTGGCGATCGCGATCGAGACGCCGGCGGAGTGGATGCGTACGAGTTGTTCTATCACGACCTGCATCGGAGGATCGTACCGGGCGTCCGTGGAGACGATGGTTCCGTCGTAGTCCAGCACCACGCCCCCGATAGGTTTCGCCGACAAGGCGTCCCGGTGGGCGGCCGCGTCCGCCACGGGATCCGCTTCGGTGAATGCGGGGTCGTCTCGGACGGCGCATGCGTCGCGTTTCTGGCGTACGCACGGTGCCAGTGTCCGCGCCAGTTCGAGAAGCGACGTATCGGCGTAGAGGGTCCGTCCGAATTCGCCGATGCCCGGCTTTCCGGGATCGATGCCCACTGACGCACCGATCGCTTCGATCATTCCGAGACCGCTGATGGCTCCTACGGCGTTACGGTATCTGCCGCAGTCACCGAGATCGACTACGGTTCTTCTTACGTCGGCAGGCACCAACGCGTCGATCCGCTCCCACGTGTTCCGTGTCTCGATGCCGCAGAGCGCGATCAACCGAACGCGTTCCGGCCGGTGATGCAGCCATGCGTGGCGTCCATGCGCGAGATTCCGGAGGTCCGTCCGCTGGACCGCACACAGAGAAGCCTCCCACGCGGACGTTTCAATCAGCACGGCCAGGGTCGCCGCTCGCGGATCGGCTGCGAGCAGGATGGTGTCAGCGCCGCTCAGGTCGGAGAAGGACGCGAGGTGAGCTGCACGTGCGTCGGGTGACAACGACCGATCGACTGCCCCCATCCACGCATCGGCGAGAGATCGACCGATCGGATCGATCGAAGCGAGGTCCGACGCCATCAGGAGGGCGCCGATGGTCGAGACGAGCGAGTGGGTGGCGAGGAAGCCGTCCTTGTGGTCGGCGACCGGGACGACGTGGACGCTTCCGTTCGCCTTCAAAGCGGACAATGCGGCACCTGCGGAGTTGCGGGTCACGATGACGACCTTCTCCGCTCCGCGCGCATTGGCAGCGAGAACGGCTGCTACCGTGTCGGGATTGTCGGCGCCGGCGCTAAGGATCCATACGCTTGCCAGACCTAGGTCGCCGTTACCGAGAACGAGTTCCATCGGAGTCGCGATCACCGTGCATTCGCCGAACAGCGTCTCACGGCAGCGCGCCAGAAAATGGGCGGCGACCACGGATCCGCCGGATGCCACGACGATCGTCCTTCGTCCCCGCGTTCCCCGTATCGCGGCGGCCAAGGGGCCGAGATCCTGATCCGCCAGCATCGCGACCGACCGTGGCAGGGCGTCCAGCTTCTCCGAGAAGCGCGTCATGATCGATCCACCGGCATGTCGCGATCATCATCGATCCCGAGGATCGTGTCGAGCACGTGTGAACCCGCCGTGTCCTGCGGATCGGTCGTCTGGACCTTTTCCGTCGGGGCGTTCGGATAGCCGCCGTACGCCGGTCCCGAAAGCAGTAGATGGACGATTTGAGGTGCCGCGTCAGTATGAGCCTCGGGCGCGTATTCGTATCGGACCGTTTCGAGGTACTGCACGGTGAGATCGTACTCGATCGCGGTCATCAGAGCTCCGGCCGCCATGACCTTGCTGCCGATCGGCGAAAGGAAGATTTGAGGTTCGAAGATGCCCGCCACGGTATTGTTGAACCTGCGGGTCAGGGTCGAGAGCGTTCGGTAGGTGTCGAGTGGATTGCGCTCCGACACGTAGACCAGGTCTCGCGGATCGACGAACCATTCGTTGACCATGCGGGACTGGTGTTCCGCCAGCAGCGCGTCCGCCCGCCTCGGATCCTTCGCGGGAAATGGTACCATCGGACAGATCTTGTAGCATTCTCCGACGTAGCTGTTGATCGCGTCCAGAGCCGCTCCGCGTCCCTTCGCTAATTGTGGGACCCACATCTTCGCGACCGGCCTGACGCTGGACATCTGAGCGGACCCGGCGAAACCCCGCACCGCGATCGGTCTGTCGCCGGGCTCGCTCGAGATGCGATCGTCGAGGTCGGGATCCGACGCTATCATGAGGTGGAACGATCGTGTCGTGCTGCGCTCGCAGGCTTCGAGCAGTATCCGCGCGGCTGGGAAGCCCACGCCGATCGACAGCGCGCTCATGTCGAGAACAACGTCGGTGACGTCGTTATCGATCGTGAACTCCGACAGCGCCTTCGCTATGCGCAGACCACCGATCGGTGCCTCGTCGTCGCCGAAGATGGGGACGGCGAGGACCCTGCTCTGCGGCATGATGGCCTGAAGCCGCGCCTCGTTCGCATCGGCCGCCGCGACGAGACCGGCATCGGGGCGTCCGCGCTCCTCCCTTATGAAAACTCCCTCGACCCGATCCCCGAGCGTGGTCGCGAGCAGCTGTGCCACGTGCCGCGAGCGAGGATCGAATCCGGCGGCGGCAACGAAGAGGCATCGGCGCGTACCACCCGAGAAGTACTCGGCGACGAAACGGTCCACGCCTTCGTCGAAGTGGGCGATGCAGTTGTCCCAGTGAGGCCGCACGTCAGGCGCTCAGCGTGGCGAGTTGGTCGACCCGTCGCTCCAGGAAGCCGCCGCGCTTCAGGGTGAGGCCGTGGGCGAGGCAGACGATGCCGCTGAGCTCGATCAGGCACCAGTTACGGCTGCCTTGGCCGTAATCGCGCTGAACGACGATCGCACCATGAGCGACGGCGAACTTGAGGATCGAAGCGGTATCGTCCTGAGTCTCGAGCAGGGCCCTGATCTCCCCTTCGGGAATGCCGAACGCGTTGGCACCGGCGTCGAGCCGTGCGTTGGGCAGCAGGGACACCGCACGGCAATCTCGTGCCATCGCATCCACGAGCGCGCGGACGCGACGCGCGTAGGCGAACGACCAGCCGTCCATGATCTCACGTGCCTTTTCGCGCAGCGCCTCCTGTTGGATCTCCGCCGGAAGCGCCGCCTGCTTGCCCCGTATCGCGCGGGTCTCCATGCGTGCCACAAGCGTCCCGGCGAGCTGGAGGAACAGCTCCGCGTTCTCGTTGCTCGCATCGCACAGGTTCTCCAGGCCGTAGTGCAGGGGGCGTCCGTAATCCTCATTGAGATGCAGCCTAGCGGCTTCTGCCACCCCCGGCCCCGCCTTCAGCGGCGTGGATGGTTCGGGATCGAACTCCTCGAACAGCGAGGGGGCGACGCTGGCGACGCGGTTGGCGTAGCGATGCATGAGGATTCGCGACATCGCCACCGCCACCTCACGCTGGCGATCGTACCCGGGGCTCGCATCGATGTACTGGGCGACCAACGCGTCGATGGACGCCCGCCTGCTCGTGGTTATACCGAGTCTCTTCTGATCGCGTTCGGCGGCGGAGAGGAGGTCGCGGTATTTGGCGTCGCTGATCGCCGGCGGCTGCGTCGGGACCAATGCCGAGAACTGCGTTGCATTCCGCGTCTTCAGAGCCTGCACGAGCGGCAGATATCTGTTCGCCATGTCCGCGGCCATCGTGCGGAACTGCCGTCGCTCGAGCGTGCGATCCTCCCGTCCCTGCATGAACACGTTGATGAAGTCCCGGTCCGGCTTCAGATTGTGGGTCTCGAGATTCTCCGGCGACTGGAGCACCGTTCCCGGGCTGAGAGCGTCCAGTCTCATCATCATCCAGCGCCCGAACTTGATCTCCCGGCGGGCCAGAGCGACGAATATCTGTTCGAACTGCATCGGATGCAGGGCGTGGACATCGTCCAGCATCGCTAGCGGGGAGAGCTGGAGGGGTTCTCCGTCCCAATCGATCTCGATCGCCCTGATGGCTTCGAAGGGCTGATACGGTGCGGTGGCTTCCGAAGGAAGATCCTCCAGCCGCGGAGCCACGAGTCCTGCTCCGATCGATGAGATCGCCCGCTGTACGCGCAGCGCACGGTCCTGCATCCCGACGGCGGTCACGCCTCCGTAGTCCTCGATCCGGGTCTCGGCGCCCTCGCGCGGGACGAAGCGTATCCCGTCGAGATCCCTTCTGCCGCCGGCGGTGAGGTTGCGGATGAGGCCGAGGATCGTGCGCGCCTGCAGAAGCCACAGCACGAGCTTCGTCTTGACGCCGTCGTCATACGGCAGTTCCCAGAAGTCGCGGTACTCGGATTCCATGGGCAGGCGGACGGCCGCCACGCTGGGACGACCGTCCCGCAGGAAACCCGCCTGATCGAGTGCGGAGGCGAGATCGCGATTGGTCGGGCTCGTCTGATCGCGCATTATGGCCTCGACGAGCCTGAATTCGGCGAGGGTCGCGAGCATCGTCTTGCCGCTGCCGGGAGCACCGACGATGCGGACCGGCACGTCGAAGAGGTCGTCTCGGCGCGGATGCTTCGCCAGGAAGGTGGTCAGCGGCGAAGGGCTCACTATCGCGAGGAACGATGCGTCGTCGCGTATGTATTCGGTCGCACGCCGAAGAAAGGGATTGGCCATCGTTCAGCCGTGTCTGTCGCGTCGACGGAAGAGCGGCACCATCCGATGCCCGAGCGTACCCTCGGTCTCGGCCCATAGCAGCGGGATGCTGTTGTTCGGAGTGTTGTGCTCCAGGACGATGGGCAGTGCGCAATCGGCGTAGCCGAGCTTCATGCTCGTCTGTCCCGCTTCGTCACAATGCTTCTTGAGCCGTTGGTAGAGTTGGTCGTCATAATACTTACCGCACATCTCGATCAGATTCTCGTCGCGCACGGCATCGAGCGGAAGCGTCTCCGGAAGCAGGACGCCCTGCGTGATGGAGATGTCACCGAACGAGCGCTCCGTCCAGTTCCTCCTTGCGTCATCCACCCTTTCCTCGAGCGCCCGACGCGCCTTGTAGGTCGACAGGTAGTGGTGGATGTGGAGAGAGTAGCCGCGCGCCAACGGGAATGCCCCGTCCATCTCGCGCCGCGCTTCCTCCACCAGCGCGTTGAATTTCGTCAGCTTGCCCTTCCACTTGCCTCCGACTTCGCGGATGAATGTGGTGCCCGACGCCGTGAAGTCGTCGATGAGGTACACGTGTTCGAACCTTGCGTCCGCGTCCTTCTCGGCATCGCAGAGCTCCTTGCCCAGGTCCTGCCACTTCTCGATGCCGATGTTCATCATCGGTGCGATCTGTTCGGTGCTGAGCTTGGTCGCGTTCGCACGTCGAAGAATGTCGATGCGGCTTCCGTCGCTCAGGCCTATGAAGAGGCAACGACGGAGAATGCGCTTGAATGCCGTAGCGCCTTCGGTGGATCCCCAGACTTCGTGTGCTGCGATGCCGGCGGCCTGCGCCGCCAGTCGACGAAGGTGCGGTGTGACCGTTTCGGGCACGAACGCCTCGATGGTGCGCTGCATCTCGGCCGCCGAAATGTACACCAGGCGCTGCCGAACGAAATCGTAGGCGGTGTGACGGTCTTCTGGATCGAACTGCTTCAACCAGGTCGCAAGATTCTCGATGAAGCGGGACCCTGCGCGGAAGTCCGAGTATCCGTCGTACTTCGCGGACGCCATCAGGCGCAGCCATGCGTATTCCTCGGTGGCGGTGCCGTCCTCTCCCCAGCCCATGATGTCGGCGATGAGGCGCAGTCCCAGTGTGTTCATTCTTTTCCGAGCGCCCAGCTGTTTTCGGGTCTGCCCGCTGAGGGCATGTCAACCTCTAGTCGTCATACCGTGGAGCTGACAACCAAGCGTCCGATCGATCCGGTCCGATCCGGTGGCATCTCCTCGCTCGCGGAACCGCCGGTCCGCCGTCGTCGATCCGCCGGCGGCGAAGTGCCGTTCGGTTCGGGCGTAGGCTGCCTCGTCGCTCCGGGCGGCTCGCCATGGCTGCGCGGGACCAGTATGATGTCGGTGCGGTGCGGTGACGTATGGGCACGCCGGATGGCGGGACGCTCGCCGTTACCCGTCAGGTCACCGAACTGAACGCCCGGTCGTAGTCCGTCCGGAGCCAACCTGCAGGTGACGGCTTTGGTCCCAGGACCGCTTCCACCATCCGGTACGCGCGTGCCGGCGAGAGTGCCGTGTTCGCCGCGATCTCCGCCGTCGAGATCCATTCGCGGGCCAGACTGACGACTTGTGCGATAGGGATGAGCAGAGAGCGGCGTCCGGCCGCCGCGGTGATGAGCCCTGCGTCGAGCAGACGCGGTCCCTCGGTCTGTTTGAGATTCAGTACCGCCATCGCGTCCAACTGCGACATCGCGGTCGAGAGATGAGCGTCATCGCTCACCCCATCGCCGTTCTCGACCGCAGAGAAGCGCGCGACGTCGGACTGACGAACCAGCATCCGGTCCGCCAGAGAGCCTTCCGCCGGTGACAGCCAGCATGGAAGCGCGCCTGCGATGACCGCAGCCAGGACACGGCGCCACGGCTTCAGACCGCCACCGATCGATCGCATCGCCGGCTGGAGGCCGACGGCATCGGCAGGCGGCGGCGTCGCGCGACATGCCCGTTCCACGCTCGTGACGTAGTCCTCGAGCGAAGCCTTCACGGCCCTGGGTTGTCCATGCAGGGTAAGTGCGAAGGGATGGCGTTCACGCTCGATCGCCCCGCTCCCGATGATGCGCTCGCAGGCGTAGAGCGGTGCACCTATGCTCTTCACGACGACACCGATCGGCACCGAATCGCGCCGCGCGGCCGCGGCGGCGACGATCTCGGCCTCGACGTACTGGACGCGTCGATATCCCCCCTCGTGAACGGCCTCCTCGGTGAACACGCCGTTCTGCGACGCCGCGGCCAGCTCCGCATGGGTCACGCATAGCCGTCGCGCTGATTCGCTGCCGAGTATCATCGCCCGATCGATGCCCGAGAAGACGCGACCGACTTCGACGAAGACCTCGGGGATCGCATCGCGCAGCATCGCCTCGACGGCGTCACCGCCGGAACGGGGCGTCGCCGCACGCAGAAGCGACGCCTTGAGGCTGCGTCGGGCCGCAGCCGTACGTCCGTCGTCCGCTGCGATGGCGCTCCGTACCGCCTCCCTCAGGGCACCGGGCCAAGCCTGCAGCAGTTCCGCACCCGTAGCGACGGATCGTGCCCTTGCATCGCCGGGCATGTCGCAGACGCCGCCGCGTCCGACGCGGCCGCCCGCATCCAGCGCCGTTCCGAGGCGGAAGGCGAAGTCCAGGATCGCGACCGGATGCAGAGCGGCGAATTCCGGGGCCATCGCGGCGAGCCGGCGGGACCGCTCCTCCGGAACCGGCGACCCCAGTTCTGCGAACATGCGATAGCCGGACGCGAGTTCCGTCGTCAGGAACTCCGAGCCGACGGGGAGTACCTCGCAGTCGGGATCGTCGCAGTGGCCGATGCCCCACGCGGACCGCCAACCCAGAGGGCGAAGGCACCGTGGGCAGGCGTCGATCAACCGTTCCAGCGTCTCCGGGCAGTAGTCGAGCATGAGGTTCATCCAAGCGGCCCGATGGTGGGGAGCCGATGCCAGCGCCGAGGGCGCGACCCGCCGTCGGCGTGTCTCCAGGTGCGCGCGGACGAGGGCGCCGCTCCCCCAGCGCACGATACCGTTCCGCTCTGGTCCGATGTACGGCGTCGCGGCCGCCCGGACGTCGTCGGGGCGGCACCCCAGCCGTGCCGCGAGCGCCTCCTCGTACCCGGACGGCGTCATTCCGATCGTCCCCGGGCGGACGCGGGAGAGGCCGGCGGCCGTCAGCGTGGGCGTCACGTTGCCCAGGACGTTGAGTCGGGCCGAGGTGGCGATCATGCCCGGCAGGCTGGACCCCGGCACGGGATGAACCGGCCGGACCAGGGGCGAGGGCGGCTTCACCACCGGTCGGGCTCGGGAAAGGGGTTCTTACCGACCCACCGCGCGGGGATCGCCAGATGCCTGACGGCATGCGACAGATCGTACGGCTCGATCCGCTCCGCGCCCCTGGCGCAGGCGTGTTCGAGGGCTGCACCCACTATCCTGCAGAACCGGCCCGTGTATCCGCCCGCCGCCTTTCCAAGCTGCCGGAGCACCTGCGACTCGCCGAGGCCGGAAGGGGACACGAGGCCCGACGCCGTGATCGCGACGTCGAGCGCATCGGCGAACGTCTTGAGCGCTTTGCGGTCGGCGAGGAGCCTGGGGTTCACGGGCATCAGTTCGAGGGGTACGCCAAGGCGCCCCCTGAGCTGTTCGTTCACCTCGAAGATGTTCTTCGCCTTCTCGTTGCCGGAGAACAGGATCGGGACGATCCCAGTATCGAGCATCGACTTCAGCGCGTCCGCCACCTCGTAGTTGTCGTTGGTGAGCTTTCCGAGAAGCTGGATCTCGTCGATCGCCAGGAGGTTCGTCCCCACCGCGGGGAGCAGCTCGGCGCAGCGTTGGCGGAGGATCTCGACGCTGTACCGACCGAGCGCCTCGGGATCACCGAGTTTGACCAGGATCCTCTGGTACAGCATCTTGACCGTTATCCGCTCCGTCAGCTCGAGGTGGATCACCCGTCGCGGATTGCACGGCGTCACGGCGTTCAGCCGCCTGGCCATCTCGGCGATGGTCCTGCTCTTGCCGGCCTGCGACGGCTCCGACAGCGCTCGGCCGGGCAACGGTACGCCGCTCATCCCGGAGCACGCGTTCGTGAAGGCGTTCACCTTGCTGATGAGCGCCTCCTGCTTCGCGGTCGGAACGTAGAGGTCGAGCATGAGACGGACGGCGTGCGCCGTCCGTTCGCCGTTCGTCTCGTAGTCCGGCCGGGCCGAGCCGGTGAGAGGCGAGACCGGGGTGAGGTCGGTGCGGGCCATCATTCGTCTCCCTGGAAGTCTGCATCGTCCCAATCGGCCCCATCGGCATCGTCGGATACCGCCGGGCCCTTGGCCTGGCCGATCGTCTTGGGGTCGAAGCCGACGCCGGGGCGCCGATCCGTTCGATCGGGGCGCGCGACGTGCGCGTCGGCGGTGCCCTGGGGCGCCACCTCGACGCCTTCGGGCAGGATGATCGGTCCGCCGTTCAGCTTCTGTACCTGCGGCGCCAAGGCCAGCGAGGTCATGGCTGACTTGCGGCGGAAGGCGGCGGTGGGCAGCATCTCCTCGATCTGCCGCCGCGTCTCGGACTTTGAGGCCAGCTTCGCACGTTCGCTGCCGAAGTCCTCGCGACGGCGCTTGGCGGCGAGCGTGTACTGCTGATGCTCCCAGAACGACAGGCCGGCGGTGTAGGCGGGCTGGGTCGATCGCAACGGCACCCAGACGCCGTCCTCCTCGTCGTACACCTCCAACTTGTCGATGTCCCCGTCGTTGCGGCGGGCCGTCATCTCGAACCCGTTGCTCTTTCCCGATGCCCCGAGCCGACCCTTGTTGTTGTCCAGGATCCTGTCGATGGCACTGGCGTCGCGGTAGCGTATCCCGTCCTTCTCCACACCGTTACGCGTGATCTCGACACGGAAGGATCGGGCGAGGGCGGCCCGTACGGGACTCGTATCCTCGAACGCGGGCGTCGCCCTCGTCGCCACGCGACTGGCCAGGACCTCGATCGGCGACCTGCCCTGCAGGCCCTTGGACGGACTGACGTTGTGCTGCGCGATGACCTGAGAGACGATGGCGCGCAGCTGATGCATGGTCAGCTCCGCTGCGGCCGAGGCCTCGGCGAACCCGAACTCGGTGGCACGGCGCGGATCCATCAACGTGCCCGGCAGCTGCGCCAGGCTTTCCTTCAGGGTCCGGAAGAACCTCTCCAAGGCCGCCTTCGCGCTCGGCATCTCGACCGGTGCCGGGATGACGGTCGTTCCGGCCGCGTTGTAGCCGGCGATCGTCTCCGGCCCGATCAACGCCTTTTCGTTGTCGGGCAGCACAGCCGCGAAGCGGCCGAACACGAGCTTCAGAGCAGGGTAGAGCTGCACCATCCGCTCGGGGAACTTGTCGGTCTCCATGCAGTGGAGGAACGCCTGCGCGGTCGCTTCCGCGCGGTTCGGACCCGGATACACGTTCCAGCCGAAGATCGCGTGGGACACCGCATCCATCAGCGCGACGATGCGCAGCTTCAGCGCGGGGATCTGCCAGTCCTCGTCGAACACGACGATCTGTTCGAGCTGGGTCGCATCCATGAGCCCGAGTTCGAGCACGTGATCGACCAGCATCGGTTCGCCGGCTCCCCGATACTTGCGGTCCGCCGCCTTGGCGCCGTGCTTGCGTGCCCAGGTCTCGTAGCATTCGAGCTTCATGATGCGCAGGCGCAGCGTCTGGCGGGACGGATCCTTGTAGGGGATGATCCGGCCGGACGGCAGGGACGCGTTCAATGCGGTGATCAGGTCGCCCATGAAGGATTCCGCCATCACCTGGCTGATCCCGGCACCGGAATAGAAGTAGAGTGCGGCCTGCGTGACGGCGGCGTCCACTTCGGGCTCCAGCTGCGAGCGGTTCCTGGGTCGTCCAGCCTGCGACACCAGCGAGCCGATCCTGTTCTCGCCTTTGGCGAGGCGGCGGATCCAGCGCCGCAGCGACGATCCGCTCGGGCGCGGATGGGCGAAGTCGCCCTTCACGTGTCCATAATGCGCGTCGAGCCAGGCTTCGCACGCGTCGTCCGTGCTCTTGACGGCGTCGATCGACGCACGCCAGCTCAACGACATCCGCCACTTCGCCTTGTCGTCCTTCAGGGATGCGATCGTCTCGTCCAGCAGCAGGAAGCGCCGCTGCCGTTCTACGGCACCTTCAGGAAGCGGTCCGATGGCCGTCAGTCGTCCCGCACCGTATTCGGTGCGCATCCACTCGGTGGTGGTGCGTCCCAGCGAGCCGTCCGGGTTGCGTACGGACAGCAGCGAGTTGGTGCGCAGGCTGCGGAGTTCGACGTTGCCGTCGTGATCGACCCTCTCCAGCCTGACACGCGTGTCGCCGTGGAGGAACTCGGCGCCCGCGCACAGGCCGTGATCCGACAGCATCCGGATCGTCTGGGCATCCGGCCTCCGACCGGTCGGTTTGGGGAGAAGCGGATTGGTCATCGTGCATTCCTTTCAGAACGGGAGGAAGCTTTGGGAGAGGCAGGGGCCAACTTCGAAGCGGTCAAAGGTCGTCTGGACGAGCAGCAAGGATCGGGCGCGACATGCCGGGCTACGGCGTGGCGTCCGGCGCGGTGGCCATGTGGCCATCGAGGAGGGGCGGCGGCTGACCGTTCAGCGCGCCGATCATGTCCCTCATGAAGGATTCAACCATGACCCGGCCGATGCCTGGCTCGAAATGGAAGTGGATCGACGCCTGCGAGCGGCGGCGTTGACTTCAGGCTCGACCTGCGACCGGTTTTTCGGCGTCCGGTCTGAGGCACCAGCAAGCCGATCACGGTCTCGCCCTACTCGAGGCGGCGCATCCACCGCCGCAGGGACGAACCGCTCGGACGCGGATGGGCGATATCGCCCTTCACGCGCCCGAAGTGCGCGGCGAGCCAGTGGTCGCATGCGCCGTCCGTCTTCTTGACGGCGTCCATCGTCGCACGCCGGCTCAACGATTTCCGCCACTTCGCCTTGCCGCTCGTCAGGTGAGCGGCCGTGGTGGTCAGTCGCATGACGCGCGCCTGCCGTTCTCCGCCTCCTTCCGGGATCGGCCCGATGGCCGTCAGTCGGCCCGCGCCGTATTCGGTGCGCATCCACTCGGTGGTGGTGCGTCCCGACGAGCCGTCCGGGTTGCGGACGGACAGCAGGGAATCGGCGCGCAGGCTGCGGAGGTCGGCGTTGCCGTCCTGATCCACCCTCTCCAGCCTGACGCGCGTGTCGCCGTGAAGGAACTCGGCACCGGCACACAGGCCGTGATCCGACAGGATCCGGATCGTCTGTGTGTCCGCGCCCCGGGGGGGGGACTTGGATAGAAGCGGATTGGGCATGGTGCAGGTCCTTTCGGGAGGGGAGGGGGCTGCGCCCCGTTGGGTGGTCGACCCGAGGGCCGGCCGGAGCCGGCGGAGCGCAGGTGACGGATCCGGGTCTCGTGGACCGGCATCACGAAGCGGCTGCGGGGCGGTGGCGTCCGACCCGATGCAGCGTGGAACCGATCTCCGGCGCCGGTCGCGGGGCCGGAGACGATGGACCGTCCGGTGGTGTCGGACCGGACGGTCGGCGAGCGGCGTCGCGACGCTCGGAAGCTTGGAGGCTCAGGCGCCTATGGAGTGGATGTCGGTCGCGCGCAGGATCGCCGGAGCGGCCGAGATGCGCATGTCGGGCGTCGCCGGTTCAGACAGGTCGTAGGCAAGATGCCTTCCGACCATCAGCGCGTTGATCGTCTGCAGCGCGGTGCTGGGCCGGGCCCCGAGGATCTCGCCGAGGCGACCGAGAGCGACGTCCCCGCCCGCCAATCGGTCGCGCGCGAGATCCACCTGCTTCTCGGACACGCTCGTCAACCGGTCCGCGAAGACGGTGGCGACGTTGTACGCGCGCCGGCGATCGGCCTGAAGCGCGTCGCCCGTGATGCGGGCGAAGCTCACGTCGATCGACGCCAGCCCCTCCTCCGCGGCGTTGCACAGCACGTGCGTGTCGGGCTCGGCGAAGTAGCCGTCGCTCGCCTTGACCTCGGCGCAGGTGATCGTGCCGTTCGTATCGACCCAGGTCGCGTCGGGACCGTACGACCGCAGGACGGTACCGCCATTCGTCCAGACGGTCTCGATGCCGTGGAACTGGTACTTGACGATCGTCGGCTCGCCTTCGAGGTACTTGGCGAGCAGGTATTCCCACGGTCCCTCCCCCTGCTGGCCCGTCCCGGTCTTCGCGCTGAGATACGAGAACGTCAGCCGCTTGCGTCCGAAGTTGACTATCGTCTTGGGCTCGATCGACCGGGCGCCGAACGCCGCCGACCGGAATTCGGCTTCGCCGATCTCCGGCGTCGCGGTGGTCCAGTACGGTTCGTGAGCGCGGCCGCCGCCGCGGCGGCACCTCGCGGGAAGGGCGTCGAACACGTCAGGAATGACGATGCGGGATGCGATGGTGCTCATGTGCTGGCTCCTTGAGGGTGCTCGTTGATCGAGCTTCGTTCGCCTGATGGGGCGGTCGTGCAGGGCTGAGGCCGCGATCGGGCCGAGCGTTCGTGGAAGGTGCGCTCGCGGTGCCTCGTGCCGGCGGTGCCGGGCGGGCGTCGTTCGCGGTCGTCGCAGGGTGGACTTCGATGTTCGAGGTCGCGGTGTTCCGCATCGCGGATGCCGGTCGTGGTCGGTACCGGTGCCCGCCCCCCTCGCCGATCGAGCGGGCGAGGGCCGCGGTCCGGCGCCACGGCGGTTCGTCAGGTCTGGTCGAAGTCGTAGTCCGCCCAGACGTCGCTGCTTGCGGTGTCGAGGGCGACGATGACATCGCCAAAGGGGATCGTGTTGCCCCTGATGCGCTCCTCGATCGAGGCACGGTTCGCGATCAGGACCGGGCCGAGCACCCTGTCCTTGCCGAAGCCCAGGACGCCCGTCGCGAACATGTCTTCGACGCCGGCGCGTGCGGCGGCTGCCTGCTCGTCGATCCAGCTCTCGAAGTCCGAACGCTCCTGTGCGTCCATCCTCCGAGCTTCGGGGGTGATCGATGCGAAGGCATCGAGCGAGAAGGCTTCGACTTGATCGGACATGAGATGCTCCTTGGGGGGGGAGGGGTTCCAGCAGGCCGGTGGCGTGGCGGAACCCCTCAGTCGGGCACGGTGGACGTGGGTGGCAGGATCTACCGGCCGTGGACGAGTGGGGTGACCGCTTGCGTTCCTGGCCCGGACTGAACGGCGATCGCTTGCTGCGATCTCGCCGTGTCGTCCCGTATGGCTGGTCGCGGAGCGGATCCGCCCGGGGGATTGGCCGACTGCCGGAGCCGCTATCTGGGCGGCCGGTCGCTGCGGAACGTGCCGCTGGGGCGGACCGATGGTCCGCTCCTGGCGAGCAGGTGGAGCGTGTGGTTGGTCATGCGACTCCTTTCGTGCGGCGAAGGCGGCGCCAGCGCCGAAGCGTGTGGACGGAATCGTGCGGCCCGTAGGTCGCGGCCAGGGACGGACTCCAGTTGACGTGGAGCCAGATCGCCATCGCCTTTGCGCCGTTGGGTACGCCGGCGCGATCAAGAAGATCGCACTGCACGTTGCCCTTCTCGGTCGGCGTGTCCGCGACCGGCGGAACGGGGTCGGACGCAACGGTCCGGGTCGGGACCGGCTCGACGCGACCCGAACGCACCAGATCCTCCCAGACGGCGACCCGGGGCATCCTGAGATCCCCCGGCGTACTCTCCTCTTGGAGGTAGATGGACCCGTTGGCGACGTGTGCCAGGAGCAGTCGACCGTCGACGTGCGCAAGCGCCCTGTAGCGCTCGCCGTCGATCTTCACGACGCGGCCCACGGTCGGCAGCGCAAGCGCGGCGTCCGTCGCGACCGGGCAGGATGCGCCGGTCGATGGGGAGGCCTCGCCGACGCGACCAATGGACCCGGTCGGACGATGAGCGTCATGGCTGTTGCTGTCTTCGTTCATCATCACGACCGCAACTTAGGAAGGGTCAAGGCCAGACTCAACCCCCTTCACGGTGATAGACGCAAGAAAAATGAGAAGCGCGAAATCGGACGTGGATTGGCCCGGAGGAACTGACGGACCGGGTTCGATGCTGTCGAATCACGATGTTAGCGGCCAGTGCAAACGGTAATGCATCGGCGGCGCCACCGGCTATTCGGCTGGGCGCGTCATGGCGTCGGTGGGGACGATGCTCGTCATCACTGCCACACTCGATGCATTATCAAGCAAAGACCCAGCTCCCCTGCCGGTGTGCGGGTCGACAATCAGGGTAAGTCATGATGGGCCATCGATCGCCCGGTGGTGCTGTCGGATCTGGTTTAGCCCTGACGGGTGCTTGAGAACGACACGCCATCGACTGGAGACCCGTCGGCCGGTGGACCCGGCCCGACGGTCCGCGCTATAACTGCCTCGGTCGTTGTTCGTCGTCACGACGCCAGGCTATGCATGGCGAACGCCGGCCCCGAACCCCTGCCTGATGACAGAGTGAGCGAATATGGAAGAGCAGGATTTGCAACCCGCCGAAGTGGATGCGCTGCTGGAATCGGTCTGGCCCCGAGGCGTACCTGCGGAGGAACGCGCCATCCTTACGTCTCTCCCTTCGGACCGTCGACGGAAGATCATCAAGAGGTTAAATGCGATGCATCAGGCCTCCTCGCCCGATGCCGATCTCCCGGCGATCATCCAGGCGGGGGGGATGGGTCGGAGCACGTTCTTCGCGCTGCAGAAGCGTTGGAACCACGAGCGCAGCGTCAAGGCGCTGTTGCCCTTCGCTACCAGGCCCCCGCGGCGCAAGCCTCTGCCGTCGATGGGAACGCCGCAACCGGGGAACGGCGACGATCGATCCGATGCCGCCTCCGCGGTCCTATCGCTGCCGGCCATGCGACTTCGCGAGCGCGAACGGATGCGTGCGGAAGCGGCGCAACCCGCCGTCCTGCTACAACGGTTCGGGCACGAGTTCGTACTGGACGTGTCCGCAGTCGACATGATCGTCCAGGACGAACGTGGCCCGCGCTGGCGGATCTGCGCCTTCCTGATCGAACGTGCCAGCGGTCTGATCCTGTCGGCGGGCGCAGCCGGCTCGAACGAGGCCCCGCCGATGAGAACCGTTGCGAGGGAGGGGCACCGGACGGCCGCCGAACTGCGGATCGCGGTACGGGATCCCTCGCTGACGGTGGTGATGCCCGAACCACATGGGCACGAGGCCGTCCCATGGCTTCAGTCCCACAAGAGGCTCGGCGATGTCCTCGGCAGGGACAGGGTCCTGTTCGAAGGCCCGCGCAGGTTCGGTACGGCGTTGCTCGAGTCGGTGGGCGAGAAGGTGGGTGCGCTCGGACTGAGACCACGGGCTACGCCGCGGACGGTGCCTACACGCAAGCAGACGTCCGAGACGCCCGCCCCGTCCTCCGATGACATGGAGATCCTGCTCGAAGTGCAGGTGGCCCGACACAACGAGCCGATCGTCCGGCGACTTCGTTCTCTCGGGCTGATCGGGGGAAAGGGCGATCCGCAGCCGCTGCTCGAGCTGCTCGATGCGGCCTACCCTCCATGAACGGCGGTCACCCGCCGGCCAGAGTCCGTAGCTCTTGGCGTAGCGCGTCGCGCGACGTCTTGGGGATCCGCGAAAGGGCTGCGTCGTCCTGCGGTCCGATCAGCTTCGCTCGGACGTAGTCCTGCGCCTCTTCCAGATCGACCACGTCGCCGATCCCGCACCTCGTCTCGGGTGGCCTGTGCGTCGTTCGTGCCATGAAGCCGATGCCGTTCACGTCCTTTCCCAACAGAGCGACGGTGCGCCGTCCGCCCGGCAGTCGGGGAAGGTCGCTTCCCGTCCTCTGGACGCCGTGGCGCTCGAGGGCCGCGATCAGGTCTTGCCAATCGGCCGCTTCGTCGATGTCCATTTCGATCGGCAGCCGCGCCGACGCCGGGAAGACGTCCTGGTCCGCGGCAACGCGTCCAAGGGCGTCGATCATCGCGAGGCACGTGGAGCGCGCGTTCCCCATCGACGTCGAAAGAGCGGCGCCGACGACCATGCGCCGCTCGAGATCGAGAACGAGCGTCGCGATGGGTGCGACGGACGTTCCCTTCCAGTCCACGGCCATCCTGACGGCGCAGTGATCGATGACGAGACCGACGCCCGCCGGTCGTCCCGCGAGGCGTTGACGGCGAGCCGCCGCCGCCGCCGCCCGTACGGTGGGACGGCTGGGGAAAGCGATGCCCATCGCCTCGGCGTGGCCGTAGATGCGTTTGAGGACGTGCTCGAGAACGGCATCGTCAGGCATGCCGGCCTCGGTCCCGCGCACCAGGGCCAACTGCGCGTCGTCGAGCCCCTTGGCATGCCGGTATCCCGAACGGCGACGCGTCGCCTTCGCCATCTCCTGCGGCTGCTTCCTTTCGGACCAGATCCGGACCAGGCGGTAGAAATGACTGATCTTGAGGCCGAGCTGGGCGGCGTGGGCTGCCGCGGATCGACGGCCGGGCGACTTGAGGAAGCTCTCGATGACCTGTATCCTTCGAGCGACTTCGGGCCGACGTTCGGGCTCAACCATGCTGAAATCGGGCGACGGCATAACAATTACCTCCAAAAGACTGGGATCGCGCCGCGGTCCTCTCCCCATGCGATGGATCGTCCCGATCGGAGCCCACTCCCGCCGCGGACCGAAAGCCGACGCCACGAGAGACTCGGCGATCGAGACCTTCCTGCCAGCGGTCCTAGGTTCCGCCCGTAGAGCAAGGCGGGCGCAGGCCGCCGCAGCAGAGCGGTCCTCGGCGATCGCGTCCCGGAGCAGCAGCCTAACGGCGACGCAGCGCTCGAGATCGGTCGTTTCCTCCAATCCGTCGGTGCACGGATCATGTGCGCGCCGAATGCACCGGTTTCGTACGACCCACCGTGTCTGCAAGCGTAGCCCAGTGTGTCGCGCGGGGCGTACCGAAGCCCGCCGCTACGATACGTGATGTGCTGCCGTCGGCCGGATGTGTGAACGATGCGGTTGATCTAGGGCGCCGAACCGCCGAAGTAAGCCGAAGCGGAGGATCACATCTTCCATCGAAGGTTCACTGCCGCCGGTCATGCAGCAGGCGCGGCATGGGCGTCAGGACGGGTCGGGATGGTTCAGCGTCCCCAAGTGGAACGACGAGCGGCGAGGCGGCACGTGGGCCGCGCGATGTTTACATCGATGTCAGGGGGATGTCGCGGATCCGGTCGACGACCGGCCCCGCCGGGGGGCGTGATCCACGCGCCACGCGTTATTCGTCCGACGCCATCTCCCCGTTCCACTCCCTGTGCATCGCTATCGTGGCCACGAGCATCGGACGCATCCGCCAGCCGATGCCGTTCCTGACGAGGGCCTGCGAACCGGGAACAGGCCTTTCGCAAGTTGTGACCGCCATGATCTCGCGACCTGCCCGCCGCCACGAGACTGCCGGAGCGAGTTCGATTTGTTAACGCGGCTGGTGGAAAAGGCAGGCTCGCCCCGACACCGGGCTGCGGAAGCGTCTTTCGCCGGGCAAATGATCTGCTAGCCTGTCGTCGTGACGAACTCGTAACGTGCTTTTCAGGGGTTAGGATGACCGATTTCGATCAGATGCCGTTCGGTGCGGCCGAGTTCGCGGAGAATACGGAACCGCGGTGTCCGTGCCTGCTGCTGCTCGACACCTCCACCTCCATGAACGGTCGGCCGATCGAGGAGCTGAATGCCGGACTCCAGTCGTTCCGCGACGAGCTGAACGCCGATCCTCTCGCCGCCAAGCGCGTCGAGGTCGGGGTCGTGACCTTCGGACCGGTGGAGAGGATCGTGGACTTCACGACCGCCTCGACTTTCTATCCGCCGCACCTGTCGGTGTCGGGTCTGACCCCCATGGGCGAGGCGATCGAACGCGGCATCGAGATGCTGCGCGAGCGCAAGAGCACCTACCGCGAGAACGGGGTGTCGTTCTACCGCCCGTGGATATTTCTCATAACCGACGGCGCTCCGACCGATTCCTGGGAGAAGGCGGCTGAGCTGGTACGGCACGGCGAGGAGCGCAAGGAGTTCATGTTCTATGCGGCGGGCGTCGACGGTGCCGACATGAGCAGGCTCTCGCAGATCGCCGTCCGACAGCCGCTTCGACTGAAGGGCCTGGCCTTCCGCGAACTGTTCGCTTGGCTCTCGAACTCCCTCGGCGCGGTGTCCCGGTCCAATCCGGGGGATCCGGGGGTGGCACTGGCCAACCCCACGGCGC
Organism: Sphingomonas sp. CFBP 13706; assembly: GCF_014842355.1. NCBI lineage: Bacteria > Pseudomonadati > Pseudomonadota > Alphaproteobacteria > Sphingomonadales > Sphingomonadaceae > Sphingomonas > Sphingomonas sp. CFBP 13706. The sequence continues at coordinate 158,112 of NZ_JACYVM010000006.1, forward strand.
CGAACGGCTGGGCGATGGCCGACTGACGTGCCGTCCTGGACCTGGGCCGCGGCCTCGCGGCGTGGAACCTCGCATGAGCGGCTCGGAGAGAAGCGTCAGGACGCGTTCCGTACGCTGTTCGTCGCAGCGTCCGATACGGTGGTTCTCGTCGCCTGCGACGGGGCGGGAAGCGCGGCGCGTGGAGGGGCGGGGTCGGCGATCGCCGCCCGCGTCCTTTCCCGGTGCGCGCGCGATGTGCTGGCGGAGGGTCGCTGGCCGAGCGACGACGACGTCTGGGACTGGATCGATCTCGCTCGCGACCGCATAGCCGCGGCCGCCCGGCGGCGGGAGCTCGTACCGAGGGACTTCGCCACGACGGTCGTCATGATGATCTCGAACGGATCGGATACGCTCGTGGTGCACGTCGGGGACGGTGCCGCCGTCGTGCGGGACGCCGCCACGGGCGCCTGGCGGGCCGTAAGCTGGCCCGCCCAGGGCGAGTACGCGTCGACGACGTTCTTCCTGACCGACGACGGCGGTCCTCAGGTCCGCATCGCGCGCGAGGCCGTCGCGGTGGATCGCCTCGCGGCGTTCACCGACGGCATCGAACGCCTCGCGCTCGACTTCGCCGCGGAGCGGGCTCACGCCCCCTTCTTCTCGGGAATGAGCAAACCCGTCGCCGCGGCCGAAGTCTCCGGATGGAACCTGCCTCTGTCGACGAAGCTGGGCGACTACCTGTCTTCTCCGGCGGTCAACGCCCGGACCGACGACGACAAGACGCTGATACTCGCCTGCCTGCGATGACCCCGTCGCTGCTGCATTCGGATGGAAGGCCCATGCGGGTCGGCAAGATGATCGGCAGAGGCGGCGAGGGCGAGGTGTACGCGCTCGCGGACGATCCCGATCGGGCGGTCAAGATCTACGGTACGCCCGATGCCGAGCGCGAAGCGAAGGTCCGGGCGATGGTCGCCAAGCGGCTTTCGGCCGGATCCGATCTCGTGGCGTTCCCGGAAGCCGTGGTCACCACCGACAAGGGGCGCTTCGCCGGATTCGTCATGCGGCTGGTGAAGGGGCACACCTCGCTTCACGAGCTGTACTCCCCGGGCTCGCGCAAGATCCATTTTCCCAAGGCGGACTACCGGTTCACCGTACGGGCGGCGCTCAACATCGCGAAGGGCGTCGCAAAGGTCCACGACCTCGGCGCGGTCATCGGGGACATAAACCATTCCGGCATCCTGATCTCCGACAAGGCCGTGGCGGCGCTGATCGACGCGGACAGCTTCCAGTTCGGATCGGATCATCTCTGTCGCGTCGGGGTTCCGGAATACACGCCGCCCGAACTGCAGGGCCGCAGCCTGGGCGGCATCGTCCGTACGACCGATCACGACGCCTTCGGCCTCGCCGTCGTCCTGTTCCAGCTCCTGTTCATGGGCCGGCATCCCTACGTCGGGCGATACTCCGGCGGGGACATGCCGATCGAGCGCGCCATCGCCGAGCGGCGCTTCGCCTACTCCACGCTCCGCGACGTCGGCATGTCGCCGCCGCCCGGCACCGCGCGCCTCGAGGATTTTCCCGCACCCATCCGCGCTGGGTTCGAGGCCGCGTTCGCGGCAGGATCGGCGCCGCGCCCCACGGCTGCGCAATGGGTCGCGATGCTGAAGGAGTTCGAAGGCGGACTGAACCGCTGCGGCACGAACGAGGTGCACTACCATCCGGGTGTGCCGGGCTCCTGCGTCTGGTGCAGGATGGAGCGGCAGATAGGCATCCTGCTGTTCCTCCCCTCGTTCACGCTCGGCGGACGAGGCGACGTCGCCGATCCGGGTGCGGCCGGGTTCAATCTCGGTCAGGTCTGGGCGGCCATCGAGGCGGTGCGCCTGCCGGATCCGGCCACGGTCGAACCGCAGCTGCCGTCGATCGCCGCCGATCCGAGCGACGACGTCGCGGGCTTCCGCCGCGAACTCTGGAAGGGCCGGGGCGTCGGCGTGGTGCTGCTCCTGGCGGCCATAGCCGTCCTGATCGGAAAGCCGGTGCTCTGGATCGTCTATGTGCCCATGGGCTGGTTCGGGCTGGTGGCGGCTTTCCAGAAGAGCCGGCCACCTTCGCGGTTCGCCGACAGGTACGTCAGAGCCGAGACCGCGTTCCAAGGCGCCCTTTCGGACTGGCGTCGAAGGATCGGGTTCGAGGAGGCCCGGCAACTCAGATCGTCGCTCGACGATGCGAAGGCCGACCTGATCGGGCTGCCGCAGGACGTGGCACGGCACACGGCCGAGTACGAGGCGAACCGACGGGATGCGCAGCTGCACGACTTCCTCGAGACCTTCCCGATAAGGCGGGCGGCGATCCGGGGGGTGGGGCCGGCGAAGCTGGCGGGGCTGGCGTCCTACGGCATCGACACCGCAGCGGACGTGGTCGCGGCGCGGATCGAAGCGGTGCCGGGGTTCGGCCCGGTCACGGCGAGACCCCTGTTGGAATGGCGACGCAATCTGACCGCCCGGTTCGCGTACCGGGCCCAGCATTCGCCGCGTGAGACCGACGATCTGCGTCGGATCAGACAGAGCGCCGCGGACCGGGCGGCGGCGCACCGGGTCAAGCTGCTGCGGGGCGCAGGCGATCTGAGATCGGTGGCGGCGAACGTGGCGACGCTCAAGAACGTCGTCGATCCCGTCGTCGCGCGCATGCATCGGGAGAGGGAGCAGGCTCTCGCCGATCTCCGGGCGCTGGGGGTACCCGTGCCGAACGTGGCACTTCCGAGTCCGTCCCCGCCGCGACCGGTGCCGGCTCCTCCCTCTCACGCCGCACCCCAGGCGCGAGCGGGCAGTCCGAAGCCGCCGCCGTCGTCGTCGCCGTGTCCCGCATGCGGAGGACGCATGCTGGTCCGAACGGCACGCAAGGGACGCAATCCCGGAAGGCAGTTCCTGGGCTGTGCCGCCTACCCACGATGCCAGGGAACGAGGACGATCTGATCTCCGCCCGCCGGTCGGTCCTTCCCGGCTTCCGAGGTAAATTCGTGCCGTCAGGCTCGCAGGCGGCTTTCGCCGAACCGCCATAACGCCGCGTGTTGCATGAGGCATCGGCCCCACTACGTTCGGTACCGGCGGCCAGAGGCTGCATCGGATGCGAGAGGGCTGGAATGGGATCGGAATCGTACCGGTCGGAACTCGTCCGACTGCAGAAGGACGGGGCGACCCTGAGCAAGGAGCTGGCCCGTCATCAGGGCGACGCGGCCAAGGCGATCGCCGCCGCGAACGCCAAGCGCCGGTCCGCCGCCGGCAGTAGGTCAGCCTCGACGATCGCGACGAACATTCGCGGTGCGGAGGCGGAGGACAGGAAGGCGGTCGACGCTGCGAAGAAGGCCGCCGCCGCTCAGGACAAGCTGGTCGGCAACGCTTCTCGTCAGCGCGACAAGCAGCGTTCTTTGGACGCCGCGCTCAAATCCGAGCTCGCATCGAGGGACCGAGCCGCCGACGCACGGATGCGCAAGGAGAAGGAGCATGCGCGCGAGGTGTCCCGTCTGTCGGCGACCACGGTCCATCACGTCTACGTGAAGCCGCCGGAACGTCGTGTTCGGAGTCGGTCGAAGCGCTCATCGTGCATCCCGCGTCCGTGTGTGTTCAGCCGGGCTCGGCGCGCTTGGTTTCTCGCGTCGAATGAGACCGGACGGCGGTTCAGCGCGTCGAGCGACCTGCGTCGATCGTAAGCACGGCGGTATGCCGACCGTTCCCGGGAGGGCTGCTGCGGCGATGGCCTGCGGCCCGGCGCAGCGGACGCTCCCGTCGGCCCTGGCCGTCAGGAGTATGACGTCTGACGTCGGTCGCGAAGCTGAGATCGCCGGTGGAGCGACCGAATTCAGCCGAGAGGATAGCCGTCGAACCCGGTGGTGCGGGCTTCGAGAACGCGCTGCATTCCGGAGATCGCCCGCTTCGCGCCCGAATAGTCCGGGTACAGCCTCCCGTTCAGCGCGCTGTAGACCTCGGTGACGCTATCGCGCAGACGGCGGATGGCGTCGTGATCGGCCTTCGCGGCGCGGGCGTCCCCGTCCAGCGACGATTGGGTCCGCTGCACGATCTCCCACCAGGACCGGCGTTCCGATTCGGTGGCCGCATCGTTCATCGTCGCGTTCAGCTCCGCGAGCCCCAGCAGAGTGGGATCGGCGTGACGTGCCGGACGTGCTTCCTCGGTCATGCGGGCGGATCGATGTCGTCGAGCGAGCGCAGGCGTGGCGGCAGAAGCGGCACGCCTCTCGATGCGACCGTCCGGCCGAGGGCGTGGTCGACCAGCGCACGCACGGCCTCGGACCGGTCGAAGCGCGCACCGTCCTCCTCGATCCATTCGTCGATGGCAGCGAGCTGATCCGGCGCGACGTGCACCGTGATCGAAGTTCGTCCGCGGACCGACGGGCTGGGCGGGTATGTCGGGTCTTCTGTCAGCATGCGTCGGAGGATGTCAGGGATCGCCGACCGACGCAACGCAACGGACCCATCCGATTCCGCTCCGGTTCGATCACCGGCACCACGTAGCCGACATCCGGATTCAGTCGCGATGCGGTCATGCGCCACCCCGCTTCCTACACGTTGCGCCGGTCGCACGTTCTCGGCGAGTTCGGCCGTCAAGCGAGACGGCCGCGGCCGAGCGCCGTTGTCCCGGCGGGCTCGTACCCCTTGCGCCAGATACCGTTTCTAAACGACTGCATGGCATGCCGTCCGGGTGAACGCCTTCTCGCCTTTGGTCCCGTCCGATCTCCCGGCCCAGCCGTTTCAAGAGGCGACGGCCAGAGTGAACGAATGGCGCGGTGCCTGCATCGACGCCTTCGTCCGGGCCGAAGCCGCGACGACGGAATGCCTCGCGGTGCTGGCGGAGGTCGAGGGCAGGGGCATCCTGGTGCGGTTGCCGCATCTGGTCGGTCAGAGACTCGACGCGTTGCAGGCGATGATCGGCGTCGGGTGTCCGTTCGAGGGGGAAGGCCGCCCAGCGGCCACGGCCCTCGAACGGTTCCGCGAGCACGACGAGTTCCGCAGTACTCTTTGTCACGGAGTGGGGAACGTCACGCTCGACCGACGAGGATGCTGGACCGTCGTTCTCCGCGTTGCGGTTCTGCGAACCCGACGGCTTGCGCGGTCCGTGCAGCTGTTCACCGAGAACGAGGCCGAGCTCCGGCGTTCGATCGTGGCAGCGGCCTCCCGGGATCTACGCTCCCGATTGGGACAGGTCCGGGCTTCGATCCTGCGAGCATGATCGAGCGGGTCGACCGACCCTCAGGATCTACGGGGACCACCACCGCGATGTCCGCATCCGATGACGCCGCGTGGCCGCGGCTACCTGTTCTCAAAACGAACCGCATCGGAGCCCAGTAGGGCGGACGGACACGGAGAAACGGGAATGATCACTTTGGGAATGGGTGCTTTCGATCTCGAAATCCGCAACCTGGGCGTACGACTTCGTACGGCGTCCGAAACTCTTCAGGCCAGCTCCCGGAACCTCTGTCGAGCGGTGTCCGGGCAAATCACGGCCGTCCGTTCCGGTTGAGCTCGACGGGAGCCGCGAGCACGATTCGCACGGTGTCTAGGCGGCGGGAACATGCTCCGCTATCGCGTGCCATGGCTTCCGAACCGCCACCGCCGAGCACTGACAGCACGCTTCCGCCGCGATTCCACGAAATGGGCGAGTATCGTTTTCAACGGTTCGTCACCGACCTGTTCGGTTATGAGCCACATATCGCGACGAGTTCCGAATATGGCGTTCGCGGGCAGGCGGACCACGGCGTCGACGTGATCGCCCGCGGCACCGGCGGCGATGGGCAGGAGGCGGGATCCTGCAAATGCTATGAAAGAACCTCGCCGTCGCAGATCCGCGACTGGTCGGACGAGTTCCTCGAGCATTGGGATGGCCATTGGAAGGGCGAGGGGATCCGCCGTTTCGTCCTTGCGACCACCGCGCTCAACGCGGCGAGCCGGACCGTCCAGGATCAGGTCACGCTCGAGCGCAAGCGTTTCGCGGCGCTGGGCATGACCTATGAGATGTGGGGACCGACGACCCTGGTCGCCAAGGTCCGTCCGCATCGCGCCGTCGCGACCACCTATCTCGGCGCCTATTGGGCGGAACAGCTTTGCGGTCCGATCACCGAACCGGGTCTATCCACCGCTTCCAGCTCTGGCCTGGTCTCGGCGGCGCTGATCGCCCAGGTCACAGTGCTTCAGCAGCGCTTCTCGGCGCAGGCGCTTCAGGCCGCCGAGCGCGCGCAGGAGGATCTCCGCGCCGGCCGCGCCGAGGCGGTCCGGGCCCTGATCGAGGAGCAGCGCCGGCCCGACAATTGGGACCAGCTCGATGTCAGCGCACAGGCGCGGCTGCTGCGTCTCGCCGCGTCACTCGCGCTGCATGACGACGATCTCGCCGAGGCCGAGCGGCTTGCCGGCGAAGCGGACGGGCTCGCTCTCGCGGACGAGCCGCGCCTTGCCGCGCATATCGAGCTCGAGCGGAGCGGTCCCTCGGCGGCGCTGGGGGTGCTCGGCGAGGTGACCTCGGTGGACGGCCTACAGCTGCGGGTGGCGCTGCACGTGATGTCCGGCGATCTCCAGGGCGCCCGGCGGGATCTCGATGTCCTGCGGGAGACCGCGCCCGACGATCCCGAGACGGTACGGATGGAGGCGCTCGTCGCGCTCGCCTCGGGCGATCCCCAGACGGCGCTGACCCATATGCGGCACGCTGAGGCGTTGGCCCCCGAGCGCAATGCCGTCCGGCAGCTCGGCGCCATGGCGCGCTACGCCTGCGCGCTGTCGCCCGCTATCAGACCCGACTGGTATCTGTCCCCGAACGCGTTCGACGGTGCGTTCGTGCGGGAGGATCTCGCTTCCCAGACCCTACTCGATGAGGCGCTTGGGCTGCTCGACCGGCTCGTCGCTTCCGAACCCGCAACGCTGCATCACCGTGTCTGGCGCCTGGCGGTGCTGTCTTCCTTGCGCGCGCGCCGCGATCGTGCCCGCGAAGAGGCCGCCGACCTGCTGACCCGTTCGGACTACGATCCGACCGTCGTCGCATGGTGCCTGTTCCGCGCGATTGACATCGACCTCGCCGAGAGCGAGCACATCCTGCTTGAGCGCTTTGCTGCCGGTGCCGACCAAACCACGGTCCGTGTCGTGGGCCTGCTGCTCTCCAAGCGCGAGGATACCGCCGAGGCGGTCGGGATCCTCAGCGCCGGGCTCGACCACCAGGAGTGTGACAGCCGCAACGAAGCCGCCGCCTGGATCGCGCGGCTGTCCGGATCGACGGAGCCAAGGGGGGGCGATGGACTCGTGGATCCCGTGCAGTCGGCCTTCGACCAGGTCCGCGCCGACGGCGACTGGGCGCCGGTCGCCGAGCGTCTCGCGGCGTTGCTCTCCATGACGCCGCCTGATCCCGGCGCTCTCGCCATCGCCGAAGGCATCGCGGCTTCGGGCAGGATGAATGTCCTCGCTCCCCATGCCGACGCGATCCTCGGTTTTCGAACCGCGGCTGCGGTGCGCATCGCCGCGCATGCGGTCTATGGCGCCGGCGATCCTGCCCGGGCACTGGCGATCCTCGACGTTGAGGCGGGTGCGTTCGGAGAGGCGCTTCCACCCGACATGCGCCGGCTGCGCGCCGACGCGCTGGCGCGTACCGGCAACGTCTCGGCCGCGCTCCGTGAAGCGGATGCCGTGGCGAGCTCGGGTTCGGCCCGCGACCGGTTGTTCCGGGCGGAACTGATGTCGTCCACCGGCAATGTCCGTGGCGCGGTGCCGGCGGTGCGCGAGGCGTTCGAAGCTGGCATCCTCCGCGGCAACAAGGCGCTGCAATGGTCCCGGATGATGCGCGTCGAGGACCCCGCGCTCGCGCGGCGCCTCCTGGAACGAGCGGTCGCGACCAATCTCGACGACGATCTCGTCGCCGCGGCCATGCACGACGCGCTCGGGCTCCAGCTTGGCGCCGAGGCCGATGTGCTGATGGACCGAGTCCATGCCCGGGCGCTGAGCGACGCGACCGACGTCCGCATCTTCACCATCGACGATCTGCCCGGGCTGATCGCCGAACAGCAGGCCGCGGCCGCCGAAACCGAAGGCATGTACCTCGACGGTGCGTTGCCGGTGCATCTCTACCTTGCGCACGACCCCGTCGGTTTCGCGCTGCTGCATCTTGGCCCCAACCGCGGAACCGATGGCGGGTTGCGCCCCTGGCCGCTTCGTCACGGTGCGCGACCGGCCTTCGTAGAAGTCGATCTGCCCTGGTCGGCGTGGAGGCTCCATATGGACATCTCGGCGCTGCTCGTCGCCGCCCGGCTCGAGCTGCTCGACGCCATCGATTCGCACCCCAACGGCGTCGCGATTCCGGCCGATGTGCCGCTACTCCTCCTGTCGATGGAAACCGGATGCCGCGAACGGGCCGATGCGACGGTCGCCGAACGCATCCTCTCGACGGGGTTCACGCCCATCGGGCTGGACGACGTGGTGGCGGTCGGGGTCGTCGCCCGCAACCGCGATGGCGCGCCGGATGATGCCCAGGACGCGGACACGCTCTCGCTCGCTGCTCTGGTCGAATCGATGGTCTTGCGTCACGCGCTCGATGCGGACATCGCGCACCGGATCGTGGAGGACCTCCCTGCCCGCTCGGGCGCTACCGTGCCGGCGGATGGCGAGCCGCTGCTTCTCGACACGGAATCCGTTCAGCGTCTCGCCGCCAATGATGCCCTGTCGCTGGTCGCGGAGCGGTTCGCGCTCCGCTGCGATGGCGCGCTTCTCGACCAGGCGCTGTCGGCCCGCGGCGAAGCGTCGGCGGCGCGCGATGCCGCCGAGGCGCTCGCTGCACTGCGGTCCCGCGTCGCGGCCGGGCTGGAGTCCGGGTCCTGGCGTCTCATGCCGCGCGTCCGGCCGGCGGCAGGCGACGCGCAGGGGGAGGAGGCCGCCAACGAAACCCCGCTGACCCGGTGTCTGGCGGACTCGATCACCGCCCCCGGATCGGAAGGCGCGATGGCCTGGATCGACGACCGGCTGGTGACGGGCTTCGCCCGCACCGGCGCGATGCCGGTCGTCGGCGTCTGCGACGTGATGGAGGCGTTGCGTCGCGAAGGTCGCATCACCGCGGCGCGTCAGGGCGCGGCGCTCGCCAGGCTACGCGCCGCCGGCGCATTGTTCCTCGTACCCACCGCCGAGGAGCTGTTCGCCGCCCTCCGCCCCGCACCCACTCGGGGCCAGCGGATCGTTGAGACCCCGGCGCTCGAGACGATGCGACAAACCCTGGCGTTCATGGCGCTTCACGAGCGTCACCTCGCCGTAGGCGGACGCGCCGCGCCAGAGCGTCCCGACGAGATCGTGCCGATGCAGACCGCGGTGCGGCTGCTCGCGAACTGCCTCAAGGAGGTCTGGCTGGATGACGGACTCGGGTTCGATCAGCGGATCGCCCTCTCCGACTGGCTCTGGCTGAACGCGCGGCGCACGCATATCGGTCGGATTCTTCCGGGTGAAGAGCCGCGTGTCGATCAGGCATTCTTCGAGACGATCCAGATCGCACATTGCCTCGACCAGGGCGTCGACATCGGCTTGATCAACGATCGGCGTCGGGAGGCGCGGCTCGGCTACCTGCGCTGGTTCTGGCTTCGCGCGGTCGATCCGCTCCTGTCGGCCGATCCAGGCTTCGAAATCCGCCTCGCCGAATATCTGGCCGGCTTCTACGCCGATATGTACCGGACCCAGTGCGAGGCCGACCGGAGTCCAGGCGACCGCCGAATCCTTCACATGCTGCTTGCCGTCCGCGTGCAGCGTCTCCCCGAACCGCTTCAGCGCCGACTCTATCGGGACTCGCGGATGAGCGCGTTCGGGACGACGCAGGAGAACGTCACCATAGCCGGCGCGGTTTTCGAGGGTGCCGCCTTCTGGCGCGCCGTCCGCCAAACCCTGAAGTACGGCAAGGCGCGTTTGCGCTTCCGACGCAAGCCGAGCGGTCGCCAGCGGTTCGTCCGCCTGCGCCGCGAGGGTGACGCAGTCCTGATGACCGGGGCGATTCGGGCCCGTATCGGCGATGCCGCGCTGCCGATCGCTGCGCTCGACGGCGCGGCGCGCGTCGGCGCGATCGATCGCATCGTCCACGATCTGCGGCTCGAGCCCGAACATGCGGGCGTGGTCGCGGCGGCAGCGGCAGCGGCGCCGACCATAACCGCCGCCGTCCGCATCGTGCGCGACGCGAGCATGGCTTCGGCCGCGCACCTCTACGCCGAGGCCGCCGCTAGGCTCGGGCGCGGCGAACGCGTGCGGCTCGACATGCTCGCTCCGGCGCCATTCGACGCGGTGTTGGCGGCGATGGGCATCACCGACGCGACACTTCCCTTTGAAGACGCGCTCGATGCGGCCCGGCGTGCCCGTGGTATCGAGGATGTGCGTGCCGGCCTCATCGAAACCGCCGGCGTTCCAGTCCTTCGGCCGGCGCCCGTAGCCGCTCTCCTCGATGCAGCGGTCATCGAGCGCGCGCGGACGCCGATGGCGATCATCCATGTGGCGGCTGCGGCGCGAGCGCGCGGCAGGCCCTCGGTTGAGATAGCGGGGCTGACGGAAGCCTTCCTCGCCGCCGTCGAGCGCTACGGCCGGCTGTTCATGGCGCTGTTGCGCTGGACGCATCGCTATTTCGTCCGCGATGCCGTCTGGCGCTCCGCGCCACCGTCGTTCCAGCTCGCGGCCATTTGGAGCCATGCCGATCGCGTGCTCGACATCGCTATCGTCGGAGGGCTCAAGCCCGATCCGCTTCGTCGCTCGATCGAGGGGTTCGAGCCGCAGCTCGCTGGTATCGACCTGCTCGGTTTCCAGCCGGGACCGCCCGATGTGGCGTGGCCGGAATGGATGTCCGGGGCGGCCCTGATTCATCATGGCCTCGCCGCCATTTTCGGCGAGGAGGATCCGCGTCCGTCGCTGGGTGACACGCTCTACGAGCGGATCCTCGAAGCGCAACTGGCGGATCTCGCGGGGTTCGTAGCGCCCGAGCCGCGGCTGCTGCTGCGCCGGGACGATTGGCCGAACGCGATGGACGCGTTCCTGGCGCGCTCCCCTTCGGGCCTCGAAGGCGGTCCGCTTGATCGCATCAGGACCCGTGACCTCCTCATCGAAGGCGCGCTCGGTTCCATCGAGATCGATCCCGACAACATGGGTGCGTGGCTCCAGCTCGGCGGCTTCGCTGCCGGCGGGCTCGACCCGCCGGCCTATTCGCGTCTGCTCGCTGCGGCCTCGGCCGACCCCGCGCGGCTCGTGCGGATGACCGCGGCCGGTGTCCAGTCGACGCTGTGGCGGAGCATCCTGCATCCGATCGCCTGGCGGGACGTGGGCGCAGCCTCGCGTCTGGCGCAGGAGCTGGCGCTGGCCTGCCGTCGCCTCGATGAGTACCGCCCGTCCGAGGATATTCTTCCGATGCAGCCGGGGACGGCGGTCGAGGAATTGATCGAACTTGCGGCGGTGATCGCGGCCTGCGCCGACGGGGACCGTTCCCAGACGTTTTCTGATCTGGTCGACGGATTCGCGCGGGGCTGGCCCGTGCTCCGTGAAAGCCTGCATCAGGCGGTGGGCAATCTCACTGCGCGAACGCCGTCGGACCGCGTCCATCGGCTGTGGTTGCTTCACAATCGCTTGGGCTCACGTTAGCCACAGTCCTTGAGCTGTGGCGGTTTCGATCTTCCTGGTGGGCGGCAGCTGTTCGGCCCGGACCAAGCCGAAGGGCAGCCAGATCGCAGCGCACCCAGTGTTGGGCGTTCGGGAGAGAACGGCGATCCTGGAACCGCGGTCTTCTACCCTGCGTCACGGCTCGGAGCGATCAAGGAGGATGGGTTGGGGCCGTTCATCTCGCGCGTTCGTCCGGATCGGAACATTTTGAGAGTTGGAGGTGGCTTCGAAGTCGGGTCCTGTGTCGCTATTCCAGCGATCGGGGAGCCTCGACCGGACGAGCGAGCATCAGTTTCCCCGCGCCGAGCGTTGGGCGGTATTCGGTGCATGCGGCGATACCCGCTACCTCTGCAGCAGGCTACGGACGTCAACCTGGGGCGACGTGCATGTCACCCCCGTAGCCGTGGGTTCGTCCGTCGGTGCGGCGGCGATGTTCCGTGGAGAGGTCCCGGTGTTCGGCGCCGGCCGCCGCCTGAGGCCGTCCCCGCAGGACGTCCGACCGACCGGCTATCCAGCGAGACGTCGTGGCGCGGGCCCCGATCGTGGCTGCTGCTCCAGCGGATCGTTCAGTCGCGCGGAGCTGAACGCGAGGCCTACCCCGGACGTCGGCCGCCGTCCCACAGGCGGAGCGGACGGGGGCCGCCTAGAGCCTGACCGGCCTCCCTGACGCGGTGTTCGTCGTGGAGCATCGATTTCACGATTAGGCGCCTGAGGGCACCGGGACCCTTGTCGTCCCAGAGCATCCGCCATCCGCGGAAGCGGTGCGTCTGCCACCGGATCCAGTCCCAGAGCCTGTCGCGTTCGACGGCCTTCTCGAACGCGATCACGAGAAACGGCTCCCTGTCGCTGCCCCGGCCCAGCGTCACGCACGGGCGCGCGTCCACTTCGGTCGAAAAAGCCGCCACCGTACGTGCCTCCCTGGCGAGCCGATCCGCCTGTGCCTGCAGCTCCGCCGCCAGACGGACGTCCTCGTCCTGCTCGCCCTCCATCATGAGGGTGAGCATCTCCGGCCCCACGATCGGAGCGAGCCTCGCCCAGACCGCCCAACGCTCCGGGCGGGTCAGCATCCACTCGTAGCGTTCGCGCGCATCCTCGGCGAACGCCGTCTCGAGGATCCAGACCGGCAGACCCGGCTCCACCTCACCGTGCCTTTCCGCGTGGTTCCGAACGAGGACCAGTCCCACGAAATCGCTCGTCGCGTCGTCGTGCAGCACCGGAACGAATGGTGCCGGACGCTTCGGCAGATCGTTCGGATCGGGTTCGTTCGTCATGTTCGATGACCTCCTCTCGTCGTTCGTCATGCGGTCGATCACCCGGACGGCGACGACGCATTCGATCCGTTCAACCGGGCGCCGAATGGCGCTCGCACCAGGTCACGGACCGGAATCGGGGCTTCGACGTCCCCCCGTAGACGTGCACGACGATCCATTCGTACTCGTCGTCGAAGGCCGTCGCGGACACCTCCTTCCACCAGTGCCGTGCGTCCGCGTTCCAGCGGTATCCGCGACCCTCGAGAAGGTTCGTGGTCCCGATGGGTGCGGCCACGACGTCTATCGCCCAGCTTGGGTTCGCCGTGGTCTCGACGGCCGTCCCCAGAACGGTCCCACCGAACGGAAGCGGGTGATCCAGAAGGTGCAGAAGCGCGGTGACCTCCGTCGATGCGCGGTGGGCATCGTAGAACATGCCCGTCTGCACGAGCAGATGCGGCAGACCGCCGTCCTCGAACCCGTTCTCCCGCCAGCCGACTTCGCACATGGCGCAGACCCAGGGCCGTCCGGCGGCGAGCGGCAGCCGCTTCTCGACGAACGGGCGAACGGACGATGCGTCGTATGCGACGACGAAGTCCGCGTCGGCGATGAGGGACCCGGCGACGGGATCCATGATGGTGCGCCCGACGACGTCCGGTTCGGCGAGCCCCGTCAGGCGGGTCACCCCCGGCGGGATCGGACGACCCGGGTCCTCGAGCCAGTGATGCGGCCGGCCGGTCATCACGATCCGTCCCTCGGCGTCGGCCCAGAAGCGCTGGAGCGCGAGTTCGATGATCGCATCGTCGACGGGGTCGCCGCCCGTCGTCTCGACGTGGACGGCGCACCCCGCCAGCATGCCCGGACGGACGCCCGGGGCGAGGGTCCTCCGCATCGGCGGCATGCGCCGCAGGACGCGGAAGTCGTGGTCCCGGTCGACGAGCGACGCCATCGCGTCCATCGCCGCCGGCGACCCCAGGGCGACGACGTCGCTCACGACGCGAACCGCTGCTCGATGTACACCGACAGCCCGGCGGCGAGCGGCGAGCCGGGGTCCGCGGCCACCTGGGCCAGCATGTCGGCGACGGCGGGCGAGACGAGTGCTTCGGCCATCGGCGTATTGGGATCGAACCCTTCGGAGATCTCGATCGCGTCCGCGATCGCGGAGCCGTGGCGGGCACGCAGCCTCGTCTCGGCCTCGGCCCGATCGGCCGCGACGACGGCGTCGAACGCCTGGATCATGCCGCCCGCACGCTGGTCGACCAGGAACGAGGTCCAGAGCCGCGGCCTTTCGCCCTGCGGCCTCCCGCGCCGATCGACGTCGTCGCCGTCGCCGTCATACGCGGCGGCCGAGCGACCGGAGGGGACCGGGTCATCCGCGTCGTCGTCGTCGGCCATCAGCGCATCGAGCGTCATGGGGTCCGCATCGAGACCGATGGACAGTCCGTGGAGGAGGACCGCCCGGAGGCATTCCTCGCGCGACAGGCACGCATCGATCGCCGAACGACCGTCGAAGAGGGCGCGTGGCGCGATCATCCAGGCCACCGGATCGTGGCCGACCGCTTCGCGCTCGAACCTCGATGCGGTGTCGGCCGCCACGAGAGCCAGGCGGATCAGCCCGCGCCTGGTCGTCACGACGACCTCGTCGTCGGGCTCGTCGAGGTCCAGGGGATCGATCAGGAACGGCGGCAGCGTCGGCTTCGACATGGTCGCCGTGGCGCGAGAGATTGCGTTGATCTGCATCTTCATACTCCAACCGCCGGGGCCTGCTGGTATCCGATTGCGTCCGGTGGGCGGTCCTGACCGAACGGCCCCTAGATAGCAGACCCGAATAATAATTCAAGAATAATTGAATCAATTAAAACTGAATCAAACTAAATTGAATCACATTGTCTCTGGGATCGAAGCCGCCTACATCATTCGCATGGACGAAACTGAAGCCCTGACCGTCATGAGTGCGTTGGCCCATTCGACCCGGATGAGGGTCTTCGTGATGCTGATGCGGGCGGGCGAGCCCGGAATGGGATCGAGCGACATCGCGGATGCCGTAGGCGTGCCGCGCAACCTGATGAGCTCACACCTGGCGGTGCTGAGCAAGGCGGGAGCGATCGCCTCGAAGAAGAACGGACGCTCCGTCACCTACACGGCCGTCGCGAGGGTAGTGATCGCCTTGGGTGATCATCTGCGCGGGCTCGTTGGAGTCGAGACGCATCCCGCCACGCAGCCTGACCACGACTGAACGTCCTCCGGTGCAGGAAGGAGCAGCCGTCCCAGGCGAGCGGGGATCGGCGGTCGCTCGCGGGACTTGCCGGTAGTCCGATGCATCCGTGTCAGGGCAGCAGCAGCACCTTCGCGCCGATGCTCGGGTCGATGCGACGCTGCAGGCGATCGGCGTGCACGGTGACCGTGATCTCGAACGAGCCGCGACCGACGGTCAGCGCCAGAACGTGACCTCCGACGACGCGGAACTCGCGATCGCCGCCACTGGCGTGTGCATGGATGGATGGTCGTCCGTCCATCCATGCCAGCGTTCCGGAGAAGCCGACGATCTCCAGGTCCTCGAACTTGCGCGGATCATAGTCGCCACGTTCGAAGTCGAAGAAGCCGAAACGCGCCGACGCCACGAAACCGAAGCCGCTGATGCTCGCGGAAGGTATGCCTTCCTCCCGCATGAGCGTCTCCAGCCGAGCGAGCACGTCGTCGCCCTGCCGCAGCACCATGAGGAAACCCGTGGGAGTCGTGATGTGACGTACGTGCTCGCTCATGTTGCTGTTCCTACAGGATGGTCGGGGTGATGCCGCCGTCGACGCGAAGTGCCGCACCGTTGGTGGCCGAGGACAGCGGACTGGCCACGTAGGCCACCAGCGCCGCGATCTCCTCGGGCTCGATCATCCGCTGGATGAGCGACGTGGGCCGGTCCTTGGCGAAGAAGGCGCGTTCGAGTTCGTCAGCCGGGGCGTTCGGATCGTCGGCCACGCTCTTGAGGAAGTCGACGATGCCCTCCGAACGCGTGGTACCGGGCATAACCGTGTTTACCGTCACGCGCGTGCCCTTGGTGAGGCCCGCCAGGCCGCGCGAGATGGCCAGCTGCGCCGTCTTCGTCATGCCGTAGTGGATCATGTCGGGAGGGACCATCACGGCGGACTCGCTTGCGATGAATATCACCCGGCCCCAGTCGCGGGCGAGCATGCCCGGGAAGTATGCCCGCGCGAGCCGCGCGCCCGACAGCACGTTCACCTCGAAGAAGCGGCGCCAGTCGTCGTCGGTTATCTCCCCGAACGGCTTGGCCTCGTAGATGCCGAGATTGTTCACCAGGATGTCGACGTCCGGGACCGCTGCCACCAGGGCCTCGGCTCCTTCGGCGGTCGCCGGGTCGGCCAGCACGCCGCGTGCGCCGATGTCCGCGGCGACGGCGTCCAGCTTCGCCTGGTTGCGTCCGCAGACGACCACGTCCGCGCCTTCCGAAGCCAGACGCCGTGCGATCTCCAGTCCTATGCCGGCCGTCGAGCCGGTGACGAGAGCCGGGTCGCCGCGGCGGTGGATGTCATTGCCGCATCGTCCCCGGACTGATGCCGTTGATGCGGTTCGTTACCGGTGGCTCGCATCCACGACGTCGTCCGTGCGTTTAAGAACGGCGAAGGAGATCGACATGGCGGACCGAGAAAAGATCACGGACGGCGCTAACGAGCGTGCCATTGATGAGCCGATGGCCGGCACCGCGCCAGGCATACCGGATGAGGCGTTGCTGCCCGGCGAGGAGTTGCCGGAAGAGCCGAGCGACGAGGAGGTCGCGCGCATGGCGGCGAAGCTGGGCGCGTCAGTGCCGATCCAGTGACAGGTCAGGTCTGCGACAGTCCAGGTTTCTGCGGGTCGATCCGGATGGCTTCACCGGCAGATTCGTAGCGTAGGGTCCACCGCGGATATCCGCCCGGTGCGATCTCGGTATCCGGCAGCCCGACCGGATCGGTCCCCGTCTCCACCCAGCCGGCACCGTGGCACCGGTCGCAAGCGGTGCGCTTGCAGCGGAAGCTGACCAGATCGATCTCGGTGTTCCACTGACCTCTGCCGTGACAGACCGGGCACATGGCATCCAGACTACCCTTGCGAGGCTGGAGTGGAACGATGTCGAACGCATGCGGACTGTCGGGGCCGTCGCAATGGACGATGTTGCTGGCGTGGGGCATGCGTCCTACTCGCGGCGCTGCCGGCCAAATGCAATACGGTCTCACTGCCTCAAGGCTCGGACCGTTGGCACCTGTGCTATGTCCGTCGTCCATGCTGGCGACCGCATCTTGAACCGAATCTTCCACTCGCGTTTGAACCCCTGCGATGCGCCACCGCCGTCCAAATGCCGAATCGTCTGTTGGTCCGTCGTCGACCGGGCCGGACGCCACGTGAGGAACGCGACGTCTAAACGGCAGTCCGGCCGCCATCGGATCAGGACGGCATTGCGGAGTCGATCGGAACGCCATGAGGGGACGATCAGCCGCCCGCATACTCAAGGCGCGGTCGGTCTACCTGGCGGGCCTTACCCCCCCCCCATCGCTGCCTACCGGCCGAAGCCGAACCGCTGCCTATGAACCGCCATGTACGGCACCTCGTCGGCGGTGAGTGCTCTCCGCAGCGGGGACGGAACGCGCAGCACGTCGCGGTCCGCTGCCGTCAATCGCTCGGACAGGAGCATTCGGCCGTCGTCCGCGAAGGACGCGAGGCCTCGGTCGAACAGAGCGTCGATGTCAGCCGACAGCAGGAGTCCGTTGGCGGCGTCTAGGCGCTCGCGATCGTTACTGGGACGCCAGGCCTTCACATGGGAAGCGCGAAGGACCTCTCGAACTGCGCACCCCGTCACGGCGCACCTGCCGTCCCATCTTCGCTCGAGATCGGTCCTGTACCGTCCTTGGCCAAGTCTGGCGTCCACAAGGCGCGTACGGGTCGTCGTGGTGAGATCCTTCCGTCGCGAGAGTGCCTTGAGGTCCTGAGTACGCTCCCCCCCATCAGCGTCGGTCACGAGAGCTCGTATGCGATGCCACGCGGGGAGCCGGCCGCTTTCGGGCACGCAGTCAATGAAGGCCGCGGCTTCCTTCGCGGTGAGTTCTGTATGTCTGCCGAACATCGTCAGCAGCTTTTTCGTCCCGCGAAGTTCGCGGGCGTCGAGCGTCACAGGGTCGTCGAGCCAGAGGAACGTCTCGGCGGAGCATCGCCAGTTAGGGATCCAATGAAGATCGTTCGACCAATCGGCCATGAAGGCCGCTTGGTCGTCCCGGTACCGCGTCCGAACGAGATCGACGGACCATGCGTCCGCCGAGAGGCCGTCCAACTGCAGCCTGTCGACCAGACCGAGGCGCTCGGCTCTCGATTCATCGCGGCCGAGATAGCGAGCGCCTCCTACGATTCCCACGAGTTGCTGAAGACCGTCGTGCGACGCGTACAGGAGGACGACGCAGTCCGAATCGGGTGTGAGGTCGCCGATGCCCTCGGTATGGAAGGCCCGCCATTGAGCACCGGCATGCACGAAGCCCAGCGCATCCGAGTTGTTCCACTCCTCGTGGCCATAGCCGGTATCGGACGGATAGCCGCTGGTGGCGCGGTACCCGCCGGGGCGGCGGTATCCCAAGGCATTCCAGAGTATCGGCTTCAGTATGTACCGCGTCATGCGAAGCGCTCCCTTTTTCCGTTCGCCGAAGCCCGATTGCAGTCTCGCGGCACGGGGCAGACCCGAACCACTCATGGCCCGCTACCATCTCCGCTACCGCCGCGAGCAAACTTGTCTACGCGGTACGTCCTGATGACGAAGGGCTTGAGTCCGTTTCGGACGAAGTTTCGAAGTCATCTGTTCCCGGTCGAGGGCTGTCGCCATGACCCTTCGCACGCTACTTGCATCCACAATGGATCAAAACACACTCGACTCCCTGACCGCTCGTGAACGGGACGCACTTCTGCTGATGGCGCAGGGCTATCGGGTCGCCGAGATCGGCCCTCGCATGACCGTTTCCGTTTCCACGGTCGAGACCCACCTGAAGTCGGCTAGACGCAAGCTCGGCGTTAGTTCCAGCCTTCTGGCGGCGCGGGCGGTTTATGGGGACGATGCGCCTCCCCGAATTCTGGGTACCGGCCTTTCGGGGATGGCGACGCCGGTCGAGTCGGCCGACGAACCCCCACCGGTTCCGATCGTGGAACCGGTCGGTGAGAAGGCGCCGCCCCCGACGAACACCGTCCGCTTGGATCAGCCATCGGACGTACTGGGGCGGCTGTTCGGCAGGGAGGGAAACCGTAACGGCCTGACCAAGGTCGAGCGGCTGATCGCCTGGATGCTGCTTTCGGCGCTGGTCGGGATAGGGGCTTTTGCTAGTCTCGCCATCCCATACCTCGTCGAAGCCCTGCATCACCGTTGACCGAAACACGTTGATGCCCCGCGCGTGCCGGGGCGTGGGGAGAATACATGTCCAGGATACGTCAAAGGGCCGCGGACGAACTCGCGGTCGCGTTCATGCCGCTTGAACGGGACGCGGACCGCGTGGCTGCGAATGCATCGCGGTGCGTCGCCATCGCGATGGAAGTCGCGGCGAAGGTCCGCCTCGATCCTACGCGTTCCAACGCCGCCATCGATCTGATGCTGAAGGCGGCGGTCGCGTCGGCCGACGCCCGGCGCCTAGTGCGAGAAGCCCATGAAGCGTTGGCGGGCCTACGCGACGAAGTTGGGCTCGTGACGTCGTACGGCGATTGCGACGAGGGCCAGAAGGTGTTCGGCATCCCGCTGCTTTCCGCTGTCTCCTGAGATGGGTTGACCGGGCGCGCTTCGGCGGGTCCGGTCGTTTTATGGGATTCCGCAACCTCTTCGTAGCGCTGCTTGCAGCAACGGTTCTTTATGCCTTCAAGACGGGCGGAAGACCTGAGAAGTATGCTGCCTGCATGTTCGTCGCCGCTGGTTCCCTGACCCTCGCGGTGCATTCGCCGTGGCCGGTCCGATACGTCGGGCTGGAGACGTCGGTGCTCCTCGTGGACGTCGGCTTGTTGATGTGTCTCCTGAGCATCGCCTTGCTTGCAGATCGGTTCTGGCCCTTGGTCATGGCGAGCCTGCAGACGATGACGGTAGCCGCACACGTCGCGAAGGCACTGGACCTGCGACTTGGGGCAGGGGCCTACCAACAGGCTCTGGTCATCTGGAGCTACGCGACGCTTCCGCTGCTCGTCCTCGCCGTCTGGCGACATGGCCAACGTAGGGCGCAGGGGAAGGGGGAGCGGGACTGGAGTGATTTCCGTGACCGCCGAGAAGATAGAGATAGATTCGTCGATCGAGGAGGATGACCGCGCCCGATATCGGGACGTCGCCGTCCGACTTTACAAGGAGCGCAGAGCGCGGGATGCGCATCTGCCTTCGGCAAAGGACTTCCTGAATGAACCGGTCTGGGACATGCTTCTCGATCTGTTCATAGCCGGGGAGGAAGGGCGGCTGGTCAGCGTCAGCAGCGCTAGTATCGGAGCCTGCGCGCCGTCGACCACGGGGCTGCGCCGGATCGCACAGTTGATAGCGAAGGGGCTCGTATGCCGGACGTCCGACCCGTTTGATGGTAGGAGAGGAATGCTGGGACTGACGGAAGACGCCAGAGCGGCCATGCGTGGGTATCTCGATGTGATCGTTTGAGGCCGAAGTCTGCTGGTCAGGCCACCAACGGCAGGCCTGTTCCGTCAGATCTTGTCGACCACTCCATGGAATCGCCGGTCACCATCATTGACCAATGGGCGGGGACCCTACAGTTGACTCCAAGGGCGTGGCGCAGGCCGATGCGATTCGAGGTGTTGCCCAACACTGTTGATGGCAGCGGGTCTCACGGTCAGTGTCGAGCGTAGAGGTTCGTCATCGATGGCGCGGCGAACGGGATCTTTCTTCCGCCTCACTCCGTTAGGCTACTGCTCGATTCATGTGAGAATTTGCCTCTCGCAACATATGACCAAGCATCGCCCGTCGCAAACGCCACGTGATCGATCAGACGCCGTTACTTAAGAGGGCCGCTCAGGCGGGGCCGATGTGGCCATTGAAGGCAGGTATCAACCACGGCGGAGAGCCGGAAGTGCTACCGGTGTACGAGTAACCGATTCCCGTTACGCCATCCCAGCAGCCTCGCAAGACGGATAAAACTGCGCGAAAGGAGCAGCTACCTGCGAGCGGATACCTATAAAGGCAGGATAAGCTTGCCCCAGGGGCGCGGTCAAGTAGCGCCAACAATATCAGAAGAAAAATGGTGCCCGGAGACGGGGTCGAACCGCCGACACTGCGATTTTCAGTCGCATGCTCTACCAACTGAGCTATCCGGGCATCGTCCGATCGGGATCGGATGAAGGGCCGATCGTGCGATCGGAAGGGCGCGTTTAGTCGGGCTCTTCACCGCTGTCTAGCCCCGTTTGCGATATTGCGCGGCGGGGGATGCGATAGCCTTCGCCGAGCCATTGCAGCAGGTCGCGGTCGCGGTGCCGGCTCGAGCAAAAGGGGGCGTAGTCGGGGACGGCGGGCTGGCCGCAGATCGGGCATTTCACGGCGGGCATCAGCGGCTCTCCAGATCGTGGACGACGCCCGTACGACGGGCGAGCGTCGCCAGCCAGTCGGGGTGCGCCATGAGGCGGGCATGGACCGCGGCGGGCAGCGCATGGCGCCGCGGGGCGGTCGGCGGGGTGCGTTCGAGCGTGCGCAACGCCGCGCGGGCGGCGGCGCCGACCGGATCGGCGCGCAGGATCTCGGGGATCGAGGCGCGGGCGCGCGGGCGGATGATCTGCAGAAAGCCGAAGCCGTTGACCGCGGTGCGCTCGAACGGGGGCGGCAGCGTCGCGTCGATCGCCGCGGCGACGGCGTTGCGCTGCGCCTTGCCGGCGATGGTGGGGAAGTCGGCGCCGATCGAGCCGCCGATCCCGTGGCGGCGGATCGCGCGCGCGACGGCGTGCGCGGCGGCGACCGCCAGCGGGTCGAGCGGCGGCGCGCCGTCGACATCGAACAGCGTCATCGCCGGCGTCGGGGACAGCCGCAGCGCGCCGAGCGGAAAGACGATCTCGCCGCTCATCGCCTCGTCGAGCAGTTCGGACCAGCCCGCGGCTTCGAGTGCATCGGGCTCGTGCGCGCGCGGGGCGTGGATCGGCAGGCCGGTCGCGACGAGACGGTCGTACAGCGTCGGCGCGGCGCAGGGCGGGCGATCGGTGGCGTTCGCCTTGGCGAGCTTGGCGCGGCCGGCCTCGGGCAGTGCCTCGCGGACGATCTCGACGGTCAGGCTGGCGCCCTGCGTGATGCCGGGCGGGAGGTGGCTGACCAGCGCCTCGCCGCCGTCGAGCGCGACGCGGCCGCGCCCGCCGCCCAGCGCCTCGACGAGGCGCGCGCGCGCGACATGGCCGACGCGCAGCGCCACGTCGTCGCGCTCGATCAGTGCCTCGACGATCTGGTCATTCTCGACCAGCGCGGCGCGGTATTCGCCGATGCCAGCTTCGTAGAGCCAGACGGGACCGGGTTCAGGCAAGCGCGAGGCCGGCGGTCTTCAGCAGCGCGCGGGTTTCGAAGAGGGGGAGTCCCACGACCCCCGAATGGCTGCCCGAGAGAAACCGCACGAACGCCTCCGCGCGGCCCTGGATCGCATAGCCGCCCGCCTTGCCGAGCCCTTCGCCGCACGCGATGTAGTCGTCGATCTCGGCGCTCGAGAGCGGCTTGAACGCGACGATCGTGTCGGCGAGGCGGGTGCGGACGGTACCGGCGGCGTCGATCACGCAGACCGCGGACAGGCAGTGATGACGCCGCCCGGACAATTTGCCGAGCAGGTCGCGCTGAATGTCGGCCGTGTCGGCGGGCGGCAGGATGCGGCGGCCGAGCGCGATGGTGGTGTCCCCGGCGATGACGATCTCACCCGCCGCGCGATCGACCGCGCACGCCTTCTCGACCGCGAGACGCAGCGCATAGGCGCGCGGCACTTCGGCCCGGTGCGGGCTTTCATCGATATCGGGGGACGCCACGCGCGACGGCACGACGCCGAGCCGCGCAAGCAGGTCGCGGCGGCGGGGCGAGGAGGAGGCTAGGACGAGCACAATTGCCTCGATCTTGCTGCACGACCGCGGACGACCCGCGGCCAGCGCTTATTTGAAGCGGTAGGTGATGCGACCCTTGGTCAGATCATACGGGGTGAGCTCACACAGCACCTCGTCGCCGACCAGCACGCGGATGCGGTTCTTCCGCATCTTGCCGGCGGTGTGACCGAGAATCTCGTGGTCGTTTTCGAGCTGTACCCGGAACATCGCGTTGGGGAGGAGTTCCACCACGCGGCCGCGCATCTCGAGCAGTTCTTCCTTGGCCAAATATAATCTCTGAATTGGGGGAATTTCGGGACGAGCGCCCTTACCGCAGCTTGGCGAAAAAGGAAAGCACGCCCGAAAGGCGCGCATGGCCCTTATGCCCATACGCGCCCGTCAGACCTGTATGTCGGTGTTCGCTGCGTCCGAAACAAGGGCGCGTCACAGCAGCCCGGGCTGTGTGCCCGTGGCTTCGCGCGCGGCGCGGCGGAAGGCGGCGCGGTCGACATTGGGGATCCGCGGCCGCTTGCCCTGGAACAGGTCGGCGAGCGTGAGGATCTGAAGCCGCGGGAACGTCTCGCCGACGCCGGCGCGGTAGATGCCGACCGCAGCGGCGCGGCGCTCCATCTCGCGCGTGGGCGTGGCGTTCATGATCAGCACGCCGATCGGCGCCTTTTCGCGCGCGATCGTCGCGGCGAGCGTCTCGACCATCGTCACATCGGGATTGAGCCCGCCCTTGACCGAGACGATCGCGCGGTGCGTGACCATCTTTCCTGCGGCGACATCGTGATCGTTGAAATAGATGAGCCCGTCGATCCCGCCATCCGCCCCCTTCTTGCGTCCGCCAGAGGGAAGCGCGTCGACCATAGACACGGCCCACCACTGAAACTGATACTTGTCGCGCAGAGCGAGATCGCGTGCCGAGGCAAGGTCCTTGGGCGTCCCCTCAACGGTAAAGGTGGCGGCAGGGAAGGCGTCGTTCATCCGCTTCTCGATCAAGGATATGGCGAGGTGCGTGACATCGATCCCGATCCACTGCCGCCCGAGCTTCTGCGCCGCATGGACTGCGGTGCCACAGCCGCAGAACGGGTCAAGCACGACGTCGCCCTCGTTTGAGGAGGCAGCAATAATGCGCTCGAGCAAGGCAACCGGCTTTTGGGTCGGGTACCCCAAGCGCTCGTGCGATTGCAAATTCAAGAGCGGGATCTGCCAGACATCATTTTCTCGCACACCGCGGTCATCAATCGTGGTGACATAGGTGTCGTCGCCCTTGATACGCGTATGGTAGTTCTGTTTTCGCCTCAGCGATTTCTCGGTGTAGGGAGTGTAGGCGGTGTTGAACGTATAGTCATTTGATCTCGTGTAGAAAAAGATCGTATCGTGAAGCTGCTGGAAGCGCCGTGCGCCTCCAGTCCAGCGCCGATAGTGCCAGATGATTTCATTGCGGAAGCACTTTCCTCCGAACGTCGCGTCGAGCAACAGTTTCAGATAGTGGCTCGCGGTCGGGTCGCAGTGGAGATAGAGGCTGCCGGTCGATTTCAGGACGCGGCGCAGTTCGAGCAGCCGGACCGCCATCATCGCCAGATAGGCCATCATGTCATTGTCGCCGAGAAACCCGCGCATCGCGTTGAGCAGGTCGAACGCCTTGGTGTTGCCGCTGCGCGCGACCTGGTCGAAGGCATCCTCTGCGCTGTCGTTCCAGTGCCAGCTGTCCTCGAACGCCTCGATCTGCGCGTTCGAGGCGCGGCCGTCGGGTTCCTTGAACAGGATGCCGTAGGTCGCGTTCGAATTGAACGGCGGGTCGAGATAGATCAGGTCGACGCTCTCGTCGGCGATCTCCTTGCGGAGGACGGCGAGATTGTCGCCATAGAAGAGGTGGTTCTCGGGGCGGTTGCGCATCGGGGCAGGATGCGGAGGCGCAAGCCGGTCCGTCCAAGCCAGATGCATCCGGGGACGGTCTATCGGGTCCGTTACGGCGGTATCGGCGGGGGGATGTTACCGAGGGGGCAGCGCGTGCCGCCCCCTCCGTCAGGCTGCACCTGCTACCTCCCCCTTGCGGGGGAGGATCGTCGCGTCAGCCCACCCCGCCGCCGGCCAGCGCGGCGAGCAGCAGCAGCGCGACGATGTTGGTGATCTTGATCATCGGGTTCACCGCGGGGCCGGCGGTGTCCTTGTAGGGATCGCCGACGGTGTCGCCGGTCACCGCGGCCTTGTGCGCCTCGGATCCCTTGCCGCCGTGATTGCCGTCCTCGATATATTTCTTGGCATTGTCCCAGGCGCCGCCGCCGCTGGTCATCGAGATCGCGACGAACAGCCCCGAGACGATCACGCCGAGCAGCATCGCGCCGAGCGCGGCGAAGCCCGAGGCCTGGCCGGCGACCGCGGTGATGATGAAATAGACCGCGATCGGCGACAGCACCGGCAGCAGCGAGGGCACGATCATCTCGCGGATCGCCGCCTTCGTCACGAGATCGACGGTGCGCGCATAATTGGGGCGGCTGGTGCCAAGCATGATGCCGGGATTGTCGCGGAATTGTGCGCGGACTTCCTCGACGACCGCACCCGCCGCGCGACCCACCGCGGTCATCCCGAACGCGCCGAACAGATAGGGGAGCAGCGCGCCGAGCAGCAGCCCGACGATGACGTACGGGTTGCTGAGGCTGAAATCGACCGTGACCTGAGGGAAATAGGTCGCGAGGTCGGTGGTATAGGCGCCGAACAAAACGAGCGCGGCGAGCCCGGCCGAGCCGATCGCATAGCCCTTGGTCACCGCCTTGGTGGTGTTGCCGACCGCGTCGAGCGCATCGGTCTTTTGCCGGACGTCGTCGGGCAGACCCGCCATCTCGGCGATCCCGCCGGCATTGTCGGTGACCGGGCCGTACGCGTCGAGCGCGACGACCATGCCCGCCTGGGCGAGCATCGCGGTGGCGGCAAAGGCGATGCCGATGATCCCGGCGAGCTGGTAGGCAACGATCACCGCGACGACGATGACGAGGGTGGGGAGCGCGGTCGATTCGAGGCTGATCGCAAGCCCCTGGATGACGTTGGTGCCGTGGCCGGTCTCGGATGCCCTGGCGATCGACTGGACCGGGCGGTGGTTGGTGCCGGTATAATATTCGGTGATCCACACGATCAGCCCGGTGACGACCAGCCCGATCATCATCGACCAGAACAGGTCCATGCCGGTGAAGCTCTGCGTCAGCGACGGCGCGGCCTGGGTGGTCAGGTCGTCGGTCGCGGGATCGAGATAGCCTGCGCCGCCGATCACGCGGTGGAGGTCGCCAAGCACATATTGCGTGGCGAGGTAGATGGCAGGGATCGACAGGATCGTCGAGGTGAAGAAGCCCTTGTAGAGCGCGCCCATGATGCTGCCGCCGCCGAGCCGGACCATGTAGGTGCCGATGATCGAGGTGACGATGCACACGCCGCCGACGAGCAGCGGGAGAGTCATCAGCCGCATCAGCTCGGCGCCGCTCGCCTGGATCAGCAGCGCGATCGAGATCATCGTGACGCCCAGGGTGACGACGTACGTCTCGAACAGGTCGGCGGCCATGCCCGCGCAGTCGCCGACATTGTCGCCGACATTATCGGCGATAACCGCGGGGTTGCGGGGGTCGTCTTCGGGAATGCCCGCCTCGACCTTGCCGACCAGATCCGCGCCGACGTCGGCCGCCTTGGTGAAGATGCCGCCGCCGAGCCGCGCGAAGATCGAGATCAGCGAGGCCCCGAAGGCGAGCGCGGTCAGTGCCTCGACGATGATCCGGTCGTTGGGCGCGTGACCCGCCGGGCCGGTCAGGTACCAGAAGAAGGCGCTGATCGCGAGCAGCCCGAGCCCTGCGACGAGCATGCCGGTGACCGCGCCCGATCGGAACGCCATGGTCAATCCGGCCTGGAGCGAGGTGCGCGCGGCCTCTGCGGTGCGGACGTTCGCACGGACCGAGATGTTCATGCCGACATAGCCCGCGACCCCCGACAGCACCGCGCCGATGACGAAGCCGATCGTCGAGATCATGCCGAGCGTGGCGAGCAGGATGACGGCGACGATGACGCCGACGATCGCGATCGTGGTGTACTGGCGGCCGAGATAGGCCTTTGCGCCCTCCTGGATGGCGGCGGCGATGTCCTGCATCTTCGCGTTGCCGGGGGAGGCGGCGAGCACCTGCCGACTGGTGACGAAGCCATATAGGACGGCGATGACGCCGCAGATCATGGCCAGATAGACGGTCGTCATACGGCACTATCCCTTTTTTCAGTTCCTCCCCGGTCTCGGCTTTGCCGAGTCCCGTCCAAGGAACCTATCAGTGCAGGGGTATTGCGCAAGCGACCGTCAGGCGCGGTGCTCATACCCTAGACTTGGCGGCAGCGGGACGGGCGTGCCGGCATCGTGAAGGACCAGCCCCGATCCCGTGAAGAAGGCGCCTATTCGGGTGGCATCGGTGGCGAAATCTTCGGGCGCGGCGAACAGCAGCTGATAGTCGTCGCCTGCGGTCGCTGCCGCGACCCGATCGCCCGAAACCATGCGATAGGCGTCGGAGAGGGGGATGGCGGCAAGATCGATCGCGACGGCGAGGCCGCTGGCGTGCGCCATGCGCGCGGCGTCGATGAGCAGCCCGTCGGACACGTCCATCATCGCATGGACGTGGCGGGCGAGGCGGCGGCCGTCGGCGAGGCGGGGCTGCGGGCGGCGATACGCGGCGAGGAGTTCGGCCGGGCCATTCCTGCCGAGCGCGATCGCCAGTCCTGCGCCGGCATCGCCGATCGTGCCGGTGACGTAGAGCGCGTCCCCCGGCTTCGCGCCGGCGCGGGTGGGGGCGGCGGCGTCGCTGCCGAACGCGGTGACGGTGAGGATGCGGGGTGCTCCCGGGGGGAGGGTGACCGTGTCGCCGCCGATCAGCCGCGTGTCATGGGCCGTAAGGATGTCGGCGAGGCCTTCGAGGAACGCGCGGTCCCATGCGTCGTCGCCGAGCGGGTAGTTGAGCAGGATGCCCTCGGGGACCGCCCCCTTGGCGGCGAGATCGGACAGGTTGGTCGCGACGAGCTTCCACGCGACGTCCTGTGGAGGGTCGGTGGGGAGGAAATGCACGCCCTCGACCAGCGTGTCGGTGGTGACGACGAGGGGCCCTGCGTCGAGCAGCGCGGTGTCGTCGTTCAGGCCGCGCGCCGCGGGGTGGAGCGGGAGGCGGCGCAGCGCGGCAATGAACTCGGCTTCGGTCATGTCCTACTGTACCAGAGCGTCGTCATCCTGACGAAAGTCAGGATCCAGAGCCACGAACGTGGTTCGCCGTTACTCTGGGTCCTGGGTCGAGCCCAGGATGACGAGAGTTTACGCCCGGACCTCTTTCGCGATGCCGTCGAGCAGGCCGTTCACGAAGCCCGATTCGCGCTTGTCGTAAAAGGCGTGCGCGACGTCGACATATTCGCTGATCACCGCGGCGACGGGCACGTCCTTGCGCGCCAGCAGCTCGTAGGTGCCGACGCGGATGATCGCCTTCATCGGCTTGTCGAGGCGGGCGAGCGTCCAGCCCTTGGCGAGCTTGCCCTCGATCAGCAAATCGATCTCACCGCTGCGGGCATTCGCACCGGTCACGAGGTCGTCGAAGAAATCGACGTCCGCCTCGGCATATTCGACGTCTTCGATCGTCGCGCCGAGCCGGTGCTGATGGAATTCGTTGAGCAGGACGGGCATCGCGGTACCCTCCATCTCATGCTGGTAGGTCGCCTGGACGGCGGCGAGTCGCGCGGCGGCGCGTGCCTTGGTGCGGGGAGCGGTTCTGGACATAAGCGGTTGCCTGTACGCGCGGGGGGGCTGCGTGTCAGCCCTTCGCGTTTCGGGCGTGTCTAAGCGAAGAAGATTGGTTCGCGCGGAGGCGCGGAGGCGCGGAGGTGTCGACCTTGCCGCGCAGCGGCCCTCCAATCACCTGCTGGTGATGATCGGAGCGGCTGCGCCGTATACAACATCTCCGCGCCTCCGCGCCTCCGCGCGAACAAAAATCAGTGGTTGAGGCGAAGCCGCAGCGCCACCGATTTTGCGTGGGCCGGCAAACCCTCGGCGTTGGCGAGTGCGACGGTGGCGGGGCCGAGTTCACGCAGCGCGGCTTCGTCGAGCGCGAGGAAGCTGGTGCGCTTCATGAAGTCGAGCACCGACAGCCCGCTGGCGAACCGCGCGCGGCGGCCGGTCGGCAGGACGTGGTTCGGACCCGCGACGTAGTCGCCGATCGCCTCGGGGGTGTAGCGGCCGAGGAACACCGAGCCCGCATGGCGGACGCGGTCGAAAAAGCCCTGCGGGTCGGGGATGGCGAGCTGGAGATGCTCGGCGGCGAGCCGGTCGACCAGCGGGATCGCGTCCGCCAGCGTGTCGACGACGATGATCGCGCCGTTCGCATCCCAGGCGACGCGCGCGACCGCCTCGGTGGCGAGCGCGCTGAGCTGGCGATCGACCGCGTCGGCGACCTTGTCGGCAAACGCCGCGTCGTCGGTGAACAGGATCGACTGGGTGGTCGTATCGTGCTCGGCCTGGCTGAGCAGGTCGGCGGCGGTCCATTCGGGGTCGTTCAGCGCATCCGCGACGACGACGATTTCGGAGGGCCCTGCGACCATGTCGATGCCGACGACGCCGTAGACCTGGCGCTTGGCCTCGGCGACCCAGGCGTTGCCGGGGCCGGTGATAACGTCGACGGGCGCGATGCGGCCGGCGCCATAGGCGAGCGCGGCGACGGCCTGCGCGCCACCGACGCGCCAGACCTCGTCGACGCCCGCGAGATGCGCGGCGGCGAGAACGAGCGGGTTGATCTGGCCATCCGGCGTCGGCGTGACCATGGCGAGACGACCGACGCCTGCGACCTTGGCGGGGATCGCGTTCATCAACAGCGACGAGGGATAGGCCGCGCGGCCGCCGGGGACATAGATGCCCGCCGCATCGACCGGGAGCCAGCGTGCGCCGAGCCGGACACCCGCCGAATCGACCGAGTCGCTGTCGAGCGGGCGCTGCTTCTCGTGATACGCCCGGATGCGCGCGGCAGCGAGTTCGAGCGCGGTACGCAGCTCGGGCTCGAGCGCGTCGAACGCGGCCTTGCAGTCGGCGGCGTCGATCTGCCAGCCGGTCGCTTCGAGGTCGTGGCGGTCGTGCTTCTGCGTCAGGTCGCGCAGCGCGGTCTCGCCGTTGCGGCGGACGGACGCGATGATCGCGGCGACGTCCTGCGTGACGCCTGCGTCCGATTCGCGGCGGTCCTCGACGAGCGCGGTGAAGCGGTCGGCGAAGTCGGCGTCGGTGGTGGAAAGGCGGATCATGCGGCCTGCTCCTGCTCGACGGCGCGGCGGAACGCCTCGACCAGCGGCACCACCCGTGCGCGCGTCTTCATCGCGGCGCGGTTGACGACCAGACGGCTGGTGACGTCCATGATCCGCTCGACCTCGACCAGGCCGTTTTCCTTGAGCGTGCGGCCCGACGAGACGAGGTCGACGATGCGCGGCGCGAGGCCGAGCGTCGGGGCGAGCTCCATCGCGCCGTTCAGCTTCACGCATTCGGCCTGGACGCCGCGGGCGGCGAAATGCGCGGCGGTGACGTGCGGATATTTGGTCGCGACGCGGACATGGCTCCAGCCGCGCGGATCGTCCTTCGCCGCCATTGCGGTGGGCTCGGCGACCGACAGGCGGCAATAACCGATGCCGAGATCGACCGGGGCATAGAGTTCGGAATAGCCGAATTCCGCGATCACGTCCGAGCCGACGATGCCGAGCTGCGCCGCGCCGTGCGCGACGAAGGTGGCGACATCGAACGCGCGGACGCGGATCAGCGAGATGTCGGGGTCGTTGGTCGCGAAGCGGAGCGCGCGGCTGTCTTCGTCCGAAAACGCCGCTTCGGGATGGATGCCGGCGCGGGCGAGCAGCGGCAAAGCCTCGGCGAGGATACGTCCCTTCGGGACGGCGATGATGATCTGGGAGTCTGGCACGCGCCGGGCTTTACGATCGGGCTGGGGAGGGTGCAACCGGATCGCCCCGATCGCCACAACAATACGGCCCGGGATCGCTCCCGGGCCGTCGTGGCGGCTTAGTAGAAGAAGCCGTTGTTGACCTGTGCGACGCGACCGTTGCGCGTGTCGACCAGGACGACGTCGCGGCCATAGCGGACCCAGCGCTGATAGCCGAAGCCCGGGCGCGGCAGGCGATAGGTCTGGTAGTCGTTGATCCAGTAGTTGCGGCCATAATATTGCGGCGCGAACCGGTGGCCGACATTGATCGGGCGATAACGATAGCCGCGCGGGCCGACATAGGCGGGGCGGCGATAGACGTTCGCGTGGCTGCGGCGATAGTCGCGCCAGTCCTCGCGGCGCTCCTGACGGTCTTCGCGCAGCTCGCGGCGGGCTTCGCGGACGTCGCCGCGGTCGCCGTAGCGGCGCGCCTGCTGAAGTTCGCGCTGGCTCTGACGCACTTCGCGGTCGCTGCGGCGCACTTCGCCATAGCTCTGCGCGGTGGCGAACGTGGGAACCAAGGTGGCGGCGGCTACGGCCGCGAGGATCAACTTACGCATGACTGCTCTCCTGTCTTCGACGCCGTATCAAACGGCATGACAGGAGATTTGCTCCCCGGCCGCTGAACGGTTTCAGAATGTGCTGGTCAGGATTCAGACAGGTGGCGGTCAGGCGTCCTCCACTGCCGTCATCCTGACAAAGGGGGAGTCAAATCCCCCAGCGGCGCATTGCGGCGATCACCGCGTCGGGTTTTTCCCAGGAGACGAAATGGCCCGCGTCGACCTTTTCGATCGTCAGCTCGGGGACATAGTCGGCGAGGTCGAGCTGGCTCGGCAGCAGCGCGGTGTCGCGCATGCCCCAGATCACCAGGACCGGCATCTTCATCGGCGGGAAGGGCGCGTCGAGAAAGGCGGGGCGGGGCGGGGTCTCGTCCATCGCGGGGACGACGATCGCGCTGGCGCGGTACCAGTTGAGCATCGCGGTCATCGCGCCGGGCTGTGACCATTCGTCGAGATAGGCGGCCTTGTCCTTGCCCGCGATCGCCTGCGTCACGTGATGCGCGAAGGTCGAGCCGAGGAATTTCTCGAGGCCCGTGCCGGTGAGGCCCTGGTCGATACTCGTGTCGCGGAAGCGGCGGATATACTGGCTCGCCTTGCGCTGTTCGGGGTCGTCGAAGATCGTTCGCTGGAAGACGAGCGGGTGGGGCGCGTTGACGATCACCAGCCGTTCGATCCGGTCGGGATGCTGGAGCGCGGCCATCCAGGCGACCGCGCCGCCCCAGTCATGCCCGACCAGCGTGAAGCGGTCGATCTTGAGCTGATCGGCGAGCGCGAGCAGATCGGCGACGATCTTGTCGGGGGTGTAATTGGCGACGCCCTCGGGCTTCGACGAGCGCGCATAGCCGCGCTGGTCGGGGGCGATGACATAATGGTCGCGCGCGAGGTCGGGGGCGATGTGGCGCCAGGTGCGGTGCGATTCGGGAAAGCCGTGGAGGAGGATGACGGGCGGATGCGCCGGATCGCCGCTGATCGCGACGTCGAGGTCGACGCCGGTGGATAGTCGGAGGCTCTTCAGCTCGGTCATGTCTCTCTCCCGCGTGGTGCCCCGGATCTGGCCGGGGGTCGATATGGTCTGCACTGATAGGGGGAGTGTGCGGTACCGCGCAGGGCGGGACAAGGGCCGGATCCATTTTGCGATCCTCCCCCTGGCGGGGGAGGATCTATCTGCGGGTCAGGGGTAGCTGACCGTCTTGGGTATCGCCGGGATCTCGATCCGTTCCTTCTCGTCGCCGGGGACCTTCGGAAAATTGCCCGCATTCCAGTCGCGTTTCGCCTGTTCGATCCGGTCGCGGTTCGAGCTGACGAAGTTCCACCACACGTGGCGCGGCGTTATGAACGCGTCGCCGCCGCACAGCATCGCCCGCCCGCCGCTCGCCGATCGCAGCGTTGCCGCGATCCCGGGGCGCAGCACGTAGAGCACCTGCGGCTCGAGCTTCACGCCCTCCAACGTCGCCTCGCCCATGGCGAGATAGACCGCGCGCTCCTCCGCGGCCGCGTCGATCGGCACGCTCGCGCCGGGATCGAGCGCGATGTCGGCGTAGATCGTGCCCGAATAGGTCGTGGTCGGCGCGCTCTGGCCCCAGAGACTCCCCATGATGATCCGCGAGCGCGCGCCGTGCGCCTCGATCACCGGCAGCTGCGCCTTGGTGACGTGTTCGAAGGCGGGATCGATCTCCTCGACCGCCTCGGGCAGCGCCAGCCAGGTCTGGATACCCGACAGGTTGGGCCCGCCGGCGCGCTCGTCACCGGGCGAGCGTTCGGAATGGACGATGCCGTGACCCGCGGTCATCAGATTGACCGCGCCGGGCTCGATCCGTGCCTTCGTGCCGAGCGAATCGCGGTGGTCGATCGCGCCGTCGAACAGATAGGTGACGGTCGACAGGTTGATGTGCGGGTGCGGGCGCACGTCGATGCCCGTACCGACCTCGAGATGCGCGGGGCCCATCTGGTCGAAGAACAGGAACGGGCCGACCATCGTCCGGTCCTTGTTCGGCAAGGTGCGGTGGACCTTGAAGCCGCCCAGATCATGCGTCGAGGGCAGGATGGTCTGGAGGACGAAATCATCCAGCATGGCGTGTCTCCGTGGCGTCGAGGAGTTCGACGAGGTCCGCTGGATAGAGGACTTCGTCATGGGCCGCGATGTCGTTTCGGGAAAACCAGCGGTGACCGACGAGCAGCTTGCGCTCCTGATCGGTGAGCCCGCCCGCCGCGACGTCGCACGTATCGACGTCGACGCGGAAATAGCGTTCGTCGGCGGTCACCTCGACGCCTTCGAAGGTGCGGAAGTCGACGACGCGGCGTGCGACCTCGGGGCCGCAATCCATATCGAGCCCGACCTCTTCCCAAAGCTCGCGGCGGGCGGCGGCGGCATAGCTCTCGCCCGGATCGACCGCGCCGCCCGGCGTGCACCAGAGCGGCGGGCGATCGTCGGGGGTGAAGCGGAACATCAGCACGCGGTCCTGCGCGTCGACGAGCAAGATGCGCGCGGCGGGGCGGGGGGTTCTCACAGCCCGATGCACCTCCCCGGCGAAGGCCGGGGTCCAGTTGGAAAGGTCGATATGGCGAAGGGCTGCCCATCGTTATGCCTGTCCCCCAACTGGACCCCGGCCTTCGGCGGGGAGGTGTTGGATGTCGGGAAGCGACCAAGGCTCATGCGGCGTCGAGTTCGGGATAGTGGCGGAAGATGCCGTCGGTGTTGAACGCGATCCGCCGGTCGCTGTTCAGATAGGCCCTGATCGCGGGAATCTCGGCGACCTGGTCGCGGATGCGGGCCAGGTTGGGATAATCGGGTTCGAGCGTGCGCATCCGCTGCGGAAACATGTAACGAAGCCCCTCGACGATCTGGAACAGCGAGGTGTCGGCATAGGTCCAGCGATGGTCGATCAGCCATTCGCCCGGATTGGCCTGTGCCGCATCCTCGAAGTGACCGAGGAATTTGGGGAGCCTTTCCTCGCGGAACTGCTTCGCGGCGCGCGCGGCCTCGGGCTTCTGGTCGGCGTAATAGTCCATCATCGCGACCGGGTGGTGGACGTTGTGGACCTCCGCGACGAGATCGGCGAACGTCAGCTGGAGCTGGTTGAGCCACAGCCGATCGGCCATGTTCGACGGCGCGAGGTCGTGGCGTTCGCCCAGATACATCAGGATGTTGGCGACCTGTGCGATCACCAGACCATTGAGTTCGAGATAGGGCGGGGCGAAGGGCGTGCGGCCGGTGCGGTCGTTCAGATCGGCCATCAGCGCCTCGGCGCCGCGATCGTGCGCCGCATCCGTATAGGGAATCTCGCCGCCCTCGAGCGCGAGCCGGACGAATTCGCCGCGGCCTTGGAGGCCGGGCCAGTACCAGAGCGTATAGGCCATCATGCCTCTCCAGGCGCACGCGCCTTGATCGCAAGCGCATGGATCTGCGTGCTGAGCAGTTCGGCGAGCGCGTGGTTCACCAGGCGTTGCCGGGCGACGCGGTTAAGCCCTTGGAACGCCGGTGCTTCCACCTCGACACGAAAATGCGTCTCGCCGGTGCCGTCGTCCCCCATATGTCCGGCATGCAGTGCGCTCTCGTTGACGACGGTCAGATGGGTCGGGGCGAGCGCGGCGGTGAGGCGCGCGGTGATCTGGTCCTGTACGGAGCCGGTGGCGAGGTCTGTCATCCGACCTATATAGCCCGTTTTGGATAGACGGGGAGCCGGTGACGCAAGACGCGAGAAAAGAGCGCAAGGACCGGCCCAGCCCCCGTTTCCACGGGCGCGTGGAGGGCAGCGGACGTGTGTGCATGTGGCCGGGCTGCGCCGAACCCGGCGAATTCCGTGCGCCACCGCTCGAGGGGCCGAGCGATGGCGGGCCGCCGCAGTTCCGCTGGTTCTGCCTCGAGCATGTCCGCGCATTCAACGCAGGCTATAATTATTTCGACGGGATGACCGCGGACGAGATCCACCATGCGCAGCGGCCGATGGCGGGATGGGAACGCGAGACGCGGGCCTTTGCGCATGGCGGCGGCGACACGCCGCCCAAATGGGCGGACTTTGCCGACCCGATCGATGCGATCGGCGCGCGGTTCGGCGAGCGGATGGCGGCTGCGCGCAAGGATGGTCGCGTGCTGTCCGATGGCGAGCGGCGGTCGCTGCGCGTGCTGGGGCTGGGGACCGACACCGATCGCACCGCGCTGCGCAAACGCTATAGCGAACTGGTGCGGCGCTATCATCCCGACCGCAATGGCGGGGACCGGGCGCATGAATCGGAGTTGCAGAAGGTCATCGCCGCCTATCAGCATCTGAAGGGTGCCGCGGCGTTCGCCTGACGGGTCAGGAGGCGGGGAAGCTTGCCCCCTCCTTGGTGCCATGCGCCGTCTCGCGGTCATAGGCGACATGATAGGCGTCGAGCCCGGCCAGTGCTGCCCGTGCGGCAGCGTCCGCGGTCCGGCAGGNCGCCTCGTGCCGGGCGAGCGCCGCGACGTAGCGGTCCCAATCCGCGCGCTCGGCGGCGGTCAGCCGGGCGGTCGCGGCGAGTTGCGGCATGCGCACCGTTGCCTTGTAGCGGATCGTCGCCGCCGCAAGATCGCAGCCGCCGTGTCTGGTTCGCGGCCAGGACCAGCGCAGGTCCCAGCTGCTCAGCGCATCGACCCGGCGGCCGTCATGCGCATCGGTCGGCCGGGCGGCGTCGATTGCGCGGCGGACCGCCATCGCATCGCCGCCATCGACCGGGTAATAATCGATCGTCACGTCCGGTATTCCGGCAAACGCGGCGTTAGCCTGCGCGCTCGACTGGCCGGTGATCGCCGCGATCGCGAGCAGCGCGACGAGGGGCCGGATCGGCAGGGCGTGGTCACGCATCGGCCCAGCGACGGAGCAGATT
Organism: Sphingomonas sp. CFBP 13706; assembly: GCF_014842355.1. Taxonomy (NCBI): domain Bacteria; kingdom Pseudomonadati; phylum Pseudomonadota; class Alphaproteobacteria; order Sphingomonadales; family Sphingomonadaceae; genus Sphingomonas; species Sphingomonas sp. CFBP 13706. Next base: position 194,387 of record NZ_JACYVM010000006.1, read on the forward strand.
GTGATAGACGCCGGTCAGCCTGATCGTCGCCGGGTCGCCCACCCCTTGCGCCGCGGCAACCGCCTGCACGCCCTGATCGAGATCAAACAGGATCCGGCGCGCGCCGTCGTCGCGGACCATCGACTGAAGCCAGAAGAACGAGGCGGTCCGCACGCCGCGCGTCACCGGCGTCACCCGGTGCAGGCTGGAGGCGGGATAGACGACCATGTGCCCGGCGGGCAGCTTGACCGATTGCGGCCCGAACTGATCCTCGATCACCAGCTCGCCGCCGTCATAGTCGGCGGGGTCCTCGAGAAAGAGGGTCGCCGACAGGTCGCTGCGGATCCGGAAATCGCTGCCGCGGCGGATACGGATCGCGGTGTCGACGTGCAGCCCGAAATCCTGCCCGCCGGCATAGCGGTTGAACAGCGGCGGGAAGACCTTCAGCGGCAGCGCGGCGGCGATGAACAGCGCCGACTGCCCCAGCGCGTCGAGGATCATGCCACCGGCGTCCTTCGCCGCGGCGGACTCCTCGGGCAATTGTTCGTTGCGCTTGGCGAGCGCGCTTTGCGTGCCCGAGGTCGCGTTGCCGTCGACCCACTCGGCCGTGTCGATCAACGTACGGACCCGCGCGACGCCGGCGGAATCGAGCACGTCCGGAATCGCGATCAGCACTGCGCGCCCTCCCGCAACGCCGCGACGCCGCGCGTGCGGAACGCCGCGATGTCGCTGGCCGCGAGAAACGCCTGCGCCTTCGTCACAAACGCGGCGTTGCCCCGCGCGCCGGCCTGTTCGAGCCAGCCGAGCGCGGCGTCGATCTCGCCCGCCGCACCGAGCATCCGCGCATGGTTGAAACAGCCGCGGAAATCGCCGCCCTCTGCCGCGCGGGCATAGCAGGCCGCGGCACGCGCGAGGTCGCGGGGGCAGGCCCAGCCATCCTCGGCGAAGCTGCCGACGAAGTTGATCGCCTTCGCGCTGGCAAGCCCTGTGTTCATCGCGGCAACCTTCCCCAGCAGGGCGAGCGCGGCCGGCCTGTCCTCGGGCACGCCGTCGCCCAGCGCCAGCAGCGTCGCGTAATTGTACATCGCCCAGTCGAGCCCACGCGCAGCCGCGACCCGGTAGCATTCGGCCGCGCGCGCCTTGTCGACCGGCGTCCCCCAGCCGATATCGTAGCAGCGCCCGACCATGTTCAGTGCCATCACGTGATGCTGCGCCGCCGCCCTGATGAACCAGGCCAGGGCGGCAGCCGGATCGGCCGCGACGCCGGTCCCGTCGAGCAGCATCTGCCCGTACACCGCCTGTGCCTCCGCCACGCCGGCGTCTGCCGCCTCGCGCACGAACGCCGCGCGCTCCTCCGGACTGCCGGAGAGGCGCGCGGCGATGGCGTCGGGCGAAAGTGTGTCTAGCGCCGTCACTCTGGCCCTCAGAACCGCAGGTTGACCGTGCCGAACACCGTACGGCCCGCGGCGAGCGTGGCATAGTGGCTGGCATAGGTCTGCGAGAAATAGGTGTTGTTGGTCAGGTTCTGCGCGTTGACGCTGAGGTCGATCATGTCGGTCAGCTTGTAGCTGGCCCGCGCATCGAACCGCCAGTAACCGGGCGTGCTGCGGGTGAGGACCTTTGTCGCGGGGGTTACCGTGACGACGCCCGCCGCAGTCTGTCGCGCGGCGCGATTGTCGGCATAGCCGCCGATCTGTTCGTCCATGTACAGCGCGGTGCCGCCGATCTGCAGCCGCTTCGTCACGTCGATATTGGTCGTCGCGGTGAAGCTGTTCTTCGCGGTCTGCGGCACCTGCTTGCCGGTGTTTACCGACACGACGCCGATGGTGCGGGCGGGCTGGATGACGGTCGTCACGCCGTTCGCTGTCGTGGAGATCGCCGGCGCGGTCAGCGTCGTGAAGCCGCCGTCGATGATCTTCGGATCGAGATGCGTGAACCCGCCGAACACCGTCCAGCCGGGCAGGATCGTCCCGCTGACGTTGAACTCGAACCCGCGGATCCGTGTCTCGCCGATGAACGATGCGGTGTTCGTGTCGTCGAGCACGCGCGCGTTGGAAATCTCCGTCTGGAACACCGCCGCGCCGAGCTGCAGCTTCTCGGCGAACAGGCTCGCCTTGGCGCCGACCTCGTATGACTTGGTCTTTTGCGGCTTCAACAGCCCGAGCACTGCGACGGTGATCGCGTTATCCTCGCGGCCTTCGCCGAGCAGGCTGTTCGGCGGCGTCGCGGCGGTCGCGTAGCTCGCATAGAGGCTGGTCTCGGGCGTCGGCTTGAAGACGAGCCCTGCTTGCCAGTTGAAGAGGTTGTCGACGCGCGTGAGCTTCGTCTGCGTTGCGCCCGGCAGCGTAATCGTCGATTCGAACCGGTCGTAACGCGCACCCAGGTTCAGGATCAGTGCCGGGATCAGCGTGATCGAATCGAACGCGTAGACCGCCTTGGTATTGGCGTCGTTCTGCGTTTCGGTGGACAGCGCGCCCCGTGCGATCGGAGTCTGCGTCGTCGACGTGTCGCTCGCGTAATTGACCCAGGGCGCATAGGGATCCGGATCGAACAGGCTGACGCAATAGGAGCGCGCGATCGTTGCCGTGTTGCAGCGTGGCGAGATCGTCGAGCCGTTCGCCGACACGAACGTGCCGCGCCGCGTCTTTTCCCACGAAAGCTCGGTGCCGAGCGAGAAGCTGTGCTCGATGCCGCCGGTATTGAATTTGCCGTACAGGTCGGTCTGGTCGACGATGCTCTCGCTATAGCCGTAGCGCGTGTTGCCGCGCGTCCAGACATAGCCGCCATTGGTCACGTTCGCGCCCGTATTGGTCGCGGTGGTGCCATAGACATTGCCCTGGCTGTCGTCGGGGAGGGTGAAGATGAAGCTTTGCGTGCTGTGCGTGTAGCGCGCGGTGTTGCGCAGCGTGATGCCGCCGAAATCATGCTCGACGCGGATCGTCGCCTGGTTGGTGTCGGCGTCGCGGAAGTCGCGCGCCGCCAGCCCGTAGAAGTTTTTCCGGGAGACAAAGCCGGTCTGGCCGCCCGCGGTCGTCACGGTACCGAGCGCGGGCCGTGTCGTGACGCTGCCGGTGCCGGGGTGATTGTTGATCGTGTAGAGATAGGGGATGCCGCTGTCGGGCAGTTCGCTGCTTTCCATGTGATAGAAGCTCGCGGTCAGCCGGGTCGGCGTGCCGAGCCCGATCGCGACAGAGGGCGCGATGCCCCAGCGCTTCTGCCAGATCGCATCGCGGCCCGCGACGTCCTGGTCGTGCCACATGCCCTGGATCCGGAACGCCGCGGTGTCGGAGATCTTGAGGTTCACGTCGCCGGTGACGCGCTTATAGTCCGCCTCGCCATAGCTGCCGCTGAGTGATCCGAACGTGTCGAGCACGGGCAGACGCGACAGGATGTTGATCGTGCCGCCCGCCGAGCCGCGGCCGCCGAGCGTCGAATCGGACCCGCGGACGATCTGGACTGACTCCACCGCGAACACCTCGCGCGTCTGCGAGGCGAGGTCGCGGACACCGTCGACGAAGATGCTGCCCTGGCTGTCGAACCCGCGGATGAAGGGGCGGTCGCCGATCGGATTGCCACCCTCCGCGGCGCCGAAGGTGATGCCGGGCACGGTGCGCAGCGCATCCGCGAGGCTGTTCGATCCGGTCTGTTCGATCACCTCCTTGGGCAGGACGATGATCGAGCGCGGGGTATCGACCAGCGGCGCGACCTGTTTCGGGCCGGCGTCGCGTTCGCGGTGGCCGTTGACCAGGATCTCGTCGCGGTGCTGCACGTCGGCCGTGTCCGTCGGGGTGGCCTTGGGCGTTGCCGTCGTCCGGTCGGCATCGGCGGCGAACGCCGGCGCGGTCGTGAAGGCACCGATGCAGGACAGGGCCAGGAAGGCGGGCATCGTGGCAGGACGCGGCGCGACGCCCCGCGGCGAAACAGTCGACATAGTGAAAACCCTTTTGCTCTTGGAGTATCGCTATTGAGAGTCGTTCGCACTGTCAATGCTAATGCGACTGGTTCTCAAGTCGACTTGTCGAACAACCAGCTGCGCAAGGCACTGGCAAGGTTCGGGGGCACGTCCGCGACGATGCGCAGCGCGTCGATCTCGGCGACCAGCGCCGACAAGGGCAGGCCGAGCCGGACCGCCTCGCGCTCGAGCGCCTGCCAGAAGATCGGTTCGAGGCTGATCGACGTCTGGTGACCGGCGATCGTGATCGACCGCTTCACGGGGCCTGCAAACCCGCCGCGCGGGGGGGCGATCACGTGCGCGGTGGCCGAATGGCCGTCACTCGGTGTCGAAAAGCGATGCGAGCTGCTCGATGATCGTCCCGCCGAGCTGTTCGACGTCCATGATCGTCACCGCGCGCGCATAATAGCGCGTCACGTCGTGGCCGATGCCGATCGCGACGAGCTCGACCGGTGACCTGGTCTCGATCCAGCCAATCACCTGACGCAGATGGCGTTCGAGATAGGATCCCGAATTCACGCTGAGCGTCGAATCGTCGACCGGTGCGCCATCGCTGATCACCATCAGGATGCGGCGTTCCTCGGGCCGCGCGACGAGCCGGGCATGCGCCCACATCAGCGCCTCGCCGTCGATATTTTCTTTCAGCAACCCCTCGCGCATCATCAGCCCGAGCGAGTTACGTGCGCGCCGCCATGGCTCGTCGGCGCGCTTGTAGACGATGTGGCGGATGTCGTTGAGACGGCCGGGCTGGGGCGGACGACCAGCCGCGAGCCAGGTCTCACGCGACTGGCCACCCTTCCACGCGCGCGTGGTGAAGCCGAGGATCTCGGTCTTCACGCCGCAGCGTTCGAGCGTGCGCGCAAGGATGTCCGCGCTGATCGCCGCGATCGAGATCGGGCGTCCGCGCATCGACCCCGAATTGTCGATCAGCAACGTGACGACGGTGTCGCGGAAATCGGTCTCGCGCTCGGCCTTGTAGCTGAGCGACAGCGTCGGGTTGACGATGACGCGCGCAAGCCGCGCCGCGTCGAGGATACCCTCCTCCTGGTCGAAATCCCACGAGCGCGACTGCTGCGCCATCAGCCGGCGCTGCAGGCGGTTGGCGAGCTTCGAGACCGCGGACTGGAGATGGACGAGCTGCTGGTCGAGATAGCCGCGCAGTCGCGCCAGTTCCTCGGCATCGCACAGCTCGGTCGCGGCGATCACCTCGTCGAACTGCGTCGTCCATGGCTTGTAGTCGAACGCAGTGCCCATGTCCGCCATCGGGCGGTTGGGACGGACGGGCTGCATGCCCTCCTCACCGTCATCGCCGGGCTCGCCGTCGATGTCGTCCATCGACTCGTCGCTCTGCTCCTGGCCGTCGCTTTCCTCGTTCTGCTGCTCGGACTGTTCGCCGCGTGCCTCGACTTCGCCCTGGCCGTCCTCGCCCTGGTCGTCGCCTTCGTCGCCCTCGTCCTGCTGCTGCTCGTCGGTGCCCTCGTCCTCGGAACCGCCCTCTTCGCTCTCCTCGGGGACCTGGTCCGCCTGGACGAGCTCGAGCTCGGCGAGCATCTTGCGGGCGAGGCCCTGGAACGTCTTCTGGTCGTCGATCGCGTACGCCAGCGCGTCGAGATCGGTCTTCTGCTCGATCCACTCCCGCACCAGCGCGAGGCCGGGGGCGGCGATCGCGGGCGATTCCTGCCCGGTCAGCCGCTCGCGCACCATCAGCCCGAGCGCGGTCGACAGCGGCACCTCGTCCCGGTTGCGCGCGCGCGTGATCGGGTCGGCGCGCAGCCGGACGTCGAGCGCCATGGCGAGATTGTCGCTGATCCCGGCATAGCCGCGCGACCCCAGCGCCTCGACACGCGCGGTCTCGACCGCGTCGAACACCGCCCGCGCGACCGCCTCGACCGGCGCGGCGCGGTTGTGCAGCGCGATGTCGTGATGTTTCAGCTGAAGCGCGAATCCATCGGCGAACCCGCGCGCTTCCGCGACCTGTTCGGGCGGCAGCGCGCGCGCGGGCATCGGCACCTTGATGTGCTTGCCCGACTGCGCCGGCGCGTCCGCGGTGAAGGCGAGCTCGACCTCGGGCTCCTCCGCGATCGCACGCGCGGTGCCGGCGAGAACCGCCTTGAACCGGTCGAGGGGCGTTTCGTTCGCCAAGGCCTCAGGCCTTGCCCATCACGCTCTCGGGCAGGTCCTTGCCGAACACGCGCTGATAATATTCCGCGACCAGCGACCGCTCTGCCTCGTCGCACTTGTTGAGGAACGACAGGCGGAACGCGAAGCCGACGTCACCGAAGATCAGCGCGTTCTGCGCCCAGGTGATGACGGTACGCGGGCTCATCACGGTCGAGATGTCGCCGTTGACGAAGCCCTTGCGGGTCATGTCGGCGACGCGAACCATGTTCTCGACGACCTTCTTGCCGTCTGGCTTGTCATATTCGCCCGACTTGGCGAGCACGATCTGCGCCTCGACCTTGGCGGGGAGGTAGTTGAGCGTGACGACGATGTTCCAGCGGTCCATCTGACCCTGGTTGATCTGCTGCGTGCCGTGATACAGCCCGCTGGTGTCGCCAAGGCCGACCGTGTTGGCGGTCGCGAACAGGCGGAACCAGGGGTTCGGGCGGATCACGCGGTTCTGGTCGAGCAGCGTCAACTTGCCCTCGGTCTCGAGCACGCGCTGGATCACGAACATCACGTCGGGGCGCCCTGCGTCATATTCGTCGAACACGAGCGCGGTCGGGGTCTGCAGCGCCCAGGGGAGCAGGCCTTCGCGGAACTCGGTGATCTGCTGGCCGTCCTTCAGAACGATCGCGTCGCGGCCGATCAGGTCGATGCGGCTGATATGCGCGTCGAGGTTGATGCGGATGCACGGCCATTTCAGGCGTGCCGCGACCTGTTCGATATGCGTCGACTTGCCGGTGCCGTGATAGCCCTGGACCATCACGCGGCGGTTGTGCGCAAAGCCCGCGAGGACCGCGAGCGTGGTGTCCGCGTCGAAGACATAGGCGGGGTCGAGATCGGGGACGCGCTCGTCCGCCTCGGAGAAGGCGGGCACCTCCATGTCGGAATCGATCCCGAACATCTCGCGCACCTTCACCATGCGGTCGGGGGCGTCGAGGATCGTCGTCTCGCGGCTGTCGGGCTGGGTATTGGGGATATCGGTCATGCTGGCCTCGTGTTCCCGGTAGCTCTAGGCCAAGCGCGGGTGAATACTCAACCGCGACGTACGCGATTGTCGGGAAGACATCATCGAACCGCCGGACGCGCGATGGGTTCCCGCCCCGCCAGCAATGTGGCGGGGCAGGGCTTCGGTTTGCGCCTATCGGCCGAGCAGCACGCGCGCCTGGCTGGCGATCTGCGCGAGCATCGCGGCGTTCGGGACGGCGGCGTGGCGTGCACGGTCGATCACCGCCTTGAACTGCGCGACGCGGGTGGCATTGCTCGCCAGCCATGTGTCGACCGCGCCTTGCGGATCCTTGGCCCCGCACCGTGCGAGGAACTCCAGCCGCAACTGCTGGAAATCGCGCGCCAGTCCGGCGATCAACAGGCGTTCCCAGGGATCCGACGGCGTGATCCGCGCGGCATTCGCCTGTGCCCAGTCGAGCCCGAGCGCTTGTCCCAGATGCGTGAAGGCGCGGGTCAGCACCGCCTCGTCGAGCGCGAGGCGCTCGCCGAGGTCGGCAAGCCCGACCGCACCGTCGAGCTCGAACAGCCGGACCACCTTGATCGCGAGGTCGTGCGGGGCACCCGCGGTTTCGAGCTGCGCGGCGATGCGGTCGCTCTGCGCGCTCGCCTCCTCGAGCAGCAGCGCCTTGGTCTGGCCATCGAGATGCGTGATCCCCTTGGCGAGCCGGGCGAGCACGGCACCGGGCATCGTGCCGGGCGCGGACACGCGCAGCAGATCCGCGATCTGCGAGCGCGTGGCGACCGCCACTTCGTCGAACAGCGCGATGCGTGCGGCCTCGGGCATCGGTCGTGATTCGATGTCCGCCCAGAGCGAGGGCAGGTCGAACAGCCGTTCGGCGACGACGAACATCGCCGCGATATCGCCCATCGCCGCGCCTTCCTCCTCGGCCAGCTCGAACGGGTGGAGCACGCCGAGCCGGTTGACGATGCGGTTGGCGAGCTTGGTCGCGACGATCTGGCCGCGCAGCCGGTGGTCGTCGATCGCCTGCGCGAAATGCTCGCGCATCGCGGCCGGGAAGGCGGCGTGAAGATCGGGCTTGAGCGCAGGGTCGTCGCCGAGCCCGGCGTGCTCGATCGAATCCTGCAGCGCGAGCTTCGCGGTGGCGAGCAGCACCGCGAGTTCCGGACGCGTCAGGCCATGGCCGTCGAGCCCGCGGCGGAGCAGGTCGTCATTGGCCGCCAGCCCCTCGACCGCGCGATCGAGCCGTCCGCTACCCTCGAAGATCTCGATGACGCGGACATAGCTCGGCATCGATCCCGGGCCGCCAGCGCCGCCGGTCGCGCCGCCAAGGCCGCCGGGGCCCGCCAGCGCGCCTGCGCCCTCGGCGATCGACAGTGCGAGCGTCTGGAGCCGGTTGTCCTCGAGCACGAGATGCGCGACGTCGTCGGTCATGCTGGCGAGCAGCGCGTTGCGGTCCTCATAGCCCAGGCGCCCCTCGATCATCTCGCGGTTGAGCGCGATCTTGATGTTGACCTCGTTATCCGAGCAGTCGACGCCCGCCGAATTGTCGATGAAGTCGGTGTTGATCCGCCCGCCGCGCTCGGAAAACGCGATGCGCGCGGCCTGCGTGACGCCGAGATTGGCACCTTCGCCGATCGCGGTGACGCGCAGATCCTCGGCATTGACACGCAGCCGGTCGTTGGCGGGATCGCCGACCTGGACGTTGTTCTCCGATGCCGCCTTCACATAGGTGCCGATGCCGCCGAACCAGAGCAGGTCGGCGGGCGCCTTGAGGATCGCGGAGATCAGCGCGCCGGGCTCGATCTCGTCGACCGCGATGCCAAGCACGGCCTGCGCCTCGGGCGAAAGGCGGATGACCTTGGCGGTGCGCGGATAGACGCCGCCGCCTTCGGAGATCAGCGCGGTGTCGTAATCCGCCCAGCTCGAGCGGGGGAGGGCGAACATGCGCGCGCGCTCGTCCCAGCTTGCGGCGGGATCGGGGTTCGGATCGATGAAGATGTGGCGATGGTCGAACGCCGCGACGATCTTGAGCGACTTCGACAGCAGCATGCCGTTGCCGAACACGTCGCCCGACATGTCGCCGCAGCCGACGACGGTGATCGGATCGCTCTGCACGTCGATGCCGCGTTCGGCAAAGTGACGCTGGACCGAGACCCAGGCGCCCTTGGCGGTGATGCCCATCGCCTTGTGATCATAGCCGACCGAGCCGCCGCTCGCGAACGCGTCGCCCAGCCAGAAGTCACGCTCGAGCGCGAGCGCGTTGGCGACGTCGCTGAACGTCGCGGTACCCTTGTCCGCGGCGACAACGAAATAGGGATCCTCGCCGTCGAGGATCGCGACGCCCGCCGGATGGACGACCTTGCCCTCGACGATGTTGTCGGTGATCGACAGCAAGGTGCGGATGAAGATGCGATAGCTCTCGGTCCCTTCCGCCAGCCACGCGTCGCGGTTGGACGGGGCGGGGAGCTGTTTGGGATAAAAGCCGCCCTTTGCACCGGTCGGCACGATCACCGCGTTCTTCACGCGCTGCGCCTTCATGAGCCCGAGAATCTCGGTGCGGAAATCGTCGCGACGGTCGGACCAGCGCAGCCCGCCGCGCGCGACCGGGCCGGCGCGCAGATGGATACCCTCGATCCGCGGGCTGTACACCCAGATCTCGCGCCATGGCACGGGCGCGGGGAGGCCGGGGATCAGGTGGCTGTCGAGCTTGAACGCAAGCGCCTCGGCCGCGGCGGGCGTGAAGGCGTTGGTGCGCAGCGTCGCGCCGACCAGGCTATGATAGGCGCGCAGGATGCGGTCGTCGTCGATCGCGGTCACAGCATCGAGTCCCGCTTCGATCGTCGCATCGGCGTCGGCGGGATGCCCGGCATCGGCCGGATCATGCGCGGCGGCGAAGCGCGCGATCAGCGCGGTCGCGACTCTCGGCGCGCGGCGCAGCGCGTCGACCACCGTCGTCAGGCCGTAGGGCAGTCCCGCCTGGCGCAGATAGCGGAACCAGGCGCGGAACAGCACGACCGCCTGCGGGCTCATGCCGACCTCGACGATCAGCCGGTTGAACGCATCGTTCTCGGCCGCGCCTTCGAGCACCGCGGCGATCGCGCGCTCGAGCGTCGCGGCGTCGGCCTGCGCGACCGCATCGTTCGCCTCGAGCACGAAGTCGTGCACGAAGGGATCGCTGTCCTCCTGCAGCCGGGTCGGCAATTCGCCGATCACGCGGAAGCCGAAATTCTCGAGCACCGGCACGGCATCGGACAGCGGCAGCGCGCCGCCCAGCTTGTAGATCTTGAGCTGGCGGTCTTCGCCGGGCGCGCTGGAGATCAGGCGCACGCCGCGCGCGCCCGACCCGTCGAGCGCGGCAAGCCGCTGGATGTCCTCGGCGGCTTCGGCGGGGCTGCTGAGGTTGCGGTAGTTTTGCGGGAAGGCGGCGGCCCAGCGCAGCGCGAGGCGGGCGGCGCGCGGCGACGGCAATGTCTCGACCAGCGCGGCCTCGACGTCGGACACCCAGCCGCGGACCATCCGCTGCAGCCTGAGCGCGAGCGGCGCGACGTCGGGCACGCGGCCTTCGCCGCGCAGGTCGAGCGTGTAGCGCAGCATCGCGGTCTCGCCGTCCTCGAGCGCGATCGACCAGTTCAGCACGGTGGCATTCGCGGCCTCGGCGAGCATCTCGCCGATCGCGGTGCGGCGGCCGGTCGTGACGTCGTCGCGCGGCAGCCAGACGAAGCCGAACAGATGGCGGCCGAGCGGCGATGCGACCAGCACCAGCGCGGGACGCGGCCGGTCGGCCAGGCTCATCGCGGTCAGCGCGAGTTCCTCGAGCGCGTCGGGCGCGAACGCGATCACCAGATCATGGGGCAGGGCGGTGAATGCGTGGGTCAGCGCCTTGCCCGCATGGCCGCGGGGATCGAAGCCAAACTTCGCCTTCATCGCGGCAAGTCGCGTGCGCAGGATCGGCACGTCGCGCGGCATCGTCGCCAGCGCCGCACTGGTCCACAGACCGCTGTAGATCGACAGCCCCGCGATCGTCTCGCCCTCGATCACCGGCACGACGACCAGGTCGAGCGGCACGGCGCGGTGGACGGTCGAGATCAGGTTCGACTTCAGCAGCAGCGGGGCGAGATTGCCCGCCTCGAACCACTGGATCGCGAGCGCGCGCGAGGCCTCCGCGAGGATCGGCACGGCATGCGGATTGCGCGCGATGCCGAGCGCGGCGCCGCCGCTGCCGTCGCGGTGCCAGACCTGATGCCCGAGCAACGTCAGATGGCCGTCGAGGAACCAGCGCAGCAGCGCCGCGCCTTCCGCATCGGGACCGTCGCTGTGGAGCAGCGCGATATCGGTCGCCATCGCGCCCTGCATCGCGCGCCAGTCCTTCACCGCCGCGCGCACATCGGCGAGCACGCCGGTCAGTTCCTCGATCAGCCCGCGCCGATCGCGGGCGTCAGCGCGCTCCATCTCGAGATAGATCATCGATTCGGCGGGGCCGGTGTCGCCGATCGCCTGGAGCACGCCGTCGGGGCTGCGCGTCGTGTGAACGACCGGATGGATGATGCGATCGATCGCGATGTCCTGCGCGGCGATCGCGGCGGAAATCGAATCGACCAGGAACGGCATGTCGTCGTTGACTATCGCCAGCCGCATGCGGCGGCGCGTGTCGTCGGCGCTGATCGGTTCGAGCGCGATGGCGGGCGCGCCATCGTCCCGCCGAAGCGCCGTGGCGACGACGAAAGCCGCGGCGTGCGCCGCCTCCGTCGTGCCAAAGTCCTTGAGTTCGCCCGGAAGCGCGCGTTCGGTCAACCGGGCGGCGAGCGCGTCGGTCAGCGTCGTGGAAAGATCAGCCATGACCGCGCCTATGCGCCGGGTAGGATACGACCTCAAGGCTTGTGGCAGGTGCGAACACCGCTGTTGCGGTGCAGCATTCGGAGGCGCGTCGGCGCGGCGCGAACACGGTTTTCGCCTACCCGATCGCAGCCATCGCCTGCGCGGTGAGGGCCGCGTCGTCGGTGATCGTGCCGATGATGTCGAGCCCGCCATCCACCCCCGCGCGGGCGACGAGCAGGACGATCGCGCCGGGCTCCGCATCGGTCCGGAGCACGACATGCGCCAGCGTGTCGGGTGTCGGGCCATCGGCCGGGCCGGTCGCCGGCATCGGGTCGGCAAATTCGGCACTCGGCCCGTCGGCCCAGATCGGCGCGCCCGGCGAGGTGGCGGGGGCGTGCCCGGTCGAGGCCAGCGACGCACCGAGCCCCGGCATCATCGGCGCGTGGCGGGCATAGGCGGTGAGCCCGGACGCGGGCACCGGTGCCGCACGAACCGCCGCCTCGAGCTCGGCGGCGAGCGTCGCCTGCATCCGGTCGTCGGCGAGCTCCTTCCAGTTGATCACGCCATACAGGAAATCGATGCCCGCGTCGCTCGACGAGAACGGCATGAGGATGCCGCGGTACAGCGTCGTGCGCCCGCGGCTGTTGACGAATTCGGCCTCGAACCCGATCGGCGCGCGATTCGCGATGATCTGCAGGTAATGGTCGGTCAGCCGCGACAGCAGCGACCGGCTCGGCACGTCGGCGATCGACGTGATCGGCCCGACCAGCCCGCATTCCTCGCGCAGCTTGGCGCCGAGATAGGCGATTCGCGGATCGTCGATCGTCACAACCGCCGCGGCATCCCGATCCGCGCCCGTGCCCGGATCGGTGCGGAAGTCGAGCAGCACGCTGTGCGGGCCGAAATCGGCGATCGAGCCGGGATCGAGGTCCGCGATCGTCGGATAGGGGCGACCCCTCAGCAGCGACACCCAGTGGTTATAGGCGCGGACGTGCATCCGGCGTTCGTCCCCGCCCAGATCGAACATCACGTCGTTGACGCCCGCGTCGGTCGCCCCGCCGGGAAGTCCCGTCGCGGCCTCGTCGATCTCGCCGTATTCGCCGTCCGGCTCGCGTCGCATGCCCATACCGAAAACTTCCCCGTTCACTTACGGCTGCTTGTGCACGCTGCTTGGTAAACGGCACGTAAATGCGGGTTAGTGCTTGTCACGGCAAATTTCCCCTGTTAAGCACCGCCCCTCGACCGGAGATATCCGTCATCGGGCCGCTTTAGCTCAGCTGGTAGAGCATCGCATTCGTAATGCGGGGGTCACAGGTTCGAGTCCTGTAAGCGGCACCATACTACAGAAGCGCGGTCGAGCAGGGCGAATTTGAAGATTTGCGCGCGTTGCGCTTGACTTGTAGGATAATGTTGCTCAGATGTTCTCACCGCAGCAATAGGCGGGCGATGGCATGGTCCAGGCATCAGGCACCAGTAAGCGGACCGGTTTTCACGGTGGCTACGGACGGGCATGGTGCCATCGGCGCTAGGTCCTGACGGTCTCGAACTCAAATTCAATCCATGGCAGATCCGGCGGACGGCCGGTTTACATTTGCAGGCGCGGGGCGTCATGATGGATCGACCCAAACCGATACGACGAGCGCCAGAAACGATCGTGCGCGTTCTGGGAGCGGTCGCGCTCCAAGCCCAGGGAATAATCATACATCGCGGACCGCAAAACCGCCAAAGGCTGAAACGCCCCGCGCCCGATCGCTCACGGGCGACGACCCGAAATCGGTAGAACGCAGGTCGGCCAAGGTGCAGTCCACGCGGATCCCGGGAGCGCGGCCCGGTGGTCAGCCGAACCCCGTCGCCGAATTCGTTGATGGCGTCGGTCAGGGACTTATGATGTTGGGGAAGGAACCGTGGCGGGAGTCCATGCTGCGCTAACAACAAATCCGGTAACGACTGTTCGCAACGCCGGCCGTGGCATCGCGGCCATGATCGACACCGCAATCACTGCTGAGGATACCCCGGCCCATATCCAGGCCTCCCGCGCGGCAAGCGCCGTTGCCAACGCCTCGGCGCGGGACATCGGTCGCGCCGCAGGAAAGGTTGCTGGGAACGTCGCGCTGGCGGTAGCGCCGGGGGCGGCGCTCTCCAAGGCTGCCGCATTGCGCCGACTCGCTATCGCGAGGCCGCGTATAACCTTTGACCCGCCGCAAATCGGCTGGGTCAAGGAGACGACCAAGTCAAAAAAGCCTTGGAAACCCTATAACGATTCGGCGCCCGGCGCGCGCGCCGGTCAGGCGCTAACGTTGATGCGGACGATGCCCAACGGTTCTCAGCGGCCGGTGAAGTCTGACGGCATTCAGGGCGATTATATGGTCGACCGAAAATGGGCTGTCGTAAACAGGCCTCGTTCGCGCGCCCAGATTTTGCGGCAGTCGGAGGTATTAGCACAACACCGTCTGATCGGGACGTGGGAGGTCCCTACGCCTGTCGAGAAAACCAAAGCACTGAAACTGCTCAAGCAGATGAGCATCACGAACATCCATGTAAAGGTTGTGAAGCCATGATCGCTATGCAGGTTGCAGAAACTATCGCGGAGTATGCCGTGTTCCTCGAACTGACCGACGACGAGGAACTTAACCCTGACACCGCCGTGAAGATGATGGAAGCCTTAGCTAGCCATCTTCAGGAGATGGACAAGGGATTTCTCCGTGAGCTCGTGAATGCGTTTCCGATCATAGCGGAAGCATATAGTGGCGAGGCGCAAGAGGTGGTGCGCAACATATCTTATAGCTACTATCTTGAAGAAGCTCTTGCAGTTGACGACCCGGTCAAGATGGCTACATTGGAAGCGTTGCGCGACGCGAGGGGCTGCGCGGCCGTCGCTGTGACCCATGAAACCTTCTAAATCCCACTTCGTAGCGCCGCGGTTGCGCGTGAGCGTCGTGAGGCTGTGGGGCAATAGGTACGAGCGCCACTCGCGGCCCTTCGGCAGTCCGAGCTTCGTAAGCATGGTGTCCTAGGCCCGGTCGACATCCTGCACCGCTCGCCCGTGGTAGTTGACCAGCCAGCCGCGACCGGCGCGGTCCCTCAATTTGATTTACGTGAGGTCGCGTATTCGGCCCATAGCCAGCGATCGAGCGTCAGGAGGACGGGCGGCAAAGCTCGATGCTTCTTGTTTTGCGTCCTACCCTGAAGGTTCAGGTCGATCGTTCGTACACCTGGCCACCACTGCGGTCGGCCGCGTTGCCATCGCGGAGTAGTGACGTTAGGAGACAACATATCATCGCATATGAGGAAGTCTCTTGGCACGCTGGACGATGCGGACTGTGACACGATTATCGGGCGGGGATGTGCCGCTTCGGCTGCGGCACACGCTTGGCGCGATCGGGATGATGGCAGGGTCGCCAGCGCTTGCGCAGGCCGTCGAGGAGCCAGCGGAGCGGAACGAGATCGTCGTGCTGGGGACCCGGACATCGCGGGACGCGACGCTTTCTTCCGATCGCGCGACCGAAGTCATGTCGCAATCGAGCCGGTCGCTCGAACAGGACATCCTGCGGGCGGCGGGCACCTACCGGTTGAGCGACGCGCTGGAGTTGGTGAGCGGCAGCAGCCAGCAGAATAATCGCGGGGGCTTTGCCGACAATTTTGCGATCCGCGGCTTCCTGAGCACAGCGGATGGCGGCGGCGAATATTATACCGATGGCTTCATCGCCAATCGCGGCAGCGCCCCCGCGCGGGACCCCGCGACGATCGAGCGCATCGAGATCCTCAAGGGTCCTGCCGGCGCCGTCTTCGGCGATATCGATCCCGCCGGGCGGGTCAATATGGTCAGCAAGACGCCGCGTTTTGCATCACAGGCGTCGGCTTCGCTGCACTATGGATCGTTCGACACGCGTCGCATCGAACTGGACGCGACGGGGCCGCTGACCGGGACGCTCGCCGCACGGATCGTGGTCGCGACCGAAGACAGCGACGGGTACCGCGATTTCGTGACGGTGAAGCGCCGCGTCGTGTCCCCGTCGCTGACCTTCCGGCCGAGCGACGCCGTACAGCTGACCTACCTCGCGCAGCATATCGTCTATGACGCGCCGTTCGACCGCGGCGTGGCGGCGGTCGATGGCGATCCGCTCGCGCTGCCGGCGTCGCGGTTTCTCGGCGAACCCTCGAACGGGCCAACGCGCGCGCGTGACACCCGACACCAGCTGACCGGCGAAGCGCGGCTGGGCGGGACATGGTCGCTCGTCGGCGGCGTCGCCTATCGGACCGGCACGTTGCGGGGCTTTTCGGCGGATCCGTCGCGCCTCGTCGACGGACACACGCTGTGGCGACAGCGTCGCGAACGGGGTTACGAAGTCGAGGATCTGTCCGCGCGTCTCGAAGTGCGCGGCGAAGTGCAGGCGCTCGGGCTTCATCGTCCGAGCCTGGGCATCAAGGGCTACACGCTCGACTATCTCGAACTGCTGAACCGGCGAAATCCGACCGCAGACAATCCCTATGCGATCGACGTCTTCAACCCCGTCTATGGCGAGACGCAGGCCTTGCCGCTCCTGCCCAGTATCGATCAGCGCGAAACGCGGCGCGTGGTGTCGCTCTACGCGCAGGACGCCTGGGCGGTGACCGATCGGCTCGATCTCGTCGGGGGCATCCGCCTCGACGCCTATCGGCAGCAGCTCGCGCGCAATCTCGTCAAGGCGACGACCGTGTCCAGGGGGCGCCCCGTCAATTTCCGGCTCGGCGCGCGCTATGCCGTCAGCGACGCGCTCTCGGTCCACACCAACTGGGGTGAGTCGTTCCAGCTGAATTCCGGCAGTGGCGCGGGGGGTGTCGCGTTCGCCCCCGAACAAGGGCATGGCTACGAGATCGGCGCGGCGGGCCGCTGGCGCGGTGTCGATGTCGGCCTGACCTGGTTCGATATCAAAAAGAGCAACGTCCTCACGACGGATCCGAACGACGCCAATTTCCTGGCGCCGGTGGGATCGCTGACAAGCCGCGGCGTCGAATTCGATGCGTCGCTGCGGCTTGCCGAGCGGTGGCAGGCGGTGGTGAACTATGCCTGGACCCGGGCGCGCACCGACGATCGGTCGTTCGCCACGCCGCTGGCGCTGAACGTCCCCGATCATTCGGCGACGGCCTTTATTGTGCACCGCTTCGATCCCGGCACCGGCCGGGACTGGCAAATCAGCGGCGGTGTCGCCTATGTCGGCAAGCGGTCCGGCGCGACCGACGCCAGCGGGCTCATGTTGCCCGATTATGTGAAGGTGAAGGCGTCCGCCGACATTCCATTATCGGGTGCGCTGACGGTCCGCGCCGAGGTCGATAACCTGTTCGGCGAGCGCTACGCGCAAAGCTCGTACAATTCGGTCTGGATCTATCCAGGCGCGCCACGCACCGTGCGCGCGTCGCTGCGAGCGGAATTCTGAATGGCGATAATGACGGACGAGACGCGCGCTACCGCACCCGATCGCGATATCCCGCACAGGCGACTGGAGAGCATCGATGCGGTGCGCGGGATCGTGATGATCCTGATGCTGCTCGACCATCTGCGCGAGACATGGCTTGTCCTCGTTCCCATGCCCGATCCGGTGGATGCGAACACGGTCATGCCGGCACTCGCGATCGCGCGCTTCGCCGCCAGCTTCTGCGCGCCGATCTTCGTCGCGCTGACCGGCCTTTCCGCCTATCTCTTCGGCGTCAGTCACACGCCGCGCGAGACCGCCGCCTTCCTGGCAAAGCGCGGCGTGCTGCTGATGGCGATCGACGTGCTGTACCTTTCACCACTTTATTGGGGGGTGGTGCCGCAGCCGACCTTCTGGCTGCAGGTGATCTGGTGCCTCGGCCTGTGCATGATCCTGCTCGCCGGGCTGATACGGCTCCCCCGGCTGGCACGGATCGCCCTGGGACTCGTGCTGGTGTGTGTCCACAATCTGCTCGATCCCGTTCGGCTGCACCAGGGGGACACGCTGTTTCCGGTCTGGGCGTTGCTGCACCAGCGTGACGTGATCGCCCTGCCGTTCGGGTTCCTTGCCAGGACGACCTATCCGATCCTTCCATGGCTGGGGGTCATGCTGCTCGGTCACGCGATCGGGCCGTGGTTTGACCGCATGGTCGAATCCGCGCAGCGCAGGCGATATCTGACGCGCCTCGGCATCGGGATGATCGTCGGCTTCATCACGCTGCGCGCGTTCAACCTCTATGGCGACGCGCCCTGGCATGTGGTCGACAACAGCCCGCTGCGGACGGCGATCAGCTTCCTGTCGATGACGAAATATCCGCCGTCGCTCCTGTTCCTGCTGCCGACCCTGGGCGGCGGAGCGCTGCTGCTGGCGCACTGCGAGCGACGGGCGAGCTCACGGCTTGTCTCCGGTCTGGCCGTCTTCGGTGCCGCACCGATGTTCTTCTATCTGTTTCATCTCACCATGCTGCGCATCCTCTATCACGCAGCGCTGGCGTGGTGGGGGCCGACCGATGGTGCGGTCTTCATGGTCGATGGCTATGCCTGGGTGCTCATATGGTACGTCGCCCTGATCATGCCGTTTGCGCTTCCGACGATGTGGTTCGCACGGTTGAAGCAGCGTCGTCGGGATATTGCGTGGCTGCGGTTTTTCTGATGGCAGGTCCGCATCGGTGCGGTGACGACGCGATCACGCGGCCCCCGCCGGGCATGCCGCAGCTCAGGCGGCGTGTCTGACGGCCATCGCGACGATATGTTCGATCACCTGTTCGGGAATCGGGTTGGCGACCTCCAGCCCGAATCCCCCGAGATAGGACCACGCCACCCAACCGGGATATTGGGCGAGCCCGGGTATGTCGAGCGAGAGAAACCGACCGATCGTGACGCCATATTCGGACTGGATATTGAAACCCCGGGACGAGACATTCTGAACGATCGCCGCGTGTGTGTCGCCGAAGCCGGTGACGATCGTCACGGGGAGGCTGATCGCACGCCGCGTGCAATTGCGTCGATCGAGCAGATCGTGGCTGATGTCGCTGGCGAGGCGGCGGTAGGTCTTCATGCGCCACATCTAGGCCAACAACCCTAATGCCGCGTTAAGCACGCGTCGCTCGCGTCAAAAGGCGGCAAACCCGTAATCCGCGTCCTCGTCGATACCAACCGGGGCGGCGGGCCTGGTGGTCGCCGATCGAGACGAGCGCAGGCGCGTGTCCCCCTGTAAGTCCGGTTGCCCGATCATCTGCCGAAATGCCCCGGCGCCACGCTGCGCGCCCTCGATGCGGAATTTCGCCGCCTGGTCCGACAGCGCTGCGACTTCGGCGGTCAGGTTGCGCGCCGCCGCGGAGGTCTGTTCGACCATCGCCGCATTCTGCTGCGTTGCCTGGTCCATCGCACCGACCGCCATGCTGACCTCGGTAATCGCGCTCGACTGAGCACGATTGTCGTCCGCGATCCCGGCGAGCAGCGTGTGCACGCCGCGCACATCCGTCGAGATCGCCGACAGCGCACCATCGACCCGCTGCACGCGTTCCACCGCGGTGCCGATATCGGCCTGCGTCGCGGTCAGCTGGTCGCGCGCGCGTCCGGCTTCCTCCTCGGCTCGCATGGCGAGCGTTTACACGAGGTCGGCGACGACCGCAAACCCACGGCCCGCCTCGCCGGCACGCCCTGCCTCGACCGCGGCGTTCATCGCCAGCACGCGCGTCTGGAACGCGATCTTGTCGAGTCCTTCGATAACGCTGTCGATCCCGGTCGCGCTTTCGCTGACCCGGGTCATCGCCTAGACCGCCTCGTCCGCGATCCTGCGCCCGTCCGCCACGGTGGTGATCGCGCCGTCCGCCCGTTCGACGGTCTGGCCCGCGGCGACCGCGGTAGCCTTGAGGCGCTGATCCATCTGCGCGATCGCGGCGGCGGTCTGCTCGAGGCTGGCCGCGTTGCTTTCGGTGCGCCGGGCGAGATCCTCGCTCGCCTGCGCGATCTCCTGTGATCCGGTCCGGATCATCATCGCCCCTTGCGCGACCGATCCGATCAGCCCGCGCAGGCTGGCGAGCGCGCTGTTGAAGTTGCTCTTGAGCCCGGTGAACGGCGCATGCAGATCGGCGACCACCTCGGCAGTCAGATCGCCCTGCGCCAGCGCGGTAAGGCCGGTGCCCAGGCTGTCGACGATCAGCGCGGCCTGTGTCTGTTTCGCAGCCTCGGCCGCCTGAAGCTGGTTGCGGAACGCCAGCATCGCCTTCGCCATGTCGCCCAGTTCATCGCCACGATCCGCGCCCGTCACCTCGGCCACAAGATTGCCCTCGCCGAGCGCACGCATCGTGCCGGCAAGGACCACGATCGGCTCGACGACCCGGCGCTGTGCGAGCACGACGAAGGCGAGCGTCCCGGCGATGCCGACCGCCAGCGTGATGACGAGCAGGATCATCGCGATCGTGCCGACCTGCTCCGCTCTCTCGGCAGACCGTGTCGAATTCGTCTCGATCGCATCCGACGCCGCGCCCATCGACACTTCGAGCACGCGGAACTGATCGAAGAACCGGGGCAGCATCGCACGCGCGGCGACCGGATCGCGGCCGACGCGATCGATGACCTGCGTCGCGACGCGGACATAGGCCTCCATCGGCGCGGCCAGCCTGGACGTTACCGCGGCGACTTCGGCATCGCCGGTGTACGCCGAATCCGCTGCGATCCCCTCGCGCAGGGCGACGAGATGCTCGCGGAAATCCTTCTGGATATCATCCGGCTTGATCGCGCTGCCGGGCTCCGCCGCCTGGAATGTGGCGAGCACGTCGCTGCGGATCGCGTCGTGCATCATGTCCGCGCCCTGGTGATTGGAAAGCAGCGTCGTCGCATCGGTGAGACGGTGCAGCGCGGCGCTCTGCATCCACGCCGCGCCGATGCCGGTCGCACCGCAGAGCAGCATCAGTCCAAACAGAACCATGCCCGCCATCCGGATCATACGGGTCAGCGACATCGCGTCGCGCGACCGGGACTTCGTCATCATCATGTTTTGCTGGCCTGTTCCGTACTGGGACACGTTTCGACTTCTATAATAGGCGGGAATGCAGTGCTCGGAGGCGGCGCGTGGATATTATGACGGTGCCTAGACTGGTCGGACCCGCCCTATTACTGTCCGCGGCCTGGACGTTACCTGTCTGGGGGCAGTCCAGCCCGCCAGAAGTCGTGCAAGACCCCCCGTCACGTGCCGTCGCGATCACGGGGCGCTATGTCGTCGATCTCATGGGCAACGTCGCTGGCGGCGACGCGCGGGGGGCGCGGGTGCTCGACAATCTCGAGATCACGGCCGATGGCGACCTCGACCGGCTGGCCGGCTGGCGCGGCGCGCGCGCGCATCTCCATGTGCTGAGCAATCAGGGGGGATCAATCAATGCGCTGGCGGGGACGGTGCAGGGCGTCGACAATATCGAGGTCGCTGACGGCCGCGTGAAGCTGTACGAGGCGTGGGTCGAACAGGATATTGCGGGTGGACGCGCCGCGCTGTTGGTCGGGCTGTCCGATCTGAACGTCGACTTCTACCAGAATGATTCCGCGGGCATGCTGGTCGCGCCGGCGTTCGGCATCGGCTCGGAGCTGGCGGCGACGGGGCCCAACGGGCCTTCGATCTTCCCCTCGACCGCGCTGACGATGCGACTGAAGACGTCGATCGGCACATCCGGCTATTTCCACGCTGCCGTCGTGAATGCGCGGGCAGGGGTGTTGGGCGATACGACGGGGATCGACCTCGGAATGCACGATGGCGCGCTTCTGATCGCGGAGGCCGGCACCCGCGCCAACGGCAAGCTGGCGTTCGGTGCGTGGCGATACACCCGGCAGCAGGACGACATGCGGGCGTGCGACGGCAACGGCGATCCGGTCAAACGGACGGCGATCGGTGCCTATGTGCTGGTCGATCAGCGGCTGGTCGGTGACGACGGCCGGGGCATTGATCTGTTCCTGCGCGCGGGCATATCGGACGGGAAGACGACGCCGTTTCGCGGCGGCTTTCAAACCGGTCTGCTTGCACGCGGCCTCGTTCCCGGACGGCCCGACGGGCAATTCTCGATCGGCGTCGCGCAGGGCCTGTTATCGCAGGCTCTCCGTCAGACGGTGCGCGATGCCGGCGATCGCGCCGATGCCGCGGAGACGGGGATCGAGATCACTTATCAGGATCGGGCGGCGCCCTTCCTCGCGGTCCAGCCCGACGTGCAATATGTTCGCCGCGCCTATGCCGGCGCAGGCCGCCGGTCGGCGTTCGTGGTCGGCCTGCGGCTGATCGCCGAGTTTTCACGTCGCTGACGGTCAGCCTCATCGCGGCTCCTGCGGGTCCCCGGGGACTGGCGTTGCCGTGAGCAACGGCCAGCCGCGTCCGATCCACGCATCCGGCTCAGGCGGCCTGTGACTGAAGCGCGTGCATGCGAGAGACGAAGGGGAGCGTTTCGACGAACGGCACGGGGCGGCTGAAATAATAGCCCTGCGCGCTGTCGCACTTCTCAGCGACCAGGATATTCAGCTGATCGAGCGTCTCGACCCCCTCGGCGGTCGACAGGATCCCGAGGCTCCCGCAGAGCCCCGTCACCGCACGCACGATCGCCAGGCTGTCGCTGTTGGTGCCGAGATCGCGGACGAACGACTGATCGATCTTGACCCGGTCGAACGGGAAATTGCGGATATGGCTCAGCGACGAATAGCCGGTGCCGAAATCGTCGAGCGAGATGAGCACGCCCAGTTGCTTGATGTCACGCAACTGTTTCAGGACGCTTGCCGTGTCGTCGAGCATCGCGCTTTCGGTGATCTCCAGTTCCAAGCGACGCGGATCGAGGCCGCTGACACGCAGCGCGTGTGCGACGACCGCCGGCAGCGTCCCCGACTTGAACTGCAACGCCGAGAGATTGACCGCAATCTTGACGCTGTCCGGCCAGCATGCCGCATCCCGACAGGCGCGCGTCAGGACGAATTCGCCGACCGCGCCGATCAGCCCGATCTCCTCGCACACGCTGATGAATTCGTTCGGGGGGATGATGCCGCGCTCGGGATGATACCAGCGTGCGAGTGCCTCAAAGCCGACCACCGCATGCGTGCCGATCGCGACCTGCGGCTGGTAGTGAACCTCGAACTCTTCCGACTTCAGTGCACGGCGCAGTTCGATCTCGAGCTCGCGCCGGCGGGTTGCGAAGACGTGCATGTCGGGTGTGTAGAAACAATAATTGCCGCGCCCGCCCGCCTTGGCGCTGTAAAACGCGAGATCGGCATTGCGGAGCATCACGTTGGGGTCGAGCGCGTCGACCTCGACCATGGCGACGCCGATGCTCGCGCCGATCTGGATATGGTGACCACCAATCTCGAAGGGTTGCGTCAGTGCCTCGATGATGCGGCGGCACAGTTGCTCGATCGCATGGTCCGACGTGACATGCTGGACGAGGACCGAGAATTCGTCGCCGCCCAGCCGGGTCACGACGTCATGATGACGGACCAGCGTGACGAGACGCGATGCCACCGCGACGAGCAGCGCGTCGCCGACCGGATGGCCGAGCGTGTCGTTGACGAGCTTGAACCGGTCGAGGTCGAGACACAGCATCGCGCAACGATCGCCGCTGCGGGCGTTGCGCATCATCTCGTCGAGCCGTTCGCGCAGCATGGTACGATTGGGAAGATCGGTCAGGGCATCGTGCCGCGCCAGATGCGCGAGGCGGGCGGACGCGTTGCGCGCTTCGGTGACGTCGGCAACGGTGTCGAGAAATCCGCCATCGACCAGACGGGTGCGCTCGATCGTGATGGTCCGTCCATCCGGCCAGCGCTGTTCGATCCTCGCGCCATAGGCGGAGGCCGCGCCGTCATATTCCTCGACGAGTCGGCGATGCTCGTCGGCCGTGCTGACCGACAGGCAGGGACTGTTGCTCAGCAGCTGGTCGAGCGTCAGGCCGGGAACGGCATGGTCGAGCCCGTATATGTCGAGGAACCGCTGATTGGTCAGCACCAGCCGCCGGGACGCATCGAACAGCGCGAGCCCCTGGTTCATGTTGTCGAGCGCGGCCTTGAACCGCAGGTTCTGAAGCGCGCTTTCCGCCAGCGCGACCTCCAGTTCCTGCGCCATCAGGCGGTTCGCGCGGTCCGACCGCCGCCGATCGACATCGGTTTCGGCATAGGTCGCCGACACCAGCGCGAGCAGGCGATCGATGTCGATCCCGCCGTCGGGCCGTCGCGCGCGTTCCGCTTGGCGTGCCGCGATCCGGTGGAGCACCGGCGGCTCGGTAGTGATCGGGGGCAGGGGCTTCACGCACATTCCCCGATCAGCGTGATCGTCATCGTCTGATTGTGGAGGCACGGCACCGCGGTCTGGTTTTGCGGGGCGATCTCGCCATAGGAATAGAAGCCCGCCAGCGCGATGTCCGGGCCTAGCGCGGCGGCGACCGCGGCGATTTCCTCCTCGGTGCGCTGGCCCATCAGCAGCCGCCGCCCGACACAGCTGATCGCGAGGCACGCTGAGGGTGACGTCCCCCACGCGACGGTCTGGTCGAGCGCATGGTGCACCGCGGTCGACGCGCCGTTGATCAGCTCGTCGAACATCCCGCGCATCAGCCGTGCCTTCCACCCCTGCGGCATGTCGCCGGCAAAGGTCAGCGTCCCGGCGTCACGGTCGATGGCGAGCAATGTGCGCACGACGCGAACATCGGGGTGGGCGGGATCCCAGATCTCGAGCGGATAGAGCAGCCCCGATGCGGGCAGATCCACCGCCTCCTCACCGAGATAGCGCTCGTACAGTGCGAGCGCCGGCTCGCCGTCGAGTCCGCGCAGTGTCGATCCCGCCGCATCGTTGATCGTGCGTACGGGGCCGAACGGCTGCCAGCCGCCCGCGCTGCCATGCGCGAACCGGACATGGTCGCCGTAGAAGCCGATGGCGGCGACGACGTCTGCGTGGTGTTCGCCGCGTGCCAGGATCCGCGTGTCCGCAAACCGCGCGCCATCGCCTGCCAGCCCGCCGCTCAGCGCGACGCGATCGTCGATCACCGTGCGCAGACCGGCGACGAGGGCGCTGCCATTGACGTTCAGGCCGTTCGACAGGACGAATATGCCTGACAGCCCGTCAGCCGCGAGCTCCTTGCCAAGCGCGGCGCCTGCCGCGAACGACAGGTCGGACGACGGCAGCGGCTGGACCGCGAGGCGCAGCTCGGTCCGGTCGAATCCCATGCCGAGGATGACGACCCCGTCGTCGTCGAGCCGATCACCTTCGACCATCGTCCCCGAACTGCAGCCAACGATCATCGCGGTGTCGTAGCGGTGCGCGAGCCGGTCGATGAGCGTGCGATCGGCAAGGCGGTCGGTCGGTCCGAACACGATCACCAGATCGGGGGCCGCTGGGAACATCGCCGATTCGCTGTTCGCGTTGATTTGCTTCGACCACATGAGCGCCGTCCCGGAAATGGCAGTGAACGCTGCTTGTGCCGGTGGACTGGTTTCTGGCCTGTTGCCGGCGACCTAAGGGAAACCCCTTAGTCAGCGCGTCGATTCCTCCACCCCGAAGCGGACGGATCGCAGCTGAACGACCCAAGCCCATTGAGAACGAAACAGGAACAATATAGGAGTGCCGTCATCGAGTCGGCAGGAGGATCAGGTGATGGACAGCGACGATGACGGGGTTGAAACGACCCGTGAGACATTCGGCAGGTGGCTGCTGAAACAGCGCGATCGCGGCGACTGGATCGATCCAGTCGCGGATGCAGCACGCGCCGATCGTCAGTTTCCGAAGAACGGCGACCCGGAAGCCGTACGCAAGCGCCTGCGCGAGATGTCGGCGGATGGCGATGCGTTCGCGGCGATTGACGATGCCGAAATGGACTGGATGGTGCAGTAATGGGCGCGCGACTTCGCCTGGCGCTGGTGCCGGCAGATCCACGTCAGGCGTTGCGCCAGCTGGCCGATGAGCGCGGGGAGAGTCTTTCCGCTTTGTCACGCATGATCGACCGGTCGCCCGGCTATCTGGCGCGCTTCATCAGCGAGGGGCGTCCGGCGGCCCTGACCCACGACAATCACCAGCGGCTCTGCACGTATCTCGGCGCGGGGGAGTTCGGGCTCGGGATTCGCGACATCTGGGTTCCACGCACGTGACGCGGCGCTGTATCGGGCGCCGTGCGTGACCAATGTCCGATCCTGTAAAACCGCCCACGCGTGCGCGGCTGATCTACACCGCGCTGTGCGTGCTCGACCAGACGATCGACGATTGCTGTCCGCACCCGGTGAAGCCAAATCCGGGGCTGCGGTTGGCGCTGGCCTTGCTGCATTTCTGGGGTGAGGGCGACCGGTCGCCGTTCGACCAGTTCTGGCGCGTCGTCACCGCGGCACCCAATGCGATCACGCGGACGCCGGACACGCGGGCGACCTATGCCCGGACCTATCTCAGCGCGATCTGTCGACAGGTCGGGATGCCGCTCAGCGTCGATATGCTGATCGGGCTGCGCAAGGCGCGCGGCCTGCCGATCTATGAACGGCCGCCCGCCGCTTGCCTGCGCCCGGTGATGGCAGAGCAGCCACAGGACGATGGCGGCGGCCTTATAAAGGCCGCTGGACGCTCGCCCGATCGCGATGCTGCCGTTGGAAAAGGAGGGCAGGGCGCGTGACGGGGCGCCGTCTGTCTCGATCCGGGATTCGCGGATGACATGAGGCTTGTCCGCCGCGGCCATATTTGAGACGCTCGTCGCAGAGCTTACTGCTCCAAGACGGTAAGAGCTCGGCATCCCGCCCGCGACATCGACGGTGTCACACGGAGCGGGCGGGATGCTTCACACATTATCAACTAGTTGATCCTAATCAAGCACTCGAGGCTCTCGCCTCCAGTGACGAGTACCCTCAGCGCCCCGCCATGATCTTTCACACGGACATGCGGGGCGCTTTTCTCGTCTTTGGCCAAGGCACGGGATCCATGCCGTAGCGGACAGCTGGGCGGGTCTGGCAAACGCGCCATGGCTCCGGCGAGCATATACTCCCAGAGCAGCGGTTCCCGACCCGCGCTATCGATCCTGGCCGGCGAGCAATGCGCCGAGTTGTCCCAGCTGCTCCGGCAAGCCTGCCGCCGAGCCCTGCAGTGCCTCGTCGAGCGCTTCCCGGGATGGATAGAATTCGCGAAACGTCAGCAGCGTCTGCGCATCGCGGTCCTCGAAGGTCACTGTCGTGATCGCGCCCTCTTCGCCTTCGTCATTGGTCCAGACGATGCGGTCGTTCGGTACCACCTCGATATACCGGCCGTAGAAGGTCATGATATTGGAGCCGCCGGCGCTGAACCCCAGCCGGTATGTGCCGCCGGTGCGGACGTCGAGGTCGCAAGAGACCAGCGAAATGCCGGCGGCGGACTTCGGTACCCACCATCGCTGGAAGAGATCGGCCTGGCTCCACGCCTCATAGACGGTGCTGCGCGGCGCATCGAATGTCCGCGTTACGACGAGTTCGCGATCGCCGCAGCGCTCGACCGCATTGCTACCCTGGCTGTCCATCGTTTTCCTCCTGCTTCAGGTCACGGATCACATTCTCCAATGCGGCAAAGCGGGCCTCGCAAAGCTGCTGGTGTGCCTCGATCCACATCGCCCCCGCGGCGAGGCCGCGCACGCCATCGCCAATTTGGCGCCGGTTTATCACCGGGCATATCGGCCCACAGCGTAAAAAATGCGCCAGCTATATGCGCGCTATATGCCATTTCCCGGAATCGATCTCGAATTGCTACGATCGATGCGCCTAATCGCACATCCCTGAAGGCATCGTCGTGTGACGAGCGCCGTTCAAGGGGTGCATCAATGAAGTTCCGTCATGCGGCCATGGTCGTCGCGATCCTCGCTCTTCCCGTCACCGCGCAGGCGCAATCGACACCCGGCGACAAGGCCGAGGCCGCTGCAGACACCGCTCCCCCGGCAACGCTGACGGTCAGCGGTTCGGCGACGATCGCCTCCGACTATCGGTTTCGTGGCGTGTCGCAGTCCGACCGGGAAATGGCCGTCCAGGGCGGCATCACGGTGTCGCACGCAAGCGGTCTCTATGCCGGCGTCTGGGGATCGAACCTTGCCGGCTGGGGGACGTTCGGCGGTGCCAATATGGAGCTCGACCTGATCGGGGGCTACAAGGCGAAGCTTGCCGATAACGCGACGCTCGACGCCGGGCTGACCTGGTACATGTATCCGGGCGGCGCGGACAACACCGACTTTGCCGAGCCCTATGCCAAGCTGACCGGCACCGCCGGTCCCGCAACGCTGACCGCGGGCGTCGCCTATGCGCCCAAACAGCAGGCGATCGGCAAATGGTATGCGACCGGCGCGGATGCGGTAGCGGGCGTCTATACGAGCCCGGGCGACAAGGACGACAATCTGTACCTGTGGGGCGACGGTGCGCTGGCCATCGCCGGCACACCGATCACCGCCAAGGCGCATGTCGGGCACAGCTGGGGGCAGGATGGACTGGGGCCGAACGCGACCGCGGTCGCGCCGACCGGCGAATATTGGGACTGGTCGCTCGGCGCGGACGCGACCTGGCACAGCCTGACCTTCAACGTCAGTTACATCGACACGGACATTTCGGGTGCCGAGGCGACCTATCTGCGCCCCAGTTTCAGCAAGGGACAGGACGGCAGCGGCAACATCGCCGGCGGCACGATCGTCGCGTCGCTGACCGCGGCCTTTTGAGGAGACGTGGAGATGGACGACCTGATCTGGATCCTCGTCATGGTCGGGCTGGTGGCGGCGACGCTCGCTTATGCCCGGCTCTGCGACAACGCATGAGGACGCACGCATGACGCTCGACCTCTGGCTCGCGGCGCTGACCGCGCTTGGCCTTCTTATCTACCTGGTGGCGGTCCTGATCCGCCCCGAACGCTTCTGAAGGAGGCGGACACCATGACATTCCAGGGCTGGATCCTGATCCTCGGCTTCGTCGCCATCCTGCTCGCGCTGACCAAACCGGTCGGCGCGTGGCTTTTTGCCCTTTACGAGGGGCGGCGCACACCGCTCCACATCGTGCTCGGTCCGGTCGAACGCGGCTTCTACACGCTCGCCGGCATCGACCCGAATGCCGAGCAGGGTTGGCGGCGCTACGCGCTGCACATGCTATTCTTCAACGTTGCGTTGATGGCGTTCACCTATGCCGTGCTGCGCCTGCAGGGCGTGCTGCCGGGCAATCCGCAGGGGCTGGCGGGGCTGTCGCCGAATCTCGCGTTCAACACCGCGATCAGCTTCACCACCAACACCAACTGGCAGAGCTATGGCGGGGAATCGACGATGTCGAACCTCAGCCAGATGCTGGGGCTGACAATCCACAACTTCCTGTCCGCGGCCACCGGGATCGCGCTGGCGTTCGCGCTGTTCCGCGGCTTCGCGCGGCGCGAGTCCAAGGCGATCGGCAATTTCTGGGCGGATATGACGCGGGTCACGCTCTATATCCTGCTGCCGATCTCGATCGTCTACGCGCTGTTCCTGATCGCCAGCGGCGTGCCGCAGACGATGGCGGGCGTGATCGACGTCCAGACGCTGGAGGGCGCGAAACAGGCGCTGCTGCTCGGCCCGGTCGCGAGCCAGGAGGCGATCAAGATGCTCGGCACCAATGGCGGCGGCTTCTTCAACGCGAACTCGGCGCATCCGTTCGAGAACCCGACCGCGCTGACCAACCTCATCCAGATGCTGTCGATCTTCCTGATCGGCTTCGGGCTGACCTGGACGTTCGGCAAGGCGGTGGGCAACACCAAGCAGGGCTGGGCGATCCTGTCGGCGATGGTGATCCTGTTCCTTGCGGGCGTCACCGTCACTTATTGGCAGGAAGCCGCGGGCAACCCGGTGCTCCAGCATCTCGGCGTTGCGGGCGGCAATATGGAGGGCAAGGAGGTCCGCTTCGGGATCGCCGCTTCCGCCTTGTTCTCGGTCGTCACGACTGCGGCGTCGTGCGGTGCGGTCAACGCGATGCATGACAGCTTCACCGCGCTCGGCGGGATGATCCCGCTGTTCAACATGCAGTTGGGCGAGGTCGTCATCGGCGGCGTCGGCGCAGGGATTTACGGCTTCCTGCTGTTCGCGATCCTCGCGGTGTTCGTCGCTGGGCTGATGGTCGGGCGCACACCCGAATATGTCGGCAAGAAGATCGAAAGCCGCGAGGTGAAGCTGGCGGTGCTGGCGATCGCGGTGCTGCCGTTGATGATCCTCGGTCTGACCGCGCTGTCGTCGGTGCTTCAACAAGGGCTGGCGGGGCCGCTCAACAAGGGGCCGCATGGCTTCAGCGAGATCCTCTACGCCTTCACCAGCGCGGTCGCCAACAACGGCTCTGCCTTTGCGGGCCTGACCGCCAACACGCCTTATTATAACGGGCTGCTGGGCGTCGCGATGTGGGTCGGGCGGTTCTTCATCATCGTGCCGATGCTCGCCATCGCCGGGAGCCTGGCCGCGAAGAAGTACACACCCGAAAGCGCGGGCTCGTTCCCGACGACGGGCGGGCTCTGGGTGGGGCTGCTGGTCGGCATCATCCTGATCCTGGGTGGTCTCACCTTCCTGCCGGGCCTCGCGCTCGGTCCCATCGCTGATCATCTTGCGATGATCAGCGGCAAACTGTCCTGATCGGGGGCCACCATGGCAAAGACCCAGACAAAAAGCCTGTTCACGGCCGACCTCGTCGTGCCCGCGATCAAGGCCTCGTTCCTCAAGCTCAACCCCAGAGAGCTGATCCGCAATCCGGTGATGTTCGTCACCGCCGTGGTCGCGGCGTTGATGACCGTCCTGCTCGTGGTCGGGCAAGATAGCCTGTCGATCGGCTTCAAGCTCCAGCTCGTCATCTGGCTGTGGCTGACCGTGTTGTTCGGCACGTTTGCCGAAGCGCTTGCCGAGGGGCGCGGCAAGGCGCAGGCGGCGTCGTTGCGCGCGACCAAGGCCGAACTGACCGCCAAGCGGCTGAAAGGCGACGGGCGCGAGTTCGACTCGGTGCCCGCCAGCCAGCTCAAGGTCGGCGACATCGTGCTGGTCGAGACCAACGACCTCATCCCGTCGGACGGCGATGTCGTTTCGGGGGTCGCCTCGGTCAACGAGGCGGCGATCACCGGCGAGAGCGCGCCGGTGATCCGCGAGGCGGGCGGCGACCGCTCGGCGGTGACGGCGGGCACGCGCGTCATTTCCGACGAGATCCGCGTCAAGGTGACGGTCGAACCCGGCAAGGGTTTCCTCGACCGGATGATCGCGCTGGTCGAAGGCGCCGAGCGGCAGAAGACCCCCAACGAGATCGCGCTGACGCTGCTGCTCGTCGGGCTGACGATCATCTTCCTGATCGCGGTCGGCACCGTCCCGGGCTTCGCGTCCTATGCCGGCGGGTCGATCCCGGTGGCGATGCTGGCGGCGTTGCTGATCACGCTGATCCCGACGACGATCGCGGCGTTGCTGTCGGCGATCGGCATTGCGGGGATGGACCGGCTGGTGCGCTTCAACGTGCTCGCCAAGTCGGGACGCGCGGTCGAGGCGGCAGGCGACATCGACGTCCTATTGCTCGACAAGACCGGTACGATCACGATCGGCGACCGGCAGGCGAGCGAGTTCCGCGCGGTGTCGGGCACCAGCGCGCAGCAACTCGCCGAAGCCGCGCTGATCGCCAGCCTTGCCGATGAGACGCCGGAAGGCCGATCGATTGTGCTGCTCGCGCGCCAGACGTTCAACGTCGCGACTACCACGCTTCCCGCAGGGGCCGAGATCATCCCGTTCACCGCGCAGACCCGCATCTCGGGGGTGAAGATGGCCGACATCTTGATCCAGAAGGGCGCGGTGGATTCGATCCTGCGCGCCAATGCCGGATCGGGCGAAACCGCGGCGGCGACCGAACTGCGCCGGATCACCGACGAGATCGCCCGCGCGGGCGGGACACCGCTGGCGGTGGCGCAGGACGGGCGCCTGCTCGGCGCGATCTTCCTCAAGGACGTGGTCAAGGCCGGCATCCGCGAACGGTTCGGCGAGCTGCGCGCGATGGGAATCCGCACGGTGATGATCACCGGCGACAATCCGCTCACCGCGGCGGCGATCGCTGCCGAAGCGGGCGTCGACGATTTCCTCGCCCAGGCGACGCCCGAGGACAAGCTGGAACTGATCCGCAAGGAACAGACCGGCGGCCGGCTGGTCGCGATGTGCGGCGACGGCACCAACGATGCGCCCGCGCTCGCACAGGCCGATGTCGGTGTCGCGATGAACACCGGCACGCAGGCCGCGCGCGAGGCGGGCAACATGGTCGATCTCGACAGCGATCCGACCAAGCTGATCGAGGTCGTCGGCCTCGGCAAGCAGTTGCTGATGACGCGCGGGGCGCTGACGACCTTCTCGGTCGCCAACGACGTCGCGAAATATTTCGCGATCATCCCGGCGATGTTCGTCGTCCTCTATCCGGGGCTTGGCGTGCTGAACGTGATGCGGCTGGGGTCACCGGAAAGCGCGATTCTGTCGGCGATCATCTTCAACGCGGTCATCATCCCGTGCCTCGTCCCGCTGGCGCTGCGCGGCGTCGCCTACAGGCCGATGGCAGCCGGACCGCTGCTCGCACGCAACCTCGCGGTGTACGGCCTGGGTGGCCTGGTCGCACCGTTCATCGGCATCAAGCTCATCGACCTTGTGGTCGGTGGCCTCGGTCTCGCATAAGGAAAGACAGACATGGGCAAGGATTTCACCTCCGCGCTGCGGCCGGCGATCGTCATGACGATCCTGTTCGCGGTCCTTCTCGGGCTCGTCTACCCGCTTGCCATGACCGGTATCGGCCAGGCGATCTTCCCCTCTCAGGCGAACGGCAGCCTGGTGCGCGATGCCCGCGGGACCGTCATTGGCTCGACCGTGGTGGGACAGGCGTTCACGACCGATCGCTACTTCCAGACGCGGCCATCGGCGGCTGGCAAGGGCTATGACGGTCTGGCGTCGTCGGGGTCGAATCTCGGACCGGCGAGCCAGGCGCTGGTCGATCGCGTGACGCCCGACGTCGCGAAACGCCGTGCCGAGGGTGTGGCCGGTCCGGTGCCTGCCGATCTGGTCACCGCCAGTGGTTCGGGGCTCGATCCCGATCTGTCGCCCGCCGCCGCGCTGGCCCAGGCGCCACGCATCGCGCGCGTTCGAGGCGTGCCGGTCGAGCGGGTTCGCGCTTTGGTCACGGATGCAACGGATGCGTCCATCCTCGGGGAGCCGCACGTCAACGTGCTGGCGCTCAACCGCGCGCTCGACGGCCTGTCGGCCTCGGGCGCGCCCGCGCGCTGATGCCGGTATCGGGCGACGGCAGACCTGATCCCGACGCCCTCCTGCGCGCCGCCGCGCAGGAGGGCAGGGGGCGTTTCAAGGTGTTCCTCGGCGCCGCGCCCGGGGTCGGCAAGACCTTCGAGATGCTGTCCGAGGGCGCGGCGCGCCGGCGCGACGGCGTCGACGTCGTCGTCGGCGTGGTCGAGACGCACGGCCGGGCGGAAACCCAGGCGCTGACCCGCGGCCACGAGATCATCGCGAGGCGGGCGATCGCCTATGAGGGCCGCACGCTGGAGGAGATGGATCTGGATGCGATCCTCGCGCGCGCGCCGCGCCTCGTCCTCGTCGACGAGCTCGCACACACCAATGCGCCGGGCAGTCGCCACCCCAAACGCTATCAGGACGTCGAGGAACTGCTGGTTGCCGGGATCGACGTCTATTCGACCGTCAACATCCAGCACGTCGAGAGCCTGAACGACATCGTCGCCAGTTTCACCCGCGTCCGCGTGCGCGAGACGGTGCCCGACAGCGTGCTGGAAATGGCCGAGATCGAGGTCGTCGACATCCCGCCCGACGAGCTGATCGAGCGACTGCGCGCCGGCAAGGTCTATCTGCCGCACGAAGCGACGCGGGCGCTGTCGCACTTCTTCTCCAAATCCAACCTGTCCGCCTTGCGCGAACTGGCGCTCCGCCGCGCGGCACAGGCGGTCGACGCGCGGATGCTCGACGACGTTCGTGCACTCGGGCTCGGCGGCACCTGGGCGGGCAGCGACCGGATCGTCGTCGCGATCAACGAATTGCCCGGTGCCGACACGCTCGTGCGCGCCGCCAAGCGCGTGGCCGACGGTCTGCGTGGCCCCTGGACCGCGCTCTTCATCGAAACCCCGCGCGTCGCGAATTTCTCCGATGCCGAGCATCAGTGCATTGCCGCAGCGATGACGCTGGCGACGCAGCTCGGTGCAGCCGTCGCGACCGTCCCCGCGACCGATGTGGTGGCGGGTATTCAGGGCTTTCTCGCCGATGCCCGCACGACGCAGCTGGTCATGGGAAAGTCGCACCGGTCGCGGTGGTTCGAGTTCCTGCACGGTTCGGTCGTCGACCGGGTGATCCGCGATACCCCGGGCGTCACCGTCCATGTGCTGCCCGTGGCTGCAGACCCGCGCGGCCGGGACCGCGGTCGGCGTAGGCCGGCGCGGTGGGGTACGCCCGCCGGCTATGTGGTTACGACCGCACTCGTCGCGAGCGTCACCGGCGTCGCCAGCGCCCTGTTCCACATCCTCGATCTCGGCAACGTCGCGCTGTTGTACCTGTTGCCGGTCATGGCCGCCGCCAGCCTCTATGGCCTGCGCACCGGTCTTTACGCGGGCATCGCCTCCAGCCTTGCCTACAATTTCTTCTTCCTGCCGCCGGTCGGTACGCTGAGCATCAGCAATCCCGAAAATCTGGTCTCTGTCGTCGTCCTGCTCGCCATCGCGGTCGCGACGAGCCAGCTGACCTCACGTGTCCGGGCGCAGGCGGATCTGGCCGCGGCGAGTGCTCGGACCAACGCGACGCTTGCCGGTTTCCTGCGCCAGATCACGAGCGTGAACGACATCGACGTCGCGGCGCAGATGATCTGCGACGACGTCCGCGGACTGCTCGACGTACAGGTGGTCCTGCTGGTGCCCGGGATCGGCAAGAACCTGGAGATCCTCGCGGCCAGCGATGCCGGCTATCATCTCGGCACGATGGATACCGCCGCGGCGACCTGGGCGCTCGACACGGGCATGGCGGCCGGGAAAGGATCGGGCACGCTTGCGGCCTCGGAATGGCTGTTTCAGCCGCTGAAGGCCGGGGGCCGCGTGCTCGGCGTGCTCGGCGTGGCGAAGGACAGCGCAGCCGACCCGGTCCGCACCGACCAGCTGCCGCTGCTCAGCAGCCTGCTCGACCAGTCCGCCTTGGTGCTCGAGCGGTTGCGGCTCGAAGTCGAGATGCGCGATGTCGAGACCGTACGGACGCGCGACCGGTTGCGCGCGGCGCTGCTGTCGTCGGTGAGCCATGACCTGCGTACGCCGCTGACCGCGGTCATCGCCGCGGCGGACCAGCTCGAGCATGGCGCGACGCCCGACCTGATCGCGACGATCAAGGCCGAGGCCGCGCGGCTCAATCGTTTCGTCGCCAATCTGCTCGACATGGCACGGGTCGAGGCGGGCGCGCTGAAGCTCAACATCGAACCGACCGATCTCAGCGATGCGGTGACGGGCGCGGCGCACGATGCACGGCGCGCGCTGGAGGGCCATGCGGTCCGGCTCGATGTCCCGCCCGACCTGCCTTTGGTCTATACCGACCCGCAGCTGCTCCATCATTGCCTGCTCAACCTGCTCGACAATGCCGGGCGCTACGGCGATCCCGGGACCGAGATCGTGATCGAGGGGCGGCACCGGTTCGGTGAGCTTCGGCTGGCGGTCATGGATCACGGACCCGGCCTGCCGCCGGGCAAGGAAACCGAAGTGTTCGAGACGTTCCGCCGCCTCGAAGGGTCCGATCGCGCGGTGGGTGGAACGGGGCTCGGCCTCGCGATCGTCAAGGCGTTCGCGGAGGCGATGGACATGATGGTCGAGGCCGGGAACCGCAACGATGGTAGCGGAGCCGCCTTCGCACTGATCTTCCCCCGCGCGCTCATCGTCCGCGACCTCAAACCCGAAAGCATCGCCTGAATGCCCGCAAAGATTCTCGTGGTGGACGACGAAGCCGCGATCCGCCGCCTGCTGCGCAACACGCTCACCCGCGCGGGCTATGCCGTGGTCGAGGCCGAGGACGGGCGGCAGGCGCTGCAGCAGGCGGCGGTCGAGCATCCGAGCGCGGTCCTGCTCGACCTCGGTCTGCCCGACCGCGACGGGTTGAGCCTCATCCCGCTGCTGCGGACGCACGGCGATGCGGTGATCCTGGTGGTGTCGGCACGCGATGCGGTCGACGAGAAGGTCACAGCACTCGATCTGGGGGCGGATGATTTCATCACCAAGCCGTTCGACAGCGAGGAACTGCTCGCCCGCCTGCGGGTGGCGCTGCGTCATCATGGACTGTCCGAAACCACGCCTAAGATCGTGCGCACCGGTGACGTCAGCATCGATCTCGATCGCCGGGTCGTGTTCCGGGGCGCGGAGGAACTGCATCTCACCCGCAAGGAGCATGACGTGCTCGCGGTGCTTGCCCGGCACATCGGCCGCGTCGTGACGCATCAGCGCGTGCTCGCCGCGGCCTGGGGCGGCGAGGAGGATCCGCGCGTCGAATATCTCCGCATCGTCATCCGCAACCTGCGGCAGAAGCTGGAGCACCCGGGACCAGTCGGCAGCGTGATCGCCAACGAACTGGGCGTCGGCTACCGCTTGCGTGCCGATGCGTAGCGAGGTCCTCGAGAATGTAGCCAATGCATAGCGTCGGTTACCACCGCGGCTTGGCTACTCGGTAGCTACCGGTGTCCTCGTCAGGCGGCCGTGCTGACGGGCGTTTCCGAAATGAGCGACAGATACAGGTTCGCGAGTTCATAATGACGGGCGCAGGCGCTGGGATCTTCGGTGGCGGCAGCCATTGCAATTTCCTGCTCGGCTCGCCGTTCGAAATAGCACCGATCTGCGTCCGTCATCGTCAAGCCCCTCGCGCAGCATTGCTCGCGTGTGTTCCGCCGCCGGCGAGTGCCAGCCATGCGGCGTCCTAGGCGCGGGACCAGATTGCGACAAGAGCTATTGTTCGCTATATGTTCTTTGACTAAGGATCCTCAATCCGTGGCGAAGTCCGTGCGTGTCGGTCGGACTCCGGAGGGCTCGTGCAGTACAGTTCTGGGTGCGC
The DNA here is from genome assembly GCF_014842355.1 of Sphingomonas sp. CFBP 13706. Classification (NCBI taxonomy): domain Bacteria; kingdom Pseudomonadati; phylum Pseudomonadota; class Alphaproteobacteria; order Sphingomonadales; family Sphingomonadaceae; genus Sphingomonas; species Sphingomonas sp. CFBP 13706. Next base: position 231,235 of record NZ_JACYVM010000006.1, read on the forward strand.
GTCCGTTGACGAATGGATACATGCCAAATCGGGCTGAACTATAGCCGTTTGGGATGTTCATGAAAAGTAAATAGAAATTGTTCTCAGATGCATCCATGGCTTATGATTTCTCCATGACCGATCTATCCTATCCAGTCGGTGATGATACCCAGCGTGTGGTGCTGCAACTCCAGAACGCGATACTCAAGAGGATTGCACGCGGCGAGAGTCTGGACGTCACCTGCCGGTCGTTATGCGAGCAGGTCGAGCAGCTGGTGCCCGGCGTGATCTGTTCGGTCCTGACGGTCGACCGCGCGGGCAGGATGCATCCGCTGGCCGGCCCCAGTCTTCCGGAGTCGTATTCGCAGGCGATCGATGGCGCCGCGATCGGGCCGCTGGCGGGGTCGTGCGGAACCGCCGCGTATCTTGGCACCGACATCAGCGTCGCGGATATCGCGACCGATCCGCGCTGGGCCGATTTCAAACATCTGGTGGCGCCGCTCGGTCTGCGCGGCTGCTGGTCGAGCCCCATTTCGAATCCGGACGGCGTTATCGTGGCGACCTTTGCCTTTTACTACCGCGAAGCGCGGGGGCCGACGGCGTTCGAACGCGTGCTCGTCGAGCATTGCCTGCATCTCTGCCTGATCGCCATCGATCGCCATAATCGCGTCGTCGAACATGAGCGGCGTGCCTTCACCGACACGCTGACGGAACTGCCCAACCGGGCGGCCTTCAATGCGGCATTGGCCGATATCCGGGGTCGGTCGGTCGCGCGCTGGGCGCTGTTCGTGCTCGATCTCGACAATCTGAAGGTGATCAACGACACGTTCGGGCATCCGGCCGGCGATGCTGTCCTGCGGATCGTCGGTCAGCGGATCGCGGCGGCGGGGGAGCCCGGGCGGACCTTTCGGGTCGGGGGCGACGAATTCGCGCTGATCCTGGAGTCGGCGGACGACCTGGCCGAACCCGATGCGATCGCGCAGCGGATCCTCGATGCGCTGGGCCGACCCGCCGATTGCGGCGGCCAGATCGTCGTGCCGCGCGCGACCATCGGTGGCGCCGTCTATATCGCGGGCGATCCCGTGACCGACCCTGTGCGCCAGAATGCCGATTTCGCGCTGTACCATGCAAAGGACACCGCGCGCGGCAGCTTCGTGATGTATTCGGCCGCGCTGGGTTCGAGCATGACGCGGCGTCTGCATGCGATCCGCGATGTCAGCGCAGCACTCTGCGACGGACGGATCGAGGCCTATTACCAGCCGATCTTCCGGCTCGACACGCGCGAGATTGTCGGTCTGGAAGCGCTGTGCCGGATGCGCATCGACGACCGGATCATTTCCGCCGCCGCGTTCCACGAAGCCACCAGCGATGCGCGGGTTTCGACCGCGCTGACCGAGCGGATGATGGGGCTTGTCGCCGCCGACATCCGGACCTGGCTCGATCTGGGTCTCGCGGTCCAGCATGTCGGGATCAACGTCTCGTCGGAGGATTTGAGCGGCGGGGCGATTGCGCGCGTGCTGGCATCGGCGTTCGAACGCCATGACGTCTCGCTCGAGCATGTCATCCTGGAGGTCACCGAGACCGTGTATATGGGCCGAGGCGACCAGGCGATCCAGGAGGCGATCCGCGCGTTGCGTGACCACGGCATCCGGGTTGCACTCGACGATTTCGGAACCGGGTTCGCCTCGCTCACGCATCTTCTGACGGTGCCGGTCGACGTGATCAAGATCGACAAGACGTTCGTCGATCATCTCGAACCCGACAGTGTCAGCGCGACGATCGTCGAAGGGCTGATCCGCGTCGCCAAGAAGATGGGCATCCGGATCGTCGCGGAGGGAATCGAGTCGGATCAGCAGATCGCGCAGCTTCGCGCGATCGGCTGCGTGCTCGGCCAGGGATTCGTGTTTTCTCCGGCGGTCGACCGGGATGCGACGACCGCCCTCCTGGCGATGCACGGGCAGCGCGAGGCGCGGCGTGTCGGCAGTGGCGGGATGGCACGGGCCTCGTGAGGATGCGGCCGGCCTAGTGCCGGCGGTACCCCGCGAGCGGGGGGGGCGCAGCATCCATGGCTCGGGCTTACTGGTAGCGGAGCGTCTTTTCGAACCCTTCATTCGTCTTGGCCATCTTGGCGATCTTGCGCAGCAGGCTGCGGACATGGCGCTGGAACCGGATATCGTCGTAGATGCCGGTCGCGGTATAATCGTCCTGCGCGATCAGGTCCTTGAGCCGTTTGGCAAAACCGGCCTGATCCGCGGTGCAGTCCGGTGCCTGAAGCGCCCGGCAGGCCCATTCCTCGGCGGCCGCCTTGTCATAATCGTCCTGCGCCTCGTAGCCGCGCCGGTCCGCCATTGCCTGGTCGAGCTTCGCCGCGGCAAGCCGCCGCTCGAGCCAGGTTTTGACCAGAGTCCCGTCCCACGCCGCGTTTTTGGTATTCGCCGGATCATTCATCGTTCGCTCCAATGCATTCCGGCATATGCGCAAATCGGGGACGTTCAAGCGCGTTTGCGGGCGCCGCTCTGCGTATCGGGGTGATGCCCGGGTCGGTGCAGGATCGAGCGGCGCGCAGCGATGGAGCGCATTGACGGTGTCATCCGTTGACGAGGCCGATCAGACAATCGCTCCAACCGACAGGATCCCTTATGCTTCGTTCCCTTCTGATAGGCCTGGTGGCCGGACAGCGTGCGATGACGCCGCTTGCTGCACTGGCCGGCGCTGCCCAGCGCGGCACGCTCCCTGAGGATACCGCTGGAGCGCGTCTGATGGCGGTGCCGCTGATCACCGCCGGGGGCGTGGCGATGGCTGCGGCCGAAATGGCGGGCGACAAGATGAAGACCGCGCCCGATCGTACGGTGTTCCTTGGTCTGTTCGCGCGCACGATCACGGGCGGCTTTGCCGGCGCGGCGCTCGCCCCGCCAAAGCGTCAGCTGACGGGCGCAGCGCTCGGAATCGGCGCGGCGATCCTGTCATCCTATGGTGGCCTCGCCGCCCGTAAATGGGCGATGGAACGCTGGGGGCAGACGAGCACCGGGTTCGTCGAGGACGCGATCCTGATGTCCGCGGCGACCGCGATCGTCCACGCCAGGCCGGCGCACGCCTGACGCCGGATCGCCGTCAGCGGCGGCCGCCGCGCCTTCGCTGACGGCACGATCTCCGACTAGATCTGGCTATTCTAATACTTCGCTTCGTCACAATACATCAGATATCGATCTATTGCCTCCGGCTCCACCTTCTCGCGCACAAACAACAGTGATAAGCGCGGGATATTACGGGGGGATCTATGATTCGGGCAATCATTCTGGCTGCGGCATTTGCGGCGACGGTTCCAGCAGGGGCTTCGGCGAAGGATGATCCGAACACGCTGACGCACGGCATGGTGCAGATGAACCTGAAGGTCGGCACGACGACGCAGGCGCAGATCATCGAGGCGTTTGGCGGGCCGAACATTACCACTATCGATGGTTCCGGACAGGAAATGTGGGTCTATGACCGCCATGCCACGGTGTCTTACGACAAGACATCGGGGTTTTCGATCGGCCTGTTCGGCGGCGGTGGTGGCGGCGGCGCCGCGGGGCTTGGCGGGCTGGGGTTCAGCAACAAGAAGTCGCGGTCGAGCCAGTCGTCGCGCGCCATGACACTCGTGATCAAGTTCGACGCGAACAAGGTCGTCAGCGATTTTCAAAGCCGCAGCAGTTCGTTCTAACGGGGAATATCAATGAAGAAGCTTATCGTAGCGCTCGCCATGGCGGGTGCATGCCTCGACGCGTCTGTCGTCCTTGCAAAAAAGCCGGTTGTCATGTCGTCGCTCGAACTGCAGCAGCTGCAGGGTCGGGACATCGAGGCGGGCAAGGACCAGGTGTTTGGCGCCGTCATGTCGGTGCTGCAGGATTCGGGCTATCGTATCCAAGCCGCCGACAAGGACACCGGGCTGATCACCGGTATCGCGTCGACCAAGGGCAAGATGTCGTACAGCCTGTGGACCGGTTTCGGTAAATCGAAGAAGACGCCGATCGTTTCGGCCTTTATCGAACAGACCAGCCCGTCGACGACGCATGTGCGGCTGAGCTTCGTCATGGGGAAAGTCAAATCGACCGTCTATGGCTCGGGGGCGCAGGACGAAGAGCCGATCTACGACGTGTCGGTCTATCAGACGGCGTTCGAGCAGATCAACCAGACCGTGTTCATCCGCCAGACGATGAAATCCCCGGCCGCGACGGTGGCTTCGCCGGGTGCGCCGATCGCCGCGACGCCTGTCGCTACCACGGTCGCGCCCGCCGCGCCGTCCGCCCCCAAGTGACGATCGGTCAGGCGGGCGGTACGCCGCCCGCCTGATCATGGTTGCAGGTGATTGCCGCTTGGCGTCGGCGCGCGGCCCGATGCCGCGCTGGGTAGTTCGACACTTATAGCAGGGTGCGGCCCGTTGGCGCGGCGGTGCGGGTCGGAAAGACGGGGCCGCGCACCGTCATCCGGCTGGCCGGATAGGGGCGCTGCAGTGCGACGACGTCGTCGTAGCGACCGGTGAGCCAGAGCGCGTGATCCTCCGGATGCAGGATGGTGATCATCGCCTTGGGGTGGATCGGCACGACCAGTTCGTTCGCGTCGCAGGTGACCATCGCGAAATAGCGCTGCTCGCCGATCTGGCGCCAGAATCCGGCGATCGCGAACACGTCCTGGTCGATGACGTCGAACCACATCTCGCCCTTGATGGGCTTTTTCCCGTCGCCGCGATCAACGGGGTCGGGCGTCCATTCGCAGAATTCGGTGAGCGGAATCAGGCACCGGTTTTCGGGGTTCGCCGCGAGGGCTTTCCACTGCGGCAGCGCGAGGTTGCGGACATTGGTCATCGGCCATGGCGCCTGCCCGGCGGTCACGTCCCACTGCATCACATCGAGCCCGCGGGCCCCGTCCTGTTCGCGGATCACATAGGCGCGGCTTTTGGGGTAGAGCTCGGTCGGATTGAACCGGTTATCCATCGGCCTTGGCGTCAGCCAGCCCGCGCCAAAGACTTGGGTCAGGGTTTCGGGCTCGCCCTCGAACCGCGCACGATTACACATGGGGTGCCGATGCGACGGGACCGGCCGTCGCGCAAGCCCGCGGAAAGGAGCACCGGCCGGTCATGGCCGGCGCTCCGCCGTCTCCGGCGCCGGCTTCAGCTTCACGTAGCGGTCCAGCCAGTCCGTCATCTGCCACAGCGTCTCTTCGGTCGACTCCAGCGCGCGATAGCCGTGCGGTTCGTTGGGCAGGACGACGTAGCGCACGGTCGCACCATTGCCCTTGAGCGCAGCGTACATGCGTTCGGACTGGATCGGGAAGGTGCCGCTATTGTCGTCCGCGCCGCCGTGGATCAGCAGGATCGGCGCCTTGATCCGGTCGGCATAAGTGAACGGGCTCATTTCGGTATAGGTCGGCGTCGCCTGCCAATAGGTCCGCTGTTCGGCCTGGAACCCGAACGGGGTCAGCGTGCGGTTATATGCGCCCGACCGGGCGATGCCTGCGCGGAAGAGATCGGTATGCGCGAGCAGATTGGCGGTCATGAACGCGCCATAGCTGTGCCCGCCGACCGCCATGCGGGTCCGGTCGGCGACCCCGAGCTTAACGACGGCATCGACCGCCGCCTGCGCATCTTGCTGGAGTTGCTTGACGTAGGTGTCGTTCGCCTCCGTGCCGCCTTCGCCGATGATCGGCATCGCCGGATTGTCGAGGATCGCATAGCCCTGGGTCAGCAGGAACAGATGGCTGATGCCGCGTGGGCGCACGAAGCGATTGCCCTGATCGACGGTCTGCCCGGCGACCTTCGCATCGGTGAATTCGGCGGGGTACGCCCAGAGCAAGGTCGGCAGCGGCCCGTCGCGCTTCGCATCATAGCCCGCGGGCAGGTAGAGCGACCCGGACAGTGCAAGCCCGTCGGCGCGGGGATAGGTGATCGTGCGCTGCGTCACGCCGGCGAACACCGGGGCAGGATCGGCGAACGCGGTGACCGGCTTGGCGCTGCCGCCCCTGACGCTGCGCACGACGTAATTGGGGGCGAGCTTTGCGCTTTCGCGGCGCGTGAGGATGCGCTGCCCGGTATCGTCGAGCATCGCGACGACGGTTTCGTAATAGGGCGGCTTGGCGGACCATAGCCGCGTCTGTTCGCCGCCTGTAAGCGGCAGCGTCGCAAGGAAGGGGAAGGCGCCCGCCTTGGTCGCACCGTCGCCGGTGACGTAGACGGCCTTATGGTCCGGGGTGAAGCGCATCACCGGTTTGCCCGCGGCGTTCGATTCGACGACCGGCCGACCCGGGTCGCCATATTGGTCCTGATAATTGCGGGTCAGCAGCGTGCGCGGCTGGCTCGGTCGCGCCGGTGCGACCGCAAGCCGGTGTTCGGTCCGCGACCGCCATTCGCGATCGATGACCAGCGCGAAGCCGTCATCGCCCCAGAAGGTCGTCGCATAGCGCGCCGGGGTCATCGCCAGGTCGACCGGCGCCGCTTCGAACGGTGCCGCCTGCATCTTGACCACGTCGTGGAAGGCGACCTTCGCACGCGGATTGCCGCCGTCGAGCGCCTCGGCCCAGACGAGCGTGGCAGGGGCGTCGGATCGCCACATCGCCTCGCGCGGACCCTTGACGGCGGCGTCGAAGTCGACCGGAAGATCGTCGGCAAGCGGGCGATCGACCAGCGTCCGTACCGGCTGACCATCGATCGTCGCGACGGTGATCTCGGTTGGGAAATAGCGCGCGGGCAGCAGATAGGAATAGGGCCGCTTGAGCCGTTCGGTCAGCAGATACCGGCCGTCGGGCGAGACGCTGAACTCGGTGATGAGCCCGGGTGCCCCGATCGGCCGGGCGGCACCCGACAGCGCGATCCGGACGAGCTGGCCGGTGAAATAATGATCGAACAGGGCCTCGTCCTGCGCATCGCCGAGCAGATCCTCATAGGTTCGCGCCGCCGACGATCGGCCCGCGCTTTCCTGGACGACGGGGCCCGTCGGCGTGTCGCCGGCGACCGGCGCGGGGCCGCGGTTCGCGGGGACGGTGTAGGCGATCAGCGCCGTGCTGTCGGGCATCCAGGCGAACGGCGTGCCGAACGTGCCGTTCAGGCCCTTGGCCACCATGCGCGCACTGCCGTTGCGCTCGGCGATCCACAGCGAGAGACCGTCGGGCTGCTGCGCATAGAAGGCGAGGCGGGTGCCGTCGGGCGACCAGTCGGGTGCGGCAAAGCGCAGTCCGGCCGGCAGCGCGACATTAATGGTCTTGCCGCTCGCCAGATCCTTGAACTGCAGCGCGTTCAGCCACTGCACGCGGACCTCGGCCTGACCGTTGGTCGCGGGATCGATGCGATAGCCACCGAGCCGCAGGATCGGTTTGGACAGATTGGCGATCGACGGAAGATTCTCGCGGCCGAGGATCGCAAGCGTCCGGTGGTCGGGGCTGACCGAGACGCCTGGGGTCGGCGGTGTCTCCAGCGCCCGTGCGATCGCATCGGGCGCGCGGTGATAGGGCGTGCCCGGCGTCTGCGCGCTGGCGCCGGAGACGACCGCGCTGGTCGTGACGAGGAGGAGAGCGATCAAACAGGCACTGGCGCGCATTCATAACCCCTTGTTCTGATATGTCAGGGGTGTGGCATGTCAGGCGTGCCGGCACCAGCGGGCCCGGCTTCCGTGGCAGCTGGCACCTCAGAATTCGCGGATGATGCGCAGGCCGACGCGCGGTCGGAATGGACCCGACACGGCCCGTTCGGCGCCCGCACCGATCTGCGCCGAGACCTTCCGCCCGATTGCGCGGTGCAGCTGTGGCATCAAGAGCCAATGGCCGCTCGCCCCCGTCTGCCGGTTCACCTCGAACCCGAGCACGGTGCCGTCATCGACATCCCAGAATGTCGAGTGATTGACGATCAGCCCGGTGCCCTTCGTGCTCCTGAGCGTCACGTCGCCCGCGCCGATCATCGTCATCGTGCTCAACCGTTCGCCGAAGCGGTTGCCGAGCAGATAGACCAGGCTGCTCGACCAGCCCCCGTCGCGGCGATTGTGAAGCCCGAGATACTGGACGCCGTGGATGCTGCGTCCGCCGCGAAACGTGCCGAACGTCCCTTGCAGCCCCATTTTGAGATCGGTCAGCCGGCCATTGGTGAACGGCAGCTCGAGCTCGACCGCAAAGCCGTCGGCGACCGCATACTCGACCTCGGGCGCCCATTCGACATGACGCGACGGTCCGCTGAGATTGACCTGGGCGAGCGTGTTGGTCTCGAGTTCGCCGCGCCGCGCGCCGAGTGGCCGCACCATGTCGAAGATCATCGGTTCGGGGATGGCGGGGATCGCGGCGGACGTCGCCCCCGCAATCGCGGTCGCGTCCGGCACCGGCTGGGCCTCTGCCGATCGCGTCTGCGCGGCTGCACCGGTGCTGGCGGCGAGGAGGGCGGGGGCGCAGAACGCTGCGAGGGAGAACGGGGCGCTGGGCCGCGCGCGGATGATCATGGTAACGGGTTCCGATGGAGAGAGCATGAGGACATGCGCTCATCGCCGCGCCGACTTACGCCGACCTTACGCGGGCCCGCAGGTCGACTTCATGAAGCGCGAACAGCACCATCCCGATGGCGAGCGGGATCAGGAAATAGACCATCCGATAGGCGAGCAAGGCGGCGAACAGCGTCGCGCGGTCGATCTCGGGGAGGCTCGCCAGCATCACCGCTTCGAACACGCCCACGCCGCCCGGGGCATGGGTGATCAATCCCGTCGTGATCGCCACCAGGTACCCGAGCAACAGGCCGGGAAGCAGGGCAATCGACGCGCCGGGCAGCAGGACGACCAGCACCAGCGCCGCAAGGACGAGGTCGATGCTCGCCAGCATCATCTGGATCAGTGCCTGCCGCGTGCGAGGCACGGGGATCGAGCCGCCGAACGCGACGATCATGCGACCGCCACGCCGGTGGAGCAGGATCAGCACCATGCCCAGCAGGGCGAGGCTCGCTGCGCCGATCGCGGCGTGGACCGGGTAGGACATCGCAACGCCGGCAATCGCCAGCGTATCGGGACTGGCGACAAGCCCGATCCCGAGCAGCAGGAGCACCCCGGACCAGAAGGTCAGGCCGGTCAGCACCATGACATGGCCGACTTCGCCGATCGTCAGCCCTGCGGGCTGGTAGATCCGCCACCGCGCGGTTCCGCCGGTCAGCAGCGCGAACCCGAAATTGTGGCTGAAGACATAGCTGGTGAACGAGGCGAGCGCCGCCCGGGGATAGGCCACCCGTCGCCCGATGACCCGCAGCGCGATCACGTCATAGCCGGTCAGCACGCCGTAGCTGGTTGCGGTGATCCCGGCCGCGAGCAGCAGCCGGACCCAGCCGATCCGCGTCAGCGCGTCGCGGACGTCGGACCAGTCGACCCCGTCGAGCAGGCTCGCTAGCGCCGCCAGGGCGATCGCGACGACGGCGAGCATCGCGGCAGCGGCGGCTGCCGTTCGCACCGACGACGATGACAGGAGACGTCGCCACCCTGACGGCGTCCGGGCGCTGCACTGTTCTGTCACGACGCTCAGCCCGCGGCCGACCGGTTCCGCCAGAGTGCCGGCGCGGCACCCGGATCGGCGGTTGCCGACACCGTGTCCGTGCCCACCAGCGCACGGTAGGCGTCGAGGACCATCGCCGACGCCGTGTCCCAGTCATAGGCCGCGCTTGCCGCGCGTGCGGCCCGACCCATCGAAGTGCGCAGATCCGAGAACAGTGCGAGACGGCGAACCGCGGCGACCGCCGCATCGAGATCGTTCGCGGCGAAGAACATGCCCGTTTCCTTGCGCAGCAGGTTGCGTCCGCTGGGGATGTCGACGCACACGCTCGGCAATCCCGATGCCATCGCTTCCAACGTTACGTTGCCAAAGGCTTCGGTAATGCTCGGATTGACGAAAATATCCGCGCTGGCGACTGCGCGGGCCAGTCTGTCGCCCGACAGGCTGCCGAGGAGGATCGCGTCCGGCAGGCGCCGCGTTAGCCAGTCCCGTTCGGGCCCGTCGCCGACGACCACCGCCCGGATCGTGGCGGATAATCCGCACATATCTCCGCTACCCTTGCGAACCGCGTCGACGATGTTGGCGAACAGCGCCGGTCCCTTCTCGCGGACCAGCCGGCCGAAGAAGAGCAGGACGATGTCGGTGTCGGCGATGCCCATGTGCCGGCGCCAGGCCAGGTCGCGATGGCGCGGGGAGAAGGCGTCGCGATCGACCCCGCGACCCCAGAGACGTGTCCGCTCGCCAAGCCCCTTGGCGGAAAACTCGGCGGCGATGGGAGGGGTGGGCACGAGGATCGTGTCGTTGCCGGTGTAGAACCGGTCGAGATGCCGTTCCAACATTGGCCGGATCAATCCCGCACCATAGAATTGCGCATAGGTCTCGAACCGCGTGTGCAGGCTGGCGACGACCGGGACGCCCATCGTCCGCGCCAGCCGCTGCGCGGCAACGCCGGTCCAGTCGGGGGCGGACAGGTGGACGATGTCGGGGCGGAAACGTTCGACATCGCGCCGGACCGCCGCCGGCAATCCGAGCCCCAGCCGATACTCGCCGCGACCCGGAATCCGGACCGACGGGACCGACACCAATGTGCCCCTGGGGGCAAAGGCGGGGCGGGGCGATGTCGGTGAATAGACCCGGACGTCGACGCCGTCGCGCTCGAGATACCCGACGAGGCGGTTGGGCGCCTGGTTGGCGCCGTCGCGCAGATAGTTGTAGTTGCCCGAGAACAGGGCGACCCGGCGCGGCTGGTCGGGCGCCGCACGGACGCGGAACAACGGGGCGCGGGTCGCTGCAAGCCGTTCGAACGGGCCAAGGATATCGGACATGGAGACACTCTGATTTTTGCTGACGGCGCATCGCGCGACATCGATCGGGATCGAGGATCGGTCGGCCTATCCCGTCCGGCTTACGCCAGCCTTACGGGCGGTGATGGGCGCGGGCGGTGCGATCCGGGCAGCCCGACCGGGAAGCGTCGATGCGGATCCTGATCGTCGAGGATCATGCCGACCTGGTCACGATGCTGATCCGGCTGCTCGGCGAGGCGGGCTATGCCGCGGACGCGACCGCGACCGCCGCCGATGCACGGCTGATCCTGTCCTATACGCGCTATGCCGCGGTCATCCTCGATCTCGGGCTGCCGGACGGCGATGGCCTGTCGGTTGTGCGCGAATTGCGCGACCGCGATGATCCCACGCCGGTCATCGCGCTGACCGCGCGGGCAAGCGTCGCACACCGCGTGACCGGGCTCGAGGCGGGGGCCGACGACTATCTCGCCAAGCCGTTCGCGCCCGAGGAACTGCTCGCGCGCATCCAGGCGCTGCTCCGGCGCAGCGGCACGATTGTCGACCGGACGATCGATTGCGGCAATGTCCGGTTCGATCCGGCAACGCGCGAGGTCACCGTTGCCAGCCGGCCGACCGTTTTGTCCGCGCGCGAACTGGAGGTGCTCGCCGGGCTGATCCGCCGCACGAGCCGGGTGGTGACCAAGCAGCATCTCGAACAATTGCTGTTCGGGCTCGCCGACGATCTCGGGTCGAATGCGGTCGAGGTCTATGTCCACCGGCTGCGGCGTCGCCTGGCGGAGTCGCAGGCGACCGCGGATATCGTTACGGTCCGAGGAGTCGGCTACATGATGCTGGAGCGGGACGCGTGACGCGGCCGCCACGGTCGCTGATGGCGCAGATCCTGCGCTGGCACGCGATCGCGGTGCTGATCACCGCCGTGGCGGTGGCCGGCGGGGTCTATCTGTTTCTCGACACGACGGCGGCGCGGATCCAGCATCAGACGGTCCACGTCCATGCCCAGGCCCTGCGCCAGGCGCTGTCGCAGGACGCGACCGGAAGGTTGCACCTGACCCAGGACGGGACCAGCGCCGCGGTGTTCGCGCCGGGTGCGGGCTTTGCATTCCGCATCGTCGATCCGCGTGGTGCAGTCCTGTTCCGGTCGGACTCGCCGATCCTGGTGCCGCTCGCTGCCATCCCGCTGAGCGACGAGGAGCGTTTCTTCCGCCGGCAGTCGCGGCACGCCTTCTATGCCGGCGCCAGCAGCCCGGTGCGCGTCGGGAGCGCGCGTGTCTGGATCGTCGTCCTGCAGAACCTGACCCACCCGGACTATATTCTCGACGACCTGCTGGCGCAGTTCCTGCTCTACGGTCTGGCGATCGTGACGCCGGTCCTGCTGCTGCTGCTGGCGATCGACGTGCTGATCATCCGGCGTGCGGTCGCGCCGGTACGGCGAGCCTCCGCATCGCTGCGGACGGACGATGCGCTGCCGCTCGATTTGCGGCTGCATGACGACCGGCTTCCGGCCGAGGTGCGTCCGCTCGCGCGTGCGGTCAATGCGCTGCTGGAGCGTCTGACGTCGAGCTACCGCATGCAGCGCGACTTCATCGCCGATGCGGCGCACGAACTGCGCACGCCGATCGCGGTGGCCAGGCTTCGTGTCGAGGAGGTCGAGGATGCTACGTTGCGGGCGACGCTGCGCAGCGATCTCGACACGCTCGGCCGCATCGTCGAGCAGGTGCTGGAGATCGCCGAGCTCGAAACCGTCGCGCTGGATACCGCGGCATCGGTCGATCTCGTCGCGATCGCGACCGACGGCGTGGCCTCGATCGCACCGCTGGCGATCCGCCAGGGCAAGTCGATCGCGCTGTCGACGGAGGCAAACAGCGTGATGGTCGCGGGCCATGCGGCCTGGATCGCCAAGGCGCTGGGCTGCCTGATCGAGAATGCGGTCAAGCATAGCGGCGTGGGACGGCGGATCGACGTGACGATCGGGACAGACGGCACGCTGGCGGTCTGCGACGACGGCCCCGGCATCCCCGAGGCGGATCAGCCGTCGATCTTTCGCCGTTTCTGGAAACGCGATCGTGCCGCATCCGCCAGCAGCGGGCTGGGGCTGGCGATCGTCGCGCAGGTTGCGGAGGCGCACGCGACGCGGGTGGTGCTCGCGTCGCGGCCGGGGCGGACCCGGTTCGCGATCACCTTCCGCACCGCATTGATGCGCCGCTGATGGCGAGCCCATCTTCGCCACTGACGCGCTCTTATCGGGCATTGCACCATGGTCCACATAGCGGGCACGCGGTCGCAGAGGAATTTGGTATGACGAGTATTGCGCACGACCGTGGCCCCTTGGAGACGGATGCGTCGATGCCAGGCCCGCCGGGCGGACACCATCTCGGTCGGGGGCTGACGTTCGTGATGGCCGCGGCGGCCGGCGTTGCCGTCGCCAACATCTATTACAACCAGCCCATGCTGGGGATCATCGAGCGCGACCTGCCCGGGGCCGCGACCAGCTTGGTGCCGACCGCGACCCAGCTTGGCTATGCCGCGGGACTGTTCCTGCTGGTACCGCTCGGCGACCTGGTCGAACGCCGGCGTCTGATCGTCGTGCAGTTCCTGGGGCTGGCCGCGGCCCTGATCCTCGCCGCGATCGCCCCGAGCGCGGCGATGCTGATCGCCGCGTCGCTGCTCGTCGGGATATTGTCGACCGTCGCGCAACAGGTCGTGCCGTTCGCCGCGCATCTCGCAAGCCCGGAACGACGCGGTGCAACGGTCGGGACGGTCATGGCGGGGCTGTTGTGCGGCATCCTGCTCAGCCGGACGCTGGCGGGTTTCGTCGCGACGCATGCCGGATGGCGGGCGATGTTCTGGCTGGGCGTGCCGATGGCGCTCGGCGCGGGGGTGGTGATGGCGGTGCGGCTGCCGCGCAGCGTCCCGACCGCGGATCTCGGTTATGCGCGGCTGTTGCGGTCGCTCGGCGGTCTCTGGCGGGAGTTCGGCGCGCTACGCAAGGCGGCCATCACGCAGGCGCTGCTGTTCGGCGCGTTCAGCGTGTTCTGGACGATCCTCGCGATCCATCTGCAGAGTCCGCGCTTCGGTCTGGGGGCGGATATCGCGGGCCTGTTCGGGGTGGTCGGCGCGGTCGGCGTGCTTGCCGCGCCGGTCGCCGGGCGCATCGCCGACCGCCGTGGCCCAAGGCTGGTGATCCTGCTCGGGGCCGTGCTGACGCTGGCAAGCTGGGCGGTCTTTGCGCTTTGGAGTTCGATTGCCGGGCTAGTGGTCGGCGTGATCCTGCTCGATTTCGGCGTGCAGAGCGCGCTCGTCTCCAACCAGCATGTGGTATACGCGCTGCGGCCCGAGGCCCGTGCCCGGCTGAACACGATCTTCATGGGGGCGATGTTCCTCGGTGGCGCGGCGGGATCCGCCGGCGCGACCTGGGCATGGCACATGGACGGCTGGGCCGCGGTCACGGGCCTCGGCGCGGTCTTGTCCGCTGCGGCGGTGCTGCTTCAGATCGTCGCAGCCAGACGCCGGCGCTGATCCATCGAGGCGCCGCCGATTTCAGCCACTTGCGCCGATCGCCCCTGCGGGCAACAACCATGCCTGGTCCTGGGAGTTCGCCAATGCATCGTCGCACCTTCATCGCATCGCTGCCCGCGGCGGCGCTGCTTCCGACACTTGCCTCAGCGCAGCGCGGTACAGCCAGCACCGACCCCGCCCCCGGCCCGGGTCAGGGGGCAGCACCCGCGACGGATACCAATCCTACATTCTGGGCGCCCGGCGAGGAGCGCTTCCTGCGCCCCGACGTCCATGCCGGCGACCGGCCGATCGGCGCGAGCTTCGCGTCGCGCACCGCGGTCTATGGGCTCAACGGCGCGGCGGGGACCGCGCACCCGCTCGCGACGCAGGCGGGGATCGACATCCTGCGGTCGGGTGGCTCCGCGGTCGATGCGGCGATCGCGATCAACGCGTGTCTCGGCTTCCTCGAGCCGACGTCGAGCGGGATCGGCGGGGATGCCTATGCGATGATCTGGGATCCGAAGCGCAAGGCGGTCGTCGGGCTCGCCGGGTCGGGTGCATCGCCGCGCGGCCTGAGCCTGGAAACGGTGCGGTCGCGCGCCAAGAACGGCGCACTGCCGCCGCTCGGTGCGCTCAGCGTGTCGGTGCCGGGGACGGTCGATGCGTGGTGGACGATGCACCAGCGCTACGGGAAGCTGCCCTGGGCGGACCTGTTCCAACCCGCGATCGCGCTCGCCGAAGCGGGCGCGCCGGTCCCCGACATCATCGCTTATTATATCCGCCGCAGCCTCACCGCGTTCCGCCGTCCGGGGAACGGGCTGGAGGAGTCCGCCAATGCGCTGCGCACCTATGGGCTGGCGGACGGCAAGGGGCCGGCGGCGGGGGGCGTGTTCCGCAATCCCGACCTCGCACGCACCTATCGCGCGATCGCCAGCGGTGGACGCGGTGCGTTCTATGAGGGCGACATCGCGCAGACGATCGAGCGCTATTTCAAGCGGATCGGCGGCTGGCTGTCGGCGGCGGACCTCGCCGCGCACCATTCGGAATGGATCGCGCCCAGCACGACAGACTATCGCGGCACGACAGTCCACGCGCTCGGCGAGAACACGCAGGGGCTGGCGACGCTCCAGATGCTCAACATTCTCGAGCGGTTCGACCTGAAGGGCGCAGGCTTCCAGTCCGCGCTGTCGATTCACCTGCAGGCCGAAGCCAAGCGCCTCGCCTATGAGGATCGCGCGCGCTATTACGCTGATCCGCACTTCGCCAAGGTGCCCGTTGAGTGGCTGATCTCGAAGGACTATGCGGCACAACGTGCCAAGCTGATCCGCCCCGACCGGCTGCTGACCCCGGTCTATCCGGGCCAGGCGCCGAGCCACGGCGACACCACCTATTTCAGTTGCGCGGACAAGGACGGCATGATGGTGTCGATGATCCAGTCCAACTTCCGCGGGATGGGATCGGGCCTCGTCGCCGATGGCCTCGGCTTCATGTTCCAGGATCGCGGGCAGCTGTTCAGCCTCAAGGGCGGGCACCCCAACATCTATGCGCCGGGCAAGCGGCCGTTCCAGACGATCATCCCGGGCTTCGCGACGCGCAAGGGCGCGCCGTGGATGAGCTTCGGCGTGATGGGCGGCGACATGCAGCCGCAGGGGCAGACGCAGATCATCGTCAACCGCGTCGACTATGGGCTCGAGATCCAGTCGGCAGGGGATTCGCCGCGCTGGCATCACGAGGGATCGTCGCAATCGATGGGCGAAGATACGCCCGGGCTCGGACCCACCGGGCTGCTCCGGCTCGAAACCGGCGTGCCGGTCGCGACGCGCAAGCGGCTGGTCGACATGGGGTGGACGATCGGCGATCCCGATGGCGGCTTCGGGCGCTATGAATGCGTCGAGCACCGGATGGACGGCGACACCCGCGTCTATGCCGCGGCGAGCGAGATGCGCGCCGATGGCTGCGCACTGGCCTATTGAGCAGGGCGGGGGCGGGGCCTAGCGGTCCAGCCCCAGTGCGACACGGTCGGCCGTCGCGGCGGCGAGTTCGGCGCGCGCGGAGGCGATTCGCGCTTGCGCGTCGATCAGGCGGACGCGCGCATCGGTCGCGGTCTCCTCGCGCTGGTTGACCAGGAAGAAGTCGCCCGATCCCAGCTCGAAGCGGCGGCGTTCGGCAACCGCGAGCCGGTCGGCAAGACTGCGTTCCTCCTCCGCGATCCCGGCAAGCCGTTCGGTCGCGCCGACCGCGATGACGATTCCCTCGACCTCGATCGCGATCTGGTCGCGCAGGAAGCGGCTGCGCTGTGCCAGTGCGTCGATCTCGGCGCGGGCTTCGGCCACGCGCCCCTTGGCGGCGCGATTCTGAAGCGGGACGCTGAAGCGGAAGCCGACCGCCGCTTCGAGCGGCGTGCGGTTCGGTCCGCCCAGACCGACCGGGCCGACATCCTTGCCGACTTCACCGCGCAGGTCGAGCCGGGGCGACAGATCGTTTTCCGCCAGCATCAGCCGCGCGGTCGACTGGTCGATCCGGGTCAGGATCGCCCGGTAATCCGGCCGCGTGACCGCTGCCGCGCTCGATCCGGTCGGCGCGACGCCGCCAAGCGCACTCGTGTCCGCGGGCAGCCGGTCGGGTGATACGAGCAGCGGCGCCCCCGCATCGTCGCGCAGATAGAGCGACAGCGTGTTGGCGGCGGTGGCGATATCCTGTTCGGCGCGCACGACGAGCGCGCGCCGGCGGACGAGGTTCTGGTCGTTTTCGGTCAACAGGATTTCGGGTCGTGCACCCAGCGTCACCAGCCGCCCGATCGCGCCGCGCCGCCGTTCCGCCAGATCGAGCAGGTCGCGATAGGCACGCAGGCGCAACCCCGCGGCGACCCAGGCCTGATAGGCGTCGACCGCGCGACGCTGGACGCCGATCGCGACCATCTGCGCCTCGAACCTTGCGACGTCGATGTCCGCGCCGGCGACGCTGCGCCGCGTCCGGCGTTCGTCCACGACGCGGTCGCGCAGCAGGGCGAAGAGCGCGCCGACCTTCGCCTCGCCCAGCCGGTTGGTATAGGCCTGATCCTCATAGACCGGAAAAGTGCCCCGCGATGCGCGGTAGCCACCATAGACATAGCCGCCATTGGTCGTCAGCGGCCGCGTCACACGGCTCTCGACCACGGTGCCGTCATAATAGCCCGCGACGCGCGACTTGCCGTCGACGTCGAACACCGTGTCGAATGCGCCGTCCGCCGACAGCGATCGCCCCTCCGCCTGGCGGACGCGCGCGAGTGCCTCGACGATCTGCGGGGCCGACCGCGCGGAGGCACGCAGCACCTCGTCGAGTGTCAGTGGGGCGGCTTGCGCGATCGCTGCCACCGGGGACAGCAGCATCAGCAGTGCGGCGAAGAACCGGGTCACTTCTTGCCGCCCTCCTCGTCGGAGGCCTTCGCGTCCATGCCCTTGGCCTCGCCCTTTGCGGCTGCCGCCGGGCGCCGCCCGAATTCAAGCGGGAAGTCGTTGAGCTGGCGCCAGAGTTCATAGCCGACCAGCACCGTCTCGCCCTGCACCCAGCCGCGCACCTTGCCGCCGGGGCGGACGAATTCGCGCGCGGGCCAGGCGGGCTTGCCGGGCTGGGGCTCGACCAGGATGCGGAACAGCCCGTCGGGGGCGGCATTGGGATCGATCGTGCGGACGCGGCCGTCGAACATGCCCTGTGCAACCGATGGCCAGCCGCTGAACTGGATCGCGGGCCAGCCTTCGAATTCGAGGCGGACCGGTCGGCCGGGACGCAGCACGGGCACGTCGCGACCGTCAACGAACAGTTCGACCGCGCGCTCGACGCGCTCGGGCGCGATCACCGCGAGCACCGTGCCGGGCGACACCATCGATCCACCGGTCGTGGCGTTGAGCTGCTCGACGCGACCGTCGCGGGGTGCGCGGACCATCTGCGCGGACTGGCGGTTGAGCTGGATGTCGATCCGGTTGAGCTTGGCGCGCGCCTCGGCCAGCTTGGCGCCTGCATCGGCGACCTTGATCTGGGTCTGCTCATAGTCGCGCCGCGCGGCCAGCCCCTCGGCGAACAGTTGCGCGGTACGCGACACGTCGATGCCGGCGACCGCGCGGCTCTGCTGGACCGCGGCGATCTCCGCCTCGACCTGCGCCCGTTCGGCGCGCAGACGTGACAGCAGATCGGGGTCGAGATCGACGACGCGCGCTATCGGATCGCCGCGTTCGACATGCTGCCCGTCATGCACGTACCAGCGTTCGACGCGGCCAGGCACGAACGCCGTCACCTGCTGCTGCCGATCGTCGGGATCGAGCGCGACGACCTGGCCGGTGCCATTGGCGGTCTGCACCCAGGGGACCAGCGCCATGATCGCGATCGCGACCGCGATGCCGATAAACAGCAGCCACGCGACCGTCACCGCGCTGCGCGGGGCGCGCATCTTCGCCAGTGTCGGGAAATGTGCCACGCGATCGGGACTATACGGCATCGTTCGACTCCGTATGCGCGTCGGTGATCAGCGCGGCATGGGTGGCGAAGCGTCGCTGGCGATGCGGTTCGAGCCGGAACCAGCCATCGAGGACGATGTCTTCGGGCCGGCCGGTACACAGCAAGGTGGTCGTCCCGGCCGCCTTCAGCCGGCGCAGCACGTCCGCCAGCCGCTCCGCGGGGATCAGGTCGCACAGCTGCGAGAGCATCAGCACGCGTGGTCGCACGAGCAGCGCGCTGGCCAGCTTGAGCGCAACTACCTCGCCGATCGCCAGCGGATAGCCCGACGCGGCAAGCGGGGTGTCGAGCCCGTGCGGGAATTGCGCAACCCGCTCGCGCAGGCCCACGGCGTCGAGGACTTCGAGCATCCCGCCCGGGTCGGATCCCGCCGCTGCGGCAAGCGACAGATATTCGCGGATCGTGACCTCGACGATCGTCGGCCGGTCGAGCACCATCACCGCGGATCGCAACAGATACATGTCGAACGTCGCCATGTCGGCGCCCCCGACCGTGACCAGCCCGCGCTCGGGCACGATGTGGCGCTTGAGCACCATCGCCAGCAGCCGTTCGGCCCCGCCATCCGCCAGCGTGACGAGTTGTTCGCCGGCCGCCAGCGAGAAGTCGAAGCGCGCACCCTCCACTTCGACCGCTTCGAGCCGGACGGCACCATCGCCGGGCGCCTGTCCCGCGGTGGCGGCCGCCTGTTCCTGGGGAATCGCGAACAGCAGCGACAATTCCTCGGCGCTCGCGATCAGATCGTAGAGCGTGTCGAGATACCAGCCGAGCTGCGACACGCCGTAGAATACACCGCTCAGGATCAGCTCGGCCGCGACCAGCTGTCCGATCGACAATTCGCCGCGCAGGGTCAGATTGCCGCCGAGCGCGAGCAGCGCCGCGCTGGCAAAAGCATAGAGCAGCAGGAAGGCCACGGTCTGCGCGAAGCTGTAGCGGAAATAGCGTTCGTGGCGGTCGACATAGGTGGCAGTGACGGCTTCGGACCGATCCATCGCGAAATCGAGATGGCGGCTCGATTTGTAGAAACCGTTCGATCCGCCCAGGCTTTCCAGCCAGCGGGCGGCCTCATGCTTGGCGTGACTGAGCGCGACCGCGGAGCGGATCGATCCGCGCGACCAGATCGTCCAGATCGCGAGCACCAGCAGGATCAGCAGCGCGTTGAACGCGAGGAAGAAGGGGTGGTAGAAACTCGTCACGACGAGCCCGACCGCGGACTGGAGGATGATCGTGAACGCCCCGATCACCAGGCTCGGCACCGCCTTCTGCACCACGACGAGATCGAAATAGCGGTTGAATAGGTCGCCGCGATTCTGATCGGCGAAGAAGGGGTTCTGCGCGTGGACGGCGCGTTCGGTGATTTCGGCGACGACGCGCGCGAAGAACCGCCGTTCGAACAGCGCCATGACCCAGAAGCGCATTGCGCTGAGCCCGGCGACGAACAGCAGCAGCACGAGCAACAGCCCGGCCAGCGTCCATAACGGTGCTGGCAGCGCGGTGTTGGCGACGCTGTTGATCAGCAGCTGCACCGAGATCGGCGTGGCGAGCGACAACAGGCTGATCGCGACGCCGTACACCATTGCGAGGCGGAGATAGGGCGTATCGGGTCCGACGATCTCGCCCAGCCAGCCGCGCGCTTCACGCCATCCGATTCGTTTGCCTGCCACCTGCGTCATCCAACTGCTCGAGTCCGCAATCAGAATTGCCGCACAGTGTTATTGATACAACTACGGGGCGGCTATATCATCGATAGGATAAACCTATGGGCCAACCGCGCGCAACAGGTCGGCGATCAGGTGATAGGCGGGAGCACGGCCTGCGCCGATGCGCCACAGCAGTCCGATCTCGCGATATTGTCGGCCATGGCTGAACGGCCGCACGATGACGTCGCCACCGTCACGCACTTCCTGGCGGACATAAAGCTCGGGCAGCAATGCCAGCCCCATGCCCATCCCGGCCATCTGCCGGATCGCGTCGAGACTGGTGCCCTCATAATCATTGAGCACGACCGCGCCGACTTCGCCGGCGATCGCGGCGACCTGTTGCGCGAGGCGATAGTCTGCGACGAGCGTCAGCAGGTTCTGGCCGCGCAGATCGGCCATCTCGATTCCGGCCTTCGGGCTCAGCGGATGGTCCGCCGCCATCGCCAGATACAGCGCTTCACGGAACAGACGCTCGGTGTGAAACCCGCGCCCCGCGACCGGCAGCTGCGCGAGGATCAGGTCGTGGTCACCCGCCGCGAGTCCGGCGGTCAGCGCGGACGGCAGGCCTTCGCGGACATGGATGCGCAGCGTCGGATGGTCACGGTGCAGACGCGCGACGAAGGTCGGTAGCAGATAGGCGCCGAGCGTCGGCGATACGCCCAGCCGGATCGTCCCGACCAGCGCGTCCGCTGAAGCGACGCGCACTTCCTCCAGGTCCGCAAGGTCGAACAGGATCCGACGCGCGCGCTCGAGAAGCTCGCGGCCGAGCGGCGTCGGGATCGCAGGCCCGCCGCGCTCAAAGAGCGGCGCACCGAGAATCGTCTCGAGCGCGCGGATCTGTTGCGAGAGCGATGGCTGTGACACGCCCATCCGTTCGGCCGCGCGGGTGAAGCTGCCGTTTTCGGCGAGCGCGACGAAATAGCTGAGCTGGCGGATGGTGGTCCTAGGGCGATGCATGCGTCATCCTATCGCGCCCGAGCCGGCCGTGCGCACCTGTTATCACGTCATCGCCCGGTGCGGCGATCAGGTCAGCCAGCCCCCGGTAAACCCCGCGCGCTGCAACCCGCGGCGGATATGCGGATTGCGGCGCATGGTCGTCCAGACGAGCCCGGTGCGCCAGTTCTCCATCATGACCACGATCGCGCCCTGGTCGATGCCAAGATAATCGTCGTCCACCCAGCCCGCAGCGGGATCGACGCTGCCATGCTTCAGCGGCACCGACGTGGCCGTCAGCGTCGGGTTGAACGAATCGAGAAAGCCGTATTTGCCGTAGATGCGGGCGCCGTAGCGGGCGTGCATCGTCTCGATCGCACGGCTCGACAATTCGGGTTCGAACGCGATCGATGCCGCTGCCGCGGTCGGGGCCAGCGTCCCGTCGTCCCGGTCGCCGACACCGCGGGCCGCATAGCTGAAGAATTCGCGGCGGCGGCCGCCAATGTCGGTGGTGAAGTCGCCGGGGCCGTCGCATGCGGTCAGCCCCCAGACATCTGGGCCATAGCCTACCCAGCCTTCGGGGTTGGCGATCGCATAGGCGCGCTGCGCGCGGACCGCGCGGCGGCTGTTCTCGAAATAATCGATGCCCTTCGCCGTCATGTAGCGGTCGCGAATGCCGCGGAAGTCGATCCAGCAATGGCTGTACTGATGGATGAACAGCGCGGGAAACTGGACGTGCGGCTCGCCGCCCCAGCGGTCGCCCCACTGCGCGTCGAACCGGCTCGTCCAGGCATCCCAGCTGTCTGCTGGTAGCGCGTGCGTCGGCGAGCCGAGCGCGAGGATATATAGCAGCAGGCCTTCGTTGTAGATGTTCCAGTCATGCGGGATGAAGCCGCTTTCGGGATGCCAGCCCATCGCCATGAACGGTGCACGCGGGGTGATCCAGGTCCAGTCGATCGCGGCATAGAGCTGGTCCGCCAGCGCACGGATCCGGACGTCGCCCGGATGCTCGGTATCGAACCAGCTCTGGGCGAACAGCACGCCGCCGATCAGCAGCGCCGTGTCGATCGTCGACAGTTCGGCGCGTGCGAAGCGGTGACCCTTGGTCCGGCCGAGGAAATGGTAGAACAGGCCCTTGAAGCCGCTATCGTCGCTACGGCTGTCGCCCTGCGGGGCGGCTGCGAAGAATTCGAGCGTGGCCAGGGTCCGCGCGCGCGCCTGGTCGCGCGTGATCCAGCCATTCTCGACTCCGATCGGATAGGCGGTGAGCGCGAAGCCGACCGCGGCGATCGACGCGAAGGACGGTGTCGGCCAACGATCGGGTGCAAGCCCCGTGACGGGATCGGTCGTGTCCCAGAAATAGCGGAAGCTGCGGTGATGGAGGTCCGCAAGCAACGCGCTCGGCATCGGCGTAGCGATGGTCCCGGGGCGGGGTAGAGCCGCGCTGGGGAGGGGCGCACTGGGGCGGAACGGCGCGGCGCAACCGGCCATGAGTCCCGCCAGGCCGAGCGTGCTGTGGCCCAGCAACTGCCTGCGATCGATCATGATGTCCTTCGGGTCTGGTCTTCAAAAGGAGCGGGGGCGTGGCTGGGCCACGTCCCCCGGGGGCAGGTCAGAAGGAGAAACCCGCCGACAATTTGACCGTGCGCGGTGCGTTGCCGCCCGTGCTGTAGGTCGACCGCCGACCGTAATTCGGATCGAGCGGGCTGTTGTTGAAATCGACGTAATTGCGGTCGTTCATCACGTTCAGGATATCGAGCCGCATGCGGATCTTGGTCTGATCGGAGATGAAGCCGAGCGGGACATATTTCGTGAACGCGAAATCGAGCTGTCGGCGACCCCAGAGATCGCCAAGGCCATCGGCCTCGCGCCCGACCAGCGTCCGCGAGAACGGATCCGAATTGTCGATGAACGCCTTGAGATAGATCGGCGATTCGATCTGGAACTTGGTCGAGATCGTCACCCCGATCGGCGTATCGACGCTGCCCGCAATGACGAACCGGTGGCGCGGCACGCCCGACGAGCGCAAGGTCGGATAATCGGAGAGCTGGGCGAAATCGAGCGAATAGGTTTCGCCGAACTGCCGGTTCTCGTCGGCCTGCGTGTAGGTGTAGGTTGCGTCGATGCTCCACGGCGAGGCCGCCGAATAGGTCTTGGTCAGCTTGAAATAGACCGCATCGGAATTGGTCTTCAGGCCATTGGTGCCGAGAATGATCGACCCGAAGCCGTTCGGCGAGAAGGAGAACGGGGACTGCGGCACGTCGGTCGGGTTGGCCGGATCGTTGAAGAAGAAGCTCCCGTCCGGGCGACGGTTGCCGAGCAGGAATGCAAACCCGTCATTGCTCTCGATATGCGTGAAGCCCAGCTCGAGTTCGACCGGCGAGAAGCGGCCGCGCAGACCAAGGCTGAACTGGTCCGAATAGGGCAGCTTCAGGTCGTTGTTCATCATGACGATCGCGCGGCCACCACCACTCGCCGAGGTTGCCAGCTGCTGACGTCCGGCCTCGGTCAGGTAGACCGGGTTCCACGCGATGCAGGTCTGGCTCGGCACGCAGGGGTTAAGTGAATCATTGCCGATGAAGTTGAACGTGCGGACCTGATACGCGCCCTGGCTGACCTCCTGCTGCAGGAAGTCGAACTGGTTGCGATCATAGGAGCGGCCATAGCCCCCGAACATCGAGAAGCGTCCGGCTTCGTCGAAGCGGTAGGTAAAGCCCAGACGCGGTTGCCACGCACCCTTGAACGCCTTCCGGTTGTTGCCGGTCGAGATATAGTCGTTGATGTCGTAATCGGCGCCAGTGAGGTTGCCGTAATTGGCGGGTGACACTGCTGCGACATTCTCTGCCGAGGTGGCATAATCGAGATAGGCCGGCGTCCGCTCATAATCCCAGCGCAAGCCAAGATTGAGCGTCAGGTGGTCGGTGACGTCCCAATCATCCTGCGCATAGAAACCGATCTGGAAATTGTTCGACCGGACGTTGGGATTGCCCGCCGCGACGGCGGCGCCGAACTGGAGCTGGTAGGGCAGTGTGTCGTTGAAGGCGACGCCGGGGATCGCGTTGACGTCATAGGTATATTGCGGGTTGGTCAGGTTCTGCTCGCGCGTGTTGAGCTTCACCCATTTCGCCTTGGCGCCGACCTTGATCGTGTGCCCCTGAAGACCGGTGAAGGTGAAATCGTCCTGGACGGTCCAGCCCTTCTGCCCCTTGGTCTGGAAGTTGCCACCGGCGCCGGCGCGAAGCAGATCGGTGCGCTGCGTGCCGCTGCCGATCCGCTGCGTCGCCTGGAAGAACTGCGTGATGCCGTCGGTCGCGGGCGTCGGCGAGAAGACCACATCCTCATACGAGACGCGCGCGTCGTTGATCCACGTATTGCCCGATTGTGTTGAAGAAGTCGGCCTCGGCGCCGGCTGGCACCGGCTTAAAATCAAG